>NZ_JBMEZS010000001.1:0-648468 GCF_048822555.1 Klebsiella sp. C283
ATCACAAATCACGGTAGCACTTTGCCGGGAGCACCTTCAGTCCATTCGTGAAATTCAGGAAGAGGAGCGCAAGCGTTCTCCGATTGGTGTAGCACCAACGGTAAACGCTATTGCCCGCGCATTGGTTGCTAAGGGTCTTGAATCCGTTAAGCGGGGTGGATGATGGAGCAACTACAGAGACTGGCTGAGGTGATTGCCGAAACCTATATCCGCGATCTGCGGCGGGAAACGGGTAGCAACGTTCTTACCGTGGATGGCGTTAGCGGGTGTGTCGAAGCTCCTCTACTTTCAGCCGGACTTGTTGATAACGCTGTGAGTGCGTCCAAAGATAAGTATGACTCGACCTTCGAGCGTAAGGCCTATCGAATGTTGATGGAGTTTATTTCTTTTGATGGCCCGGAGTATCGGCTTACTGAGCATGGTCGCCATGTCATTACAGTCATGAACACCATATCCCTGAGAAAAAATAAGGTAATAACCATCCATTGAGGTGAGCATGACAACAGGCTTTGGCGATTACACGATAGAGATTGAGGCGGATGTAGCAAAATTGCTTTCTGGGCAGCGCGCCGCTGACGCGGCCCTAAAACAGATTGAGACATCAGTCAAAAGGGCTGGCAATTCCGCAGAAAAACTTGATAAAAGCCTCGATAAGTTGGGAGGGGGGGTCTCACGCCTTGCTGTGGCCGTTAAGGGGTACATATCAATTCAGGCGTTGATGAAGCTCCAGCAACTATCTGAAGAATTTACCTTGCTTCAGGCACGAGTAACACGGCTATCTTCCAGCACCGAAGCCGGAGCCAGAAGCTTTGAGCAACTGGTAAATATTGCCTCCGCAACTGGGGCAAGCCTAGGTGATACCGTCAACCTCTGGCAGCAGTTCTCCGCCACACTGAAAACCGTAGGTGCTACTAACAGTGATGTTAACCGACTTGTGATGACGCTGCAGAAAATTGGCACTATCGGCGGCTCATCAGCCCAAGAAATGGCTAATGCGCTAAGACAATTTATGCAGTCTGTAGCGTCCGGCAGAATTCAGGCGGAAGAGTTTAACTCAGTTCTGGAACAGATGCCGGAACTGGCGCGGCAGATTGCTGATGGTATGGGGGTTCCATTTAACGAGCTCCGCCAGTTGATGCTGGCCGGCAAGTTAGATATTGGTGAAGTGCTTGCGGCGATCGAAAAACGGTCGGACGAAATTAACCAGCAGTTTGAAAAAATGCCTCGTACCGTCACGCAGGCTACCAATGCCTTGGTTACTCAGTTTGGTGTGGCGGTGTCAAAAATAGATGATGCTATTGGGGCTTCACGCTATCTGGCGAAGTTTTTGGACGGCGCCGCGCTCAGTATCAGCGTCGCAACCGGAAACGCACCAGACGCTGTGATGCTAACTCAAAAGCTTGAGCAAAATACTGAGCAACTTGCTGTTGCTGAGTCTGACTTAGCTAAGGCGAGAAAGGCAGGCTTGGGCTGGGGAGTAAAACAAACTGAGCAAACGGTTGAAAGGCTTAAGGCAGAGCGCGCCTTGATCCTCATGGCTCAGCAGGCAAGTAAAGACTCGCAAAATGTTTACACGCCGTCTAAAGGGGAAACTCCCGCATATATCACCAACCTCGAAAAGAAAACTGCAGAAAACAATGCCAATTCGATCATTAAATCTGGTCAAACAGTCGTTGATAAGCTCAACCAGCAGCGTGAACAACTAAGCAAAGACAAGGCTAAAGGGCTCATTGACGATAAGAAATACGTTGATGCTGCTGCTGTGCTGGATAAGCAAATTGCCGACGCCAGGAAAAAGCAGGACAAGCCCCCGAAGAATGCCTTTGCTCGCGGCGACGATTCAATCGACAACCTGCAGCGGCAGATTGCCGTTTTGACAATGCGCTATGACGAGAATACTAGAGAGTCCGCGCAGTTTAATGCTGTGGCCGCTCTCGGAGCTAAGGCTACCGATGCACAGAAGGAAAGAGTGCGTGAGTTGGCCGGGCAGTTATTTGACGCTCAGCAGCGACAGAAAGACCTTAATGATGCGATCAGCAATGACCCGCTCAGGAAGGAAAATAAAGCCTATTCTGACGGCAGAGAGCAACTTAAACGCCAACTCGATGGCCAGATGATTGATCAGAAGACCTATAACCAACAATCGGAGTTGATGGAACAGCAGCATCAGGTCAACCTAGCCAAAATTCGTGCGCAGCAGGTCGTTACGCCACAGCAACAGGCAGCCGGCGAGGTAGATCCAGTACAGCGCCTCGCTAACCAGCATGCTCAGGAACTTGCGCTTATTCAGCAGTTTGAACAGCAAAAGACAATCACTGAACAGGAAGCTTTAGCTCTCAGGAACGCTGCAAACAATACCTATGAAAAACAGCGAATTGAGGCTCAATGGGAGATATTCCGCAACCAAAGCACAACTAACGAACTTATGGCGGCGGCAGTTGATGGTTTTGCCAGCCAGGCCGCAAGTTCGATGACGGGATTAATCAACGGTACGCAAAGCGCCACTGAGGCTTTCAAGAATCTGGGGAACGCCATTCTTAATAGCGTCATTCAGGCTCTGGTTGAAGTTGGTATTCAATACCTGAAAAATGCTGCGATGGCGATGATAGCCGATAAGATGACATCTAACTCATCGCAACAGGCCGGTGCGCAAACTGCGGCCGCGTGGGCTCCTGCCGCAGCCGCAGCTTCTATCGCCACATTCGGTGGGGCTGCAATTGCCGGTATTGCCGGCATGGTAGCTGCGTTCGCCATTGGTGCTGCGCTGGCCGGCAAACGAAAAAATGGCGGAACGGTAGGTGCTGGTGGGGCGTACCAGGTTGGCGAAGGGAATATGCCTGAACTCCTGCAGACCAAAAACGGGTTAATTATGATTCCTGGCGACCGAGGCAGAGTGTTCAGCAATAAGGATGTTACCGGTAGTTCTCCGACGATCCAGAAGGCGTCTACAGGTAAAGAATACCTACCAACTTCATCTGCATCATCCAGCCAATCGGGAGATAGCTCTAAGCGGCCGATACAGGTAAATATACAGCTGATAGATCAGACAACCGGCAGCCAGCACAACATCACTGGTGTTGAGGCAGTCCAGCAGGGCGATGTTGTTACAGTCTCTGGGTTCCTTGAGGATATGGATCGCGGGGGGCCAATGTCATCAGGAATGGAAAGCCTCTATGGGCTTAGGCGCCGGGCTAATGGCTCATTCTAACCATGGTTCATGGGCGTTACTCAATGTGCGCCCTATCCCATGAGAGGGTGACAAAAGTTGACATCGAAAGGCGATCCCGTGCCTAACGACGAAAAGCGAAAACTATACCGTGCGTGGGCTGATGATATCGGTGGCGGAACATCTTTTCAGGAAGCTTGCAGGGTGATGGTTCGCATTGAGGCTCGCACCGAAAACGGCTTTAAAATATTGGACTGAACTGGACGGATTTTAAACGCGGGCATCCTGAAACCCGCGCCAGTAGCGGGCTAAGAACAACAATGAGACTTGAGCCGTCAAAGTTTTTAGGTTCGCAGTACGCAGCACGGTACGCAGCAAAAAGAAGTTTTTTCAGTACGTACCAGGTAAGGATAAGAGGTGATAAATGGGCATCAAAGGCCGGGGAATGAACAAAATACGGAGCAACATGAATGCGCTGGTGAGGGACATTACCGGGCGGCGCTTACCTCGCGCAATGACAGCAGCTTTGCATGAGGCTGGACTCGTAGCCGCAATCTATACGCCAGTTGATACCAGCACCCTGATTAACTCGCAGTTTAAAGAGGTTATCACTAACGGGACGTGTATCACTGGCCGCATCGGATATTCAGCAAATTACGCAATCTATGTGGCAGATCCGAACATCCCGCAGAAGTTCACCCTGCCAAGAGCAAGGAAAGAGTTTTTGCAGCATGGTGTTGCTGATGCGAAGCCGCAGATGGCAGCTGCTTTCCAGCGGGAGTTATCAAAACGCTGATAGCGTAAAAACGGAACCGATACATGCGGAAAAACCGCTTACCCCATGAGTGGTTAACAATTGTTAATGTTATAGCAACGATTATTAGGTCGCATTCGCCGTAACCAATTGTGCAGAACTCATATAATTTCGTATTCATTTGCGGATTTTTTTAGCGGAGATCTGAGCCAATGAGAGAGCCGACGCGGGTTTACACCTCTGCGCTACCACGGATTAACCTCCAGTTTCTGGCAGATATGCAAAGAAAGCTGGTGGATTCGAGCCCGAAAACACAGGTTTTTTGTGATACCAATAGTGGAAGGGTGTACTTCTCTCTGGTCTCTGGCGGGTACAGCGCGACAATCAACGGGGTAATGCGGGTTATTGGCATCACGATCACCCGGGCAGGTTTTGGTTACCGGAGATGGTACATTTGCCCGCATTGTGGTGGCCGGGTTGCGAAATTATTTATTGGCCGGAAGGACGTAGGGTGTCGTAAATGCTGGAGCCTTCACTATGCCAGCCAGAGTGAAGATGAGACCGCTCGCTTACGGCGCAGTGTGTGGAAGCAGAGGCATGATCTATGGGGGGATGATTACCCACCCGCGGGCAGCCTGCTAAATAGCCCGCTCAAGTTTCCGAAGCCTGCCGGCATGAGATGGGATACCTTCGAGAAAAAGCGCTCTCGCCTGCTAAAGACTGAATCAGCTTACTGGCGGTTGAAAGAACCGAGGGACGCTAAAGGGTTCGCCCGGGTGATGCGCAAAGCTGAGACGTCAATGCGTTAATTTGAACGAACATCGAAAAAGGCTACCCCATGAGCACGCTAAGATTGCCCTAACGCTTACCCCATGAGCATGGCACGATTACAGCAAGTTTAACTCTGGTTCTCTGACAGAATTATCTAAAATCAGCCGGTTACAAGCCATGAACAGGAGCTCTTCCATGTTCGACCGTCACAAGCTTGAATTAACGTTGCTGGAGATAGCCAGGCAGAGTGGCGAGGGGCTTGATAGCCATACTCGCTACACTATTCGCAACGGGCTGGCGCAGGCGCTACAGGCCAAAGAGCGCCACCGGCGCAGGATGAACGTGCCAGCCTACCAGTGAAGAAGCCCACCACGCCGCGTAGGTAAATACTGCGAGCTAGCAAAAGCCAGCAAAGAGTAACAAGGAGAATTTTTTTACAGATTTTATGCTGTATTCTATGCGATTATTAACGATAGTAGACATTAATAGACTTAAAGGAACGGGGGCTATCTATGGCAAGCGTAATTGATGCCGCTAAGTATATACTTGAAAAAACTGGTGAAATCACTGCGATGAAGCTTCAAAAGTTGGTGTATTACAGCCAAGCATGGGCTTTGGTGTGGGACGAAGAAGAAATCTTCCCTGAAGAGTTTGAGGCGTGGGCTAACGGCCCGGTCAACAAACACCTTTATAATATGCATCGAGGAATGTTCAAAGTTAGCTCGGTAGATTTCAGAGACGGTGACACCTCTAAGCTGAGTGAAGACCACAAAGAGACCATAGATATAGTGCTTGATTTTTATGGTGGTAAAACTGCGCAGTGGCTTAGCAACCTCACTCATAAAGAGGCTCCTTGGTTAGAAGCCAGAGGTGATATGCAGCCTATGGCCTCCTGCTCTGAGGTTATAACAAAGGCATCTATGGCTGAATACTACTCATCCCTGTAATTATGTCGAGAAAAGATATTCGCTTGGAGCGCAAGTCAGCTAAGGCTGAAAAAAGGAGAGAGAAGTCTGTACGCTTAGCTGCGTCATTCCAAAATTTAGCTGTTAAAAATCAACCTAAAGTAGCATTTCTTCCCGATTTAGAAAAAATTCCAATTATTGGTTCTTCCTTTGGGACACTTGACGTGCCAAAACAACCGGTAGCAAATGAATCCGGCTCGCGGTTCGGTCGTTTAATGACTTGGTGTGCGCGGCATGCCGATGTGAATGGTCAATGGGAATGGGGAGAATTGAGGCAGTGGAACGAAGGCGAGTGGGATGACCCCATAATTTTAGGTATGAATGCCCTTCAAGGGTTAGATTGGCAAGAAATACAAAAGATGGCATCTGGTGAAAGGCACCTTATGCATCATGATCATGACATAACAGATTTATGTGATGAGGCCGTAGCAAGATGGATGGATTTGGGTTACGAACAATTCGACACCATTTTTAGGTTCAGATTAGGGAATACTAGAAGAGCTTGGGGTATCGAACTTCACGGGCATTTTTATCTAATTTGGTATGAAAGAAAGCATAAAATATATCCAACTTCAGAACCGTAATTGCATAGATAACCAGATACTAAATCAGCATTTCACCGATAGCACTGAGTTATTCAGTGTAACTCGACCCCCAGTTTATCAGCGTTGCGTCCCTGACGCTTCCAGGCGCTGTAAATGTCTTTATCCCATGCCTTACCCGCCTTAGACTGATAACCAGCCTCATTGAGTCTCTCAGCGATAACGCGGCCATTGTCGAACCATTCTCGGATAGTATCAGTAACAATCCCGATAAGAGCCGCTTCATTGTACAGGGTCGGCGTGATCCCCTGCTTGCCACCCGCCAGAGCAGCCGCCGCTACTTCCATTCGCTCCACCAGCTCAAGCATGCGCATCTGTGAGTTGCTATCTGGCTGGTTCAGTTTGATGCGCAGGGCAACGAGCAGCCACGCTGTTTTGTCACAGTCCGCCGCCGCTACAGCCTGATTAAATACGCCATGCAATTCAGCCGGAACGCGGAATGCTGCCATATTGGGTTTGCTCATGAGAGGGCGAGAAATCAGTGTTTTCAGTCTATACAGTATACTACTGTATAACTAATTGTTTTCTTCATCCATCATCTCCTTGGACGTGGGGCGCTGGTGGTCATAAATTTTGGAATGCTTTGGAAATTTAAGAGCTACCGCCGGCTGAAGGATTGCGCTGGCGATAGTCTGACGTTGAAATGCTTGCTTAGGGCATCCCAAAAAATGCTTGTTAAATTTATACTGTTTGATACGGATTTGGATTGCACTGATTGGCAGACGTGTGTTGTGGTTGGAGCTGCATGTTATAGAGGCGATCGAGCGTATTAAATTTCCGGGCCCGTACATGCGGTAATATCCCGGATGTAAGAGGGAATCTTTCAGGCGAACAGGGTAATCGTTAGTCACCCTGTTGTTGGTTAAAAATGCGGAAATCGCACCTTTAGAGTCGCCCCAGGGGGGCATGAAGGACTGTCTCGCTGGTAAAACCAGCTTAGTCGGCACCACTATCTCGATGAGAAATATGCCCATTTATCCATTCCTCAATTTCGCCTGATGGCCAGCGAACGCTACGACCTATCTTAACTGGGTGAGGGAAAGTACCTTTTTTCATCCAGTCGTAGATAGCAGTCTTTCGAAACCCGGTAGCTTCACATACCTGTTTCAGGTCCATAAGATACATTTTCATTGGATTCTCTCTATGGTTTGGATGCAATGTTGGCTCAATGCGGTAAATGTTGGTTCAAAATCTGGTGGTGTTGGTTCACTTTTTTGCTAAATATCCAAATAAAACAATGGACTTTACGTTTTGAGGCAACTGAACCAACCGAACCAACACATTTTGCATGTATATAGAGAAATTTTTCCGCACATAAATTTGGGCGTGATTTTGTACCGGTGGATATTACCGACATGTGAGAAGGTGCCGTGAGCCCCAAATTGCACGATAAATAGTCAATTCTCACCCGCAGAAAAATATATGGGGGTACATTTGGGGGTATGTGTGATTTTTGTAACCTGAATAGTTAAATAAAATCAGTTTGTTATGTGTTTATATCTAATCCTGTAGGGGTGCCATTTTGAATCAAAGCGTTATACCAATCTTCATCCAGACTATTTTCCTCTCTGTGTCGTCTTTGTGTCACTGGCGGCAAAAATGGCGTCATTGTCATGGAGCTAGCGTCTCACACGTTACTATCCTGGATAGCGATTTTCCGTAATCTGGTCACCTTATTGATTAATTTCATTTTCTGAAAAATATTTCCTCCTGCAATAAATGTTTGCAGGCAAATAATAAACAGGCTAACACTCTTCATAACTTTAATTTATGTTACCGGGGCTAGGTATCGCATTTTAAGCTGGCGCGAATGACAGTTGCTAAAGATCAATATTCAATGCTTTTTGAAAGCATACCCTCGATGTTCATCTTCGACCTGGAAAGATCCAAATGAACATCAAATTCGTCACCATCTCCGTATTCGCTGTTGTGTTTGTCTTTGCATCAGATATTTCTATCGCCAAATCGAATTCCTTAAGCGATGATCAGGTCAGGCAAAGAATTATTGATGACTCTGTCGCATCCTACCCCGGCACCTGTGCCTGTCCCTTCAATACCGCGCGGAACGGCAGCTCGTGCGGTGGCCGCAGTGCCTGGAGCAAAGCGGGTGGGTATTCACCCATTTGCTACAAGAAAGAGGTAACAAAGGAGATGGTGAAGGCGTGGCGACAAGAGAATCAATGATAACAATTAATATCTGCGCCAGGTGATTACTTCCACTGGAATAGTCGTTTAAATAATATTAAATGATTATTTCGAATACGGCAGGCCATTTTCAGTGAGCACTGTTTCTGTTAGAGGGGGCAGAGGCCACGGCGTATATTCTTTAACCTTGTGATATTTGACCCGAGCTAATCTATTTCCCCTCCCTGACAGATTAAGTGTCCCGTATCCTGTTACGCAGAGCACGGGGTTACTCACACATAAGACACTTCCTCTTCTCACGACAAAACCGGTTCGGCGTGTTGTGTATGGGGACAGTCCCCATCACCGCAATCTGATAACAAAAAGTTTAATTTTTTTCCCCGCCGCGCTGACTATAGTTAGGGCACTTTCACTTGCCCAAAAGGTCACGATTATGAAATTAGTTATCGCCTCCGTAATTTCCCTGCTCAGCTTCAGCGCGCTGGCGGCGCCAGAGGGCACGCTCAGCGTACACATTCTTAATCAGCAAACCGGGCTCCCTTCGCCGGGGGTGCAGATTGAGCTGGATAAGCAGCAAGGGGACAGCTGGCAGCATATCGCCACCGGCAAAACGGATGCCGATGGGCGGATTAAATCGCTCTATCCGCAGGCGGAAAATATGGAGCCGGGGGTGTATAAAGTGACATTTAAAACCGGTGACTATTTTAAAAGCCAAAACATGAATACGTTCTTCCCGGTGGTTCCGGTTATTTTCAATGTCACAAAGCAAAATCAAAAACTGCATATCCCGCTGCTGCTCAGTCAGTACGGATACTCTACCTACCGCGGCAGCTGATAACTCAAGCCGTTATCCAGCCAACGCCTGCGCGTCTCCCGCAGGCGTCACCCTTTCCCTGCACAACGACGCCCACGCCTAACGCTTGGACTCTTTCTCTTTAAAATGGTTAACGGCTTCGTCGTACATCGCCAGCAGGCCGGAAATATCGCCTTCATATTGCGGCACGCGCTGGGCGCGAACGAGCTCAATTATCAGCGCATAGGCTGCTTCTTCCGGGGCCGCATGTGGGTTGATCAGTCCAGACATATCACCTCCTTAACAGTGGGCCTTTAGCCTACCCCTCGCCGGGAAACCGCAACAGCCTGATATGCGACCAGTACTTCTTGTATGACTCTGCTGAAACTTCAGAGGCGAAGACCACGGCGGAAATCCATTGAATGAGGCGTTATCCAGGCCACTGGCGTGGCGGTTAGCACTGCGTCTATACCGGCAGCAGGCTCATCATCAGCCAGGCGATAGCGATGCAGATGAGGGTCATCGACAGCACAAAATTCATGGTAGCTCCTCTTCATCCTTTCTTTACTCAGCGTAAATTTTGACAGCGCTGATCGCCTTTATCCTTGGCGATTTGTGCCGCTATCCAGCGGTGGGGTGGGGAAAGACGGCCTGTTTCCCCGGGAAGGCCAGCAAAATATCCTCTTTGTCAGCGTTATAGTGTTGACATCAATGAATAAGCCGCATCACATTGGTTATGTTGGTCTTTCCGCCTGAAGAATGACTTCAGGTCGCTGATAAGCTGCTGGGGGAACTGACAGGATGAGCACCACACCGTTAACGCTTTCTATTGCCGGGCAACCGACGCCCATCACCCTGCCGCAGGTGCCGGGAAGCCGGGGCCATGTGGGGGTCGACATACGCGAGCTGAATCAGTCCGGATTCTGCAGCTACGACCCCGGCTTCGCTAACACCGCCGGATGCCAGTCGGCGATCTCGTGGATCGATACGGAAAACAGCGTGCTGCTGCACCGCGGCTATCCGGTGGACCAGCTGGCCCGCCAGTGTGATTTTCTCGAGGTGGCGTACATTATGCTGCGGGGCGACGCGCCGGATGAGGCCAGCTATCAAACGTTTCGCGAAACCATCACCCGCCATACCCTGGTGCACGAGCAGATAGCCCGCATGTGCAGCGGCTTTCGTCGCGATTCGCACCCGATGGCGCTGATGTGCGCCCTGGTGGGGGCGCTGGCGGCGTTCTATCATGATGTCCTGGATGTGGAAAATCCGGAGCACCGGGCGCTGGCCGCCACGCGGCTGCTGTCGAAAATGCCCACTATCGCCGCCATGAGCTACAAGTACACCATTGAACAACCCGCCGCGTATCCGCGCAACGATCTCTCCTATGCCGGCAATTTCCTACAGATGCTGTTTGCTATCCCGGCCGAGAAATACGTCCTCAATCCGGTCATCGAACAGGCGATGAACCAGATCCTGGTCCTGCATGCCGATCACGGGCAGTGCGCCTCCACCACCACGGTGCGCGCGGCGGGCTCCTCCGGGGCGAACTTATTCGCCTGCGTCGCCGCCGGGCTAGCGTCGCTGTGGGGACCGATGCACGGCGGCGCCAATGAGTCGAGCATGCGGATGCTGGAAGAGATTGAAAGCGTCGATCAGGTTCCGGCGTTTCTGCGTCAGGCAAAACGCGACCCGCAGGCATTTCGCCGCCTCGGTTTTGGCAACTCACGCTACCGTCACCGCGACCCGCGCGCCGATATCCTGCGTGAAACCAGCCATCGGGTACTGGCGGAGGTAGGAATGTCCGACCGTCTGCTGCAGGTGGCGATGGCCCTTGAGGACGTGGCGCTGACCGACCCCTACTTTGTGGAAAATGGCCTGTCGCCGAGCGTGGATTTTTATACCGCGGTGATCCTCAAGGCGATGAATCTGCCTTCGTCGATGTTTGCGGTGGTCACCGCGGTCGGACGGACGGTCGGCTGGGTGGCGCACTGGAACGAGATGCACCAGGCGCCGCTGACCATCTACCGGCCACGGCAGATTTATGTTGGCGAGGACTATCGGGATTACGTCTCACGGCGCGGCGAGCCGCCTGCTAACCCAAGGTAATGCCTTACGGGCAGGAGGCGCGCGGCGTCTTCCTGCCCTGGCGGCATGTCACTCAGAGGTGCCGGGAGAGCAGGTAGTGCTCAACGGCGGTATATTCGGTGAGTCGGGTATACAGCGTTAGCAAGGCGCTTATAAATGCGTTAACCTCACCGACCTGCGGCCCGGCGGTGGCGAGTAACGGCTGCAGCGTAGCCCTTAGCTGTTCCAGGTCGGGCTTCAGCACATAGGGAATATGTAGCGTGCAGAGCAGGGCCTCGGCCTGATGAAAATCGTGGCGAGACGGGAGCGTCTCGTCGGCGTTAAGCCAGCTCAGGATCATCAGCATGAGGCGATCTTTAGCGTAGAGATACGATTTCATGACCAGTCTCCTGTCGATAGTGGCGCAATACCATTCCCTGAACTTTAGTGACCAATTCCACGTTATTTTTTACCGCCAGCTTGCTGAGCACGCGTGAACGATAATAGTAGACCCGTTTGATCGTGAGCTGCATGGTGCTGGCCACGTGGCACAACGGCATCCCCCCCATCAGCAGGCTGATTAAAAAGGTCTCCTTACGGGTCAGGTTATAGCTATCCGGGATCGCGATATAAAGTTTGTTGGCCGGCGGGGGGGACCGTAGCGGCCAGCGGGCCAGCGCCGCGCTGAGCCCGGCAAAGCAGGTAATAAACTCCGCGCCGACCACGATGGCCAGGCTGCTTTCCAGTTCGCTCAGCGTGTAGCCAGGCCTGGTAAAAAGAAAGATACGGAGCAGGGGATTAAATGCTTTAAGGCTCAGTGCGACCTGCAGCACTTCGATGCTGGCGCGGCTGTAATCGATCAGGATGGTGCTTAACCGGGCACCGGCATCGGTCGAAAAAAACGTATAAAACATCTCACTCTGCCCGCTAAATGGGTAACAAATCAATTCTTTAATATCCAGAGGCTTGCTGTGGGGCTCATTAATATACGCCTTAAGCGCAATATTAAAATATTCTGAATCCGTAATGCAGATCAACATAAAGACCTCCTGGCATAAATACAGCTGTGCATGCTGTCCTGCTTGATTCGACAATTTACTGTAGGTATTAAAGATCAAAAATAACATACTCCCTGCGGTGTGAATCCAGGGGGGAGGGTGCAGGAGGATAACGACGATAATGAGGGTGAGATAGGTAGATCGCATTTTTTAGATGTTTTTCATGAAATAAAAAACAAAAATTACTCTTATTTTTCAGGTATTTGTTTTTTTATTTGTGTTTTTTGTTTTTATTTATTCGCATGGGTTTAAGACTATTCTATAAAAATAAGAAACTGTCCTGGTGGTGAGTTTGAATAATAAATGACGAAATGAGTAGGATGTCAGTGCAGGGAAGGGGTTAAAAGATAACCGGCTAATCCAATGGACTGAGTATTAATAAATTGTACGTAGAAAGTACGCCAGGGGTATTTCCTGAACGATCCTGCCATAAGCGTGGTGATAAGGAGTGATTATGAAAAAATATAGCAAAGGAATGGCATCTTTCGTCGCGATGATGATGCTTTCTCCGGTAGCGGCGCAGGCTGCTGATGGCAAAGTCACCTTTAATGGTGAAGTCATCGAAAATACCTGTACGGTAGTGAATAAAGACAAGACGGTGACTCTGCCGACGGTCCAGCGTTCGGCGCTCAGCAGCGCGGGCGAGACGGCGGGCGTCGTTCCCTTCACCATCGATCTGATGAGCTGTACCCCGGGATCGGATGTCTCGGTGTACTTCGAGAAGGATCAATTCGTTTCCACGGAGGGGCGACTAAAAAACACTCTGTCTGACGGCACGGAAGCAGAAAATGTCGATGTGGAGCTGCTGAACACCCGGTTTACGGCGATTAACCTCGCGGAGAGCCCGACGATTGCTGTGGACGGCACCGTTGCCCGCCCTTCGGTGATCCCGGTGGCGGTCGCTGAGCAGGATGGTTCCGCTTCGCTGCCTTTCTACGCCCGCTACTATGCGACCGACGCCGCTACGGCTGGAAAAGTCGCGACCTACGTCAACTTTACGGTGGTCTATCCGTAAACCCAGTCCACGGCCCCGGTCAGGGGCCGTTTATCCACCCGGCAAGGAGGAGGTGAATATGCGGCGTATGGTTCTGGCATGGCTGCTTTCCAGCATTTTACCCTCGGCGGACGCCAGCATGGTTATTGACGGCACACGGATCGTTTTTCCCGGCGACAAAAAAGAGATCGCGGTCAGGGCCACCAATGTGGGGGAGACGCCGTCGCTGACCCAGGTCTGGGTCGACGATGGCCGCGTGCAAAATCGACCGGAAAAAGATTCGGCGCCGTTTATTGTGCTGCCGCCGATTGTGCGCATTGAGCCGGGAAAAGGCCAAAGCTGGCGCCTGGTGTTCAACGGCAGCCGTCTGCCCCAGGATCGGGAATCGCTATTCTGGTTCAATCTGCTGGACATCCCGCCTGAGCCGAAAAACGGCACGGCAATCAATTATCTGCAGCTCGCGATACGGTCGCGCATCAAGCTGTTTTACCGTCCGGCAGGCGTGGCGGCGGACAAAATAGCGCCGGACAAAGCGCTGAGCTGGGCGCTGGCTCCCGCAGGCGGTGGTCTGCGGGTGAGTAATACCTCATCGCGCTATATCACCATCGACAGCATCACCCTTAACGGACAAAAACAGTCCGCTGGCATGGTCGCCCCTTTTTCCTCGCTGGTTATCACGCCTAAAGGGGCCGCGCTGCACATGCTGCCAGCGAGATTCAGCTTCACCACCATCAATGATTACGGCGCGGTAGTGAATCATAATTATCCTCAGTAAGGACATTATTATGAAACTCAGGGAGATCAAGTTTGGGTTAATGCTCCTCCTCCCCTGGCAAGAGGCATGGGCGGCAGAAGCGTTTAGTTTTAACCGTGCCCATTTGCACGGCGCCGCGCCGGTTGATCTCCAGAAATATCAATACGGTAATCCACTGCACCCCGGACAGTATCGCAGCCTCCTCTCGGTGAATGGTCGGGACATGGCGGAAGAGACGTTTGTTATCCAGGAATACGATGGCCAGCTCGAGCCCTGCATCTCGCCCTCGCTGTTCGACGCCCTGCAGCTGAAGGACGCCCAATGGCCGGCGGCGGCCACCTGCCTGCGCTTTGCGCAAATTGATAAGGCGATTGCCTGGGAGTATGACAGCGGAGAAAATGTCCTGCGGGTGAATATGCCCCAGGCGCTGCTGCAATCCCCTTATCGCGGGGCGGTGAATCTGAAGAAGGTAGACAGCGGCGTGCCCGCCGCGGTGCTGCGCTATCAGGCCAACAGCTATCAGAGCATCGTCGACGGGGATAGCAGCAGCCATCATTACCTCGGCCTGGATGCCAGCCTGCGCGCCTTTGGCTGGCGGTTACATCACCAGTCCAGCTACCAGGCTCAGGCCGTGGATAAGCATTGGGATAGCATCGCCACCTGGGCAGAGAGAAGTCTGGTGAACTGGGCTTCCACCTTACGGCTGGGTCAGGGGTGGACCGACGGGACCTTCTTTGACAGCGTCAGTTTTATCGGCGGCAGACTGGCCACCGATGTCCGCATGCTGCCGGGCTCCCGTCGCGGCTTTGCGCCGTCGATAAGCGGGGTGGCGCGCACTAATGCTCGCGTGACGGTCACCCAGAACGGTGCCCTGTTGTACGAGGCAACGGTTCCGCCGGGTAAGTTCACCTTCGACGATCTCTATCCCACCAACGCCGGCGGCGATTTACAGGTGACGATCCATGAGGCGGACGGCAGTCAGGACACCTTTACCGTGCCTTACGCTGTGCTACCTGGTCTGGTGCGGGCCGGCGCCGTCTATTATGACCTGTCGCTGGGCTATCTGGATGAGAACGGGATCGCCGGGCGGCCGGGATTTGGCGAAGCAACGGTGCAGTACGGCTTCAATGATTATGTCAGCGGCTACACCGGGGCCAACGCGACGACAGATTATTACTCGACGCTGGTCGGCAGCGCCTTCAATACTTACTGGGGGGCGCTGGCGGTCGATCTTTCTCGTTCTGCGGCCAGGGGCAGGGAACGTGGCTGGCAGGAGGGCTATCGCTGGCGGGTGTCCGCATCAAAATCCTTCTCCTCTGACACGCGAATGCTGGTGTCGATGAGCCACAGCAACGACGGCAACTATCGATCCATTCGCGATGCCGCCTGGGAGCATGACAGTCATCCCAATGACTGGCGGGAGATGACGCGCTACAGCGCGACATTGTCCCAGCAGGCAGGTAGCGGCAGTCTGTCGTTTAACGGAATATGGAGTGAGGACGTCCGCCACCACCGCTGGCGCTCCTATCAGCTGGGGTACGCCAATCGTTATGGTCGGCTCAATTACTATCTGTACGCCCAGCAGAGTCAGGATATTCATCACCGCAATAATCAGGTGGTGGGGGCCTCTTTCTCGCTGACGTTCGGCCCGGCGGGCAGCCTGACCACCCGCTTTAACCACGATAAGAACTACGGCAGCCAGCTGCAGTCCAGCTATACCGGCAGCGCTGGCGCTAAAAACGCCTTCAGCTACGGCTTGACAGCCAGCTACGACATGCCGCGGCAGAACCCGAATGAAGCCAGCGTGGGGGCCAACGGCAATCTGCGGACGGATTATGCGTACCTGAATGCCAGCGCCAGCGCGGGTCGACATCAGCAGCAGTATTCGCTGGGGGCATCGGGTGCCCTGGTAGCGCATCAGGGCGGAATGACCGCCACCCCCGAGCTGGGTGAGACCTTTGCGATTGTGGAAGCGCCCGGCGCGGCGGGGGCCAGGGTGGCGAACCGCCTCGGACAGCCGATTAATCGCCAGGGTTTCACGATTATCCCTTACCTCGATCCCTTTACCGATAACTGGCTCGATCTCGATCCGCAGGGCATGAACGACCATGTGGAGATCGTTTCCAGCAGCACGACGGTGGTGCCCGATTCTGGCGCTGCGGTGAAGGTAAAATTTGTCACGCGCACCGGCTACCCGTGGTTTGCCCACGTCACGCTGGCCGATGGCGCGGCGCCGCCACTGGGCGCGGAAGTATTAGACGACAGCGACCGGGCGATTGGCGCTGTCGGTCAGGGCGGGCTGCTGTATGCCCGGGTGCCGCAGGTCCGCGGTAGCGTCTCGGTAGTCTGGGGGGAACGCAGCGGGCAGCGCTGCCGGTTGGACTATGCCATCCACGGCGAGGCGGCGCAGGATAGCAGCGGTACGTCGCACCAGGTCTGCCGTCCGGGATTAAAGGAGAAATAATATGAAAAAAATCATCGCATCAGGGGGAGCCCTCTTACTGGCCTGGGGCTATTGCGCCTCGCCGTCGGCGGCGTGCCAGATGGTGAGTGGTAAAACTATCGAGTATTCGGTCAACGTCAGCCAGGCCAGTATCAACCTTGACGTCAGCAATCGCCCCGTCGGCTCCCTGCTGTACAGTTACGGCGGAATGATAATCACCAATAATGAGCGCTGGGAGATTGCCTGCAGCGGCAGCGAGCCCGGCGGGTTTCAGAGCATTGGCGGGTCCCGGGTCGGCCCGGCGGGAAACGGCAAGCCGGGGGATATCTATAGCATCGACCGCCTGCCGGGCATCGGCTACAGCTTTCAGATGGGGGAACAGGATGGCATTAATTTCGATCCCCTGTTCACGGCCTGGCCTTCCGCGCCGGTATTTTCCGGCCAGCGCGCATTTCAGGCGGAAAATAAAAAACCGACCATCTATTTCTGGCGTATTGCCGACAACGGCGGCCTGCCGCCACCAGGCGAGTATTGTCTTAACGATTACCTCGGCGATATTTTTCTGGGCGGCGTGCAGGCGATGCGTTTTAGCGTCAGCGGGCTCTGTATCCATATCAAATCGCCCACCTGCAAGATTACAGACGACAGTAAAAATATTAACGTCTTCCTCGGGCGGCATAATAAAACGGCGTTTACCGGACTCAACAGCACTACCGCCCCCATCCCCTTTAACATCAACCTGACGGAGTGTGAAAATGTCGGCAGCGTGTTTATGCAGTTTAACGCGACGGCGGACAGCGCCATGGCAGCCAACGAGGTGATTAAAATCGATGACCAACCTGAAGGCGCATCCGGGCTTGGCGTGCAGATCCTCACCGCCGGCGGCGCGCTGGTGCCGCTAAACCAGGTGAGCCAGATCTGGGCCGGAAGCAAGGGTAGCCAGACGAATTACCGTTTTGCCTATCAGGCCCGTTATATCCAGACCCAACCATTGGTGACAGCGGGCGAGGCGAACGCCAGCGCGACCTTCGTGGTGACCTATAACTGATCGGCCTGACGGCGCGGCGCCGTCAGGCATGCGCCAGTAAAGGAAACATCAACTTCCTGTCTTTAAACAGGTTTTCCTTGTGGTCATAGACAAAGAGGATATCTTCCCCCTCAATCTTCTCGTACTCGCCGAGCCGGTCTTCATTGGGGGTAAAACCGAGGATGGCCTGGTAAACATGGTCATCGGCCAGTTCGTTGACCAGCGTCGACAGGCTTTTGCCCGTGTCGCAGAACAGGTCAAAGCAGATCAGCACCGGGCCGTTTTGCATGGCGATAACCACCGCCTCATTTTTTGCCGAATAGTAAACGAAATGCTTCATAAAGGCGGAGCAGTAAAACATCAGCAGGCCAAAGTTGTGCTCCACCCGCAGCGGTGAGAACGGGTTGGATTTTTCATAGTAATGGCGGAGCAGGGCGACATCGTCCGCGCGGTCCATATCCAGCTTGCGAAAATCACCGGCGCGCGGAGAGACCGGCATAATATATTGATGCTCTTCGCTGCGGGTGAAACCAAATTTGGGGTAAAAATCCACCGTGGTGGGATTGGCAAATAAAAAGAAGGCGTCTGCCTCCTGCTGCCAGTCCTGCAGGATGTGATGGATAAGCTGACCGGCTAATCCCTTATTACGATGGTCCGGTTCGGTCATCACGGTGCCAATCTGAATATAACGCCGGGGTTCGCCCTGCCAGCGCAGATCGATGATGTTGGCCGAGGCGTTAGCGATAATTTTATTACGTTCGACAAAGGCGTAGGGGATATAGGCGTCAGTCCAGTAACCTTGTTGATACCACTCTTCAAAAGACAGGTCGAAAGTCTTAACGGCAAGGTCAATGAAGCTTTTTCTTAATGTGTTATTTTCTCTGACTTGCTTCACTAATTGATAATTCATTGTCATAGTTCCTTCTCACTATGGCTTCTGAAAGCGACGACGTCGGCAAAGGCACTTGCGTCGAATGAGCGCTGTAAACGTAGCATATCTGGGAAAAGGATCCGCATTGGCGATGCTTAACCTTTGCCCGAGTCACAAATAACCGCATGCTGGCCATGTTAGACCGGGCGAAACGGCCTGTTTGCGTTGGCTATCGCCATAATAAAGCGTGAGTAAAAAAGCATTGAGCGAGAGGCTGAGGATAAGGCACTGGCGATTTTATCGGCAATCGGCCGCGTCGTAGAGGTTAGGTTTATTTATTTATGCACAAATCAGGAAATTTTACGCTAAGTGTCTAATACTAGAGTAACCCCAGCGCAAGGGCTGAAATTATCATGGAATCGGCTTATAATAACGCGCTTTGTGACTGAGTATTACCGCACGAATTGGAAAAATATAACCTGCAGGATCCGCTACTTTATTTCGCGGTTTTTGCTCAGCTATTATTGAGTGAATTAACAGGATTACTATGTCAAATTTACCCAAATTTTCCCGCGCGCTATTGCACCCGCGTTACTGGCTATTATGGCTGGGAATTGGCTTGTTATGGCTGCTGGTGCAATTACCGTATCCGGTGATCTACCGACTGGGCACGGCGCTCGGGCGGCTGGCAATGCGGGTGATGAAAAGTCGCGCGCGGATTGCCAGACGTAATCTGGAACTCTGTTTTCCCGCGATGAGCGTCGCCGAGCGTGAGGCGCTGCTGGTGAAAAACTTTGAATCGTTGGGCATGGGGCTGATGGAGACCGGCATGGCCTGGTTCTGGCCGACGCACCGGGTGGCGCGCTGGACCGAGACCAGCGGCGTGAACGAGGTGGTCGACCTCCTCGAACAAAAGCAGGGCATCTTACTGATCGGCATTCATTTTCTCACCCTCGAGATGGGGGCGCGGATGTATGGCATGTTTACCCCGGGCATCGGCGTCTACCGGCCCAATGATAACCCGCTGATTGACTGGCTGCAGACCTGGGGACGCTTGCGCTCGAACAAGACCATGCTGGATCGAAAAAATCTGAAAGGGATGGTCAGGGCGCTAAAAGAGGGGGAGATCCTCTGGTACGCGCCGGATCATGATTACGGCCCGGCCAGCAGCGTTTTTGCGCCGCTGTTTGCCGTCGAGCAGGCGGCGACCACCACCGGCACCTGGATGCTGGCGAAAATGTCCGGGGCGACGATTGTGCCGTTTGTTCCCCGACGCAAGCCCAACGGTAGGGGATATGAATTGATCTCCCTGACGCCGGAGCGCACGCCGCCGCTGGCAAGCGCCGAGGCGACGGCGGCGTGGATGAACCAGATTATCGAACAGTGCATCCTGATGGCGCCCGAGCAATATATGTGGCTGCACCGGCGTTTTAAGACCCGCCCGGAAGGGGTGCCGCCGCGTTACTAAACGCTGCGGCCGAAAAATCAGCGCATCGGTAGCACGCTTAGTAAATCGCCGTCTATACTGAAAGGGCCTGACTGAAGGCCTATTCCAAGGAGATTTTAGGATGAAAAAAGTGATAGTCGCGTTAGCCCTTTCAGCCGTTGCATTTGGCGCCTCCGCCGCGCAGTTGATCACCAAAGAAGAAGTGAAACACTTCAAACTGACCAAGGTCGGACCGATCTCGGTGGGGCCGTCCGGCGGTGAGTTCTCTTCGCCCTCCGATCTGCACGATCAGCTCTCTAAGCTGGCCGATGAGAAAGGCGGAAAGTACTACGTGATTACTGCTGCGCGTGAGCATGGCCCTAACTTTGAAGCCACAGCGGAAGTGTATAAATAATCGATTGTGCCGCTGCCGTAACGGCACGCCACTGACTGAGCCTGGAGCGCGTTACGCCTCCGGGCTTATTTTTTTTCCGCCGCCCGCGTTCCACCGGCTAAGCGACAGCGAAAACGCATTTTTATCGCTATATATAGTTTTGATGATCACGATGTTAATGAAATATTGCTTTTTATTGTCGCTAAAAGGCGAATTCCCGCCTAATGCCTGAGGGAGTGACCCCTGGCAAAAATAGGTAGGACAAATGTGTTATCATCGCGCCTTTCCCTTTTTGTCTGGGGCTTTCTTGTATGCTACAACCTGTTGTTCGCGTCGGTGAATGGCTGGTAACCCCCTCTGTAAACCAAATCAGCAGGAAGGGGCGCCAGCTTACCCTTGAACCGCGTTTAATCGACCTCCTGGTCTTTTTTGCTCGCCATCCGGGGGAAGTGCTTAGCCGGGACGAGCTTATCGAAAACGTCTGGACCCGGAACGTTGTGACCAGCCACGTTGTCACGCAGAGTATTTCCGAACTGCGCAAGTCGCTCAAAGACGGCGACGACGTTAGCCTTGAGTACATCGCGACGGTACCCAAACGGGGGTATAAGCTCACGGTGCCGGTGATCTGGTGCACCGAAGAGGGGGAGGAACTCACCCCGCAGATGGAGGCGCTGACGCCTTCGCCATCGGTCGCCGCTCCCGCGCCGCCGGCTGCCGGTGCGCCGCCGGACGCGCCCGTCTCCACCGCCGATCCCGCCGCGCCAGCTCCCGCGCCGACAGGTGCCAGCGCGCCGTCAGTGCGTAAACGGCTCACCACCGCCCTGGTGTGGGGGCTGTTTCTGCTGGCGCTGGGCACCTGCGTGGCGCTGGTGGCGCTGTCGAGCATGGAATCGCGGCCGCCGGTCAACAAGGCGCGCCTGCTACTCAACCCGCGCGATATCGATATCCACCTGGTCAATGGTAACTCCTGCACCAACTGGTCTTCGCAGCACTCCTACGCGGTCGGCCTGGCCAGCCTGATCACCACCTCGCTCAACACCTTCTCGACCTTTATGGTGCATGACAAAACAGACTACAACATCAATGAGCCGAGCAGTTCCGGTAAAACGCTGACCATTGAATTCGTCAATCAGCGCCACTACCGGGCGCAGCAATGCTTTATGTCGGTCCAGCTGGTGGATAACGCCGACAGCTCGACGATGCTCGATAAGCGCTATTTTGTGACCAATGACAACCAGCTCACCATCCAGAACGATCTGATGAACAGCCTGTCGGACGCGCTGGCGCAGCCGTGGCCGGCGCGAATGCAGGCGATGCTCAGGCAATATCAGCCCTCGCAAAGCGTGGCGTTAACCTATTTCTACCAGTCGCATCAGCTGTTAATGAAGGGCGATGTTGATTCATTAAGCAAGGCCAGCAGCCTGCTGGATGATGTGATTAAGCGGGCGCCTGATTTTATTTACGCGTATGCCGAAAAAACGCTGGTAGATGTATTACGCCATTCGCAACAGCCGCTGGATGATAAACAGCTGGCAGCCCTTTACAGCGAAGTTGAGCGGGTAGGGGAGATGCCGGGTATAAAAGATATGGCGATTTATTATCAAATAAACGCAGTGGATTTGCTGGGAAAGGGAAAAGTTGACGAAGCGAACACAGCGATTAACCATGCGATCGATTTAGAGATGTCGTGGCTGAATTATGTGCTGTTAGGCAAAGTCTATGAGATGAAAGGTGAGAACCGACTGGCAGCGGATTCTTACATTACGGCGTTTAATTTACGACCCGGTGGAGATACATTGTACTGGATTGAAAACGGAGTTTTCCAGACGTCGGTCAACCGGGTTGTTCCGTATCTCGATAATTTCCTCTCTTCAGAATAAGTAAACCCTCATCATGTGAAAGGTTTTTGGCATGGTGAGGTTAAATTTATGTTTCTCATGAAGCCTCCTGTTGTTATTTATATTTAGCATTCAGGAGGCTTTGAATAACAGTTCAGTAACACGTCATATCTCATCTAAGTTCATGTAAAACAACAATGTTTATCTTTTTCTGACACCCTGTTGTCATGTTTATATGTTAAGCGAAAAAGGTCAAAATATCATTTGTCTGATGTTTGTTGTTATTTCACTTTATCTTTAGGACTTATCTCGTACAAATCAGTAATCTTGTTGGCAGTTGGTCGGGTCAATTAATGGTTCTGTATCATGATCTGTACCTCCCAAATAAACTTAGGAGAAAAACAACCATGAGTTCTGCCAAGAAGATCGGGCTATTTGCCTGTACCGGTGTCGTCGCCGGTAATATGATGGGGAGCGGTATTGCATTATTACCTGCGAACCTGGCCAGCATCGGTGGTATTGCCATTTGGGGCTGGGTAATTTCAATTATTGGTGCGATGTCTCTGGCTTATGTTTATGCCCGGCTGGCCACTAAAAACCCGCAGCAGGGTGGTCCCATTGCTTACGCAGGGGAAATATCTCCGGCATTCGGTTTCCAGACCGGTGTACTTTATTATCACGCAAACTGGATTGGTAACCTGGCTATCGGGATTACCGCAGTTTCTTATCTGTCTACGTTCTTCCCTATTTTAAATAACCCGGTGCCAGCAGGGATTGCCTGTATTGCCATCGTGTGGATCTTTACTTTCGTTAATATGCTCGGCGGGACCTGGGTCAGCCGTCTGACCACCATTGGTCTGGTGCTGGTGCTTATTCCGGTAGTCATGACCGCGGTCGTCGGCTGGCACTGGTTTGATGTCGCTACCTATCAGGCGAACTGGAACACCTCCAGCACCACCGATAGCCACGCGGTCATCAAAAGTATCCTGCTCTGCCTGTGGGCCTTCGTTGGCGTAGAATCCGCCGCCGTGAGTACCGGGATGGTGAAAAACCCGAAACGTACCGTGCCGCTGGCCACCATGCTGGGTACCGCGATGGCCGGTATCGTCTACATCGCCGCGACTCAGGTTATCGCGGGTATGTATCCTGCTTCTCAGATGGCAGCGTCCGGTGCGCCGTTCGCGATTAGCGCCTCCACCATCCTCGGCGGCTGGGCTGCGCCGATGGTATCCGCTTTCACCGCCTTCGCCTGCCTGACTTCTCTGGGCTCGTGGATGATGCTGGTTGGCCAGGCGGGTGTGCGTGCCGCCAACGATGGCAACTTCCCGAAAGTGTATGGCGAAGTCGATAGCAACGGTATCCCGAAAAAAGGCCTGCTGCTGGCCGCGGTGAAAATGACCGCGCTGATGGTGCTGATTACCCTGATGAACTCCGCCGGTGGTAAAGCCTCTGACCTGTTCGGCGAACTGACCGGTATCGCGGTACTGCTGACCATGCTGCCTTACTTCTACTCCTGTGTTGACCTGATTCGTTTCGAAGGCATCAACATCCGTAACTTCGTCAGCCTGATTTGTTCGGTACTGGGTTGCGTGTTCTGCTTCATCGCGCTGATGGGCGCAAGCTCCTTCGAACTGGCCGGCACCTTTATCGTTAGCCTGATTATCCTGATGTTCTACGGCCGCAAAATGCACCAGCGCCAGAGCAACGCATCGGATAGCAACAGCCCCGCTAACGCGCACTAATCAGTAACCCTTTTTCCTGAGGCTCCTTCCATCACCTGTCATAGCGCGACGGGAGGGGCTTTCTACATCTGGAGATTTGACTATGAACGTTATTGCAATCATGAATCACATGGGGGTTTACTTCAAAGAAGAACCCATCCGTGAACTGCATCGTGCTCTCGAACGCCTGGACTTCCGCATTGTCTACCCGAACGACCGTGACGACTTATTAAAACTGATCGAAAACAACTCTCGTCTGTGCGGCGTGATCTTCGACTGGGATAAATACAATCTCGAGCTGTGCGAAGAAATCAGCAAAATGAACGAGTACATGCCGCTGTATGCGTTCGCTAACACCTACTCCACGCTGGACGTTAGCCTGAACGATCTGCGCATGCAGGTTCGCTTCTTCGAATATGCGCTGGGCGCTGCGGAAGATATCGCGAACAAAATCAAACAGAACACTGACGAATACATCGACACCATTCTGCCGCCGCTGACCAAAGCGCTGTTCAAATATGTGCGTGAAGGCAAATACACCTTCTGTACCCCGGGCCACATGGGCGGTACCGCCTTCCAGAAAAGCCCGGTAGGCAGCATCTTCTACGATTTCTTTGGCTCCAACACCATGAAATCCGATATCTCGATTTCGGTTTCTGAACTGGGTTCCCTGCTGGACCACAGCGGCCCGCACAAAGAAGCGGAAGAGTATATCGCTCGCGTATTTAACGCCGAACGCAGCTACATGGTGACCAACGGCACCTCGACCGCCAACAAAATCGTCGGTATGTACTCCGCGCCGGCCGGCAGCACCGTGCTGATTGACCGTAACTGCCACAAATCGCTGACCCATCTGATGATGATGAGCGACATTACGCCGATCTACTTCCGTCCGACCCGTAACGCCTACGGCATCCTCGGCGGTATCCCGCAGAGCGAATTCCAGCACGCGACTATCGCCAAGCGTGTGAAAGAGACGCCGAACGCGACCTGGCCGGTACACGCCGTTATCACCAACTCGACTTACGATGGTCTGCTGTACAACACTGACTTCATCAAGAAAACCCTGGATGTGAAATCCATCCACTTTGACTCCGCATGGGTGCCTTACACCAACTTCTCGCCGATCTATGAAGGCAAATGCGGGATGAGCGGCGGCCGCGTCGAAGGGAAAGTGATTTACGAAACCCAGTCCACGCACAAACTGCTGGCGGCGTTCTCTCAGGCATCGATGATCCACGTGAAAGGCGACGTTAACGAAGAGACCTTTAACGAAGCCTACATGATGCACACCACCACCTCCCCGCACTACGGGATCGTGGCGTCCACCGAAACCGCGGCGGCGATGATGAAAGGCAACGCCGGTAAGCGCCTGATCGACGGCTCTATCGAACGTTCCATCAAGTTCCGTAAAGAGATCAAACGTCTGAAAGGCGAGTCTGACGGCTGGTTCTTCGACGTATGGCAGCCGGAACATATCGACGGTCCTGAATGCTGGCCGCTGCGCTCCGACAGCGCATGGCACGGTTTCAAAAACATCGACAATGAGCACATGTATCTCGACCCGATCAAAGTCACTCTGCTGACCCCGGGGATGAAGAAAGACGGCACCATGGATGAGTTCGGTATTCCGGCCAGCATCGTGGCTAAGTATCTCGACGAACACGGCATCGTGGTGGAGAAAACCGGTCCGTACAACCTGCTGTTCCTGTTCAGCATCGGTATCGACAAAACCAAAGCGCTGAGCCTGCTGCGTGCGCTGACCGACTTCAAACGCGCGTTCGACCTGAACCTGCGGGTGAAAAACATGCTGCCGTCGCTGTACCGTGAAGATCCTGAATTCTATGAAAACATGCGTATTCAGGACCTGGCGCAGAATATTCACAAACTGGTTGAGCATCACAACCTGCCGGACCTGATGTTCCGCGCGTTTGAAGTGCTGCCATCCATGGTGATGACCCCGTATGCCGCGTTCCAGAAAGAGCTGCACGGTCAGACGGAAGAAGTGTACCTCGAAGAGATGGTCGGCCGCGTCAACGCCAACATGATCCTGCCGTATCCTCCGGGAGTGCCGCTGGTGATGCCGGGTGAAATGATCACCGAAGAGAGCCGTCCGGTGCTGGAGTTCCTGCAGATGCTGTGCGAAATCGGCGCCCACTATCCGGGCTTCGAAACCGATATCCACGGCGCCTATCGTCAGGCGGATGGTCGTTACACCGTTAAAGTGCTGAAAGAAGAGAATAACAAGTAATAGACGCACACCAGGGAAGTGGCTTGCCACTTCCCTTTTTCACGCTGCAAGGAGAACACATGAAAACACCCTCACAGCCGCGCGCGATTTACTACATCGTTGCGATCCAGATCTGGGAGTACTTCAGCTTTTACGGCATGCGCGCCTTACTCATCCTCTACCTCACCCACCAGCTTGGCTTCGACGACAGCCACGCCATCAGCCTGTTCAGCGCTTACGCCTCTCTGGTTTACGTTACCCCTATTCTTGGCGGCTGGCTTGCCGACCGCCTGCTCGGCAACCGCACGGCGGTGATTGCCGGGGCGCTGTTGATGACCCTCGGCCACGTGGTGCTGGGCGTTGAGTCGACCTCCGCATGGAGCCTGTACGTCGCGCTGGCGATCATTATCTGCGGCTACGGCCTGTTCAAATCCAATATCAGCTGCCTGCTTGGCGAACTTTACGCCCACGACGATCCGCGTCGCGACGGCGGCTTCTCGCTGCTGTACGCCGCCGGCAACGTCGGCTCCATCGCCGCGCCCATCGCCTGCGGGCTGGCGGCTCAGTGGTACGGCTGGCATATCGGCTTCGCCCTGGCGGGGATCGGGATGTTCATCGGCCTGATGATTTTCTTAAGCGGCAGCCGCCACTTCCGGCATACCCGCGGCGTCGATAAACCGGCGCTGCGGGCGGTGAAATTCGTGCTGCCGACCTGGGGCTGGCTGCTGGTGATGCTCTGCCTGGCGCCGGTGTTCTTCACGCTGCTGCTGCAAAACAACTGGTCCGGCTATCTGCTGGCGGTCGTCTGCCTGTTCGCCGCCCAGATGGTGGCGCGGATCATGATCAAAGCCCCGGAGCATCGTCGCGCGCTGTGGCAGATCGTCCTGCTGATGCTTGCCGGGACGCTGTTCTGGGTGCTGGCGCAGCAGGGCGGAAGCTCGATTAGCCTGTTTATCGATCACTTTGTTAACCGCCGCCTGCTGAACTGGGACGTGCCGACGGCGCTGTTCCAGTCGGTTAACGCGGTGGCGGTGATGGCGGCCGGCGTGGCGCTGGCGTGGCTGATGCGCCCGGAAGGCAGCGCGCGTTCGGTGCTGCGCGTCTGGTTGAAATTCGCTTTTGGCCTGCTGCTGATGGGCGGCGGCTTTATTCTGCTGGCGCTCAACGCTCGCCACGGCGCCGCTGAGGGTCAGGCCTCGATGGGCATGATGGTCGCTGGACTGGCGATGATGGGCTTTGCCGAACTGTTTATCGACCCGGTCGCGATGGCGCAAATCACCCGCCTGAACATGCCCGGCGTCACCGGGGTATTGACCGGTATTTATATGCTGGCCACCGGCGCGGTGGCCAACTGGCTGGCCGGCGTGGTCGCCCAGCAGACCACCGAATCGCAAATCAGCGATACGGCGATTGCCGCCTATCAGCATTTCTTCTCGCAGATGGGGGAATGGACCCTCGGCTGCGTGGCGGTGATGGTGATTATCGCCTTTGCCGCAGCCTGTAGCGTTGGCAAACGCCGCGCGGCGGCTGGCGAACTTCCCGGCGGCGGCGCCTGACGCGCGTCCCGGCTGCGGCGTAACCGCCTCCGCCGGGCTATCGGCCAGCGTCAATTATCGCCCCGGTACGCGCAGCGCGACCGGGGCATTCCATCCACAGCGGAGCGCAAAGCCGCTCCTTGCACAGCGTAGTGAGCAGAAGGAGGATATTCTGGCAGGCGCGGAAGCCAACGATAAAAAATACCGTTAGTGAAGGCATAGCTGAGTGAGATCAGCTTGAAGAGAAGCCAGATTCGTTACTCTTGTTCTTCGGTGTGAAGCCGGAGACAGGCCGCGCGGAAGGGTGACCTGGTTCAATTTATCGAAGCTAGTTTGAAAGCAAGGTTATGAGGAACCCATATGTCTGAACAACAAGCACAAGGTGCCGATGAGGCCATTGACCTTAATAATGAACTGAAAACTCGTCGCGAAAAACTGGCTGCGCTGCGTGAGCAGGGCGTAGCTTTCCCCAACGATTTCCGTCGCGATCATACCTCTGACCAATTGCACGCTGAATTCGATGCGAAGGATAACGATGAACTCGCTTCCCTGAACGTTGAAGTTGCGGTGGCTGGCCGGATGATGACTCGCCGCGTGATGGGTAAAGCCTCCTTCGTCACCCTCCAGGACGTCGGCGGCCGTATCCAGTTGTACGTGGCCCGCGATGACCTGCCGGAAGGCGTCTACAACGAACAGTTTAAGAAATGGGACCTTGGCGACATCATCGCCGCCCGCGGCAAGCTGTTCAAAACGCAAACCGGCGAACTCTCCATCCACTGCACCGAGCTGCGCCTGCTGACCAAAGCCCTGCGCCCGCTGCCGGATAAATTCCACGGCCTGCAGGATCAGGAAGTCCGCTATCGCCAGCGCTATCTGGATCTGATCGCTAACGAAGAGTCGCGCCATACGTTCCGCATCCGCTCGCAGATCCTCGCGACCATGCGTCAGTTCATGGTAGCCCGCGGCTTTATGGAAGTGGAAACCCCGATGATGCAGGTGATCCCCGGCGGCGCTTCCGCCCGTCCGTTTATCACGCATCACAACGCGCTGGATCTCGATATGTACCTGCGCATCGCGCCGGAACTGTATCTGAAACGTCTGGTGGTCGGCGGCTTCGAACGCGTGTTTGAAATCAACCGTAACTTCCGCAACGAAGGGATCTCGGTACGCCATAACCCAGAGTTCACCATGATGGAACTGTACATGGCGTACGCGGACTACAAAGACCTGATCGAACTGACCGAGTCGCTGTTCCGCACCCTGGCGCAGACGGTGCTGGGCAAAACCGAGGTGCCGTATGGCGACCAGGTGTTTGACTTCGGCAAGCCGTTTGAAAAACTGACCATGCGCGAGGCGATCAAAAAACATCGTCCGGAAACCAACATGGCGGATCTGGATAACTTCGACGCGGCGAAAGCGCTGGCGGAATCTCTCGGTATTCAGGTAGAGAAAAGCTGGGGTCTGGGGCGCATCGTCACCGAAATCTTCGACGAAGTGGCGGAAGCGCACCTCATCCAGCCGACCTTCATCACCGAATACCCGGCGGAAGTCTCCCCGCTGGCGCGCCGTAACGACGTCAACCCGGAAATCACCGACCGCTTCGAGTTCTTCATCGGCGGCCGCGAAATCGGTAACGGTTTCAGCGAGCTGAACGACGCCGAAGACCAGGCGCAGCGTTTCCAGGATCAGGTTAACGCCAAAGCGGCGGGCGATGACGAAGCGATGTTCTATGACGAAGACTACGTCACCGCGCTGGAGTACGGTCTGCCGCCGACCGCCGGTCTGGGCATCGGTATCGACCGGATGGTGATGCTGTTTACCAACAGCCACACCATCCGCGACGTGATCCTCTTCCCGGCGATGCGTCCGCAGAAGTAAACCGTTGCACTCCCTCCCGGCCTGCGCCGGGAGGTTCTTCCTGCATTATCCCCATCCTGTCGGCAGGGCAATGTTATTACAGGACTTTTTGCAACGTGCCGCGCTGGCTGCCGTTTGCCCATACGCCGTTAAAGGCGTCGTTCAGCGTAAAGGCTGAGCTTTTCACCCGGAACGTCAATTTACCCTGGCTGGCTTTCGCCTCCTCGACCAGATGACCATGGGTTTTCACCGTTTTAGCGGTGACGGTAATCTCATCAATTTTATTGCCATAGTCAGTATAAACATACCAGGTGCCCACCCAGGGGCCGAAGCCGCTGCTGGCCTGCTGCGCGGCGGCGGCATTCTCGGCTTTGGTTTTATGAATATCGCAGGTGGTTCCGTCGGTCATCTGCGTGCAACCGGAGCGTTCAAGCTGTTCCCGGTATTTCGCGCTAATGGCGTGGGCCGGCGCGGCGGCGACCAGCGCCAGGGTGAGGGTGGTGAAAAGCCAGGTCTTATTCATCTTATTGTTTCTCATCGCGATAGCGGCGCGCATTGTCATAAAGGTTGATATACATTGGTGCATTCTCCAGGGGCGTCCGAATAAATATAACCGCAGCCATTCCTGATAAATAACGAGCAGAAAGGAGAGGGGTTATTTATTTGTAAAAACATCATTGCCCTGAGCTTATTTATCACCGTACCTTCCCGCTGCATGTCATATTATTGCAGAGAGAATGTTAAGTAATTGATGTTTTAAAAGGGACTATTTGTCACTTACGCAAATAACAGCAGGCCAGGCCTGGGCGCAGGGCTAAAGCCCGCGCCGCTGCGGTGTTGAGATTTTTTCATATTGCTATCATCATATTTCGAATGAAAGGGATAACCTCTGAAACGGGTTATTAAGCCAGTAATTTTTATCTGCAAAATAAGCCTGCGGCAAGCATTATTTCCATTTATTTTTCAGGGCTACTCGCGCCAGCGGATATTTCGATCGCGGCAATGATGGATTTCCATCATTTCTCCGTTTTCATCGCTGGTCGTCGCCTGCTTATAGTGACGGCACACCAGACGACTGGCTGAAAAGGAGATAAACATGGCGACAGAGCACCTGCAGTGGGGCATTAGCCCCCTGTGCTGGACCAACGATGTGCTGGAGGATTTAGGCGGCGATATCCCTCTCGACACGTGTCTGCGCGAGGCGCGGGAGGCGGGGTTTCAGGGAATTGAGTTAGGGCGGAAGTTTCCCCGCCAGGCGGAGACATTGGGACCTCTGCTGGCGGCGGCTGACCTGCGCCTGGCGTCAGGCTGGTACAGCGGCTTGCTGGCCGACCGCAGCGTGGAAGCGGAGCTGGAGGCGGTGCGGGGCCACGCGCAGCTCCTGCAGCAGCTCGGCGCCAGGGTAATGGTCTATGGCGAGTGCGGGCAACTGCCCGGTGAAACGCCGCTTGATGAGCCGATCTCGCTCTCGCCGCCGTTAAGCCGCGTCAGCCTGACGGCGTATTGCCATAAGCTAAATACCTTTGCCGACCTGCTGCTGCGGGACTACGGCCTCCGGCTGGCCTATCACCATCATCTGATGATGCTGGTGGAGCACGACGACGAACTGGAGCGGTTTCTGTCCCAGACCCATGACAACGTCGGGCTGGCGTTTGATTCCGGACACGCCTTCGTCGCCGGGGTCGATATCCCGCGCGTGCTGGAGAAATATGGCCACCGTATCCGCCATCTGCATCTGAAAGACGTCCGTCCGCAGGTGCTGGGGCGCCTGTATCGCGAAAACCTGAGCTTTAACGAGGCGGTGCGCGCCGGACTGTTTACCATCCCTGGCGACGGCTGCATCGACTATGCGCCGATCCTCAACTTTGCCCGGGACAGCGACTACCGCGGCTGGCTGATTATCGAAGCCGAGCAGGACCCGGCGATGGCGCCGCCGTTTGCCACCGCCCGCCGCGCCTTCGCCTGGCTGGCGCACCACTTTTCGTCCCCGTCATCATCAGAGGAGCACGCATCATGAGCGCGCGGTTAAATATTGGTCTTATCGGCTCCGGTTTTATGGGCCAGGCGCACGCCGACGCTTACCGTCGCGCGGCCATGTTCTATCCCGATCTGCCGAAGCGCCCCTATCTTTATGCGCTGGCGGATCAGGATCAGGCTTTGGCTGAACGTCATGCGGTGAAGCTGGGGGCGGAGAAAGCTTACGGTGACTGGCGCGAACTGGTGAACGATCCGCTGGTGGACGTGGTGGATATTACCTCGCCGAACCATCTGCACTACACGATGGCGATGGCGGCGATCGCGGCGGGTAAACATGTCTATTGCGAGAAACCGCTGGCGGTTAACGAGCAGCAGGCGCAGGAGATGGCGCAGGCGGCCCGGCGCGCGGGGGTGAAGACCATGGTGGCCTTTAACAACATTAAAACCCCGGCGGCGCTGCTGGCAAAGCAGCTTATCGCCCGGGGCGATATTGGCGAACCGGTGCGCTTCCGCGGCACCTTTGATCAGGGGTTTTATAACGACCCGAACCTGCCCTGGTCCTGGCGCTGCTCGAAAACCCTCGGCGGCAGCGGGGCGCTTGGCGACCTCGGCGCCCATACCCTGTCCGTCGCCCAGTTTTTGATGGGCGGGATCCGTGAAGTGACCGCCAGCGCGCAAACCTGCCTGCGCCAGCGTCCGGTGCCACAGACCGATGCCGGGTATGCCAGCCGGGTCGCGGCCGATGCCGAGTGGCGGGAAGTGGAAAATGACGATCAGGTTCAGTGCCTGGTCAATTTCGACAGCGGCGCCGCGGGGGTGATTGAGGCCTCGCGCATCGCCGCCGGGCGCATCTTCGGCGTGTTCTGGGAGGTCTCCGGCACCGAAGGCACGCTGTATATGGACGGGGAGCGCTTTAACGAACTGCAGGTGTATCGCTTCCGGGATGACAAACACGACCGCGGCTTTAAAACGCTGTATGCCGGGAGCCAGATCCCGGCCTATGCCGGCTTCTTCGGCTTCGATTTTGGCGGCGGCGGGCTGGGCTATTTTGACGTCAAGGTGATGGAAGTGCATGACCTGGTGCAGGGGATTTGTGGGGACGACGACTGCTATCCCAGCTTTGAGTTTGGTTTACAGAATCAGCGCGTGCTGTCGGCGATTGAAGCCTCGATGGTCAGCCGTCGCTGGGTTAACGTGGTTAAGGATTAAGGAGCCGCTATGTTTCCCTCACAATTACCGACCCCGCGCCGCCCGGCGGCGCAGAGCATTCCCTCCCTGCGCTGGGGCATCATTGGTCCGGGCTGGATCGCCGAGCGCTTTGTGCACGCATTGAAAACCCAGAGCCGGCAGCAGGTGGTGGCCGTTGCCTCCCGCAGCCAGGCGAAGGCCGACCGGGTAGCCGCGGAATGGGGGATCCCCCAGGCTTACGGCCGGGTGGAGGAGATGCTGGCGCGTCCGGATATTGATGCGGTCTATATTGCGACGCCGCACAACCATCACTTTCCCGACGGCATGCAGGCGCTGAAGGCGGGCAAACACGTGCTGATAGAGAAGCCCTTCGCGCTCAACCTCGGCGAAGGAGGTGAACTGCAGGCCGAAGCCGCCCGCCAGGGGAAGCTGGCGCTGGAGGCGATGTGGTGCGATTACGCGCCGAAGTATGATGTGATCCGCCAGCTGCTGGAGGATGGGGTACTCGGCGACCTGCATACCCTGCTGGCCGATCACGGCGAGTATTTCACTACCGATCACCGCATCTTTAACGCCGACCTTGCCGGCGGGCCGATGATGGATCTCGGCAGCTATTTGACCTCGTTTGCGCTGATGGTGGGCGGCATGCCGCAGGAGATTGTCGCCCGCGGCCGCGCGACGGCGGAGGGGCTTAACGGCCAGACGTCAATGCTATTCAGCTGGCGGAACGGGATGCAGGGGCTGTTAAACACGACGTTGTTCAGCAACACGCCGGGCGGGGCGGTGGTGGCCGGACGCCAGGCGACCCTGACCATCGACGGTCAGTTTTACGCCCCCGGCGGGTTCACGCTCGCCGCCAGCCAGGGCGGGCAGGCGCTGCGCTGGGAAGAGCCGCGCAATCGCTACGACCAGCTGTTCTGGCAGGCGGAGCATTTTGCCTGGTGCATCGATCAGGGGCTGCGGGACTCGCCGCTGCGGCCGCTCAGTCAGGTGCTGCAGAATCTGCAGGTGATGGATGAGGTGCGGCGCCAGGTGGGCGCGGTGTTTAACGAAGAACGTTAAGGGGCCGGCCGGGCTTTGGTTTGCAGACAGCGCGCGCGTGCACGCCATTGCCCGGCACCGGGACGCGCACGGTGCCGGATATCTGCTGCCCGGCGGCGCGGCGCTTGCGCGGGCCTGGGAGGTCACTGCAACTGTTTGATATGGATGGTTATCATGGCCCGGTAGGCCGGGCAAGGCGTCGCCGCCGCCCGGCATAAAGGCAGGTTCAGAGCCTGATAGCGGTTGCCACACAACCACTCACCGACAGTCGTCAACGGCGACAAACTGGCCGCGCTGCAGAGACTGAACCGCCGCTTCGGCAATGGCCTGCGCCTGCAGGCCGTCCACCAGGCCGGGCAGGTCGGCCACGGTTTCACCATTCAGAGAGCGGATAAAGGCGTCAAGATGCTGGTAATAAGATCCTTGCACCCGGCTGAACCAGTCCGGCCACAGGCCTGGCTCAATGCGCTGATTGCCGCGCCACAGGGTAGGGCCCGCCGGCGACTGGCTGCCGGACTCCAGCGCGCCCTCTGCCCCCAGCAGGGTGATCCGTTCATCATACCCGTGGCCGGTGCGGCGGGTGTTGTCCAGCTGCGCCAGCGCGCCGCCGCGCATCTGCATCATCAGGATGGAAGTGTCGACATCGCCAAATTCGGCGATTTCCGGCAGGGCCAGCGCCGCGCCCATCGCCGCTACGGTATGCACTTCATCGCCGGTGAGAAAGCGCAGAAGATCGAAGAAATGGATCGCCTGATCGCGCATTTGACCGCCGGAGCTGCGCAGATAGTCGAGCGGCGGCATGCTGGAGGCGCGACAGACCATCTGCACCAGCTCGACTCTGCCGATCGCTCCCTGCTCCAGCTGGCGGCGCAACTGCTGATGGCTGCTGTCGAAGCGCCGGTTAAAGCCGACGGTGACCGGCACCTTAAGAGGAAGCACCCGCTCCACCACCTCGCGGGCGCGGGCCAGGGAAAGGTCGATCGGTTTTTCGCAATAGACCGCCTTGCCTGCCCGGGCGGCGGCTTCCAGCAGTTCGGCATGCGACGGGGTCGAGCTGGCGATCAGCACAGCATCGATGGCGTCGCTACGGAGAGCCTCACTCACCGTCACCGCCCGGGCGCCATAGCGGGCGGCCAGCGCCTGGGCGCGCTCCGGCGCGGCATCGGCCACCATCGTCAACTCGCTCCCGTCGTGACGGGCGAGGCTGGCGGCATGAACCTGACCGATAAAACCACTGCCTATCAGGGCAAAACGTTTGCACTTCATTTTATTCTCCAGAATGGCGAGGGGACGCTGCCACCATAATCGGTTTGCTAAACTCACTGACACTGCCGTTTTGATGTATTTCCATCATTGAAGAGAGGGGCGATGAAAAACATGTCACTGGCGATGCTGGCCAGACAGATTGGCGTCGGCGTGGCCACCGTTGACCGGGTGCTGAACGAACGCGGCGGCGTATCGCCGCAGACCACGCGCAAAGTGCTGCAGGCGGCGCGGGAGGCGGGGCTGAAGCGGATCCTGCCGGAGGAGCACCGCTTTCCCTGGCAGATTGAGCTCTTTCTCAGCAGCAATGACTCTTTCTTTTTTCCGCAGCTGGCGCAGGATTTCTCCGCCGTCGCGGATAGCCTCGGCTATCGTCGTCTGACCCTGCACCGCACCTTTGTCCCGGAGTCGCAGCCGGCGACCCTGGCCCGGCGCATTATGCGCAGCGGCCAGCAGCGTCAGGGGATCATCGTTTTCGGCAATGACCATCCTGTGGTGCATGACGCGCTGCGCCGCTGTCGGGAAGCGGGCGTCCCCGTCATTACCCTGGCGACAGATCTGCCCGGCGCCGACCGGCTCTGCCACGTCGGGATCAATCAGTTACAGGCTGGCCGCACGGCGGGGTTAATGATGGGGAGAATGACGCCGCGGCCCGGGGAGGTGCTGATGGTGAGCGGTCGGGAGGATTACAGCGCGCATCGCCTGCGCATCCAGGGGTTCCGCGAGGTGCTGAGCCAGCGCTTTCCCCATCTGCAGCTCAACGAGGTGCTGGCGGGCGAGGAGCGGCGGGAGCAGATCACCCGCCTGCTGGAGCAGGCCCTGTGCCGCAGCCGGCATATTGTCGGGATCTATAACACCGGACTTGGCAATACTCAGATTGCCGAGGCGCTGGCTCGCCACCGCCGCGAAGGCGACGTCTGCTGGATCACCCATGAGCGCTACAATACCACCCGCCAGCAGCTGGCCAGGGGCAGCCTGGCGTTAACGCTCGATCAGAACACCCGCCAGCACGCCCAGCTGGCGATCGACCTGATGCTGCGCCATCTGGAGTCCGGCTATCAGCCGCAAACCTATGCCGACGGGAAAGTCGACTTTATCCTCTACAGCGCCGAGAACGTCGACTAAGGCGTGCGGTGCCTCCCTTCCTGACAACGCGGATCTCCCCGCCGGGTAAATGCCAACCCCGCCGGGGGCGATCGCTGTAAAGCGTTGTCTGCCTCTCATTTTTCGCTCATTTATGCAGCAATGTTAGATGTCTGTCAAAATTCTGTTACTGCATGGTTTTAAAATTTTCATTTCAGTTATTTACTTATAAAAGTTTCAAATGTCTTGTTAATGAAATAAATGGTCTGGAATTAACGGTGTGGCATAAATGGACTGATGTTTCAAAAAAGTGATGATAATACAGCCATTATTTGTGATTCCGATCACGACGAAATGCGGAAAACCCCGCAGCGCCGTCGCCGTCACAACAGACATTTGTCGCAATCTAACTGAAATTAATTTTTCATTTTGTTTCATTCACCGGCGTACCTACAAAATCAAGGATCAACTATGAATATTAAGAAAACGATTGTTGCCTCTTTGTTAGCCTGCATGCTGCCTGCGGTGGTTATGGCAAAAGATGTCTCCATTGGCGTCTCGATGGCGCTGTTTGACGATAACTTCCTGACGATCCTGCGTACCTCGATGCAAAAAGAGATGAAAAAAGATGGGGTGAAATCGCAGATCGAGGACGCGAAAGGGGATGTCTCCCAGCAGCTGCAGCAGGTGCAGAACTTTATCGGCCAGGGCGTGGACGCCATTATCGTCAACCCGGTGGATACCAACGCGGTGAAACCGATCATGGATCAGGCCACCAAAGCCGGGATCCCGCTGGTGTTTGTAAACCGTCGCCCGCAGGCGGAGCTGACCGACAAGATGGCCTATGTGGGGTCGGATTCGATTCTCGCCGGCCGTCTGCAGATGGAAGCGCTGGCGAAAGCGATGAACGGCAAGGGCAATGTGGCGATCCTGCTCGGCGACCTGGCGAATGAATCCACTCGCGACCGCACCAAAGGGGTGGAAGAGGTCGTGGCGAAATACCCGAACATCAAAATCGTGCAGAAGCAGACTGCGAAATTTACCCGCAATGACGCCGTGGACGTGGTCAGCAATTGGATGACCAGCGGCGAGGATATCCAGGCCATCGCCTCCAACAACGATGAAATGGCGATCGGCGCCCTGCAGGCGCTGGGTAAAAACCCGAACCATATTCTCATCGCCGGCGTGGATGGCACCCCGGATGCGCTGCAGATGCTGAAGAGCGGCAAGATGATCGCCACCATCTTCCAGGATGCGAAAGGCCAGGGCGAGGGCGCCGTAGACGCGGCCATTAAGCTGGCGAACGGCGAGAAAGTGGAAAAGATCATCGACGTGCCGTATCAGCTGATCACCAAAGAGAACATGGCTGAATTTACCAATCGTAATCAGAAATAATCCTGGCCAACCTGTGGTACGGAGGTGGATGTATGAACGCTTTTGCCCTTGAAGCCGAAGGTATCAGTAAGTTCTTCCCCGGCGTGAAGGCGCTCGACAATGTCTCATTACGCGTGCGCCCGGGAACGGTGCACGCCCTGATGGGCGAGAACGGCGCCGGTAAATCCACGCTAATGAAGTGCCTGATCGGTATCTATCGCCCGGATAAAGGATCGATTCGCGTGAAAGGTGAGCCGGTGGAGTTTACCGACACCATGGATGCGCTGCGCTCGGGGATCTCGATGATTCACCAGGAGCTGAATCTGGTGCCGCATATGACGGTGGCGGAAAATATCTGGCTGGGGCGCGAGCCGATGAAGTACGGCTTTGTCGACCACGGCCAGCTGACCCGCCAGACCCAGGCGCTGCTGGATAAGCTGAATATTCGCTTAACTGCCGACCTGCTGGTGGGCGACCTGAGCATCGCCGCCCAGCAGATGGTGGAGATTGCCAAAGCGGTCTCATGGAACGCGGATATTGTGATTATGGATGAGCCTACTTCGGCGCTTACCGAAGGCGAGGTGGCTCACCTGTTCACCATCATCCGCGACCTGCGGGCCCAGGGCAAAGCGATCATCTATATCAGCCATAAAATGGATGAGATCTTCGCGATCACCGATGAGATCAGCGTCTTTCGCGACGGCACCTGGGTGGGGAGCAAAAACACCACTGAATTTACCCGCCAGTCGCTGATCACCCAGATGGTGGGCCGCGAATTAACCCAGCTGTTCCCGAAATTTAATAACACCATCGGCGAAGAGGTGCTGACGGTGCGCAACCTGACGCGCCAGGGCGTGTTCCATGACGTCAGCTTTACCGTGCGTCGCGGCGAGATCCTCGGCGTGGCCGGGCTGGTGGGCGCCGGGCGCAGCGAGGTGATGGAAAGCCTGTTCGGTATGGAACGCTTCGACAGCGGTGAAGTGCTGATCGACGGGGCGCCGGTGACCATTGATTCTCCCTCCGTGGCGATTGAAAAGGGGATGGCGTTATTAACCGAAGACCGCAAAAAGTCGGGCCTGTTTCTGGTGCTGTCGGTGCTGGAAAATATGAGTATCGTCAAAATGCCGGAATATATCGGCAAGAGCGGTTTTGTCCAGCACGTGAAAATGGCCGAAGACTGCATGGAGCAAATCCGCCGGCTCAATATTAAAACGCCGACGATGGATCAAATTATTAATAACCTCAGCGGGGGGAATCAGCAAAAAGTCCTGATTGCGCGCTGGCTGTTAGCGCAACCGAAAATCTTAATTCTCGATGAGCCGACCCGCGGCATCGACGTCGGGGCGAAGGCGGAAATTTATCATCTTATCAGTGAACTGGCGAACCGGGGGGTGGCGGTCATTATGGTCTCCTCTGAGCTGCCGGAAATCCTTGGCATGAGTGATCGGGTCATGGTGATGCATGAAGGTCGTATCACCGGCATCCTGGAAAAAGACGAAGCCGACCAGGAAACCATTTTGTCGTTGGCATCCCATTGAGGCACAGAGAATGAGTAATATGAAATTAACGGCGGCTCCGGCCAGCGAGGGTTCCTCCTTCTTCGCTAATTTGCGGCATAAAATGCCGAAAGATACCGGCATCTTTGTGGTGATGCTGGTGATTGCCCTGACATTTGAAATCGCCGGCTGGTATGTTCGCGACCAGTCGTTCCTGCTCAATACCAACCGCCTGGTGCTGATTGTGCTGCAGGTGGCGATCATCGGCATCATCGCCGTCGGCGTCACCCAGGTGATCATCACCACCGGGATTGACCTCTCCTCCGGCTCGGTTATCGCCCTCGCGGCGGTGGTGGCGGCGAGCCTGGCGCAAACCTCCGACAGCCTGTCGCCGATGTTCCCGGCGCTGGTCAACCTGCCGGCGGTGATCCCGATTTGCGCGGGGATCGGCGTCGGCCTGCTGTGCGGGCTGACCAACGGTTTCCTGGTGACGCGAACCGGTATCCCGCCGTTTATCGCCACCCTCGGGATGATGGTCTCGGCGCGCGGTCTGGCGCAGTATTACACCCAGGGCAATCCGATAAGCTTCCTCTCCGACAGCTTTACGGCGATAGGCCAGGGGGCGATGCCGGTGATCATCTTCTTCGTGATCGCCGCGGTGTTTCACATTGCGCTGAAGCATACCCGGTATGGCAAATATGTGTATGCCATCGGCGGCAACATGACCTCGGCCAAAGTGTCCGGCATCAACGTGAATAAGTACCTGGTGATTGTCTACACCATCGCCGGGGCGCTCTCCGGGCTGGCGGGGGTGGTGCTGGCGGCGCGCGTCAGCAGCGGCCAGTCCAGCATGGGGATGTCCTACGAGCTGGACGCGATTGCCGCAGCGGTGATCGGCGGCAGCAGCTTAATGGGCGGGGTGGGGCGCATTACCGGCACCCTGATTGGCGCGATGATCCTTGGCCTGATCAAGAGCGGCTTTACCTTTGTCGGCGTCGATGCCTACGTGCAGGATATTATTAAAGGGATCATTATCGTCGCGGCGGTGACCATCGACATGCGCCGCAACCGGAAAAAACACTAATCTTATCAACTGGCGGCAACGGCGAAGCGCGTCGTTGCCGCCAGCCCTGTCCAGAAATAAACAAAATACTCCCCGCCTGGCGCAGGCTGTCTATTTTTCCCGCGCTGCGCATCCTGTACAGTTTCGCGACTTTTGTTGTTCATTCGCCAGGGGGCCACGCCTTGCCCCCTTGTTTCTGGAGTCGTATGAATACACCATCCATAGGCAAATCCTCGCCGGTCTGGCGACCGGGAAGAAGGGGCGTGATCGTCACGCTGCTCGTTGGCCTGGCGATCCTGATCATCGGCCGGGGCGGGCATTTTCTGGCCAGAGAGGTTTGCCGCGAAATGTATACCCGGCAGCTGGAGAAGGATGCGCAGTGGGTGGCGTCACGCCTCGAACGGCGGATGAACACGCCGGCGCGGCAGCGGGAAGCCACCTGGCCGCTGGCGGTGATGCGCGCGGATCTCTATGCCCTGGCCCGGCAGCGACATTATCAGCTGCTGCTGGTGAATAGCGACGGGCATCTGCTGGCGGCATCGCATGCGCTGCCGGCCAGCGTGCTGGCCCAGGTTCAGGCGCAATTTCCCAGGGAGATGCAGCCGCCGCTGTTCGGCAGCCATTACCAGACCATTCAGCCCTTCGCCCCGCATCAGCGGATGTTAAGCCGGGCGCTGAACGGCAATGCGGGCCTGGCGGGCTGGAATCTCGTGATGCTGGCGCCGGACAGCGGATTGCCTTCGCTGCTGATGGCTTACCGTTGGCCGGTCACGATGGGCCTCGGCGCGGTGCTCGCCGGCACGCTGCTGGCGGTGAGGCGGGCGGCGCGCGCCCGGCGAAAACGCTAATTGCCGACGGCGCCGTCAGGCATGGCGAAACTGCAGGGTGGCGGGCAGATAGCGCTGGAGCGGCTCCGGCGCCTGGCCGTCGATCAGCTGGCTGAGCAGATCGTAGCAGTGCCAGGCCAGCTGGCGATTATCCTGTTGCACGGTATCAATGCGCAGGGAAAGTGAATCGTACAGATAGTGATCGTCGAAGCTGGCGAGATGAATATTGGAGTCCAGCAGATGGTGCTGGCTCATATAGCGCAGGACCCCTTCGAGCAGGCCGCAGGCCGCGGTGAACAGCGCCTTCGGCGGCCGGCCCAGCCGCGCGCAGAGCGCGGCGAACATCTCATAGCCGGAGCTGGGGTGATAGTTGCCGTTGATCACCCACTCGGGACGCAGCGTGACCCCCGCCTGAGCCAGGCCCTGGGTGAATCCCGCCAGCCGGTCGCGCGATGGCGATAGCCGCGGCTGGCCGCCGAGAAACCAGAACTCGTCCGCATGCTGAGGGGCGATGCGGGAGATCAGCTCGGCCGTTGGGGTGACCGAGTCGGTCATCACCAGCGGCAGGGCGCTGTCGCTGGGGGAGCGGTCAAACAGCACCACCGGCAGCTGTTCGCTGAGCTTCAGGTAGTCGGCATCGCTGTGCATGCACGAGGCGACGATCAGGCCGTCGACCTGGCGGGCAATCATGTTATTGACCACCACGCTCTCCTGGCCGGGGTTTTCGTCGGTGCAGGAGATAAGCAGCTGCACGCCGGCTTCCCGGCAGAGCGTCTCAAGCTCATGGGAGAAAACGGCAAACCCGTAGTTGGTGATTTCCGGCACCACCAGGCCAATGGTATGGCTGCGGTTATCGCGCAGCGAGCGCGCGTGAATGCTGGGTTGATAGTGCTGCTCGCGGGCGATCGCCAGCACGCGCTCGCGCGTCTCCTGCGCCACGCGCAGCTCTTTGCCACGACCGTTAAGCACCAGACTGGCGGTCGCTTTGGAGACGCCCGCCAGTTCGGCGATATCTTTGATAGTTACGCGTTTGGTTTTCATCAGCACCCGGGAGCCTGAAAGCAAAACGGTTATTCTACCATGCATGGCCGCAGCAGCCAGCGGCAGAATGCCACCGGCGTCGCACCGCTGAAGATTAACTGCCCCGGATAGCCCGGGAAGAAGCGGCTGCTCATCACCCCTTCGCCATCGTTGATGAAAATCTCCACGCTGGAGCGGTCGATAAAGATCTGCAGGCGCCGCGCCTCGCCGCGCCAGTAGCGGTGATGCATCTCCGCCGTCTGCAGCCCGCGGCGCGACAGACGCAGGCCGTCGCGGTTAACGGTGAGCTGCAGGGCGCCGGCAAAATCCAGCCCCAGCGTGCTGTTGGGGGCGATGTCAAAGGCCAGCTCCATCGGGGCGAGGGGCAGGGTCTGTCCGCGCCAGCCCTCGGCTTCGCCGCGCAGGGCGGCCAGCTCGCGCAGCGGGCGCTGATACAGGGTGCCCGCCTGCCACTCCAGCTCGCGCACGCAGGTCATCTGGTGGATCCACCCCTGCGCGCGGGTGGGTTGATGCATCTCTTCCCCGTCCGGGACGCCCATCCAGCCGACCAGCAGGCGACGGCCATCCTCGGCCAGCATGGTCTGCGGCGCGTAGAACTCAAATCCGCTGTCCAGCTCGTGCAGCGGGCCATGGTCGAAGGCGCCGCGTTCGGCGTCGAAACGGCCTGCCATCCACACCGCCGGATAGGTATTGAGAAAGCGCTGCGCTTCGCGGGCCAGCCCCTGCGGGCAGCAGATCAGCAGGTGGGTGTCCGCCAGCGGAAACAGGTCCGGGCACTCCCACATGTAGCCGCCGTTCGCCAGGCCGTTAACGTCATGCCCGGCTATCTCGCCCACCAGGCGCCAATCCTGCAGGTCGCTGGCGGTAAACAGCAGCACTTTGCCGCGCTGTTGCACATCCTGCGCCCCGAGGACCATGTACCAGCGCCCGTCCTGTCGCCACACTTTAGGGTCGCGCACATGGCCAGTATAGCCTTCCGGCAGCGGCAGCACCGGCCCCAGCTTGCGGAAGGTGCCATCGGCATTTTCCGTCGCCAGACATTGCCAGGCGGTGCGCCCGCCGTCGGGGAATTTCACGTTGCCGGTATAGCACAGGGTCAGGGCGCCCTCGAACTCGACCGCGCTGCCGGAGTAGCAGCCGTTGCGGTCATACTCTTCATCCGGCATCAGGGCGATAGGTTCATGCCGCCAGTGCAGCAGATCGGCTGAGCTCCAGTGTCCCCAGCACTTGTAGGTGTGGTCGCAGGCGAGCGGATTCCACTGATAAAACAGGTGGTAACGCCCGGCGACCTGGCAAAAGCCGTTGGGATCGTTCAGCAGTCCGCTGACCGGCGCCAGATGCCATTGCGGGTAATGGCTGTCGGCCAGCGCCTGCGGCTGGCCCTGCATAACGGCCTGCAGGATCGCAGGCAGGCGTGACGGTAATGACATTATTCAGCGTCCGTTTTGTATTTCAGCGTCAGAGAGAGCGTGAAGGCCACGGCGAAGGCGATCGCCATCCCGATAATGTAGTTCAGCAGCGAGCTGGCCTGCACGATGGCCATTCCCGGGATCGCCGTCAGGCCCACCGCGGTCATGTAGACGTGCATCGACACCACCCAGGCGCCGCCGGCGGCACCGCCCACCAGCGCGGCGATGAACGGTTTCACAAAGCGCAGGTTAATCCCGAAGATTGCCGCCTCGGTGATCCCCAGCATCGCCGAAAACGCCGACGGCAAGGTGATAGCTTTGATTTTGGCATCTTTGGTTTTAAACCACACCGCAAAGCAGGCGCCGCCCTGGGCGACGTTGGCCATGGCCCAGATCGGCAGCAGGAAGTTGACGCCGATCGACGGATTGCCGAGCAGACCCGCCTCGATGGCATGGAAGCTGTGATGGATACCGGTAATGACGATCACCGAATAGAGGCCGCCAAACAGCAGGCCCGCCAGCCAGCCGGCGTGGCTGATAAGCGTGCTGAGGATAAACGAAATGCCGTCGCCGAGCGCGCGGCCGGCCGGGCCGATCAGCAGCAGGGCGATAAAGCCGGAGATAATTACCGTCAGGAACGGCGTGAGGATCAGATCCAGCGCGTCAGGGATAATGCGGCGCAGCCGTTTCTCGACAAGGCTCATAAACCACACCGCCAGCAGCACCGGGAAGACCGTGCCCTGATAGCCGATCATCGCCACTTCGATGCCGAAGAAATTCATGGTGTGGAAGCCGGCGGCGACGCCCCAGGCGTTGGTCAACGCCGGGTGGGTGAGGATCCCGCCGAGGGTCGCGCCCAGATAAGGGTTACCGCCAAATTCGCGGGCGGCGGTAAAGCCGATCAGGATCGGCAGAATGATAAACGCCGCCGAGCTGCACATATCCAGCATGATATAGATAGCGTTGCCCGGGTCGACCCAGCCGTAGGTTTTCACCATCCCCAGCAGGCCCATCAGCAGGCCGGAGGCGACGATGGCCGGAATAATCGGCACGAAGATGTTGGACAGCAGGCGGGCGATGCGCTGGAACGGGTTCAGTTTTTTCGCCGCCAGGTCGGCGGCTTCGGATTTGCTCGATTCGCTGATGCCCGCCGCCTGGATAAAGGCGGCATAGACTTTATTGACCACCCCGGTGCCGAAGATGATCTGCATCTGGCCGGCATTGCGAAAGCAGCCTTTCACGCCGTCGATTTTGCCAATCGCCTGCTGGTCGGCGAGCGCGTCGTCGACCAGCACCAGCCGCAGGCGGGTGGCGCAGTGCGCGGCGCTGGCGATATTTTCCTTGCCGCCCAGCAGGGGAAGCAGTGAGCGGGAAATCTGTTCAAAATCCATAGTACCCTCTGAATGCATGATGATATGGCGTGGGCGGCGCCGGCCGTGGCAGGCACCGCGAACCTTATATTTATGTGTGACTTACCCTGTCTTCCGGGTTCACGTCAGAACCAGGTCTCCATTTGCATACCGAACGACCATTCGCCGCCCGATTTGAATCCGTTGCTGCCTAACGCGTCGTCGTTGGCGTAGTTATCCAGCTTTTTGCTCCAGTCCATCCACGAGGTGTAGAAGCGGATCTCCGGGCGTGAGAAGAAGTCGCCGATGCTGCCGACCTTGAAGGTCGGGGCGAAGGTCAGCTTGTAGAAGCTGCCGTTGACCGCATGGCGATCGTTGTAGCCTTCAGGCTGCAGATCCATGTACTGATAAGTGCCCTCCCAGGCGAGGGCGAAGTTCTGCGTGACCTCCTGAATCAGACGCAGGTTAAGAGTGGCCCACTGATAGCTGTCGCCATCGACATAGCGGTCTTTACTGCTCTGCGCCAGCACGGCCGGGGCAATAAACCAGCGATCGCTCAGCGGCGTGGTGCCGTAGCTGGCGAAACGCCAGGTATTGGCCCCCGGACGCAGCGCGCCGTCGGAACCGATGCCTTTAACCTCGGCGCCCAGTCCGTGGCCATACAGCAGGGCCGTTTTGCTGGTCCCGTCGCGCAGGCCATAGAAGCTCTCATTGTGCAGACCCAGCAGGGCATGAACCCCGGTGTTAGCGGCATCGCCTTTCACCAGATTGCCGTTCGCGTCCTGGCGGTCGTCATTATCTTTCGCCCGCATCCCGCTGACCATCATCTGCACCGGGCCGGCAAAGTTATTCATGCTGACGATATAGTTCTGCACGCTGTTGCTGCTGTCGGCGATATCGCCAAAGTTGCGGCCATATAACGAGAAGTTGCTGCGCAGGCTGTCGTTCCACTTCACGTCGTAGATCCCGCCGCCGGTCCCGGCGAGGAATACCACATCCGAGTCAACCCAGTGGATGTCGAAGTTGTCGCGGTCAAAGCGTTTCCCGGCCCACAGGGTCGAGCCTTTGAACGGACCCTCGAAGGTCGGCAGGTTGCCCAGCTCGACGAACGCCTGGCGCACGTTCAGGTCGCTGCTGCTCGCCGTCCAGTCGTTATAGGTAGTTTGCCCGTCGGCCACCATCACTTTGAAACGGGTGGTCGCCCCGTTGTCCAGGGTCTGCTTATGTTCGAGGTTCATTTCCACATAGGTGTCGGCCTGGTTGCCAAGACGACCAATGGCGCCGCCGGTCTCCCCGGCGGGGGTCATATAGGCCCCGGATTTCGTGCTGGCGGCGGAGTCGTTCATGATCACCCCGGAGCGGGCGTAGCCGTGGAACTCAAAGCCGCCGGGCCGTTCGGCTTTTTCTTCCAGTTGGGTGGTGCGCTTGGCCACCTGCTGGGTGGTGGCCTGGGTTTGCTGCTGCTGCTGGGTTAGCTGCTGAACTTTCTGCTCCGCTGAGGCGGCGCGGCTTTCGGCGGTACTGGCGCGGGTCTCGGCATCCTGCAGACGTTTTTCCAGGGCGGCGAGACGCGCTTCAATGCTGTTCAGGTCTGTCTGCCCATGGGCGGCGGCGGCGCCGGTTAGCAAAGCAATAAGAATGGCTAACTTCCGTTTTTTATACATGTTGGTGACATCCAAAGGTAAATCAGTGAGTGTGCTAACGTTTGCTAAACCGGTTTAGTTGATATGGTAAACATGTCGGTAACGCAGTGAAAATAAAAATTGCTAAACCGGTTTAAGAATTGTGATGTCGCCAGCAAAGTGGGCCGTTAGCCGGCCCAACGGGATCACAGCGAGCGCTGAAGATCCTCCCTGTAGGGCAGGGCGGTCATGGCGCCTTTGGCGGTGGTGGCCAGCGCGCCGCAGGTTTGCGCCAGCGCAAGGTCCGGCGCCAGGGCGGCGAGGTTGTCAGGGATACCGTGGGCGGCGAGCCCGGCGAGCAGCCCGGCGACAAAGGCATCGCCGGCGCCGGTGGTATCGACGGCCACTACCGGGCGGGCGGGGAAGTGGCTAACCTGCCCGCGCAGCGCGGCCTGGACTCCCGCTTTGCCCTGGGTGACCAGCAGCAGCGTCGGCTGGAAGCGGGCGTTCAGCCGGGCGATGCCGCTGACGATGTCGTCGCTGCCGCTGATAAAAGCCAGCTCCTCTTCCGACAGTTTTATGGCGTCGGCGAGGGCCAGCGCCCGGTCGAGACAGTCGCGCAGCTCCTGCGGATCCTGCCACAGGTCGCTGCGGATATTGGGGTCGAAGCTGACATAGCCCCCGGCGCGCTTTATCGCCTCCATCGCCGCGAATGCCGTGCTGCGGCTCGGTTCCGCGCTGAGGGCGATAGAGCAGACGTGCAGCCACTGGCCGGCGGCGAACGGCGGAAGATCCTCAGGCGCAAGAAACAGGTCGGCGCTCGGGCGAACCATAAAGGTAAAGGTGCGCTCCCCGTGCCGATCGAGATCGACCACCACCGTGGAGGTGCGCTGCGTCGCGTCGAGGCGCATAAAATCCACATCGACCTGCTCCTGCGCCAGGGTGTGGCGCATAAAGCGACCGAACGGATCGTCGCCGACGCGGCCGATAAACCCGCTGTCGCCGCCGAGCCGCGCCACGCCGACCGCGACGTTGGCCGGCGCGCCGCCGGGGCATTGCAGCAGGCGGCCCTCTCCGTCGGGCAGGAGATCGACGACCGCATCGCCGAGTACCCAGATTTTACTATTCATAGGACAGCTCCTCTTAGCTAAACTTTGTTAAACCGGTTTAGCTAATTAAAGCACAGCCTGGCGGCAAGCGGAACGATTGGTGGATGAAAGGGCGGGGCGAGGGTAAAAAATGTGAGCCAGGCGGAATATTTCGCCACTCCAGATCTGGACTTTTCCTTCCTGACCCGCTTAGGTATAGTTCCACAGGCCGCGGTTAACCCCGCCGCGGTGATAAAAGGTGAAGGAGTGCGTAGCGCGATGAACCCCAGTTTTGGCGATATTTACGATCGGTACCAGAAGCTGTCGCTGACCACGCACCTGCCGGCGGTCATCGCCTGCAGTGAAACCCTGAGCCTGAGTAAAGACCAGCCATTTCTGCCGCAGCCGGGCTATCTCTATTTTTTGCTGCAGGGGCAAATGACGCTGGCCTTTGGTGATGAGCAGAACCTGCTCGGGATTGTTATCGCGCATATGCCGTTAGGGCTGCTTGAACATTATTGTCCGTCGGTGGCGCTCTATTATCGGTGTCTGGGCGAATGCCAGCTGGCGAAAATATCCGCCAGCGATTTTGAACGGATATTCTTTCATTCGTCGCCGGGCTATATGCAAGAGCTGACCACGATCCTGGCCTATATGGGCATATTTGCCCTTGATGCCCATTATGAACGCGGCAGCCAGACCAGCTTTCAGACCATTAAATCAATGCTGTCGCGCTATTTATATCGTGGAGGAATCGATGGTGGTCAGCATGAAAGCCTGTCGGCATTTATTATTAAACGAACCAATCTTTCGCGCAGCTATGTTTATCAGGTGCTGGCCGCCCTGCGCGAGGGAGGATATATCACGGTGAAAAAAGGCAAACTGATTTCCATCGACCGTCATATTCCTGAGAAATTCTGATTCAGGTTCGTCGGCTCCCCGACATAACGTCGCTAAAACCCGCCCGAGGAAAGCGCTACGCGCGCGTTTTCCCCCGGCCCCGTTACGCCTGAACCTGGCCGTTTTATTTATTTAACCTTTCACTCTGGAGTTATTTTATGACCCTGGACTATGTGGCGCTGGCCATTCTCATCGCCGTGGCCTTAATACTTTTTTATGGCGTGATTGTTATTCACGATATTCCTTATGAAATCGCCAAAGAGCGGCGCCATCCTCATCAGGATGCGATTCATTATGCCGGCTGGGTCAGCTTATTCACCCTGCATGCCCTGTGGCCCTTGTTGTGGATCTGGGCGACGCTATGGCGCGAAGACCGCGGATGGGGAATGCGCCGCATCGCCGACGATCAGCAGGCCCTGCATCAGCGTCTGGAGACGGTCACTCAGCGACTGGAGCAGGTGCAGCGCGAGGTCGAGGAACTTAAAGCGAAGGAGGCAAAATAATGGAAACGTTAATGTTGCTGACCTACGCCGCGCTATGCATCGTGGTGTTTAAAGTATTCCGCATTCCGCTCAATAAGTGGACCGTGCCGACGGCGGTGCTCGGCGGTATCGCCCTGATTGGCGCGGTGATCTTCGGGATGAACTACAACTTCCCCTATACCGACGTCGGTAATCAGGTGTTTCGCACCGTGCCGATTGTGTCGCAGGTGCGCGGTCGGGTGCAGACCGTACCGGTGAAGCCTAACCAGAGGCTGCATAAGGGCGATGTGCTGTTTACTCTCGACCCGACGCCGTTCCAGGCAAAGGTGGACGATCTGCAGGCGCAAATTAAAGCGGCCAGTCAGGATGCGCTCTCCCTCAACGCCGCGTTAAGCCAGGCGGAGGCCGAGCTGAACAGAGCGGTGGCCCAGCGCGACCAGTCGCGGCGGGAGTATGCCCGCTTTCGGGAGGGGCATGCCCAGGGCGCCTTCTCCGATCAAATGGTCGATACCCGTCTGCAGACGTGGAAAGCCGATGAAGCCAGCGTCAGCGCGGCTCAGGCGAACGTGGTTCAGGCGCGTAACGCGCTGGACTCGGTGGTGAAGGGCAAAAATACCACCGTGGCCTCCCTGCTGGCGCAGTTGCAGAAGGCGCAGTTTCAGCTGGATAACACCGTCGTCCGCGCCCCGGAAGACGGCTATGTCAGCACCGTCGGCTTACGGCCAGGCACCATGTCCACCGCGCTGGGGATGCTGCCGGTGATGACCTTTGTGCCGGTGGAGGGCGACGCCTCGCGGGAGTATGTCGCGGCATTTCGCCAGAACGCCCTGCAGCGTCTGCATAAAGGCGAGCCCGCGGAGCTGATGTTTCCGGCCATTCCGGGCACCGTCTTCCGCGGGGAAGTGGCCGACGTGCTGCCGGCGATTGGCGAGAGTCAGTTTCAGGGCCAGGGCAAACTGCTGACCACGGACGCGCTCAATACCCATGGCCGGGCGCTGGTGGTGCTGAAGGTGACCGATCCGCGTTTTGCCGAATACGCCCTGCCGCAGGGTGCCACCCTCGAGGCGGCGGTCTACTCGGATCATCTGAAAGAGCTGTCGCTGATCCGGAAGATCCTGATCCGCATGAAGAGCTGGGAAAACTATATCTATCTCGATCACTAAGCCGGCGGGCGCGGGGAGGCCGTACCCTCCCCGCGCCGCGGTCAGGCCTCGCTGTCCACCAGCCCGTCAATAATCACCTGCCGCACCCCCTGCGAACAGGGCTCAATACGACCGCGCACGCCGTAGACGGCCGCCAGGGTCTCGGGGGTGATGACCGCGGCCGGGGTGCCGTCGCCGAGCAGCTGGCCCGCTTTGAGCATCAGCACGTGGTCGGCGTGACGCAGGGCAATATTGATATCGTGCACCACCACCAGGGTCACGATGTTGCGCCGTCGGGTCTCCCGGCGCACCAGATCCATCACGTGAAATTGATAGTTGAGATCAAGCGCGCTGAGCGGTTCGTCGAGCAGTAGCAGGCGCGGCTGGCGAATCAGCGACTGGGCGAGACCCACCAGCTGTTTTTGCCCGCCGGAGAGTTGATCGAGGTAGCTCATCGCCAGGTGGGCAATTCCCAGCTGGCGCAGCAGCGCCATCACCTCCTCCTGGTGCTGCGGACTGTGGCGTCCTCCGGCGGCGCGCTGGGCCACGATAATCGACTCCAGCACATGCAGATGCACGCCGGCGGGCAGCGTCTGCGGAAGATAAACCACCTGTTCCGCGCGACGTGCGAACGGCTGCGTCAGCAGATTTTCCCCCTCCAGCAGCAGCTCGCCGCGGCAGGGGCCCAGACCCGCCATCGCCCGCATTAACGTCGATTTACCGCTGCCGTTTGGCCCCAGCAGCGCGGTGATTTTCCCCCGCGGCAGATGGGGAACCGTCAGGTTCTCGATCACCTTGCGTCTGGGGTAGCCGGCGCTGAAGTGAGACAGCGATAGCCCGGATAACGTCTGGTCGCTCATACCTGCCCCCGGTGACGTAAAATAATGCTTAAAAAGAACGGGACCCCTACCAGGGAAGTGACGATCCCCACCGGAATAATGGCCCCCGGGATCAGGTTCTTCGAGGCGATGGAGGCCAGGGAGAGCACCAGGGCGCCGATCAGCGCGCTGGCGGGCAGGTAAAAGCGATGGTCTTCGCCGAAGAGCATCCGCGCAATATGCGGCGCCACCAGGCCGATAAAGCCGATTGGCCCGACAAAGGCCACCGAAAGCGCCGACAAAATGCTGATCCGCAGCAGTGTGGCCAGGCGCAGACGGCGAACGTTAATGCCAAAGCTGATGGCCCGGTCCTCGCCCAGCCGCAGGGCGGTCAGCTTCCACGCGCTGCGCAGCGACAGGGGCATCACCAGCGCCAGGGCGACCAGCAGGATGGCGACTTTGCTCCAGGAGGCGCGGTCGATGCTGCCCATGGTCCAGAACACCAGCCCCTGCAGCGTGTCTTCATTGGCGATAAACTGCAGCATCGAGACCAGGGCGTTAAAGGTAAAGACCAGCGCGATGCCGAACAGAATGACGCCGGAGGTGGCCACCTGGGTCCAGCGGGTAATGCCGTCCAGCAGCAGGGCCGCCAGCAGGGCGAAGATAAAGGCGTTGGCCGAGATAAACCACTGGCCGGGAATACCCGGCAGGCCAATGCCCAGTACAATCGCCAGCGCGGCGCCAAACGCCGCAGCCGAGGAGACGCCGAGGGTAAACGGACTGGCCAGCGGGTTATTGAGGATGGTCTGCATTTCGGCACCGGCCAGTCCCAGCGCCAGACCGACGATAATCGCCATCACCGCATAGGGCAGCCGGATGTCCCAGACGATGGCGCGAGTGCCCGGATCGGCGCTGGCCGGATCGGTTAACGTCTGCCACAGGCTCTGCAGCGGCAGTCCGGAGGGGCCGAGCATAAAATCGAGCAGCAGCGAAGCGACAATCAACAGCGCCAGCAGCAGCATCAGCAGCAGGCGGCGACGCACGATATGGCGATAATGATCCATCACGCCAGGCGTCCCGGCGGGCAGCCCGTCCAGAACGGAGTCGGAAGTTAAACGCATGCCGGATTACTCGCTCTGTTGCCAGGAAAAGACGAACGGCTGGTCCGGCAGGTCGGTGAAATGGCGCACGATATAATGATAAGTCTCATCCGGGTTGAGATCGCGGAAGGCCTGCGGATAGATATCTTTCGCCAGATATTCCATGCCGACAATATTCCACGGGTGGTTATAGAAGTGGTGATAGACGCCATACGCTCGCTTTTCCTGTACCGCCGGGATCTGGCTGACCCCTGGCCGCGCCAGCAGCGTCTGCGCCTGGGCCTTCACCGACTCCGGCTTGACTTCATAGCCCAGGGGCAGCACCTGGCTGTTGCCACGCTTCGAGCCGGTCATGATCCAGGCGTCGGGCTTCATGCTGATGATTTTCTCCAGCGAGACGAACCCGGAGGCGCCCGGCAGCAGCTGCGAACCGATATTGTTCGCCCCGACCGCCTCCACCAGCCCGCCCCAGCCGCTGTGGCCATGAGTAAAGCAGCAGGCGTCGCTGTTGCCGGCCAGCGCTTCCACGAAGACGTTGGCCTTCGGCGTGATGGCTGCGGTTTTCTGACGAATCGTCTGCAGCTGATGGCGATAGTAATCGGTAAAGGCTTTGGCCTGGCTCTCGCGGTTAAGCACTTTGCCCAGCAGGTCGATGCTGGGGGCGGTATCTTTCGCCGGGTCGATCTCATAGTCGACAAACAGCACCGGAACGTGCAGGGCGCTAAGCTTGTCAATGACCCCGCTCTCCATCAGCGCAGGCCTGGCGCGCAGCTGGGCGATCATCAGATCCGGCTGGCGGGCGATGACGCTTTCAAGATCGACATTCCCCTTGTCGCTGAAGCCCATGTCAAGGATCGTGGCCGACTGCGGCCACGTCGTTTTGAGCATCTGCCAGGTGGCAACGTCCTGCTTTTTCGCCAGATTATTCCATGCCACCAGCCGCTTAAACGGATTGTCCCGGTCCAGCAGGGCGAGGGTCATAATGTCGCGGCCATCCTGCAAAATAATACGCTGCGGCTCTTTAGCCAGGGTGACCTGCCGGCCGTCAAGGTCGGTAACCGTCAGAGGATATTGGGTCGCATAGCTGAAGAAGGGAGTCGCGATCAGCGCAGTAAGCAACAGCGATCTTACTGATTTTCTTGCCATAAAATGAGTTCCGTTTGCCAATTTATAAATATAATGATTCTGAGAATTATTCTCGAGTAAACCTCAACGGCAAGTATATCAAGGGCAAATTTCACGAAATGTAACAAACGTGTTGGAAATTATGTGAACGCCGACAGGGCGCGCGGCGGCAGCATTTTCTGCCATGATTGGAGGTCGAAAACGTTTTTCAGGCTAATTCCTAATGTCATCCCCGATTCGCTGTGCCATCCTGAATGCGACTCATAACATGACATGTGAGAGAGGATATTATGAAAAAAGCAATGATTGCGTTATCGGCTATTCTGGTTGCGGCTCCGGTTTTTGCTGCGACAACACATGCAACAGAGGATACCGTCGCGGCGGCCAATGCCAACGCCAACACCGCTAAAGAGAAGCTGCACCAGGCCCAGCACGAGGGCGAAGAGCAGCAGCTGAAGGCGAAACATGCGGCCGAAGGCAAACAGGATAGCGTCGGCAGCCAGGTGAGCGAAGGCGCGCAGAAGACCTGGAACAAGACCAAAGAAGGGACTGAGAAAGGTTGGGATAAGACCAAAGAGGTCAGCGAAAAAGGCTGGAACGCCACCAAATCCGGCGCAGAAAAGGGCTGGGATAAAACCAAATCCGGCGCTGAAGAGTTAAAAAATAAAGTGGCTGAGTAAGTCCTGATAGCAGTCTGAATAAAGGTCGCGAGAGCGGCCTTTTTTATTGCTCGTCCTCCCCCATAATGCCTTCCCCGACAGCAGAAACCCCAGGTGCCAGGAATCGTCCTGGTTAAGCGGATACTCACTCTTTCTTCACATTTTCCCGTTACAAAGAACTTCAATCAGGAGGTGTACGATGAAAAAGATGATTTCTCTGGCGGTAATGTTATCCACTGTGCTGAGCGTCCCGGCCTTTGCCGATGGCCCGAACGATGGCCATCGCCCGGGGCAGCCAACGGTGTGGCAGAACGGTCCGGATCATAATGGGCATGCGCCGCAGGGCGGACCTGACGCGCATCATCAGGGTGACCATGACCAGCCTGGCCCGGATCGTGACGGTCATAACAAACGCGATCAGGCACGTCATGAGCAGGACCATTTCGCCTGGCGCGGTAACGATTTCCGCAAAGGCCACCCGGCTCCGGCGCCGTTCCGTGGCGATGAGTATCGCGTCCGTGACTGGAGCGACCGCGGCCTGCCGCCCCCGCCGGAGGGCCATCACTGGTCCTATATCGACGGTAACTATGTGCTGATCGCCGCGGCGACCGGGATCATCACCTCGATTCTGGTGAGCGGCGCCCTCGGCCACTAAATGCGCGTTTCCCAACGCCGGGCAGGGAACACCTGACCCGGCGATGGAGCACCGCCGGGGCTACGGGTTCAGTTCGTCATCCGGCCAGTATTTATAGCCATTGACCATCGCCTGGGCGGCCAGCCCCTTGTCGGTGATTTCATAGACGTTCACTTTCGACGGCAGCGAGGAGGTGTCCTTCGCTACGCCGTTCGCGGAGGCGGCGATCGGCGCGATGCCTTTGTCATCATATTTCGCCGCGGCGTTCGCATCGGCGCCGACCATATATCCCTGGCGGATAAAGCGATCCAGGGCCGCTTTATCATGGAAGACCAGCACCGTGCGCTGCTGCTTGATCCCTATTCCCAGACCGGCGCCGCCCTGGGCCATTTTCATATAGGTGTCCTTCCCGGAGGCCGTATCCCGCACCACGCCGTAGCCGCTGCCAAATCCGAACAGCAGGATCTTGCTGCTGTTATTGGCGAATACCGCATAACCCTTCGCATGCTGAATATCGCTGCGGGCCTCGGGCTGCAGGGTGTACAGTTTATTGAGGGTTTCGTTGCGCATTTTCTGAATGCTGGCCCGCTGCTGGCTGGCGGTATCGCCCTGCGCGCTGCAGCCCGCCAGCGCGGTCATGGCGACGAGGAAAAGCGTCTGTAATTTCATAGAAATCTTTTTATTTAAATCTGAATATGGCCGGGGATGGTAGGGTAAATAATGGTTAATTCTCCATAAAATAAACGTTTATTTTTAAACTTCGCCGTTTTTAATGCTTATTACACTGTTGTGAACGCATTATTAAATAAGATGCCGCCATCGCCGGTATTAGAAATCCTGCTTGCATAAAGTTTTCACCACGATACCGTGTTAAGTCCTTACGATATTTCCCGGAGAGCGGCATGAGTGATTATGTAATTCCAGAAATTAAAGCGACGGAAGCGGAAATGATTTCTCTGCGTCATTATTTACATGCCAATCCGGAATTAAGTCTGGAAGAGTTTAATACCAGCGAACTGGTTGCCGGCAAGCTGACCGAGTGGGGCTACCAGGTGACGCGCGGCCTCGGCAAGACCGGGGTGGTCGGCAGCCTGAGCAAAGGCGACTCGCCGCGCACCATCGGTCTGCGCGCCGATATGGACGCTCTGCCGATTCATGAAACCACTGGTTTACCCTGGGCCAGCACGGTGTCGGGGAAAATGCACGCCTGCGGTCATGACGGTCATACCACCATTCTGCTGGCGGCGGCGAAATATATCGCCTCGCCGGCCTGTCAGTTCAACGGCACGGTGCATCTGATTTTTCAGCCGGCGGAAGAGGCTATCGGCGGCGCCGATTTAATGATTAAAGACGGCCTGTTCGAGCAGTTCCCCTGCGAACGCATTTTCGGTCTGCACAACATGCCGGGGCTGCCGGTGGGCAAGCTGGGCTTCTACGCCGGTAACTTTATGGCCTCGGCGGACACCGTCAAAATCACCCTTACCGGCTACGGCGGCCACGGCGCCCATCCGGAGCGCACCGTCGACCCGATCGTCGCCGGCGCGGCGCTGGTGATGGCTCTGCAGAGCATCGTGGCGCGCAACGTGCCGCCGGGCGAAACGGCGGTGGTCAGCGTCGGCACCTTCCAGGCCGGTATCGCCTCCAACGTTATTCCGGAGAGCGTGGTGATGGAGCTCAGCGTGCGGGCGATGAAGCCGGAAATCCGCGACCTGCTGATCAAACGTATTCACGAGCTCAGCGAATTTACCGCCAAAAGCTATGGCGCCAGCAGCGCAGTAGAGGTTTACGACTCCTACCCGGTATTAACCAACAGCCCCGAAGAGACTGATTTCGCCCGGGCGCTGGCGCTGGAGGTGTTTGGTCGCGAGGGGGTTCTGGAGTCGGTCTCGCCGATGAACGCCAGCGAGGACTTCGCCTTTATGCTGCGCGAACGTCCGGGCTGCTACTTCCTGCTGGGCAACGGCGAGCAGGGGGAGAAGGGCGGCTGCATGGTGCATAACCCCGGCTACGACTTCAACGATGACATTATCACCACCGGCGCGACGCTGTTCGCCCGCCTGGTGGAAAAGCACTGCCGTTAACCTCTGGAGAAGAACTGGAATGAAAAAATCACTGTTGCTATGGCTGGCGTTAATGGCGTCGACGTCGGCGCTGGCCGACGGGGGAAAGGCGATCCGCTTCGGCGTCGACCCGACCTTCGCGCCGTTTGAATGGAAGGATCCGCAGGGCAAGCTGGCGGGGTTTGATATCGATCTAGGCAACGCCATTTGCCAGCAGCTGCAGGCGAAATGCGTGTGGGTGGAAAGCAATTTCGACGGCATTATCCCGGCGCTGAAGGCGCGGAAATTCGACGCCATCCTTTCCGGGATGTACATGACCGAGAAGCGTAAAGCGCAGATTGCCTTTAGCGACAAGCTGTATAACGGGCCGGTGTTCCTCGTGGCGCGTAAAAATACCCTGCAAGGCAATACGCCGGCGCAGCTGAAAGGCAAAACCATCGGCGTCGAGCAGGGTTCGGCGCAGGAGACTTACGTCAATCAGCACTGGCGTCCGCAGGGGATCAACATTGTGGCCTACCAGGGGGCCGATAGCGTGGTGCGCGATCTGGAGGCCGGGCGCATCGACGGCGCGGTGCTTTCCGGGATGATGGCCGACTACAGCTTCCTGCAGCAGCCGCAGGGTAAGGCATTCACCTTTGTCGGCGGCCATCTGCAGGATGATACGCTGTTTGGCGCCGGGGCGGCGATCGGCTTGCGTAAAGACGATGAGGCGCTGCGTCAGGAAATAAACGGCGCGATTGCGAAGATCCTTGCCGACGGCACCTATAAAAAATTAGCCAGCAAATATTTTAGCTTTGATGTTTATTCCGGGACATAATGTCTGAGTGTACCCGCGGGCAAGGATCGCCCGCCGTAAGATTCCTTTTCTGATTATCCAATCGACCTCCTCTCCTGACCCCTGTGGTTATCTGAGGGAAGCAGAATAAAAGCTAAGGAGTACTCGGCATGATGACACGTCCCTTGGGCAAAACCGGATTTTCCATCGCCCCGTTAGTGTTTGGCGGTAACGTCTTTGGCTGGACCATTGATGAAAAAACCAGTTTTGCCCTTCTTGATGCTTTTGTTGACCATGGTTTTGACGCTATCGACACGGCGGATGTTTATTCCCGTTGGGCGGAGGGCAACCAGGGCGGCGAATCCGAAACCATAATCGGCCGCTGGCTGCAGGCGCGTCCCGGCATGCGCGATAAGGTCAAAATCTTCACCAAAGTCGGCTCCGATCTCGGCCTTCCTGGCCATAAGGGACTCAGCAAAGCCTGGATCCAGCAGGCGGTAGACGACTCCCTGCGCCGCCTTAATACCGACTACATCGACCTCTACTTTTCCCACTGGCCGGATCCGCAAACTCCGGTAGCGGAAACGCTGGAGGCTTTCCACAGCCTGCAGCAGGCGGGGAAAATTCGCGCGATGGGGGCCTCTAACCTCGATGCGATGCAGCTGGCGGGGGCGCTGGAGGTGGCGCGCAAGGGCGGCTTGCCTGCCTGGCAGGTGCTGCAGCCGGAATATAACCTTTACCACCGCTCCGCCTTTGAAGGCGCGCTGTGCGATCTCTGCGTCAGCCGTGATATCGGGGTGGTGACCTACTACAGCCTGGCCTCGGGGTTCTTAACCGGTAAGTACCGTCAGCCGTCGGATCTGGCGCAGAGTCAGCGCGGAGGAAAGATTGGTAAGTACCTGAATCCGCGCGGGATGCGGATTATCGATACCCTGGTGGCGGTTGCGGAGGAGCTGGGGGCGAAGCCAGCGGAAGTGGCCCTGGCGTGGCTGATCGGCCGCGAAGGGGTGACCGCGCCGATCGCCAGCGCCACCACCGTGGCCCAGGTGGAAAGTTTTGCCCGCGCGGCGGCGCTGAGCCTGAGCGCGGAGCAGGTGGCGCGGCTGGACAGCGCCAGCGCCTGAGTCACTCCCTCTTCCCGGCGGAATAACGGTACAAGCGTCAATTTCCTTGTGCATACTGCGCCTGGCAGGGCTATAACTTCTATGTTATTTCCGTACAGATTGCGCTCCCGGTTAATTTTCTGCGTTATGTCTCTTACGGCGCAGGGAGCGCACAGGGGGCGGCCAGTCGCCGCCGCCCCCTGTACCCCCGGGCTCCGGCCAGCAAAATCGCCACTGCGTGGTGCCTTCGACTTATCCCTGCAGGCTTCGGGTCGGGCCGAGGCAGCGTCCGTGCAAAACACGGCCCTCAGCCCGCATCCATGCGGGCTGCCCCGGCCTTCCGGGAACGTCTCAGCGATTTTGAGGCCGTCAGCACCGGCAGTTTCAGCAACAATGGTGAATAAATTAACGGCAGGTCGTACGAACGTAGGCCGGGTAAGGCGCAGCCGCCACCCGGCATAAAAGCGGCTCCGTGACTGCCGTCATCGCCCGGTGGCGCTGCGCTTACTGGGCCTACGAGGTATGAGCCTGTGAGAGGACCCCGCAGGCCGGGTAAGGCGCAGCCGCCACCCGGCATAAAAGCGGCTCCGTGCCCGCTATCATCGCCCGGTGGCGCTGCGCTTACCGGGCCTACGATGTGTCAGCCTGTGAGAGGACCCTCCAGGCCGGGTAAGGCGCAGCCGCCTCCCGGCATAATAACGGCACAACCGGAAATATCTTGTTCGCACTGCGCCTGGCAGGGCTACAACTTCTATGTCAATTCCGGGCAGATTGCGCTCCCGATATGTCTTCTGCGCTATGTCTCTTATGGCGCAGGGAGCGCACAGGGGGCGGCCAGTCGCCGCCGCCCCCTGTACCCCCGGGCTCCGGCCAGCAAAATCGCCGCTGCGCGGTTCCTTCGACTTATCCCTGCAGGCTTCGGGTCGGGCCGAGGCAGCGTCCGTGCAAAACACGGCCCTCAGCCCGCATCCATGCGGGCTGCCCCGGCCTTCCGGGAACGTCTCAGCGATTTTGAGGCCGCCAGCACCGGCAGTTTCAGCAACCATGGTGAATATATTAACGACAGGTCGCACGAACCCTCCAGGCCGGGTAAGGCGCCAGCCGCCACCCGGCATAAAAGCGGCTCCGTACCCGCTGTCATCGCCCGGTGGCGCTGTGCTTACCGGGCCTACGAGGTATGAGCCTGTGAGAGGACCCTCCAGGCCGGGTAAGGCGCAGCCGCCACCCGGCATAAAAGCGGCTCTGTGCCTGCTGTCATCGCCCGGAGGCGCTGTGCTTGCCGGGCCTACGATGTGTCAGCCTGTGAGAGGACCCCGTAGGCCGGGTAAGGCGCCAGCCGCCACCCGGCAATAGGACGGGCGTGGTGCCTGAAAGCGTGCCCGACGGCGCCCCTTTATTCCTGGTGGCGGGTGATGTTTAGGATCTTCGCGCTGGCGCCGACCGGGAAATTGCTGAGGGCGCCGAAGTCGCTGCCCTGATAGCCCATGATCTTGCCGTCGGTGCGCATTTGCTGAAGATCGATCAGGATCACCCCCAGCGTCGGAATGATTTTCTCGCGCCAGACAAACAGATAGAGATCCTCCGCCACCAGCACATAGTGGCAGCGGTCGACATCCGCCAGCCCCTTTTCCACGCCGTCCAGACACTGCCAGGCGTAAAAATTATCGTTGAGATAGATGTGCTCATAGCGCTCGGTCGGGCTGTAGGTGTACTGATTGCGCATGCCGACCAGCGCAGGAGTAAAGCCCGGCAGCGGCCCCGGCTGCGCATCCAGGCGGGCGAAGACAAAGCGCGCTTCTACCGCGGTCAGCGGCAGGCCTCGCTCCACCCGGCTGAAGGCGTCCAGCCGCGCGGCGGCTTCGTCCGGCAGCTGGCCATAGACCAGGGTAGCGTTGCGCTGCGTCAGGTTGCATACCGCGCTGATGCTGGCGTTATCCCGCTCCGGGTCAAGGAAGTCGATAAACAGAATATCCGGGCGCAGGGCGGTCGCCCGCCAGGGAGTGCGCGTGCCGTTCCAGCTTAGCGTCTGCTCATCTTCGATGATCAACTGCTGCGGCTCGCTCCCGGCGACATAAAAGGTAAAGCGCTCGTCTGCGGGCAGGCTGGCGGTGGCGAGTAAATTACCGTGTGGCGCAAAACCATCGGCCAGCGCGCCGACCTGGATAAATACGGCTTCTGAAGTCATAGGGGCTCCTGAACAGAGTAGGGCGTTAGGCAAACGCCAGAGTGGGAACATCGACGATACTGGCGCCGCCGTCGGCGACCAGCGTAGCGCCGCTGATGATGGCGGCCTGCGGCGAACAGAGAAACTGACAGACCTCGGCTATCTCCTCGGGGCTGGCGGGTCGGCGCAGCGGAACGTCGCGACAGACCCGCTGATACGCCTCAGTCAGCGACAACCCTTCCGCCTGCATCAGCGGGAGCATCTCTTCATCCGCCATCGGCGTGGTGACCCAGCCGGGGCAGACGGCGTTGGCTCGCACCCCCTGCGGGCCGTAATCGCGGGCGACGGAGCGCATCAGGCCGATTAAGGCGTGTTTGGCGGTGACGTAGCCGCAGGCCTGCGGACCGGCGGCCAGCGAGGCGATGGAGGCGACAAACAGCACGTTGCCGCGGCGGGCAATCAGCGAGGGCAGGCAGGCGCGAACGCTGGCGAAGGCGCTGGTGAGATTGCCGTCCAGCGCCTCGCGCCACTGGCGGTCGCTGGTATCGGCGGCGGGGCTGTTGCCCATCCCGCCGGCGCTGCAGATGAGGACATCAATACCGCCGGCCTGGTCGAGAATGGCCGGCAGTAGCCGCTGGCGCCACGCCTCGCCGTCGGCGGCATCGCCCATCAGCGCCGTAGCGCCGGTCTCATCGGCGACCGCCCGCAATGGCGCCTCGCGCCGTCCGGTAATAAACACCCGGTCGCCCGCGGCGCGCATCAGCCGCGCGCAGGCGGCGCCAATTCCGGTTCCGCCGCCGGTGATCACCACGACTCTCGCCATTCGCTCTCTCCTGTAATGGGGTTTCCGGTTACCTTAAAAAGCGCGCCAGCTCCCGGCTATCGCCCGGAAGAACGATAGCCGGGTCGGTTAATGGAGCTCGCTCACCGGGATCGCCTGCGGCGCCGGAACCGGCTTCATGGTGGCGGGGTCGACCGCCAGATAGCGTCCGGTCTTGCTGTCGATGCCGACGTAATCGATCATTTTGCCCTGCGCCCGGGTGACCATGGTGCGTCTGGCGAACGCCTCGTAGGCTTCGCTCATCGCTTTGACCCGATCGGGGTGTTGGGCCGCGACGTCATGAGTTTCCAGCGGATCGTCGTGCAGATTAAACAGCTGCCACGGCGCGTCGCCGGCGGTGAAGCCCCGCGGCACCAGCCGCCGCAGCTTCCATTCGCCATCGACCCACGCCGCCTGATGATGCAGCTCGACGCCGTAGTTCCCGCGCGGCGGCTGCTGCACTTCGCCGGTGAGATAGCGCTTAAAGCTGACGCCGATCATCGGCAGCACCGGCTTCTTCGCCAGCGATTTGTTCGGATCGATACCGGCGAATTCATACAGGGTCGGCGCCACGTCATACACCGCCATCGTCGAGGCGTCGATTTTACCGTGGCGGGTAATCCCGGGGGCGGCGATCATAAAGTCGGTGTTAATGCCGCCCTGAGCGCTGGTGGTTTTGTGATAGTTGGCGTAAGGGGCGTTGCTGACGTTGGCCCAGTGCGGACCGTAGGAGACAAACGAGCCTTTGCGGCCAACGTTGTCATAGCTGTTGTCAAACTGCTTCCAGAATTCCGGGGTGGATTCGTAGTAGAAGCCCTGCGCCGGGTTGGCGCCGTTGTCGGTTAAGAACACCAGCAGGGTGTTTTTATCGCGACCGGTTTGCTTCAGCGTTTCCATCAGGGTGCCGATCTGCGCGTCCATATTGGCGATCATCGCCGCGTAGACCTGCATCACTTTCGCGGTATATTTCTGCTGCTCCGGGGTCAGCGCGTCCCACTCTTTATCCAGCTCAAGGTGCGGGAGCGGGGTGTTGTCATGGATAATCCCCAGCGCTTTCAGGCGGGCGATACGCTGGCGATAGACCTCGGCGTAGCCCTGCTCATACTGGCCTTTGAAGCGCTTGATCCATTCGTCAGGCGCCTGCAGCGGGTCGTGCGGGGCGGTAAAGGCCAGCCAGGCGAAGACCGGTTGTTCCTGCGGCGTGTCTTTAATCCAGCTGTTCATCTGCCGGGCGTAGGCCTCGCTGGAGTAGAAATCGTCCGGCAGGGAGACGCGCTCGCCGTCGCGGGTGTAGTAGGTGTGAAACGCTTCAACGGTACCCAGCGGAATAGCGTCGTTAAAATGGCTGGTGCCGCCGCCCATAAAGGCGAAAGCGTGGTTAAAGCCGCGGTCCTTCGGCGTGGCGCCGGGAACAAAACCGAGGTGCCACTTGCCGGCCATCAGAGTGTTATACCCCGCGTCTTTAAAGCGCTCGGCCATGGTGGTGACGCGGTCGGTCAGCCGCAGCTCGTAGCCCTCCTTGCCAATAGTGCTGTCATACCACCACATGCCGCCCATCCCGGCCTGCTGGTTGCTGTTGCCGGTGAGCAGCATGGAGCGCGCCGGGGCCGACATCGGCGAGGTGTAATACTGGCTCATGCGCATCCCCTGCTCGGCCATCGCCTGCAGGTTGGGGGTGGGGATCTCGCCGCCGAAGGGGCTAATGTCCGAGTAGCCCATATCATCGGCGATAATGACGATGACGTTCGGACGCTCCTGCTGCGCGGCGTGCGCGCCGCCGGCGAGGATGACACTGACCGCCGCGGCCATGGCTGTTTTATTCACAACGGATTCTCCTGTTTCAAAGGGATAGCTTCAGAGCAACGGGCTACGCCGGATGCGCGGCCCCGACAAACGCGGCCCGCCAGGCTTGCAGCCCTTGAAGGTCGCGGGAAAAGGGGCGCACGGGCGCAAGAATTTCGCTAAAGAAGCGGTAGTAGCCGCCGCAGAGGCGGTTGTTGCCCGCGGCGTTGAGATGCGCCGGACAGCCGCCCTGGCAGACCATTTTGACCGCGCAGGTCTGGCATTCGCGGCGCAGGCTTTTCTGCTGACCGAAAGGCAGTTGCACCGAGGCGTCGACCGCGGCGGCGAGCGTCTGCTCATCGAGGCGGCCCAGCCGATGCTCGGCGTTGATCAGATGATCGCAGGCGTAGAGCTCTCCGTCGGGCTCCATCACCAGATTGCTGCCGCAGCGGGCGCTGTGCACGCAGCTGCCGCTGGTGTGGGTGAAGTACTGCGCCCACGCCTGCTCGATATTGATGACGAACACCCGCCCCTTGTCGCAGCGCTTCTGCCACTGCCGCCAGATGCCGACCATAAAACGCCCCCAGTTATCGGCGCTCAGCTGATAGCCCTCGCGCAGCGCTGCGCCTTCGCTCATCAGCGGCTGAAACTGCAGATAGCGCGCGCCGAGGCTGACCACCCGGTCATAAATCGCCGCCGCGTGCGCCGCCATCTCGTTATGCACCACCACCAGCAGGTTAAACTCCACCTGATGCTGGTGGAGAAGGTCGATGCCGCGCAGCGCCGCCGGCCAGGTGGCCCGGCCGCGTTTATCCGGACGATGCTGGTCCTGTAGCGCTTCGCTGCCTTCGAGGCTCAAGCCGATAATAAAGCGATGCTCGCGAAACAGCCGGCACCAGGCGTCGTTGATCAGCGTGCCGTTGGTCTGCAGGCTGTTGCTGATGGTGACGCCGTCGGGGGCATAACGCGCCTGCAGGGCGAGCGCTTTTTTGTAGAAGCTCAGGCCGGCCAGCAGCGGCTCGCCGCCCTGCCAGACAAAGTTGATTTCTCGCGCGCCGGCGGGCTGGGCGGCGATATAGCGGCGGATAAACTGCTCCAGCCGCGCCTCGTCCATCTTGTTGACCGGCGTTTCATCCTGTGGGTAATAGCAGTAGCGGCAGGCGAGATTGCAGGCGGGGCCAATCGGCTTCATCAGAATATGAAACGGCACCGGCGAGCGCGGCTCAGCGGCCAGCGGAATTTGCTGCTGGCGCAGGGCGGCGATATTCAGCATCGGCTTATCCTCGGTTAATGACCGGCGCTGTTGATATTATTTTGGCAACAGCGGGTCAGGCGTAATCACATGATTAAGCCGCGGCGAAAATTAATTGCATCCTGTTAGAGGTATAAGTGAAAAAAAACAGAAATCCATCGTTCTTAAGGATGAGAGAGACGCGTCCGGGATAGGGTTTTTTTATCACCTGGGGCCTGTCCGCCGGGTGTTAATCTTTTTTGTTTATGTTTTAACGCCGCTATCGTAAAGCATGGCGGGTGTGTTTTTTAAATGCTTTATATAACAATGGATTGCTGAAAATTTTGTAACGGCTATCACACTGTTAATATGTTAATGATTGTGTTACTTAAATGTGAAATGTATGCTTCAATAATCGGTAGTCATTCATGTTTCATGTACCAGCACCTCGACGGGGAGGCCCTATCATGTCTGCTTTGTTAAAAGCCAGCCGTAATGATGCGATAATAGCCCGTTGTTTACAGACTATTTCCCAGTTAATTCCACTGTCTTCGGCGGTATTTTATCGAGTAAATAATCGGTTAAAACCCGAAAACTATATATTGCATAATATTTCTGATAATACGCACCAACAATATCTGGAAAACTTCCAGCCGCTGGATCCGTTGCTGCCGTCGCGCTTTAGCCACCAGAACACCACCATGGCGGCGATGACGCCGCGGCTCTGCGACCGCAACCGGCATTATTATCATGAATTTATGTTGCCGAATAATGTGCGCGACATGACCGAGATCTTTATTCGCCGCGAGCGGCGGATCGTCGCCGGTATCTCGCTGATGCGCGACGTGCCTTTCTCCAGCGAAGAGCGTCATCGGGCCCAGGCGGTGCTGCCGCTGGTGGAGCTGGCGATCCGCGACTGCCTGCAGGACGAAGATGACCTGCCCGCCATCCTGACGGCCAAAGAGCGGGAAATCGTCGGCATGGTGCGCGAAGGGGCCAGCAATAAGCTGATTGCCCGCCGGCTGGATATCTCGCTCTCGACGGTGAAAACGCACCTGCGCAATATTTTCGCTAAGACCGAAGTGGTCAATCGTACTGAACTCGTTTCCCGAACCTGGATGCCGGCCGCTCAGCGTACGCTGCATCTGTGATCTGACTATCGCATCCCGCGCGCGCCGTGGCAGCACGGCGTTTTCCTGATGCCTGTGGGTATCACTCCCTGGAGACCCCTCCGGGGGGAGGCTTTTTTGACCGGAGCACGCCCTACGATGTCGAGTACCCCTCTCACTGAACATGCGCTTTCCCGGCCCGCCGGGCTGGTCGTGTCCCTGCGTTTGCTGGCGGCGATTGTGATTTTCGCCGCTATTGCGCCTGGTATTCTGATGACCGCGCCGGCGGTGGCGGCGCAGCTGGCCAGCGAATGGCAGCTAAAACCCGGCCAGATCGGCTGGTTGTTCTCGGCGGAACTGGGGGCGATGAGCCTGGCGACGCTGCCGGCGTGGTGGTGGATGAGTCGCCTCGACTGGCGGCGGGTCGCCCTGACGGCCGGGGTCGTGTTTCTGACAGCCAATCTCGCCTCGGCGGCGGTGACCCAGTATGAGACGCTGCTGGCGGTGCGCTTTCTCGCCTCGCTGGCGGGCGGCACGCTGATGATTCTGTGCATCAGCTGCGCGGCGGGAACCTCGAACCCGTCGCGAGTCTACGCCTTCTGGGTGCTTGGGCAACTGCTGCTGGGGATGCTTGGCCTGCTGGTGCTGCCCGGGCTGTTTGCCAGCTTTGGCCTCAAGGTGGTCTATCTGATCCTCGCCGCCATTATGCTCTGCTGCCTGCCGCTGGTGTCGGCTTTCCCGCCGCGCTTTCAACCGTTGTCCGTCTCACGCCAGCAGCCGCCGACGGCGCTGTGGCGTCAGGCGCTGGCGGTCCTCGCGGTGCTGACCTTCTATATCAGCCTTAGCGCGGTGTGGACTTTTATCGGCACCCTCGGCGCGGCGGCGGGCCTGAGCCCGACGCAGGTCGGCCTGGTGCTGGCGGCGGCGACGGTGTGCGGCATTATCGGCGCGGGGGGCGCGGCCCTGCGCGGCACCCGGCGGGCCGATCGTTTGCCGGTGTGGCTGGGCTACGGCCTGCTGATCCTCAGCGTCGGGCTGCTGATCGGCCAGCCGCTGCTGGCGCGCTACGCCATCGCGGCGCTGCTGTTTAAGTTCACCTGGACCTTCGTGCTGCCCTTTATTCTCGCCCGCGTCGCCGGGCTCGATAACAACGGCCGGCTGATGAACAGCATTAATCTGGTGATCGGCGGCGGCATGGCGGCCGGTCCGGCATTAGCCGGGGCTTTACTGCAGCATTTTGCCAGCGCCGATCCGCTGCTGCTGGCGGCAGGGGGCTGCGCGCTGCTGTCACTGATTTTGATTGCGGCGGCGTCGGCCGCCGGCAAAGGCTTAGCCAACGGGAGGATAGAGTGAAAAGAAAAACCGGTTTCTTCTTTGATGAACGTTGTTTCTGGCACAGTACCGGTCTGCACGCGGTGACGCTGCCGGTGGGCGGGTGGGTGCAACCGCCCGCCGGCGGCGGTCATGCCGAATCACCGGAGACCAAACGGCGGATGAAAAACCTGATGGACGTCTCCGGGCTGACGCCGCAGCTGGCGCTGCGCAGCGCGGCGCCGGCAAGCCTTGCGGACCTGCGGCGGATCCATCCCGACAGCTATCTTGAGCGCTTCAAGGCGATAAGCGATAACGGCGGCGGCATGCTGGGCAAAGAGGCGCCGTTGGGGCCGGGCAGTTATGAAATCGCCTGTCTCTCCGCCGGCCTGGCCTGCGCGGCGGTGGAAGCGGTGCTGAAGGGCGAGCTGGATAATGCCTATTCGCTGTCGCGACCGCCTGGACACCACTGCCTGCCGGACCAGTCGATGGGCTTCTGTTTCCTCGCCAATATTCCGATTGCCGTCGAGCGGGCGAAAGCGCTGCTGGGGCTCGGCAAGGTGGCGATCATTGACTGGGACGTTCATCACGGCAACGGCACCCAGCATATCTACCTGCAGCGCGACGACGTGCTGACTATCTCCTTGCATCAGGACGGTTGCTTCCCACCCGGTTATGCCGGTGAGGACGATCGCGGCGCGGGCGCGGGCGAAGGTTACAACATCAATATTCCGCTGCTGGCCGGGGCGGGGGACGACAGCTGGCGCTATGCGCTGGAAACCATCGTTATTCCGGCGCTGGCGCGCTTTGAGCCGGAGCTGATTATTATCGCCTGCGGCTATGATGCCAACGCCATGGACCCGCTGGCGCGGATGCAGCTGCACAGCGACAGCTTCCGGGCGATGACCGGGCTGGTGCAGCAGGCGGCGGATCGTCTGTGCGGCGGGAAACTGGTGATGGTGCACGAGGGCGGCTACGCCGAATCCTACGTGCCGTTCTGCGGCCTGGCGGTGATGGAGGCCCTGAGCGGCATTCGCACCGCGGTCCAGGATCCGCTGCTGGAATTTATTCAGCAGCAGCAGCCGCGGGCGGAGTTTGCGCAGTTCCAGAGGCAGGCCATCGATCGGCTGGCGCAACGGTTTGGCCTGCAGTAAACCGGCTCAGCTTCCCCGCTGTGATGGCGGGGAAGAAAATGCTTTCTCATCTACGATTTCACCGCGCATCCACTGACTGACTGCCTGATTGATCATCGCCAGCACGCTGAGCAGCAGCATCCGCTGCTGCGCTTCCAGCCGCAGATAACGGCGCAGCGGCGGCATTTTACAGACCACTTCGCTGGCGGCCCAGGGTTCAATACTGCAGCGCCAGCCGTTACCGTCAAAGGTCAACGAAAAGCGGCGGTAGTCCAGTTCGCTTAGGGTCTGCTGGAGATTAGGAAACCCGTTGAGATAGCCGGCGAGTTCCTCGCTGCCTTTGCCGCCGATAAAGCGGATCGGCTGGCGTTTCCACCAGCCGGATTGATGGGCGCGAATGTGACCGCGCACGGGCCGGGTGACCGGCCCTGCGACGACAAATTCGCAGCTGTGAATGCTGGCCATAAACAGCCGCTTCTGACGCACGCTGAAGGTGACGGCGGTGGCGTCGTTCAATCGCAGCAGCGCGCTGCGCTCGCTCAGCTTTTCGCAGGGCCAGCCGGCCAGATCGCGCTGCACCGCGTTCATTAACGGCGTCTCAAACCAGGGGACGGAGGACATCTGGCGTCATCTCCCCGCGGGTCTGTTTTTCGTAGTTGCTGATGGCGCGGTCGACCACCTCTTCCACCACCAGCGGCTTGAACGGATTGACGCGCTGTACGCACACCGTCCAGAACAGGGCGTAGGCGGCGGTCAGGCCGAGCATAATGCCGAACGGCACCAGCACCTGGCGGCTGTCCATCCCCGGCGGGGTGATATTGACGATAGCGATGATAATTCCGACGCTGGAGATAATCTGCGGCAGCGGGAACCACGGCGAGCGGTAGGCGCGCGGCAGGTCCGGGCGGCGAATGCGCAGCATCACCACCGACAGAGTAACCAGCAGATAGGCGACGCCCCAGGCGCAGACCGCGGCGAGGATCAGCGGCACGATGCGGTCCAGATCGCCGTTCAGATACCAGGCGTGCAGGCAGGGGATCGCCACCCCGATGGCGATGGCGATCACCGGCGTTTTAAAGCGCGGATGCAGCCAGGTCAGGAAGCGGGGCAGCGCGCCGTCCAGCGCCATACCGTAAATAATGCGCGGTACCGCGGCCATCAGCGTATTGATGGTGGCGCAGCCCGCCAGCAGCAGCCCGACCCCCAGCCAGTACTGGCCGGCGTGGCCCATCACCCGCTCGGCGAAGGCCGGGATCGCCATCGGCGTATCCAGCAGATGGACGTTGTTGGCCGCGTCGAGCACGGTGTTCTCCACCTGGCGGTTGATCGCCGCCCCGTAGATAAACATGCAGCTGGCGACCCCCAGCAGGCCCAGCGCCATCGCCCGCGGAATGGTACGGTGAGCCTGTTTGATCTCCGGCGCCATCGGCGTCACCAGTTCGCAACCGACGAACATAAACATCGCCATGCCGATATAGCCGAACAGGCCATGGATATCGCTGACGTTCAGCGGCGTGCCGAACCAGCCGGAAAGGTGGGTGACCGGCGCCATAAAAATGCCGCACAGGCCGAAAATGGTCAGCGTGGTCCACATGCCGAAGGTCAGAACCACTTCGACCTTGCCGAAGATTTCCACGCCGATGGCGTTCAGCAGGCCGAAAACCACCACCATGCCGACGCCCACCATCCAGGTGTTCTGGTGAGCGGCCATCTGGGCGTTGATCGATTCGAAGTTCACCAGCGCCATAATGCCGGCCAGGATCGTCTCCGCCGTCCCGGCGAAAATATGCACGATCAGATAGGCGCACAGCGCGCCGGTAATGGCGAAGAAGCGTCCCATGCCGCAGGAGATATAGTCGTACACCGAACCGGTGGTAGGAATGAGCGTCGCCGCCTCGGCAAAGGTGGTGACCTGCGCCTGCATCATAATAAAGGCCAGCAGCACCGCCAGCGCGAAGGTATCACCGCCCATGCCGAAGCCGCTGGTGACCGTCAGGATCACCGGGCTGGCCATAATCAGCCCGACGGAGCTGGCGAGAGTGGTCGGGAAGCCGACGACCCCGCGCTCAAGATGGCTGGCAAGTCTGTTACTAAACATAGTCAACCTCTGCACAATAGTGGGGGAGGGCAGGGAATAGCCAGCGCCACTCCCGGATAGTCATAATTTAGGCGGGCATCCTGCTCAACGAATATCGTCCGGAAGGTGGAGGGCGGCGCATGATTCTGTGACGCCGTCGATGAATGTGAGGGTGGATAAACAACATGACCCCGAAAACCGGGGCCATCCGTCTTGCCACATTGCGCCTGTTTCTGCCGGGTGGCGGCTGGCGCCTGACCCGGCCTGGCGACGGCATTCGTCCCCCCGGCCCGGGCAAGCGCAGCGCGTTAGCGCGTCTCGACGTTCGCCAGGTAGTGCTTCACAAAGCGCGGCGTCAGGATTTTCCACTCCACTTCGGTACCCTGTTTAACAAACCAGCTGTCGCCCGGCGCAAAGCGCTGCGGCTCGCCGCCGGCGACGGTCAGCTCCACTTCGCCTTCCAGCACGGTGGCGTGTTCGGTAAACGGATAGGTCATGGTAAAGCTCCCCTCAGTGGACGAAAACAGTCCGCAGGTAAAGGCATCCTGCGGCTCGCCGTAGATCATCGCCCCTGCCACCTGCGGGTCGCCGGCGGTCGGCGTCGCGCCGAGCAGGCTGACGCTGCCGATCGGCTGCAGGTCGGGCACCGGGTGTTTAAGTTTAAAAGCGTGCATAGCGTTCTCCTGGTTAACTCCGGCCTTTCCAGAAACCGGCGGTTTGATGCATCAGTTTTCCGGCGGTGACTAATAGCAAGCGCAGGCTGTCACGGCCGTGGATGGTCGCGTGGGGGATGCTGCTCAGCAGACGATAGCGGTCGGAACCGCCGTTGATCCCTTCGGCGAGGATTTTGCACACGATGTGCGACGGGGTGACGCCGAAGCCGGAGTACCCCTGGACGTAAAAGACGTTGTTGTGATCGCGTAGGGTGCCGATCTGCGGGAACAGGTTGGCGCTACAGGCCATCGGCCCGCCCCAGGCGAAATCGATCTTCACATCCTTCAAATAGGGGAAGACCTCCGCCAGCAGTGTGCGGTTCCAGGCGGCGAAATCGTTCGGCGTATACTCCACAAAGCGGGTGGCGCTGCCGAACAGCAGGCGGTTTTCCCGGGTGACGCGGTAGTAGTTAATCACCGGGCGAATATCGCTGAAGGCGCCGCGCAGCGGGCTGATGCGCTCGATCAGTTCATCGGAGAGCGGCTCGGTCGATACCTGGTAGGAGTAGGTGACCAGCGTTTTGTTGTAGATCTCCGGCTCCATATTGTTGAGGAAGCTGTCGCAGGCCCACAGCAGTTTGGCGGCTTTGACGCTGCCCATCGCGGTCCGTACCCGCACCTGTTTGCCGTAATTCACCTCCACCACCGGCGAGGATTCGAAGATCTTTACCCCCAGCGAATGGGCGGCCTGCGCCGAACCGAGGAGCATATTGAGCGAATGGATCTGCCCGCCGCCCATATGTTTCAGCGCGCCGCAGTAGACCTCGGAGCCGACCACCTGCTGCACCTCTTTCCCGGTATACAGTTCGATATCTTCATCCGGGGTGGCGGCCTTAAACTCTTTCTCCCACTGGCGCAGCGTTTTGAGCTGCCGCTGGTTATAGGCGAGGTAGCCGTAGCCGGGGACGAAATCGGCGTCGATGTTGTATTTGCGGATGCGCTCGCGAATGATGCCTGCGCCGAGGTTGGCGATTTTAAACAGCGTCTCCAGCCCCTCTTTGCCGACGTGCTTTTTTACCGCTTCGATATCGTGACCGATACCGGCCATCACCTGGCCGCCGTTGCGCCCGGTGCCACCGTAGCCGAGATGGCGCGCTTCCAGCACCACCACGTTAGTGATGCCCTGTTCCGCCAGCTCAAGGGCGGTGTTAATGCCGGAGAAGCCGCCGCCGATAATCACCACGTCGGCTTCAATATCTTCCCGCAGCGCCGGAAAATGGAGGTGGTATTTCTTCGTCGCGCCGTAGTAGTTCAGCGCATCGATTTTGATGTTCATCGCGTTACCCTGTGGTCTTGCCTCGCTCAAGTTCCTCATCACAGCACGCCGCGCGGGCGTTGAATATCGTCCGGAAGAATGACGTTCTTTAGAACGATGGGCGGCGGCGGGAAGCCGTGCTGTGATGGGCCAACGTTGCTGAAAAAACGGGTACTGACGATGAGCGAGATAACCTTACTGGCGGAAGTGACCGCCTTTTTACGCCAGCCGCACGGGCAGTTTATCGCCGGTGAGCGAGAGGCGGGCCGCGGCGCGCCGTTTGCGGTGATCAACCCGGCCACCGGGCGGGCGATCGCCGAGGTCACCGCGGCGGATAGCGACCAGGCGGACCGCGCGGTAGAGAGCGCCCGCCTGGCGTTTAGTCAGTGGCGCGAAATGCCGACGCTGGCGCGCGGAACCTTGCTGCTGAAGCTGGCGGATGCCCTGGCTGAGCATCGCGAAGCGCTGGCGCAGCTGGAAAGTCTCTGCTCCGGTAAGACCATCACCCTGGCGCGGATGTTAGAGCTGGATCAATCGGTCGCGTTCCTGCGCTACTTCGCCGGCTGGGCAGGTAAGGTGACCGGCGAAACGCTGGATGTGTCGCTGCCGTCGATGGCCGGGGAGAAATATACCGCCTTCACCCGCCGCCAGCCGCTGGGGGTGGTGGTGGGCATCGTGCCGTGGAACTTCTCCATCATGATTGCCGTCTGGAAGCTGGCGGCGGCCCTGGTCTGCGGCTGCACCATCGTCCTCAAGCCGAGTGAGTATACGCCGCTGACGCTGCTGCGCGTGGCGGAGCTGGCGAAAGCGGTGGGTATTCCTGACGGGGTGATTAACGTGGTCAACGGCGCCGGCGGCGAGATTGCTCAGCGGCTGATTACCCATCCGGCCTGCGCCAAGGTGAGCTTCACCGGCTCGGTGGCTACTGGCGAGAAAGTCCAGCAGTCGGCTGGCGCTTTCGGTAAACGGGTCACCCTTGAGCTGGGGGGCAAAAACGCCGCGCTGTTTCTTGACGACCTGACGCCGGAGGCGATGGTCAACGGCATTCTTGAAGCCGGCTACCTGAACCAGGGGCAGATTTGCGCCGCCGCGGAGCGCTTTTATCTGCCGCAGGGCAAACTGGATGCGGTGCTGGCGCTGCTGAAAGAAAGACTCAGCGCCTTCGCGCCGGGATCGCCGCTGGATGAGCGCACGCTGATGGGGCCGCTGGCCAACCGCCAGCAGCATGAAAAAGTATTGCGGCTCATTCAGACCGCACGCGACGAGGGCGATACCATCGTCTGCGGCGGCGAAGCCCTGCCGGGGGAGGGCTATTTCCTGCAGCCGACGGCGGTCAAAGTGCGCAGTGAAGAGAGCACCCTGATGCGCGAGGAGACCTTCGGCCCGGTGTGCAGCTTTATCGGCTATCACAGTGAAGACGAGGCGCTGGCGCGGATGAATGCCTCGCCGTATGGCCTGGCGGCCAGCGTCTGGTCGGATAATATTCGCCTGGCGCTGCGCTACTCGGAGGCGATAGACGCCGGCATCGTGTGGGTCAATATGCATACCTTCCTCGACCCGGCGGTGCCGTTCGGCGGCATGAAGGGCTCGGGCATCGGTCGCGAATTCGGCAGCGCGTTTATCGATGACTACACGGAGCTGAAGTCGGTGATGGTGCGATATTAAGTTTTCCTGACCGGGCTACAGGCGTCTACGTAGGCCCGGTAAGCGCAGCGCCAGCGGGCAAAGAGAGCGGGTAGTCAGCCGCGTATGTGCCGGACGACGACGCCTTGCCCGGCCTGGGATCGTGCAAGCGTGGGGGGAATCTAGCCGCCGCCATAGCCCCACGCAACTTGCGACAATCCCCCCTAAGTGATAAAAGGTGCCCCTTCGCAAAAACACACAGGGGAACGACGTGAAAGACGCGTCAACGTCGTCGGATGCCGTAGAAGAGAGCGGCCCGACGCTTCATCGCGGTTTACAGAACCGACACATTCAACTTATCGCCCTTGGCGGCGCGATTGGCACCGGCCTGTTTCTCGGCATTGGTCCGGCGATTCAAATGGCTGGCCCGGCGGTCTTGCTGGGCTACGCGGTGGCCGGGATTGTCGCTTTTCTGATCATGCGCCAGCTGGGCGAAATGGTGGTGGAAGAGCCGGTATCCGGCTCCTTTGCCCACTTTGCCTACAAATATTGGGGCCCATTCGCCGGCTTCCTGTCCGGCTGGAACTACTGGGTGATGTTCGTGCTGGTGGGAATGGCGGAGCTGACCGCCGCCGGGATCTACATGCAGTACTGGCTGCCCGACGTTCCGACCTGGATCTGGGCGGCGGCCTTCTTCCTCATTATTAACGCCGTCAATCTCGTCAACGTGCGCCTGTATGGCGAAGCGGAGTTCTGGTTCGCGCTGATAAAAGTGCTGGCGATTATCGGCATGATTGCCTTTGGCCTGTGGATGCTGTTTGGCGGCCACGGCGGCAGCAAGGCGGGTTTCGATAATCTGTGGAAGCACGGCGGTTTCTTCGCCACCGGCTGGCACGGTCTTATCCTGTCGCTGGCGGTGATCATGTTCTCCTTCGGCGGGCTGGAGCTTATCGGTATCACCGCCGCGGAAGCGCAAAATCCGGAAAAGAGCATTCCGAAAGCGGTCAACCAGGTGGTTTATCGTATCCTGCTGTTTTATATCGGTTCGCTGGTGGTGCTGCTGGCGCTCTACCCATGGGTGGAGATCAAATCCGACAGCAGCCCGTTTGTGATGATTTTCCATCATCTCGACAGCAACCTGGTGGCGTCCGCGCTGAACTTCGTCATTCTGGTGGCTTCGCTGTCGGTGTATAACAGCGGCGTGTACTCCAACAGCCGGATGCTGTTCGGCCTGTCGGTGCAGGGCAATGCGCCGACGTTCCTCGCCCGCGTCAGCAAGCGCGGCGTGCCGGTGAACTCTCTGCTGCTCTCGGGGATTATCACCTCGCTGGTGGTGGTGCTGAACTACCTGCTGCCGCATGAAGCGCTGGGACTGCTGATGGCCCTGGTGGTGGCGACGCTGCTGCTGAACTGGATCATGATCTGCATGGCGCATCTGAAGTTCCGCGCCGCCCAGCGCCGCAAAGGGCGTGAGTCGAAGTTTAAAGCGCTGCTGGCGCCCGCCAGCAACTACTTCTGCATTGCTTTCCTTGGGCTGATTCTGGCGCTGATGTGCACGATCGACGGGATGCGCCTGTCGGCGATCCTGCTGCCGGTGTGGATCCTGTTCCTGTTTATCGCCTTCAAACTGCTGCGCCGCCCGGCGTAAGCGAGATGCCCCGCCGTCCGGCGGGGCTGCCTGCCTTTTTATTGTGATCCTCTTCGCAGGTGGCGCATTTGCCTGGCGATCTTCTTTTTGTAATCGATTACTTTTGTTTTGAGCGATTTTGTAATCGATTACTTTTCTGAGGGCGAGCAACATGGTCACAACAACAGAAGGTCGGGAAAGTGTCCGCGTGAGCCACCGTTTTCTGGTGCCGCGGCTGTCGTTAATGATGTTTATGCAGTTCTTTATCTGGGGCAGCTGGTCGGTGACCCTGGGGCTGGTCATGACCCGCTATGAGATGTCATTGCTGATCGGCGATGCGTTCTCCGCCGGGCCGATCGCCTCCATCCTGTCTCCCTTTGTGCTGGGGATGCTGGTGGATCGCTTTTTCGCCTCGCAGAAGGTGATGGCGGTGATGCACCTGGCCGGGGCGGCGATCCTGTGGTTTGTCCCCCAGGCGCTGGTGGCGCAGAACGGTGCGCTGCTGATTGGCCTGCTGTTCGGCTATACGCTGTGCTACATGCCGACCCTGGCGCTGACCAACAATATCGCCTTCCACAGCCTGGCTAACGTCGATAAAACCTTTCCGGTGGTCCGCGTGTTCGGCACCATCGGCTGGATTATCGCCGGGATCTGCATCGGGGTGACCGGCATCTCTGACACCACCGGCATCTTCACCCTGGCGGCGCTCTGTTCGGTGGCGCTGGCGATCTACAGCCTGACGCTGCCCCACACCCCGGCGCCGGCCAAAGGCATGCCGGTTCAGTTTCGCGATCTGCTGTGCGCGGACGCCTTCGCGCTGCTGAAAACGCGCCATTTCCTGATTTTCTCCCTCTGCGCCACCTTAATTTCCGTGCCGTTAGGTACCTATTACGCCTATACCGCGTCGTATCTGGCGGATGCCGGCGTTAAGGATGTCAGCACCGCGATGTCCTTCGGCCAGATGTCAGAGATCGTCTTTATGCTGGTGATCCCGCTGCTGTTCCGTCGCCTCGGGGTGAAATACATGCTGCTTATCGGCATGGCGGCGTGGTTTGTGCGCTATGCCTTTTTCGCCCTCGGCGTCAGCGAAGAGGGGCGCTTCCTGCTCTATCTCGGCATTTTGCTGCACGGCGTGTGCTATGACTTTTTCTTTGTCGTCGGCTTTATCTACACCGACCGCGTGGCGGGCGAGAAGGTCAAAGGCCAGGCGCAGAGCATGATTGTGATGTTCACCTACGGGATCGGCATGCTGCTGGGCTCGCAGATCTCCGGCGCGCTGTATAACCATCTGGTGGCCGGGCAGAGCGTGCCGCAGGCCTGGGTGACCTTCTGGTGGATCCCGGCGGTGGCCGCTGCGGTTATCGCACTGATTTTCCTTTTCTCTTTCCAGTACAACGAGAAAGAGCCGCACTAATTTTTCAGGAGGGGGTATGAAAACGATTAAGGGACCGGGCATTTTTCTGGCGCAGTTTATCGGCCCGCAGGCGCCGTTCAACACGCTGGAGGGGGTAGCGCAGTGGGCCGCCGGCCTCGGGTACAAGGCATTGCAGATCCCCTGCAACCACCCGGCGATTTTCGATGTCGAGCGGGCGGCGGCGAGCCAGACCTACTGCGACGAGGTCAGCGGTGTCCTGGCGGAGCATGGGCTGGCGATCAGCGAGCTGTCCACCCACCTTGAAGGACAGCTGGTGGCGGTGCATCCGGCGTATGACGCAGCGTTTGACGCCTTTGCTCCGGCGGCGCTGCATGGCGATCCGCAGGCGCGCCAGCGCTGGGCGGTGGAGAAGGTCAAGCAGGCGGCGGTGGCCTCCGGTCGCCTGGGGCTGAAGGCCCATGCGACCTTTTCCGGGGCGCTGGCATGGCCCTTTTTTTATCCATGGCCGCCGCATAATCAGCCGCTTCTGGATGAGGCCTTTGCCGAGCTGGCCCGGCGCTGGCGGCCGCTGCTGGACCTCTTCGACGAGCAGGGCGTTGATGTCTGCTATGAGATCCACCCCGGCGAAGACCTGCATGATGGCGTGACCTTTGAGCGTTTTCTCGCGCGGGTGGATAACCATCCGCGCTGCAATATGCTCTATGACCCGAGCCACCTGCATCTGCAGCAGATGGACTACCTGACCTATATCGATATCTATCATTCGCGTATTAAAGCGTTTCACGTCAAGGACGCCGAATTTCGCCGCAACGGGCGCAATGGCGTCTACGGCGGCTATCAGCCCTGGCAGCAGCGGGCTGGCCGGTTCCGCTCTCCCGGCGACGGGCAGATCGACTTCAAAGGGGTGTTCAGTAAGCTGACCGAATATGATTTTGACGGCTGGGCGGTGCTGGAGTGGGAGTGCTGCCTGAAGGACGCTGAGACCGGCGCGCGCGAGGGCAGCGAGTTTATTCGTCGCCATATCATTCCCGTTGCCGGGCGGGCCTTCGATGACTTTGCCGCCGGCGGGAGGGAATAATATGATTCAGGTCGCGATTATTGGGGCAGGGTTTATTGGTCCGGCGCATCTGGAGGCGCTGCGGCGGCTGGGGGATATCGAGGTGGTGGCGCTGTGCGACAGCAGCCTTGAGGCGGCGCAGCGCAAGGCGCGAGCGCTGAATATTGCCCATGCCTACGACAGCGTGGAGGCGCTGCTGGCCCACCCGGGGCTGCAGGTGGTGCATAACTGTACGCCGAACCATCTGCATGCCCAGATTAACCGGCAGATCCTCGCCGCCGGGCTGCACGTCTTCTCCGAAAAACCGCTGTGTATGACGGCGGAGGAGGCGCGGGAGCTGGTGACGTTTGCCGCCCGGGCCGGCGTGGTGCACGGCGTCAGCTTCGTCTATCGCCAGTTCGCCATGGTCCAGCAGGCGGCGGCGATGATCCGCCATGGCGATGTCGGCAGAATCTTCGCGGCGCACGGCAGCTATTTACAGGACTGGATGCTGCTGGAGACCGACTACAACTGGCGGGTTGATGCGGCGCAGGGCGGCGCGTCGCGGACGGTGGCCGACATCGGCTCCCACTGGTGCGATACCGTGCAGTTTATGACCGGTCGGCGGATTGTCGAGGTGATGGCGGATCTGTCTATCGTCTGGCCGACGCGTAAAGCGCCAGTGAATGGCAAAGCGACCTTCAGCGCCGTTCACGAGGCGCAGGGATATGAAACCCGGCCTGTCGATACCGAGGACTTTGGCTCGGTGCTGTTGCGTTTTGACGATGGCAGCAAAGGCAGCTTTATGGTCTCTCAGGTGAGCGCCGGGCGGAAAAACCGTCTGGCGGTGGAGATTAACGGCAGCCGCTGTTCTCTGGCCTGGGATCAGGAAGTGCCCCAGCGGCTGTGGATTGGCCACCGCGAGCAGCCGGATCGGCGGCTCAGCGACGACCCCAGCCTGCTGCGGCCGGAGATCGCTGACAGCGCCCATTACCCCGGCGGCCATATTGAGGGCTGGCCGGACGCCTTTAAGAATATGATGGGCCATTTTTATCAGGCTGTGCGCGCCGGGAAGATGCCGGAGGCCGGGGCCCGGCGCTTCGCCGCTTTCGACGACGGCGCCGATGTGATGTACATCATCGAGGCGATCGTCAAAAGCCATCAGCAGCAGCGCTGGGTGAGCGTCGAACGCTGAATTCTGGCGGGGCGCAGGACGCGCGCCGCCGGGTTATTTCACCCCAAGATAGCCGTCGAGATAGGCCCCGGAGAGCTCATTGCCGAACAGGACGGCATCTTTATTTTCCATCGCATTATCCCATTTGTCGCTGGCGTTGCCGGTAAAAGCGTGCTCGGTGCGGGTGCCCTGCGCCGCCTGCTGTTTGATGGCCTCGGCGGTGCGGCGGGCGTCGCTTTCGCTCATGCCAGCGGCTTTATCCTGCTGGCCGCGGGCGTACATCGCCGTGAAGGTCGGCAGGTTTAAACGGTAATTTTCCTGACGGTTGACGGTGAAGTTGCCGCCGACAAAATCGGAGCGGTGGGCGACGAACGCATAGGCGTGGCGTTCCGGTGACGATTTTGACGAGGTGCAGCCGGTGATCGTTACCAGGGCACAGCTGAGGGCGAGAATCGCGGTGGAGAGCCTCATGGGGATATCATCCTTAATCATAAAAGCACAAATGGGGCGCAGGCGGTCTGTTGCGCCTCCTGCGCTAATAAGCATATGAAACGGCAAAAGGATGCGCGTTAACGGGGCGGGAGAGAAGCCCTGATTATTAATAGTTTCCCGAGACACCGTCTTACTGAGCCGCGCTTGCGCGCCAGGCTGGCAGGCCAACCAGAGGTCATTTATGATAGCCTGCAGGATCCACCTCTATCGCAGGAAGTGCAGGGTTTATGTCTATTCAGAAAATTGCTCGTCTGGCCGGCGTTTCGGTGGCCACGGTGTCGCGGGTGCTGAACAACAGCGATACGGTAAAAGCCAAAAACCGTGAGCGCGTGCTGCAGGCGATCAAAGAGAGCAACTATCAGCCGAACCTGCTGGCGCGACAGCTGCGAACCGCCCGCAGCAATATGATCCTGGTGATGGTCTCCAATATCGCTAACCCCTTTTGCGCCGAGGTGGTGAAAGGGATAGAAGAAGAGGCGGAAAAGAACGGCTACCGCATTCTGCTGTGTAACTCCGGGTCGGATCTGGCCCGCTCGACCTCCGGCCTGCAGCTGCTCTCCGGCAAAATGGTCGATGGCATTATCACCATGAACGCGCTCTCCAGCCTGCCGGAACTGACCACCATGATTGGCGATGCGCCCTGGGTGCAGTGTGCGGAGTATGCCGACACCGGCAGCATCTCCTGCGTCGGGATTAACGACGTCGAGGCGGCCCAGGGGGCGGTGTCCCGGCTGGCCGACGGCGGCCGCCGGCGCATTGCGCTCATTAATCACGACCTCAGCTATCGCTACGCTCGTCTGCGCGAGCGCGGCTATAAAAGCGTGCTGCACGTGCACGGTCTGGCGTATCAGCAGGTAACCTACGCGCAGGATCTTAGCGCGGCGGCCGGTAAACGGGCGATGGAGCAGCTGCTGTCGCAAGATGAGAAGCCCGACGCGGTATTTGCCGTATCGGACTCCCTTGCCGCCGGGGCGCTGCGGGCGATTGACCAGGCCGGGCTGCGAGTGCCGGAGGATATCGCGGTGATCGGCTTCGACGGCACCGAGCTGGCGGAAGTGGTCTCCCCGCAGCTGACCACCGTTGAACAGCCCTCCCGGGCGATCGGCCGCACGGCGGTGGATCTGTTAATGAAACGCATCGACGATCCCGACGCCGCCGTCGAGCGGGTGATGATGGACTGGCGCGTGATCGCCCGCGCCAGCGCCTGAGGTTAGCGGGGGAAGGCCCCCGCCAGCGCGCGAATGTCGTTGCCGGTGGGCGTTTGATGAATGCGTAAGCCAAACTCCTCCACCACGGCGAAGACATGGTCGAAAATATCCGCCTGGATCCCCTCATATTCCGCCCACACCACGGTGTTGGTGAAGCAGTAGATCTCGATCGGCAAGCCGTTGGCATCCGGCGCCAGCTGGCGCACCATCAGGGTCATATCCTGGCGGATGCGCGGATGATGACGTAAATACTCCTGCAGATAGGCGCGGAAGGTGCCGACATTGGTCATTCGGCGCTCGTTGAGGACCGATTGCTCCCCGGCATACTGCTGGTTCCAGGCGCTAATCTCCTCGTGGCGCGAATCCATATAGGGTTTAAGCAACTTCGCCCGGATCAAGCGCTGCTGCTCCTGTTCATCGAGGAAATGAATGCTGGTGGTGTCGATGTTGAGGCTGCGCTTAATGCGGCGGCCGCCGGAGGCCGACATCCCGCTCCAGTTTTTAAATGAGTCGGAGACCAGCGACCAGGTCGGAATGGTGGTGATGGTGTTATCCCAGTTGCGTACCTTGACCGTGGTGAGGCCGATATCGATCACCGCGCCGTCGGCGCCGTACTTCGGCATCTCCAGCCAGTCGCCAAGCTTGAGCATATCGTTGGCCGAGAGCTGGATACCGGCCACCAGACCAAGGATCGGATCTTTAAATACCAGCATCAGTACCGCGGCCATGGCGCCGAGCCCGCTAATCAGGATCGCTGGCGACTGGCCTATCAGCAGGGAAATAATCAGGATGCCGATAATAATCGCCGTCACCAGCTTAATTCCCTGGAATATCCCCTTCAGCGGTAGCTGAGAGGCGGCGGGAAATTTCTGCGCCAGCTTTAAGATCACATCCAGCAGCGAGAAGAAGGACAGCATGGCATATATCATCACCCATAGCTGAGCCACGGTGGTTAATATTTCTGCGGCCTCGCTGCCTTTTTGCAGCCACAGCACCGCCTGCACGTTAACGATGATCCCCTGCAGGGTAAAGGCCAGTCGGTGAAAGAGTTTATTCTGCGTGATGATTTGCAACCACAGATGGCTGCTGGCCAACGCCCGTTTTTCAAAAGCGCGCAGGACCACTTTGTGCAATATCAGATGCACGACGACGGCGGTGAACAAGATAATGCCGAAGATAATCATCAGCGAGCGGGTGGGGGTTATTTCGATTCCTAAGGCGGCAATTTGCGATATTAATTCCTGCATAACGTCTCCTGAATATCCAGCGGGTATGATGACCGCTGGATAACGATTATGCAAATTACCGCCGCCGGTATTACGACGCCGCCGTCGCCGGCTGTCGGTTGAGATGATGGCGCAGCCACAGCGCGATGGCCCCCAGCAACAGCATCATGGCCACCTCGACCAGCAGAAAATCAATCAGCGCCTGCGGATAGTTTCCGCCGCCGCGGCGGGCCAGCGCCAGGAACAGCGATCCGAGTATAGCCGGCCCGAGACCGAGGGTCGCCTGCTGCAGGGTGCTGAGGATGGCGCTCCCGGCCCCGGCGTCGCTGGCGCTGATATCGCGCATGCCAATCCGGTAAAAGCTGTTGACGATCAGCGCCTGACCGTAGCCGATCAGCGCCGTGGCGGGGACCAGCGTCAGGGCGGTGGTGGCGATGCCGAAGCGGGAGAAGGTGGCGCACAGCAGCAGTAGCCCGGCGATCTGCACCGTCAGACCGGTCAACAGGATCCGCCCCATGCTGTAGCGGGCGATAAGCCGCGGGGCATACAGCGCCGAAATAAAATAGGCCACGCCGAGGGCGATAAAGCTATTGCCGGACTGCCACGGCGCCATCCCCAGCCCCTCCTGCATGGTCAGCGCCATGCAGAACATAAAGCCGGACCAGGCGCTGAAGAACAGCAGGGCGATGGCCATCCCGAAGCGGATGCTGGTCAACTGCAGCAGACGCGGCGGCAGCAGGGGATGGTCGCCGCGCTGCTGCTGGCGCAGGGCGCTCTGACGCATGGCGAACAGCAGCGGCAGGACCGCCACCAGCATCAGCTGCAGCCACAGCGGCCAGTGCAGCTCCGGACCGAGGGCCATCGGGAACAGCAGGCAGCAGAGGATGAGGGCGAGGTACAGGGTACCCTGCCAGTCAATCCGCGACGGCGTCTCACGACGGGTTTCCGGCACATAGCGGCGGCTCAGGGCCAGCACCAGCAGGCAGATCGGCACATTGATAAAAAAGGCGTTGCGCCAGCCCAGCCCGGCGATATCCGCCGATACCAGCCAGCCGCCGCCCATCTGACCGACGATAAACGCGATCCCGCCGATCCCGCCATACAGGCTGATGGCCCGGGCGTGGGCCGGGCCTTTGAGGGTGACGTGCAGGGTGGCGAGGATCTGCGGCACAATCAGCGCCGCCCCGGCGCCCTGCAGGGTACGGGCGGCCAGCAGGGCGCTGATGCTGTTCGCCATGCCGCACAACAGGGAAGCGATGCCAAAGAGAGCGACGCCCCACATAAACAGGCGACGGCGGCCATAGTTATCGCCAAGCTTACTGCCCATCGCCAGGCAGACGGCAAAGGCGACGCCGTAGAGCGCGACGATAAGCTCCAGCTGCGTAGCGCTGGCCGCCAGGGTGTGGGTGATGGCGTCCAGCGCCACATTGGTGATCGAGGTATCAATAAGCGGCAGCATCTGGCCGCCCAGCAGCAGCCACAGACCGGCGCGGCCGGGTGAAACAGCAGACGTTTTCATGGGGTTCTCCATTGCGTCATTCAGCAGACCGACGTAGCATTACCGATAAATTAAACGGGTACCAGTTCCTGTCTATACTGGTACTGGAACTACCATGCTGGAGGGGTGATGACCACGATGCCGCAACGAGAGTCGACGTTCGCCGTGCCGGACGATCGGCGCAAACAGCTGGGGGCGTTTCTGCGCGCCCGGCGTGAGAGCCTCGATCCGCAGCGCCTGGGGTTGCCCCGGGTGGGCCGCCGGCGCACGCCGGGTCTGCGCCGGGAGGAGGTGGCGATGCTTGCCGACGTCGGCGTCACCTGGTACACCTGGCTGGAGCAGGGGCGGGAGGTGAATCCGTCGGAAGCGGTGCTGGTGGGGGTAGCGAATGCCCTGCAGTGCAGCCCGCTCGAGACCCGGCACCTGTTCGTGCTCGCTGGGCTGACCCCGCCGGAAGCGACCCAGGTGACGGTATGCGAAGGCATCAGCCCCGGCACCCGGCGAATGCTGGACAGCCTGATGCCGCAGCCCGCCAGTATTCAGAAACCGAACTTTGATATTGTGGCCTGGAACGACAGCTTCTGCCGCCTGATGGGCATCGATTTCGCCACCCTCCCGGAAGAAGATCGCAACTGCATTTATCTGTATCTGACCCATGAGACCTGGCGCAGCCGGATCGAAAATCGCGATGTGCTGCCGACCTTCGTCTCCTATTTCCGCGCCGCGATGGCCGAGCACCGCGGCGATCCGGCATGGGAAAACAAACTGGCGCGCTTTTTCGCCGCCTCGTCGGAGTTTGAAGCGCTGTGGCATCAGCGCTACGAGGTGCGCGGCGTGGAAAACCAGATTAAACATTTTAACCACCCGCAGCTCGGGCGATTCAGCCTGCAGCAGATGTACTGGTATTCGGCGCCGCGCAACGGTTCGCGCCTGCTGGTCTACCTGCCGATGGACGAGGCGGGCGAGCAGGCGCTGGCGTGGCTGGACCAACATTAATCACAAGGAATCAGATGGCTGGCAATGTGCCATCTTCGGGTATTGCCCGGCTGGCGCTGCTGGACGGTTCCCTCTCCCCCCGGGAATAGGGGAGGGAAAGCACTGTCGGGAAGTCCTGTATGTTATCTGCGACTTCAGCGCACATTGCGCTCCCGGTTAGTCTTCTGCGTTATATCTCTCATGGCGCAGGGAGCGCACAGGGGGCGGCCAGTCGCCGCCGCCCCCTGCACCCCCGGGCTCCGGCCAGCAACATCGCCACTGCGTGGTGCCTTCGACTTATCCCTGCAGGCTTCGGGTCGGGCCGAGGCAGCGTCCGTGCAAAACACGGCCCTCAGCCCGCATCCATGCGGGCTGCCCCGGCCTGCCGGGAACGTCTCAGCGATGTTGAGGCCGCAACACCGGCAGTTTCAGCAGCCCCAGGCTGGGACCGTAGGCCGGGTCAGGCGCAACTGCCACCCGCAGAAAGGCGAGCACATTAGCGAAAACAGGTTTGTCATCAGTCTCAAGGAATGCCTATGAACGTAACCCGAAAAGAGCAGCGCATTATTCAGCGCGCGCTGAACGCCTGGCAGGCCAGCGGGGAGTTAACCCCGGCGGACAGCCAGCGGCTGGCGCAAACGCTGCGCGTCTCCCCCTTCGACTGGCGGCGTCTGAGCCGCTATGCCTTCTGGACCGCGCTGACCTGCGTGCTGATTGCTCTGGGCAGTCTGTTCGCCGACAATGAACTGGTGGCGTGGCTGCTGAGCCTGTTCAGCCGCTCGGCGCTGACGCGGATCCTGCTGCCTGCGCTGCTGGCTGTCGCCTGCTACGCCTGGGGTTTTCGCCGCCAGCGGCGGGAGACGCAGTGGCACTACAGCACCGAGGCGATTTTGTTTCTGGGCGTTGTCTTTACCGCGGTGGCGCTATGGCAGCTTGGTGAACGACTGGATAACGGCAGCGGCCATATCGCGCCGCTGTTTCTGGTCGGATGCGTGATTTACGGTGCTATCGGCTATGCTGCCCGCTCCGGGCTGGTGTGGCTCTTTTTTCTGCTGGCGCTGGGCAACTGGTTTGGCGCGGAAACCGGCTATATCTCGGGGTGGGGCGCCTACTGGCTGGGCATGAACTACCCGATTCGCTTCGTCCTGTTCGGCGGCGCGCTGCTGGCGCTCTGCTACGGCGCGCAGTCCCTGCTTCGCCAGCGGCAGCTGTTTACCGTCAGCAAGGCGATGGGCCTCACGTATCTGTTTATTGCGCTGTGGATCCTGTCGATTTTCGGCAATTACGACGCTGACAGCTGGTACAACGTGAGCCAGGCGCGACTCCTGCCGTGGGGGCTGCTGTTTGCCGCGGCGGCCGGCGTCTGCATTTTTATCAGTCTGAAAACCGATGACGCAATGCTGCGCGGCTTCGGGTTAACCTTCCTGGCGATCAATCTCTATACCCGCTTCTTTGAGTTTTTCTGGAACGGGATGCACAAGGTGCTGTTTTTCCTGATCCTTGCCGTCTCGCTGGCGGTGATTGGCCGTTATGCCGAGCGTATCTGGCACGCGGGTGAAAGGCAGGTGGAGAACAACTAACCTCGCTTTGAGAACGCTAACCACTCAGGCCGCGCTAAGTCGCGGCTTTTTTTCGTCCATGATTCCAGTTTCAGCACGTTTTTCTGCGATTGGCAGCAAATGCGCATACGCTTGCCGGGCATCGGCAAAATTAGCCTTTAAGGCAATTTGCCTTATATGCTAACATTTAGAGGAAGGGAGTCTGATGTTCAGAATGGTTGTGCACGTGGACGTTAAAAAGGAATTGCAGGCGCTTCCGGCCATTGTCCAGGCGAAGATGATCAGGCAATTAGACAAGTTACGCCAAAATCCCACCGCGCTGAGAGAACCTGATAGTAAACCGCTGGGGTAGGGGCTATTCGAAATTCGGGCGTTAGGTTCGGTACAGGGGCGGGGGATTTACGTTTTTCAGCAAGGCAAGACGCTCTTTCTGCTACGGGTTTTTGTCAAGAAAACGCAAAAAACCCCGTCATCGGAAATTCGCCTGGCGCTGAAGCGATTAGAGGAGATGCGCAATGAGTAAAAAGATCATTGACTGGGATACGTTAAAAACGGAACTGCTCAGCCAGCCTGAGGTTCAGGCTGCGTTCGATGCGCAAGAACGTCAACATCGATTACGTACTATGCTGGCGCAATGGCGCGAGCAGGCGGGGCTGACCCGAGCCCAGGTGGCGCAGAGGATGGGGGTGAGTGCGCCAACGGTCTCCAGAATGGAAGCCAATATCACCCGCGCCAGTCTGGATACCTTAACGCGATACGCGTTAGCCTGCGGTATAAAGCACCCGCAAGTTTTACTTTATTAAATTAACGCGCCCGGCGGCGCTGCGCTTGCGCGGGCCTAAGGTGAGGGCTAACCAGCTGATATAGACATGGTTATGTAGGCCGGGTCAGGCGTAGCCGCCACCCGGCACTGACAAGCGACACCACAGGCGCCCGGTTAAAGGCGCCTTGTGGGGAGATTAGATCTCGGTAATGGTCGTCGACTGCGGCAGACGCGACTTCGGCAGGGAGGCGTTAAAGTCTTCAACGCTATGATGGCCGACCGGGACCACCACCAGGCTGGTGTAGCCCTGGGCTTTCAGGTCAAATTCCTCATCGAGGATCGCAAAATCAACCCCTTCAATCGGCACGGCGTCGAGACCCATCGCCGCCACGCCCAGCAGGAAATTGCCGACGTTGAGATACACCTGCTTCGCCATCCATTGATCGTCATCCTTCAGCTCTTTGCGGTGCATATCGGCAAAGAAAGTGCGACCCTTGTGGTTAGCGGCTTTTGCGTCCGGGGTGGCGAAACGGCCATCGGCCTCTTCCTGATCCACGACGCGCTGCAGCCAGGCGTCGTCCATCGCGGTTTTCGCGCAGAACACCACCACGTGCGAGGCGTCGAGAATTTTACGTTCGTTGAACACGTAGGTACCGCTGGCGGCTTTCGCCACGCGGGCTTTCCCTTCATCGGTGCTGGCGACGATAAAGTGCCACGGCTGGGAGTTGGTGCTAGACGGGCTGTACTGCAGCAGCGTTTTCAGCTGTTCCGCTTCCCCGGCAGTCAGCTTTTTCGTGGCGTCAAAGGCCTTGGTGGAATAGCGCTTCAAAGCGACCGATACGATATCCATAACTCTTCCTCACAGTTTACAGCACCTTACCGGTGCGTTCAGGAGAGGAAGAGTATAGCGAAGATCGCCAAATGATAAGGGTGAAAAATGCGATAACACTTATCGCGTTTGGCTGAAAATCAGCGCGGACGCAGGCGCTGCTGGGCTTTTTTGCTCAGCTTGTTCACCACCTGATGCCATGAGTCGTCAATCAGCTCGGCCAGCAGATCCTCGCTGATGTCGTCACCCGGCACCACCGTGATCCAGTGTTTCTTGTTCATATGGTAGCCCGGTTCGATACTGCGATAAATTTCCTGATTGAGCAGCGACTTCTGCGGCTCGGCCTTGAGGTTGACCAGCGCCCGGCCGCGAATGGTCATGGTGATCATAAAGATGCGGCCGTCGACCTTAAACACGTCGTACTCCGGCCCAAAGGGCCAGCAGTGCTCGGTAAACGGGTAGGTCAGGGCGATACGGTGGGCGCAGGGGTGCAGCGTTTCCGGCGTCATTTGGCATCCGCCTCATGCAGGGCGTTCCACATGGCTTCAAAGCCAAGGGCGATAATCTCCCGGGCGCGCTGCGGATCGTGGCTGGCGAATTCGATAGTGGTTTCCGCCAGCGACAGAAACAGGGCATCGCCAAAGGCGCGATACGCTTCGCTGAGGAATATCTCTTTCACCGACAGTTGGCACATTTCGTTGAGCTCCGGAAAGCTCTCTTTCACCTGGCGGCGGGTTTCGTCCGTGATGCGCTCGCTGAGCGCCATCCGGCGGATCGCCTTGTGCTCCATCGGGTTGCGCACACCCCAGTCGATATAGCTGTTCCAGATATTGCGCGCGTTCTCTTTCGGGCGCTTTTCGTCCGGATCCAGCCCGGCGATCATCATCCGCACCAGGCGCAGCTTAATGGCGAGGTACAGTTCGTTGAGCAACTCATCCTTGGTGGCGAAATAGCGAAACAGCGTCCCCTCGGCAACCCCGGCGCTGCGGGCGATGGCCGACGTTGAGGCGGCGATGCCGGACTGGGCGAAAGCCGCGGCGGCAGCTTCCAGTAACGCTTGCTTTTTATCTTCACTCTTTGGACGAGCCACTACATTTTTCCTCACGCAGGTTTAAACAAACCGCCGATCTTTGCACGTCTGACCAGGTCGCTGCAACGGCGGAACGCAAAAATTGAAAATCGTCTTGACGACTTTCATCACATTCCTAATAATGAGTGCGTACTCACTCATAATCAAGTTATATCATAAAGCCTCCGGGATGGGGGCTTTTGTCTGGTCAGGATATGAACCGTGTCACTTTCAGCGTGGTCGCCATCATGTTACTCGCAGCAGCAACGACATTGCCGTTTGTCCTCAATGCCGGTTTTGGTAAGGCGCCGCAGGGGGCACAGCTTAGCCAGGTGGAAGCGTCTCCCCACTACCGGGACGGCCAGTTCCATAACCAGCTGCCCACGCCGGGATTTACCGGGCAGAAAAATATGCTGGCGGCGTGGTGGGATTTTTTGATGACCAAACGGGAAAACGCCCGTCCCGCGCAGCCGCTGCCGCTGGTGAAAACCGACCTGGCGACGCTGCCCCTCGGGCAGGACGTGATGGTCTGGCTCGGCCACTCTTCCTGGTATCTGCAGCTGGCGGGAAAACGCATCCTGATCGACCCGGTGTTCAGCGATTACGCGGCGCCGTTCTCCTTTATCAATAAAGCCTTCCCCGGCGATTATCCGTGGCGGGCGGAAGGGATGCCGGAGATCGATCTGCTGATCGTCTCCCACGATCATTACGACCATCTGGATTACGCCACCATCCGCGCTCTGCTGCCGAAAATTAAGCGGGTCATTACGCCGCTGGGGGTTGGGTCGCACCTGCGCTACTGGGGAATGGACGGGGCGCTGATTACCGAAGCGGACTGGCAGCAGGCGATTCCGGTTAGCGATGAGCTCACCGTCCACGTCCTGCCGGCGCGGCACTTTTCCGGCCGTGGGCTGAAGCGCAACCAGACGCTGTGGGCCAGTTTTCTGTTCGTTACCCCGCAGCAAAAGATTTATTACAGCGGCGACAGCGGGTATGGGCCGCACTTTAAAGCGATAGGCGATGAGTTCGGTCCGATCGATCTGGCGATCATGGAGAACGGACAGTATGACCAGGACTGGAAATATATCCACATGATGCCGGATGAAACGGCTCAGGCTGCTGACGACCTGCGCGCTCGCGCGGTGCTGCCTGGGCATGCAGGACGATTCGTTTTGGCGAAACACAGCTGGGATGAACCGTATCAACGGCTGGCGGCTGCCAGCGAAGGAAGGGCCTGGCGTCTGCTGACGCCTGTGCAGGGCGAGCCGGTGTGGGTCGCCGATAAGACGCAATCATTTAACGCCTGGTGGCGCTAAGCGCCAGTGCAGTATCAGAGGAGAGAGCATATGACGATTTCCGCTCAGGTGATTGACACTATCGTCGAGTGGATTGATGACAACCTGCATCAACCGCTGCGTATTGATGATATCGCTCGCCATGCCGGGTATTCGAAATGGCATCTGCAACGGCTGTTTTTACAGTATAAAGGGGGGAGCCTGGGGCGCTATATACGCGAAAGGAAGCTGCTGCTGGCCGCCCGCGATCTGCGCGACACCGATCAGCGGGTCTACGATATCTGCCTGAAGTATGGCTTCGATTCACAACAGACCTTTACCCGCGTCTTCACCCGGACCTTCAATCTGCCGCCGGGCGCCTACCGTAAAGAGAACCACAGCCGCGCCCACTGAGGCGCGCCCTTCCTGATTTAGCGTTCGAGGGAAAACCAGCGACGCCACACCCAGCGCAGCACCAGATACTCAATGGCGCCCAGCGCCAGGAACCACAGACAAAACAGCACGGTATAAAGCTGGTTGAGATCCATCATATGGAATGTCTCAACCAGCTTTTGCGCCAGCGTCAGGCCCAGCGACGGCGCGGGCAACAGCAGACAGGAGAGCAGGGCCAGCAGTAAGATCCCGGCGGCGGAGAGGAGCGTTTCCAGCGGATGTTTCATGTCATGTTAATCATCAGTTAAAAAACATATTGTCCGGCAAAATAACACCTAACGCAATATGCTTTGTATTTTACTCGCCTTAATACGCCTCTTTTTAATATTATTGCCTGCATTGTCTTCTCGTGTTAATTAATCTGAAATAATTTGTAATTAAATTAAAATTCGTTGCTTGTAAATTAACGTCATTATTATGCCAGCGCTTTTACAAAACTATAAGTGCTATACCCAACCAGCGTGGCAGCGATGCTGGCCAGCAGGATGTACAGCGCCAGACGGCGTCCGCGGTAGATTCCAAACATATTTGACCTCGTTTAGTTTTGGTTTATTAATATTCTGTAATAGTTGGTTTGTGGAATTAACTTACCACATATTTTTTATTTTGCGAAAAATTTAGGCTTGTAATGGTTCACATTTTTATCGGCTTTTTCGCCACCTTTTATTGCATTGGCCAGGAATGATTTCAGGCTTTCCGACTCACGGAATTTATAAGGAAAATGTAATTTGACCAAGATGAATAACCCAAAGTTTACGACGCCCTCGGGCGACACCGCGCCACGGCAGGTCTGGCAGCAGACCGTTGACGCAGTGCTGGCGCAGACCAAAAGCCAGGCCGCTGGGTTAAGTTCCGCAGATGCCGCCGAGCGCCTGAATACCTGCGGGCCGAACGCACTGCCGGAAAAGAAGGGAAAACCGGCCTGGCTGCGCTTTCTCGCCCACTTTAACGACGTACTGATTTATGTGCTGCTGGCCGCCGCGGCGCTCACCGCCATCATGGGTCACTGGGTCGATACCCTGGTGATCCTTGGCGTGACGGTGATTAACGCCCTGATCGGCCATATCCAGGAGAGCAACGCCGAAAAATCCCTGCAGGGGATCCGCAACATGCTCTCCAGCGATGCCCGCGTCCAGCGTAACGGCAAACATGAGACTATCCCGACGCGCGACCTGGTTCCGGGGGATATCGTTATTCTGCGCGCCGGCGACCGCGTGCCGGCGGATATGCGGCTGATTGAAACGCACAACCTGCGGGTGGAAGAGGCGATCCTCACCGGCGAGTCGACGGTGGTGGATAAAATCACCGACGCGCTGGAGGGCGACCTGCCGCTGGGCGACCGGGTGAATATGGTCTTCTCCGGGACCACCGTCAGCGCCGGCGGCGGCGTCGGCGTGGTGACCGCCACCGGCGCGCAGACCGAACTCGGCCATATCAACCAGATGATGGCGGGCATTGAGAAGCACCGCACCCCGCTGCTGGTGCAGATGGATAAGCTCGGCAAAGCGATTTTCGTCATTATCCTCGCCATGATGGTAGCGCTGTTTATTTTCAGCCTCGCGTTGCGGGACATCCCGATGGGCGAACTGCTGCTGTCGCTGATTAGCCTGGCGGTGGCCGCGGTACCGGAGGGGCTGCCGGCGATCATCTCGATTATTCTGTCGCTCGGCGTCCAGACGATGGCGCGCAAGCGGGCGATTATCCGTAAGCTGCCGACCGTGGAAACCCTCGGCGCCATGACCATGGTCTGCTCGGATAAAACCGGCACCCTGACGATGAACGAAATGACCGTCAAGGCGATCATCACCGCCGACTGCTGCTATCGGGTGGAAGGCGACAGCTATGAGCCGCAGGGGAGGATCTTCCTTGAGGGGAGCGATGAGCCCGTGCAGGTTCAGCCGGGTACCGTGCTGGAGACCTGGCTGCGCACCATCGACCTGTGCAACGACAGCCAGCTTACCCAGGATGAGCGCGGCCTGTGGGGGATCACCGGCGGGCCGACCGAAGGGGCGCTGAAGGTGCTGGCGGCGAAAGCGCAGCTCCCGGCGGCGGAGGCCCGTCTGGTGGCCAAGATCCCCTTTGACTCGCAGTACAAATATATGTCGACGCTGCAGCACATTGATGGCGATGCCCGGGTGTTAATCACCGGTGCGCCGGACGTCATCTTCGCCATGTGCCGCGAGCAGATGACCCGCCAGGGCGCGGTGCCCTTCGAGGCGCAGTACTGGGAAGAGGAGATGGCGCGCTTCGCCCGTCAGGGGCTGCGCATGGTGGCGGCGGCCTGTAAGCCGGCCAGCGTTGATGCCACCACGCTGAACCATGAGGACCTGCAGGAGGGACTGATTTTCCTCGGCATCGCCGGGATGATGGATCCCCCGCGTCCGGAAGCGATTGACGCTATCCACGCCTGCCAGACCGCCGGCATCCGCGTGAAGATGATCACCGGCGACCACCCGCAGACGGCGATGAGCATCGGCCAGATGCTGGGGATCACCAACAGCAGCCAGGCCATGACCGGCTACCAGCTGGAGCACATGGACGATGCGGCGCTGGCGAAGGCGGCGGTGGAGTACGACATCTTTGCCCGCACCAGCCCGGAGCATAAGCTGCGCCTGGTGAAAGCCCTGCAGGATAACGGCGAAGTGGTCGGCATGACCGGCGACGGCGTCAACGACGCGCCGGCGCTGCGCCAGGCCGACGTGGGTATCGCCATGGGCATCAAAGGCACCGAAGTCACCAAAGAGGCGGCTGACATGGTGTTGACCGATGATAACTTCGCCACCATCGCCAGCTCGGTAAAAGAGGGCCGTCGGGTCTATGACAACCTGAAGAAGACCATCCTCTTCATCATGCCGACCAACCTGGCGCAGGGACTGCTGATCATCATCGCCCTGCTGGCGGGGAACATGATTCCGCTGACCCCGGTGCTGATCCTGTGGATGAACATGGCGACGTCGGCGACCCTCTCCTTCGGCCTGGCCTTTGAGGCCGCGGAGCGCAACGTGATGAACCGCCCGCCGCGTAAAACCGGCCAGCACGTGATGGATGGTTTCGCCGTGTGGCGGGTGGCTTTCGTCGGGTCGATGATCGCGATTGCCGCCTTTATCCTTGAGGCCTGGCTGGCGCCGCGCGGCCACAGTCCGGAGTTTATCCGCACCGTGCTGCTGCAGATGCTGGTGACGGCGCAGTGGGTCTACATGATCAACTGCCGCAGCAGCGACAGCTTCTCCCTGAGCATGGGCCTGCTGCGCAATAAAGGCATCTGGCTGGTGACCGGTGTCCTGCTGCTGATGCAGCTGGTGATTATCTATGTCCCGCTGATGCAGAACATGTTTGGCACGGAAGCGCTGCCGCTGCGCTACTGGTTTGTCACCCTGGTCATCGGCATCGCCATGTTCCTGGTGGTGGAAGTCGAGAAGCGTCTGACGCGCAGGTTCCGCAAAACGGCCTGATCGATCTCGCGCGCCTGGCTGCAGGCGCGCGTTACTTTCGCAAGGATCCTCTATGATTAACACCTTTCGCTTTGCGCTGCTGGCCTGCGTCCTGGGCGGCAGCGCCCTGACGGCGACCGCCGCGCCGGCGGTGCCGGTCCGCGTCGCCACGGTAGAACGGGCTCCTCACGCTGAAGAACGCGCCATCCCCGGGCGGGTCGAGGCGATCCGCGCCGTCGACATTCGCGCACGCACCGAAGGGGTGATTGTTCAGCGCCACTTCCAGGACGGGCAGTATGTGACCGAGGGCGACCTGCTGTTTACCCTCGACGACGCGCAGCCCCGCGCGGCGCTGGCCCTGGCGCAGGCCGAGCTGAAAAGCGCCGAAGCCTCGTTACGCCAGTCGCAGCAGCTGCTCACTCGCTATGAGCGGCTCATCAACAACCACTCCATCAGCCGCAACGACCTCGACACGGCCCGGATGCAGCGCGACGTCGCCGCCGCCGCCGTGCAGCAGGCGAAAGCCCGCGTCGAGGCTCAGCAGATTGTGCTCGGTTATACCCGGATTGCGGCGCCGGTGACCGGGCGGGTGGGCCACAGCGCCTTTCACGTCGGGACGCTGGTCAACCCGTCCAGCGGGGTGCTGGCGGACATCGTGCAGCTCGATCCGGTACGGGTGTCGTTTGCCCTCGACGAAGCCGCGTTTTTCAGCAAAACCGGCCAGCATGCCGACATCCACGCCCTGAAGCAGGCATGGCTGGCGCAAATTGACGTGGATGGCAAACGGCGCGACGGCGTGTTGACCTCCATCGATAACCGGATCGACGCCCGCACCGGCAGCGTGGCGGTGCGGGCGGAGTTTGCCAATCCGCAGCACCGTCTGCTGCCGGGCGGCAGCGTGACGATCCTGTTCCGTCCGCAAGCGCTGTCGTCGCGGGTGATGATCCCGGCTGCCGCCGTGCAGCAGGATCCGCAGGGCTTTTTCAGCTGGGTGCTGAAGCCGGACCACACCGCCGGGCAGCGTCGTCTGACCCTTGCGGGGCAACAGGGGCAGCAGTTTGCGGTCGAGAAAGGGCTGCAGGCGGGCGAGCAGGTGATCACTGACGGCGCGCAGCGGCTGCGCGAAGGCGCCGCGGTGCAGGTGCTGAACTAGCTAAGGAGAGGGGATGCTGACCTTTTTTATCCGTCGTCCGCGATTTGCGATGGTGATCGCGCTGCTGCTGACCTTTGTCGGCGCGGTATCGCTGAAGCTGATCCCGGTGGAGCAGTACCCGGCGATCACGCCCCCGGTGGTGAACGTCACCGCCAGCTGGCCGGGCGCCAGCGCGTCAGACGTGGCGGAGGCCATCGCCGCCCCGCTGGAGACCCAGCTCAACGGCGTCGATCATATGCTGTATATGGAGTCCACCAGCTCGGACGAGGGGACGTACCGCCTGAGTATCACCTTCGCGGCAGGCACCGATGCCGATCTGGCGGCGATCGACGTGCAAAACCGGGTGGCGCAGGCGCTGGCGCAGCTTCCGGCGGAAGTGCAGCAGAATGGCGTCCAGGTGCGCAAGCGCGCCAGCAACCTGCTGATGGGGGTAAGCCTTTACTCGCCGCTGGGCACGCTGTCGCCGCTGTTTGTCAGCAATTACGCCAGCACCCAGGTGCGCGAGGCGCTGGCCCGCCTGCCCGGCGTCGGCGAGGTGCAGATGTTTGGCGCCCGGGATTACAGCATGCGCATCTGGCTGCGCCCTGACCGCATGAACGCCCTTAACATCACTACGGATGACGTTGCCCAGGCGCTGCGCGAGCAGAATGTGCAGGGGGCGGCGGGGCAGGTGGGTACCCCGCCGGTGTTCAACGGCCAGCAGCAGACGCTGACCATCAACGGACTGGGGCGTCTGAACGAGGCGGCCAGCTTTGGCGAGATTATCCTCCGTCGCGGCGCGCAGGGGCAGCTGGTGCGCCTCGCCGACGTGGCGACCATCGAGCTGGGCGCCCGCAGCTACAGCTCCGGCGCGCAGCTGAACGGTAAAGCGTCGGCCTATCTGGGGATCTATCCGACGCCTACCGCCAACGCCCTGCAGGTCGCCAGCGCGGTGCGCGCGGAGCTTAACCGCCTGCACACTCGCTTTCCGGCGGATCTCACCTGGGAGGTGAAGTTCGATACCACCCGCTTTGTGGCGGCGACGATCAAAGAGATCGGCGTCTCGCTGGCGCTGACCCTGCTGGCGGTGGTGGTGGTGGTGTCGCTGTTCCTGCAGAGCTGGCGGGCGACGCTGATCGTGGCCCTGGCGATCCCGGTGTCACTGATCGGCACCTTTGCGGTGCTCTATCTGCTGGGCTACAGCGCCAACACCCTCAGCCTGTTCGCGATTATTCTTGCCCTGACGATGGTGGTGGATGACGCCATTGTGGTGGTGGAGAATGTCGAAACCAAAATGGCGGAAGGACTGGATCGCCTGCAGGCCACCGCCCAGGTGCTGCGGCAGATCGCCGGGCCGGTGATCGCCACGACCCTGGTGCTGTTGGCGGTGTTTGTGCCGGTGGCGCTGCTCCCGGGGATCGTCGGCGAGCTGTATCGGCAGTTTGCCGTGACGCTCTCCACCGCGGTGGCCCTGTCGAGCCTGGTGGCGTTAACCCTGACCCCGGCCCTCTGCGCGCTGCTGCTGCGCCCGCGACCCGCCCGGCCGGCGGCAGTGTGGCGGGCGTTTAACCGTCTTCTCGACGGCACCCGCGACGGCTATGGCCGGCTGGTGGGCTGGATGAACCGCCGCCCGTGGCTGGCGCTGGCGGCGACGGTAGCGGCGGGCGCGCTGGTGGCGTTCAGCTTCACCTCGATGCCGAAAGGCTTCCTGCCGCAGGAAGATCAGGGCTACCTGTTTGCCAGTGTGCAGCTGCCGGAGGCGGCGTCGCTGGAGCGTACCGAAGCGGTGATGGCCCAGGCGCGCAAGCTGCTGACGGCTAACCCGGCGGTGGAGGATGTGATTCAGGTGTCCGGCTTCAACATTCTCAACGGCACCAGCGCCGCTAACGGCGGGTTTATCTCGGTGATGCTCAAGGACTGGCATCAGCGGCCGCCGCTGGATACGGTGATGGCGGATATTCAGCGACAGCTGCTGTCGCTGCCGGAGGCGACGATCATGACCTTCGCGCCGCCGACCCTGCCGGGCCTGGGCAATGCCTCGGGGTTTGATCTGCGCATTATGGCGCAGGCCGGTCAGTCGTCGGCGGAGCTGGAGCAGGTGACGCGGGAGATCCTTCAGCTGGCGAACCAGCATCCGCAGCTGAGCCGGGTATTTACCACCTGGAGCAGCAACGTGCCGCAGCTGACCCTGACGGTCGACCGCGATCGGGCGGCGCTGCTGGATGTGCCGGTGGCGCAGATCTTCAGCAGCCTGCAGACGGCGTTCGGCGGCACGCGCGCCGGCGATTTCAGTCTTAACAACCGTGTCTATCATGTGGTGATGCAAAATGAGATGCAGTGGCGCGAGCGGGCTGAGCAGATTAGCGAGCTGTACGTCCGCAGCCGCGACGGCGAGCGGGTGCGGCTGAGCAATCTGGTCACCATTACGCCGACGGTGGGGGCGCCGTTTATTCAGCAGTACAACCAGTTCCCGTCCGTGTCGGTGAGCGGTTCAGCGGCCGAGGGGGTCAGCAGCCGCACGGCGATGGCGGCCATGGAGCAGATTTTGCAGGCCCATCTGCCGCCGGGGTATGACTACGCCTGGAGCGGGATCTCCTGGCAGGAGCAGCAGACCGGCAATCAGGCGGTGTGGATCGTGCTGGCGGCAGTGGCGATGGCGTGGCTGTTCCCGGTGGCGCAGTATGAAAGCTGGACGCTGCCGGCGAGCGTCATGCTCTCGGTGCTGTTCGCCATCGGCGGAGCGCTGGTCTGGCTGTGGACGGCGGGCTATGCCAACGATGTGTATGTCCAGATAGGGCTGGTGCTGCTGATCGCCCTGGCGGCGAAGAATGCGATTCTGATCGTTGAGTTCGCCCGCAGCCGGCGCGAGGAGGGACTGTCGATAGTCGACGCCGCGCGCGAGGGCGCCACCCGCCGCTTCCGCGCGGTGATGATGACCGCGGTGTCGTTTATTATCGGCATCATGCCGATGATGCTCGCCACCGGCGCCGGGGCGCAGAGCCGGCGGATCATCGGCACCACGGTGTTCAGCGGGATGCTGGTGGCGACGATGGTTGGCATCCTGTTTATTCCTTCGCTGTATGTGCTGTTTCAGCGTATGCGCGAGTGGGCGCATCGGCGGGGGTAAGCGCGGCGCTACCGGTCGGTAACGGGGATACCCCAGGCTACAACGACTACCGGGCGGTCCCCTCTCCCTTTGGGGAGAGCCGGGGTTAGGGGGAATTTTCCGTTCACGTTGCGTTTGGCAGAAAAGGGTAGTCCTTCGCTGGTGAACGGGTAAAGGGGGAGAAAACCGTCTCCCCCTTTACAATCCCCCCGGTCCCGCAGAGAAATCGGTGCTGCGCACTACGCTCACCTCCCGGTCGTCCGCCTGCGGTCGGCTCAACTCGATACTACTCGTCCCATCCCTGGGACTCGCCCCTGCGGGGCCAGCGCAAGCGCTGTTCAAAATTGCTCCCGGCAATTTTGTCGTGTCTCGAATCGCCTCTGGCCGCCCTCCGTGGCGGCCAGCCCTTGTCTGCCGACCTCCGGTTCGCCGATTTCAGCGGGAATCGGCTCCGCTGCACGCCCGTAGTTTTCAGAGGCCATACCATAGCGATCAGAATATATACGTTAAAAATTGTATGTGCCTTTCTCCGTGGCCCCGCTGTGTATACCGGGGCTGCAACGACTACCGGGCGGTCCTCTCTCCTCTGGGGGAGAGCCGATTTCAGCGGGAATCGGCCCCGCTGCACGCCCGTAGTTTTCAGGGGCCATACCATAGCGAGCAGACTCTGTAGGCCCGGTAAGCGCAGCGCCACCGGGCAAGGACATCGGGCACGGCGGCAATCCCTTGCCCGGCCTGTCGTTAATTTATTCACTCTCCTGGCTGGAATGGCCGCCCCCAAACGCGCCCGCTATTTCCTCTCCACCGTTATCATGGTCACGAACGGATGATACTGCCACGGCACGCTGCCGCCTTTGCGGTACATCTTCGACAGGGTGCCGTCGAGATAAAGCATCTGCCGTACCCCAAGCTTTGACTGCGCATAGCAGGCAAAATCATAGAAGTTGGTCTCGCGCTCGCTGAGCATAAACACCACCCGGCCCTGCTTATCGATGCCAACGCCGTTGCGCAGTTTGCGCGAGCTGGCGGAGGGCTTCAGCCGCCAGTTGATAGCGCCATTTTCAATCAGCATTGGGCCGGACTGCACCGCATAGCGGATGGCGGGAGAGCGTTTAAACGCCGGCAGCGGCACGATTTTCGCCCGGCCGTTCTCCACCAGGAATACGCCGCCGGGGCGGATAAAGAAGTTCCCGCCGCCGGCGGAGCGGTTTACCGGCGTCAGGCGCTTGCCGTCTTCGATATACAGCCCCAGCGGCGCGTAGGCCTTATCGTAAATGCCGCCGTTCATCGCCATCTGCACCCGGCCATCGCCATCGATACCCGCCAGCAGCGAACGCAGGGAACCCCAGGCTTTGCCGTGCCGATCCTGCCAGTACATCGCAATGCGCTCTTTCTGCGCATCCACCCGATAGCTCTGCAGGGTCAGCGTCGGGTCGGTGAGGGTACAGGCGGCGCTGGCGAGGGTGGCCAGGGGCAGCAGCGCCAGGGGGAGCAGGCAGCGTAATAACATGGGCGGTCCTTTCTATGGTCTGCGCCGAGTATACCCGCCTCGCTGTCTTATGCCGCCCAAATCTCACAGTGTTTTTGCACCAGCCCGGAAAGCGAACCGCCGTTGGCGATAAACTCGCGCATCTGCTGCGCTTCGCTGTGCGACGATTTCGCCTGGCGAACCACCGCCTCCAGCGCCGCCGTCGCCTTCAGCTGATGGGCGAAAGGAGCCAGCCGGTCGGCGAGCTGCAGGATCTCCTGGCGGATGCTGCGCTGCTCCCCGCCGCGCACATCGGTGAGAGTCCCGTCCAGCCCGTAGCGGCAGGCCTGATAGCGGTTAAAAGGGTACAGCAGATAATCGTCAGGCTGGTGCTTAAAAGGACGCTCCGTCAACAGCCAGCAGGCCAGGGTCTGAATAAAGCCGGCGATGTGGATCGCCTGGGCGAGGGTCAGGGGGGTATCCATCACCCGCACCTCGACGGTCCCAAACTGCGGGCTGGGGCGAATATCCCAGTGCAGATCCTTCATGCTGTCGATCATGCTGGTGTAGCTCAGCTGGCGGAACAGGCGACGAAACCCCTGCCAGTCGGCCACCCACGGCATCGGGCCGTTGTCGGGATAAGAGGAGAAGCGGTTGAGGCGCGAACAGGCGAAGCGGCTGTCGGTGCTGTCGAACCACGGCGAGGCGGCGTTGAGGGCGATGAAATGCGGCACAAAGCGCGACAGGCCGTGCAGCAGATAGATGGCGTCGTCGCCGCTCTGGCAGCCGACGTGCACATGCTGGCCAAAGACCGTCGCCTGCTGCGCCAGATAGCCAAAATGCTCGACGGTTTTGACATAGCGCGGATTGTCGCTGATCTGCTGGCGCTGCCAGGCATGAAAGGGGTGCGAACCGCCGCCGCAGATCTGCAGATGATGATGCAGCGCCGCGCGCTGGACCGCCTGCTGGATGGCGCTGAGCTGGGCTTGCGCATGGCTGATGTCGCGACACACCCCGGTGGCGATCTCCAGCATGCTCTCGGTGATATCGTGCTTGGCTTCTCCCACGGTCAGTTCATGCTGGACGTCGGCAATCAGAGTCGAGGCATCCTGGCTGAGGTCGTAACCCGGCGGGTTTACCACCTGCAGCTCCAGTTCGATACCGAGGGTAAACGGATCGGAGCGGTGAAAATCGGCTAAAGGCATAGTCTCTCCCGGTCGATGTGTTCTCTGAAGTATAGAAGGGATTGTTCCCGGCGGAGAATACGCCGCGGCGGGGGAGGGGGAAGCATAAAAAGTGACGCGACGTGATTATTTAAATTTTGCGATATAGCGACTGGTGCAATTCTGCAACATATTTCCCGCTGGCGGTGCGGCAGAATAAGGTTGAATTATTTTCCCATAATTATCATGGTGATAATATAAGTCCTTCTTATTTTATCGGTCGGTTTCGGCCTATTTCCGCCCGCACCAGAGCTGGTACGCATTTTGCCTGTTAATCAGTGACACTTTATTTAACAGGGATCATGTGATGCACAAAACGACGTTATTTTCGCGTGCCGGTCGTCTCGCCGTGGCGGTGAGCGGCGCACTGGCCCTGGCGGGCGCCGCCTTACCTGCCAACGCCTCCACGCTGCGGATCGCCATGACCGCCGCGGATATTCCGTTGACCCTCGGCCAGCCGGATCAGGGCTATGAGGGCAACCGCTTTACCGGCATCCCGCTGTACGACGCGCTGGTGGAGTGGGATCTGTCGCAAGGGGAAAAGCCCAGCGGTCTGGTGCCGGGGCTGGCGACCGAGTGGCACATCGATCCGCAGAACACCCGCCGCTGGATTTTTACCCTGCGTCCGGGGGTGAAATTTCATGATGGGAGCGAGGTGAACGCCGACGCCATCGTCTGGAACGTGGATAAGGTGCTCAATAAAGCAGCGCCACAGTACGCCCCGGGTCAGATCGGCAACACCCTGTCGCGGATGCCGACCCTCGCCGGCGCGGAGAAAATTGACGATCACACCGTGGCGCTGACCACCTCGGAACCGGACGCGCTGCTGCCGTACAACATTACCAACCTGTTTATTGTCTCGCCCACGGCGTGGCAGAAGCAGTATGACGCGGTGCCGGCCAGCGCGGGCGATAGCGCCGCGCGCAGCAAACAGGCGTGGACCGCCTTCGCCGCCCATGCGGTGGGCAGCGGCCCGTTCAAACTGGAGAAGCTGGTGCCGCGTCAGCAGCTGATCCTCGCGAAAAACCCCGACTACTGGAATAAAGATCGCATTCCCCGGGTGGATAAGGTGGTGCTGATCCCCTTGCCGGAGGCTAACGCCCGCACCGCGGCGCTGCTGTCGAAGCAGGTGGACTGGATTGAAGCCCCGGCGCCGGACGCCATCGATCAGATCAAGTCTCAGGGTTTTCACCTCTACGCCAACACCCAGCCGCACCTGTGGCCCTGGCAGTTCTCCTTTGAAAAAGGATCCCCGTGGCAGGACATTCGGGTGCGTAAAGCGGCCAACCTGTGTCTGAACCGCGCCGAGCTGAAGAGCTACCTCGGCGGCTATATGACCGAGGCCACCGGGGTCTACGAGGCCGACAGCCCGTGGCATGGCAAACCCACCTTCCAGATCAAATATGACCCGGACGCCGCCCGTCAGCTGATGACCGAGGCCGGATACAGCGCCGGCAAGCCGCTGCACATCACGGTGGCGACCTCGGCTTCCGGCTCCGGGCAGATGCAGCCCTTGCCGATGAACGAGTATATCCAGCAGAGCCTGAAGAGCTGCTTCTTCAATGTGGATATCAAAGTGGTGGAATGGAACACCCTGTTCACCAACTGGCGTCTGGGCGCCCGGGATCCCTCGGCAAAAGGGATCGACGCGATCAACGTCAGCGCCGCGGTCAACGATCCCTATTTTGGCCTGATCCGCTTCTCCACCGCCAAAGCGTTTCCGCCGGTGGCGACCAACTGGGGCTACTTCTCCACCCCGGAGACGGAAAAACTGGCCGCCGCCGTCAAGCACGCCTTTACCCCGGAAGCGATGAATAAAGCCGCCGGCGAGCTGCACGCCGCGCTGGTGGATCAGGTGCCGTTCCTGTTTGTCGCCCACGACGTCGGGCCGCGCGCGATTTCGCCCGCGGTGACCGGGGTGGTGCAACCGCAGAGCTGGTTTATCGACCTCAGTCTGGTGAGCAAAAAAGAGTAATCGCGAAAGGGGCGACCGATGATCAATACGCTGCTATACCGCATTCTGCTGGCTATCCCCACCATGCTTGGGGTGGCGGTGATCTGTTTCATGCTGGTGCAGATAGCGCCTGGCGACCCGCTGGTGTCGGTAATGCCGCCGGACGCCTCGGAGGCGCTGCGCCAGACGTTGATGCAGGCCTACGGCTTTGATAAGCCGCTGCCCCTGCAGTTTATCCACTGGCTGTGGCGGGCGCTGCACGGCGACCTCGGTATGTCGGTCGCCACCGGCCGCCCGGTTATTGACGAGGTGATGACCGCGGTAAGCTACTCCCTGCGCCTGGCGCTGCTGGCGACGGCGATCGGCTTCGTCCTCGGCAGTCTGTTCGGCTTTGTCGCCGGCTATTTTCGCAACAGCGTCATTGACCGTCTGGCCTCGGTGTTGTCGGTGTTTGGCGTCAGCGTGCCGCACTACTGGCTGGGGATGCTGCTGGTGATCCTCTGCAGCGTCAAGTTCGCGCTGCTACCGGCCACCGGCGGCGGGCCGATAGGCGAGGTGGGCTGGCAATGGGACTGGGCGCACCTGCAGTTCATGCTGCTGCCGGCCATCACGCTGTCGGTGATCCCGACCGGGATTATCGCCCGCACCGTGCGCTCGCAGGTCGCCGATATCCTCAGCCAGGAGTTCATCGTTGGCCTGCGCGCTCGCGGGCTCAACGAGTCGCGCATCTTTGTCCACGTCATGAAAAATGCCGCGCCAACCGCGCTGGCGGTGATGGGGCTGCAGGTGGGCTATCTGATGGGCGGCTCGATCCTCGTGGAGACCGTCTTCTCCTGGCCGGGAACCGGACTGCTGCTCAACACCGCCATTTTTCAGCGCGACCTGCCCCTGCTGCAGGGCACCATCTGGGTGCTGGCGCTGTTTTTCGTATTGCTCAACCTGTTGGTGGATATTCTGCAGACCACCCTCGACCCGCGCATTAAGAGGAGCTGACCATGGTGGATACGGCAACGACGAAAGCGGTCCCGGACGCGCCGGCCAACGCTTCCCGGCAAGGTTACTGGCGTGGCGTGCTGCGCCGCTTGCTGCGCGACCCGGGCGGGGTATTCGTCGGCACGATCATTCTCGTTCTGCTGGCCCTGGCGCTGTTCGGGCCGTGGCTTATCGTCAAAGACCCCTATCAAACGTCGATGTTCCTGCGCCTGAAGCCCATCGGCACCGACGGTTTTCCGCTGGGCTCTGATGAGCTGGGGCGCGACATGCTGTCGCGACTGATCCTCGGCACCCGGCTGTCGCTGTTTATGGGGATTGTCCCGGTGGTGTTCGCCTTTTTTATCGGCGGCGCCATCGGGATCATCGCTGGCTACATGGGCGGCAAAATCAATACCCTGATCATGCGCACCGTGGATGTGTTCTATGCCTTTCCCTCGGTCCTGCTGGCGATTGCGCTGTCGGGGGCGCTGGGGGCGGGCATCGGCAATGCGCTGCTGTCGCTGACCCTGGTGTTTGTCCCGCAGGTGGCGCGGATTGCCGAGAGCGTGACCGCCCAGGTACGGCATATGGACTATATCGATGCCGCCCGGGCCACCGGCGCCAGCGCGTTGACCATTATCCGCGTCCAGGTGCTGGGTAACGTGCTCGGGCCGATCTTCGTCTTTTCCACCGGGCTGATTTCGGTGTGCATGATCCTCGCCTCCGGCCTGTCGTTTCTCGGCCTCGGCGTGCGGCCGCCGGAGCCAGAGTGGGGGCTGATGCTCAATACGCTGCGCACGGCAATCTATACCCAGCCGTGGGTGGCCGCCCTGCCGGGCCTGATGATTTTTATCACCTCCATTTCGTTCAATATCCTCGCGGACCGCCTGCGTGCGGCAATGGCGATTAAGGAGTAAGCGATGCAACCCTTTACCAATATCGACCTCGGCGGGCCGGCGCAGCCGCTGCTGAAGGTCAATCACCTGCTGAAGTACTTCCGCGGCGGCAAAGGCCGGGAGGTGGTCCAGGCGGTGGACGATATCAGCTTCACGGTGATGAAAGGCGAAACCCTGGGGGTGGTCGGCGAGTCGGGCTGCGGCAAATCGACCACCGCCCGGCTGCTGATGCAGCTGCTCACCCAGGACAGCGGCGAACTGATCTTCGACGGGCTGGGGGTCGGCTCGTCGCGTCTGCCGCTGAAAGCCTACCGTCGCCAGGTGCAGATGGTTTTCCAGGACAGCTATGCCTCGCTCAATCCGCGCCTGACCATGGAGGAGAGCATCGCCTTCGGCCAGCGGGTCCACGGCGTCAGCGCCAGAGAGGCCAGCGAATACGCCCGCTATCTGCTGGCGCACGTTGGCCTTGAGCCGGCGCGCTTTGCCGACCGCTATCCCCATGCGCTCTCCGGCGGCCAGCGGCAGCGGGTGAATATCGCCCGCGCGCTGGCGATGAAGCCGCGGCTGGTGATTCTTGATGAAGCGGTGTCGGCGCTGGATAAATCGGTGGAAGCTCAGGTGCTGCAGCTGCTGCAGGAGCTGAAGCGGACCCTCGAGCTGACCTACGTATTCATCAGCCACGATCTGCACGTGGTGCGCTGGCTGTCGGATCGGATCCTCGTCATGTACCTTGGCGAAGTGGTGGAGATCGGCCCGGCGGAGCAGCTGTTTACCGCCTCCGCCCATCCCTATACCCGGGCGCTGTTAAGCTCCATGCCCTCCATGGATCCGCAAAACCGCACCCTGACCTCGCCGCTGAGCGGCGATCCCCCCAGCCCCATCGCGCCGCCGAGCGGCTGCCGCTTTCACACCCGCTGCCCGCACGCGAAGGCGGTCTGCGCCGAGGTGAAACCGCGGCTGGAGGCGGTCGGGGAGGGGCACCAGAGCGCCTGCCTGATGGCGCAGCCGGCCTCGCCCTGGCATCAGAGCATCCCTCTTAAGGAGGTCAGCCATGTCGCATAACGCCTTTGTCCATGTGCGCGACCTGCGGGTCGTCTTTCGCCGCGACGGACAGACCATCAACGCGGTCAACGGGGTCTCCTTTGACGTACAAAAGGGGGAGGTGATGGCGTTGATTGGCGAGTCGGGTTCCGGCAAGAGCGTGACCCTGCGGGCGCTGATGCGCCTGCACCCGCCGGGGAGCAGTGAGCTCTCCGGCACCCTGCGGGTGGGGGACGACGCGGTGCTGACGATGAACGCCAGCCAGCTGCGGCGCTATCGCGGCGGGCGCTGCGCGATGATTTTTCAGGAGCCGCTGCTGGCCTTCGATCCGGTCTACACCGTCGGGCAGCAGATTATAGAAGGGCTGCGCCGCCACGAAGGGCTGTCGCGCCAGGCGGCCCGGGACAGGGCGCTGGAGGCCCTGCGCCAGGTGCGCATTCCCAGCCCCGAACGGCGGCTGGAGGCTTACCCGCACGAGATGTCCGGCGGGATGCGCCAGCGGGCGATGATCGCCCTTGCGCTCTCCTGTAACCCGCAGCTGCTGCTGGCGGATGAGCCAACCACCGCCCTCGACGCCACGGTGCAAATCCAGATCCTGATCCTGCTGCGCGAGCAGCAAAAGCAGCGCGGGCTGTCGATCGTGTTTGTGACCCACGATATCGGCGCCGCGGTGGAGATTGCCGACCGGGTGGCGGTGATGTACGCCGGGCGGATCGTCGAGGAGGCCGCCATGAGCGAGATCCTGCGCCACCCGCGCCATCCTTATACCCGGGTGCTGCTGGGCAGCCGGCCGAAAGAGGGGCTCAAGAAAGGCGATGCCCTGCACTGCATTCCCGGCGCGCCGCCGGATCTGGCGCGCTTGCCACCCGGCTGCGCCTTTGCCGAGCGCTGCCCGCACCGTCGCCCGGTCTGCGAGCAGAGCCTGCCGCCGACGGAGGCTGCAGCGGAGCGCCACACGGTGAGTTGCCACCGCTGGCGCGAGCTGGCGATTGACGCCCACGCGCAGGCCCTGGCCGTCTGACCGACGGCAACACACTCTACAGATGAAGGCCAGGCGCTGATGCCTTATTTCCCACCGCCGGTTGCGCTGGCGGCGACCTTGATGTCAGGAGACCACCATGAGCAGTGATGTACTTTTTACCCCCGCCACCGACACCACCCGCTGGCGCATCAATGGCGACCGCCTGTGGGCGTCGTTAATGGACCTTGCTCAGATCGGCGCCACGCCGAAGGGCGGCTGCCGCCGTCTGACCCTCACCGACCTCGACCGCCAGGGGCGGGACCGGGTGATTAGCTGGGCGCGGGAGGCCGGGCTGAGCGTCACCATCGATAAAATCGGCAATGTGTTTATGCGCCGGGAAGGGCGCAACCCCAGCCTGCCGCCCATCGTCTCCGGCAGCCATATCGACACCCAGCCCTCCGGCGGCAAATTTGACGGCAACTTCGGCGTGCTGGCGGCGCTGGAGGTGGTGCGCACGCTCAACGATCGGCAGATTGCCACCGAGGCGCCGATTGAGGTGGTGTTCTGGACCAACGAAGAGGGGTCGCGCTTCGTGCCGGTGATGATGGGCTCCGGGGTCTTTGCCGGGGTCTTCCCGCTGGAGGAGACCTGGGCCGTCACGGATAAAGAGGGCGTCAGCGTCGGCGAGGCGCTGGCGCAGATCGGCTATATCGGCGAGCAGACCCCGGGAGAGCATCCCATCGGCGCCTATTTTGAGGCGCACATTGAGCAGGGACCGATTCTCGAAGATGAAGCGAAAACCATCGGTATCGTGCAGGGCGTGCTGGGGATCCGCTGGTACGACTGCGTGGTGACCGGCCAGGCGTCGCACGCCGGACCCACGCCGATGCGCCTGCGTCAGGATGCCCTGCAGGTGGCGACCCGCATTATGCAGGAGGTGGTCGCCATTGCCGGGCGCAGCGAAGAGGGACGCGGCACCGTCGGCAGCGTGCAGGTGTGGCCCAACAGCCGCAACGTGGTGCCCGGGGAGGTCACCTTCTCCATTGATATGCGCAATCTCAGCGATGCGCTGGTGGATGAAATGGATCGCCAGCTGCGGGCGTTTATCACGGAGGTTGAGCGGGAGAGCGGTCTGCAGGTGGCCCTGAAGCAGGTGAGCCACTATCCGGCGGCGCCGTTCGATGGCGAATGCCAGCAGGCCATTGCCGATGCCGCGCAGCGGCTGGGCTACCCGGCGCGACCGATTGTCTCCGGCGCCGGGCATGACGCCGTGTATATGAGCTACCTGGCGCCGACCGGGATGATTTTTATTCCCTGCAAGGACGGGATCAGCCATAACGAAATGGAGTATGCCTCGCCGGAGCACGTCGCCGCCGGGGCCAACGTGCTGCTGCAGGTGATGCTCCAGTACGCCCGGCCGGTGTAGGCGGTCATCCCCCCCGGTGGGGCGACGCGTCAGGTCAAGCGCGGCTCCCGCTCCCTGCGCCAACCCGCTGGCGGCCAAATTTGCGCGAGCCCACCACGCACAGCACCACCCCGAGGGTGACCGCCAACATCAAGGGGCTGACGGTTTCGTGCAACAGCGCCGCCGACAGGCCAAGCCCAAAGAACGGCTGCAATAGCTGGAGCTGGCCGACGGCGGCGATCCCGCCCGCGGCCAGCCCTTTGTACCAGAAGATAAAACCAATCAGCATGCTGAAGAGCGACACATAGCCCAGCGCGGCCCAGGAGGAGGTCGATATGGCGCGCCAGGAGGCGGGCTGAACCATCAGCGAGGCGGGGAGCATCAACGGCAGGGCTATCACCAGCGCCCAGCAAATCACCTGCCAGCCGCCGAGCTCCCGGGTCAGCTTTGCCCCTTCCGCATAGCCGAGGCCGCAGGCGATCACCGCCGCCAGCATCAGCAGATCGCCGCTGAGCGACGCCGCCGCACTTTGCGTCAGGGCGAATCCCATCACCAGCAGGCTGCCCAGCAGCGAAAAGATCCAGAAAGCCCGCCGCGGACGTTCGCCGCCGCGCAGTACGCCGAAGAGGGCGGTCATCAGCGGCAGCAGGCCAATAAACACAATCGAATGCGCCGAAGTGATGCGCTGCAGGGCCAGCGCCGTGAGCAGGGGAAAGCCGATCACCACCCCGGATGAGACGATGATCAGGGGCACAAGCTGCGCCAGGCGCGGGCGTTTCTGACGAAAGCCGACCAGCAGGGCGACGGCAAGCAGCCCGGCGATGGAGGCGCGCAGAAAGGTCAATAACAACGGATCCATATCCTGCACCGCCAGCCGCGTCGCGGGCAGCGAACCGCTGAAAATGATCACCCCCAGTAAACCATGAAGCCATCCGGACCAGGGGCCGGGCGCCGATTTATCCAGTGTTGAATCTACCACGTTAACCTCGCGTTATCTGAATGGGCTGCGCCCGCTTGAGCATCGTCAGCGGCGATGGTAATGTGGCCAATCTGATACAATCAAATTATTGTCATAGATACATTTCACGATGAAAGCCCGATACAAAGCCGTTGTCGACCGATACGCGCAGGCGATCCGCAGCGGGCAGCTGCCCGCCGGCACCCGTCTGCCGACGCACCGTACCCTGGCCGCCGAGGAACGCCTCTCGCTGGCCACCGCCACCCGCGTCTACCGTGAACTGGAGGAGATGGGGCTGGTCAGTGGCGAAACCGGGCGCGGCACCTTCGTGCGGGACCTCTCGCTGCCGCCGGGGCATGGGGTCGACCAGCAGGCGGTGGCCGCCGACGTCGTGGATCTTAACTTCAACTACCCTTCGCTGCCGGCGCAGGGCGATGCGCTGCGCGAGGCGCTCAGGCAGCTGGCGATGGCGGGCGATATTGACTCGCATCTGCGCTATCAGCCTCACGCCGGGCGGCTCGCCGAGCGGGAAATCATCGCCCGCCATTTGACCTGCCGGCACTTTGCGCCGGACGCGGAAAATGTCCTGATCGTCAACGGCGCGCAGCACGGGCTGGCGGTGACCGTTATGGGGCTGTTACGTCCGGGGGATGTGGTGGCGGTGGATGCGCTGACCTATTCGGGCTTCAAGGTGCTGGCGGCGCTCTATCATCTGGAGCTGGCGGCGATCCCCTGTCGGGCCGAGGGGCCGGACCTGCAGGCGCTTCACACGCTGTGCCAGCAGCGGCGGGTGCGGGCGGTGTATACCATGCCGACGCTGCACAATCCGCTGGGCTGGGTGCTCAACGCCGGGCAGCGGCAGGCGCTGGCCGACCTCGCGCGCCAGCACGATCTGCTGATTATCGAAGATGCCGCCTACGCCCGGCTGGTGAGCCGTCCGCCGCCGCCGGTGGTCAGCTATGCGCCGGAAAGAACGGTGTATGTCACCGGATTTTCAAAAAATATCGCCACCGGACTGCGCGTGGGGGTGGTGATTTCTCCGCCGCGCTATCGACCGGAGATTGAGCGCGCCATCCGGGCCACGACGTGGAATACGCCGACGCTGATAAGCTCGCTGATCTGCGCCTGGATTGAAGATGGCACGGTGGCCCGCTTTGAAACGCAGAAACGACAGGATGCGCGACAGCGGCAGCAGGTGGCCCGCGAGGTGCTCTGCGGCCTTCCCGTCGTGAGTCATCCCGATTCGTACTTCGTCTGGCTGCCGCTGGGCGAAGAGAGCCGGGCCGACCGGCTGGCGAATGCGCTGATGGAACGCCGTATTTCGGTGTCGACCGCCGAGCCGTTCTGCGTCTCCGCCACGATCCCACAGGCGCTGCGCATCGCGCTCGGTTCGGTGCCTTTCGACAGCCTGCGCCCGGCGCTGCTCAACGTGCGTGACGCCGTCGAGTATGAGCAATCCCGCTAACCCATCTGCTCCAGCTGGCCGCGCAGGACTTCCACCCCCCGGGCGATGGCGTCGGGGTTAATGGCGTGGAATCCCATGCGAAAGTAGTTATCCGGCGGCGCGGCGTTGAGAAAATGGCGCGCCCCGGGCTCAATCAGCACGCCGGCGTGGGCGGCGCGCCAGGTAAGCTGTTGGGTGTTGATCTGCGCCGGGGTCTGCAGCCAGAAGGCGTTAGCGTGTTCGCTCCCCGCCAGCGCGCGGCACGACGGCAGGTAGCGCTGCAGGGCGGCGTGCAGGCGCTCCCAGCGCTGGGCGGAGTCGTAGTGGTAGCGCCGCAGATGGGTTTCATAATGGCCCTGGGCGAGGAAGTGGGCCATCTGGTACTGAATGTTGGTCGGCGGATGGCGATAGACCAGCCGGCGCAGGGCGCGCGCCTCGTCGATCAGGTCCGGGTCGGCGACCATAAACCCCAGCCGCAGCCCCGGCGACAGCGCCTTTGACAGGCTGCTGACATACACCACCCGGCCGCTGCGATCGCTGGCCTTCAGCGCCGGCAGCGGGTTTTGGGTAAAGTTACTCTCCGAGTCATAATCATCTTCAATGATCACCGCGTCATGGCGGGCGGCATACTCCAGCAGCTGGCGGCGGCGCGCGCTGCTCATCGCCACTCCGGTGGGCACCTGGTGGCCGGGGGTGACATAGTAGTAATCGCAGGGACGCTCATTAAGCACGATCCCCTCTTCATCCACCGGGTGCGGCGCTACCTCGGCGTCGGCGAGCAGAAAGGTGTTGATGGCTTCGCGAAAGCAGGGGTTTTCGACGCCAATGCGGGTGGTGGAAGAGAGCAGCAGCCGTGTCAGCAGGTAGAGGGCGTTTTGCGAGCCCAGGGTGATGAGAATTTCGTCCGGGGCGGCGACAATGCCGCGCTTGGGCAGCACCCGGGTGCGGATCTGCTCGATGAGCATCGGCACATCCTGGTCAATATGGTCGACCACCCACGCCGGATCGCGCACCCCGCCGTGCAGCCAGTTGGCCGCCGAGCGCCAGGTGGCCAGCGGGAACTGTCGGGTATCGGGCTGGCCGTAGATAAACGGGTAGCGGTAGTGCATCCAGCCCGCCGGTTTGAGGATCGACTCCTGCTGGCTGGGGGTCATCTGCAGCCGGTCGCCCCAGCGTGGTGCAGCCGCTTCGCGCTGCGGTGCACTCTCGACCGCAGGAGGCGAAGCGTCGTGATAGTCGGGATGCAGGTAGTAACCGCTTCGCGGGCGGCTTATCAGATAGCCCTCGTTGACCAGGCTTTCGAACACCAGGGCGGTGGTATTGCGCGAGACGCGTAGCTGGCTGGCCAGCTGGCGGCAGGAGGGCAGCGGGGTGTCGGCGGCGAAGATCCCGCTGAGAATGGCATTCACCAGCGTCTCTCGCACCTGCTCCTGCAAACCGCGGCCAGGCTCAAAATCAACGTGTAACAGGTGACGGATCATACGGGGCTCCTCTGGCAATAACGCATCGCGACCACCCCATAAGCTCAGCAAATTCCATACCACCCTTCCGCCATCTGACACAGCGATGCGGCCCATCTGGCTCTATACGGAATTGCAAAACGCTCCCACATTAAAAACGCATTCAGCCGCCGCGGACCGGAACCTCCCGGCCTCTATTTTGCATAAACCTTTTCGCGTTCTGGAATGAACCCGTCTGGCCCATCCATCAGGGGTGAAATAATGAAAAAATCATTGGCATCAATGTGTCTGAGCGCTGTATTAACGGTTGCTTTTTCTTATCACGCCGTCGCGGCCGATCTGCCGGAAATAGAAAAATCCGGCACCCTGAAAGTGGCGACGGAAGATGATTATGCGCCATTTAACTTTATGAATAATGGTCAGGCCGATGGCTTTAACAAAGATATGCTTGAGGAGTTACGTAAATACGCCAAATTTCATGTCGACCAGAGCATATTACCGTGGACCGGATTATTAGCGGCGGTTTCCACCGGACAATACGATATGGCCTTGACCGGGGCGGTTATTACCGATGAGCGGCTGAAGGTCTTTGATTTCACCCCGCCGTGGGCCTCCGCGCAGCACTATTTCGTCAAACGCGCTGGCGATACCTCGCTAAACACCATTGCCGATCTCAGCGGCAAAAAAGTGGGCGTGCAGGCGGGCAGCGCGCTGCTGGCGCGTTTGCCGGAGCTGAAGGCGATGCTGGAGAAGACCGGCGGCAAGCTGGGGCCGGTGGTGGAGTACCCCTCCTATCCGGAAGCCTACGCCGACCTGGCGAATAAGCGGCTGGATTACGTGATTAACGTGGTGATCTCGGTGAACGACCTGGCGAAAGCCAAACCGAAGGTCTTCGCCAAAGGGCTGGCCGTCTCCGGACCGGGCTATATGGCGTGGCCGATCCCGAAAAACTCGCCGCAGCTGCTGGCCTATATGACCAAGTTTATGAACCACATGAAGGAGACCGGCAAGCTCGCCGAGCTGCAGAAAAAGTGGTTTGGCGAAACCTATGACAACCTGCCCACCGAGGCGATCACCAGCCCGGAACAGTTTCATAAGCTTGCCGGTCTGTAATGTTCCGCGGCGGGCGACCGCCGCCTGTTGCTGAGAAGGAGGGCCTCATGGATGCAATTTCCTGGCAGTTATTAATCGAAGGCGCATGGACGACCCTCTGGATTTCGGCCATCGCTATCGCCTTCGGGGTGGTGGCGGGGCTGCTGATCGCCCTGGTGCGGATGCTGCGCCTGCCGGTTATCGACCAGCTGCTGGTGGTCTATATCAGCCTGGCCCGCGCGACGCCGCTGGTGACGCTGGTGCTGTTTCTGTTCCTTTCCCTGCCCACGATGGGCATTAACCTCGACAAGAACGTGGCCGCCATCGTGGCGCTGACGCTTAACACCTCGGCGTTTAACGCTGAGATCTGGCGCAACGCCTTCCGCACCTTTCCGCGCGAACAGCGGGAGGCGGCGGAATCGGTGGGAATGCGCCGCTGGACCTACTTCCGCTACATCATGCTGCCGCAGATGTGGATCGAGAGCCTGCCGGCGCTGGTCAATGAGATGTCGTTTTTGATCAAAGGTAGCCCGGCCATCGCCGTGATCGGCGTGGTGGATCTCACCCGGGTGACCAACCGTATCTCCTCGGTCACCTACGAGCCGCTGTCGCCGATCCTCGCCGCCGGCCTGCTGTATGTGGCGATCATCGGCTGTTTATTGAAGCTGCAGGGGATCGCGGAACGGAAAGCCAGGCGCCTGGCGCGCTAGCAACGGGAGGTATTATGAATCAGTGGGGCGTTATCTGGTCGGTACGCGATAGCTTTATTGCCGGGTTATTCGCGACCCTCGAACTGTTTATTACCGCCGCCCTCGCGGCCCTTATTATCGGTATTGCGCTGTGTTATTTTAGCGAATATCAAAAGAAAGTCCTTAACCGGGTTATCATTGGTTTCGTCAGCCTGATGCGCGCGATCCCTTTTTTGATCCTCGCCTATCTGCTGTATTACGGACTGCCGCAGCTCGGTATTAGCATGGAGCCGTGGACCGCCGGTTTACTGGCCCTGATTATTTATCATGGCGCCTATTTTTTTGAAATATTGCGCAGTCAGCGGCGGGTATTTTCCGGCGGGTATATTGAAGCCGCCATTGCTCAGGGCTTTTCTCGCTATGCCATTTTTCGGCGGATTATTTTACCCAATATCGTCTCTTCCGCCTTACCGCTGATCGGCAATCAGCTGATTATCTGCCTGAAGGACACCGCTTTCCTGAGCATTATTACCGTTCAGGAGATCACCGCCGCCGCCAACAGCGTCCAGGCGACCTATTTTATTCCGTTTAACGCCTTTATCGTTGCCATTGGGCTTTACTGGGCGATCAGCATTCTGCTGGAGCTGCTGATTAAGCGCCTGACCGCCTGGGGAGCCAAAAGAGGAATGAGCCATGCCTGAGTCTATTGCCGTAAGCGTCAAAAACGTCTCCAAGCAGTTCGATAATGTGGAAGTCCTGCGGGATATTAACCTGACGGTGGAGAAGGGGACCGTGGTGAGTATTCTCGGCTCGTCCGGGTCGGGAAAATCCACCCTGCTGCGCTGTATGAACTGGCTGGAACAGCCGGACCGCGGCGAAATTCATATCGGCGGTCAGCGGCTGGGGATTGATGAGCAGCGCGGCCGGGCGATGTCGCACCGCCAGCTGGCGAAAATTCGCGAGCGGGTGGGGATGGTGTTTCAGAGTTTTAACCTGTGGCCGCACCTGACCGTGCAGCAGAACGTCAGCGAGGCGCTGCTGCGCGTTAAGGGCATGAAACGAGACGAGGCGCAGGCCATGGCCATGCAGCAGCTGGAGAAAGTCGGCATGGCGCACAAAGCCGATGTCTACCCGATCACCCTCTCCGGCGGGCAGAAGCAGCGGGTGGCGATCGCCCGTTCGCTGGCGATGTCGCCGGAAGTTATCCTCTTTGACGAACCGACCTCGGCGCTGGATCCGGAACTGGTGAACGAGGTGTTAGGGGTGATGAAAGCCCTTGCCGCCGAGGGCTACACCATGGTGGTGGTGACCCACGAGATGGATTTTGCCCGCCAGGTGTCCAATGAGGTGGTGTTTCTGGAGAAGGGGCTGCTGATTGAGAAGGCGCCGCCGGAGAAGTTTTTCACGCAACCTGACTCCGAACGCGTCAGGCAGTTTCTGCAAAGCAGCCGCTAGACCGGCCTGTGCCCCCTGCCGGCAGCGCCGGCAGGGGGAGCGTCGGGTTTCGCTTAATCCCGGTCGATGGCGAACGGCTGCCACGCCTGGCGCACCGGCATCACCTCCACCCGGTTAATGTTCATATGCGCCGGCAGCGTGGCGATATAAAACATCTGCTCGGCGATATCGCGCGCGCTCAGCGGCGTGGTGCCGCGATAGAGCTTATCCGATGCCGCCTGGTCGCCCTTAGTGCGCACCAGGGTAAATTCGGTCTCGGCAATCCCCGGCGCCAGATCGGTGACCCGCACGCCGGTGCCAAGCAGATCGCAGCGCAGGTTATAGCTGAACTGTTTTACAAAGGCCTTGCTGGCGCCATAGACATGGCTGCCGGGATAGGGCCACTGCCCGGCGATCGAGCCGATATTGATAATGCTCGCCCCGGCGCCATGGCGGATCAGCGTCGGCAGCAGGGCGTGGGTCATCGTCACCAGACCGGTGACGTTGGTGTCGATCATCGTTTTCCAGTCCTCCAGCGCCACCTCCTGCGCCGGCAGCGGCGACAGCGCCAGCCCGGCGTTGTTGATCAGGGTGGTGATATCGGCGAAATCGGCGGGCAGCGACGCCACCGCCGCAGCCACCGCCTCGCTGTCGCGAACGTCAAGCTCAATAATATGCACCGGCACCTGGGCGGCGAGTCTGTCCTGCAAGGCCTTCAGTCGCGGATAGCGGCGCCCGCTCAACACCAGCGACCAGCCCGCATCGGCAAACACCTGCGCTGCCGCTTCGCCAAAACCCGAGGTCGCCCCGGTGATAAACACTACGTTGCTCGTTGCCATCTCATTCTCCTGTGCGGTTGTCCCTTCACTATAAAAACGCCGGACGGCAAGGCACAGGGCCAGACGACGGGCGGGGATGTGACACCGTGTCACATCGTTTTGCGCACACTGGCTCTATCCCATTTGCGCGGCCGCGGCCAATGATGAAGTCAACCACTACGACATGAGAGAGGGCAGGGTATGAAGCTGGCAATTCACAACGAGGTCGCGGTAAGCAATGACGAAGTTCGGCAATTGGATCGCGCCTATGTGTTTCATTCATGGTCGATGCAGGGCAATCTCAACCCGCTGGTCATCGCCGGGGCGCAAGGCTGCGAGCTATGGGATTATGAGGGGAACACCTGGCTCGACTTCAGCAGCCAGCTGGTGAACGTCAACATTGGCTATCAACATCCCCGGGTGCTGGCGGCCATGAAGGCGCAGCTGGAGACCCTGGTCACCATTGCGCCCGCTACCGCCAACCTTGCCCGCGGCGAAGCGGCGAAGCGCATCGTCGACCTGGCGCCGGCGGGCTTCAGCAAGGTGTTTTTCACCAACGCCGGGGCGGATGCCAATGAGAACGCGATTCGCATGGCGCGGCTGTATACCGGACGCGACAAGGTGCTGTCGGCCTATCGCTCCTACCATGGCAACACCGGCAGCGCGATCGCCGCCACCGGCGACTGGCGCCGGGTGCCGAATGAGTTTTCCCGCGGCCATGTGCACTTCTTCAATCCTTACCTTTACCGCAGCGAGTTCAACGCCGCAACCGAGGAGGAGGAGTGCCAGCGCGCGCTGGCCCATCTGCGGCGGATCATTGAATGCGAGGGGCCGACGGCTATCGCGGCGATCCTGCTGGAGTCTATCCCCGGCACCGCCGGGATCCTCGTGCCGCCGGTAGGCTATATGCAGGGCGTGCGCGCGCTGGCCGACGAGTTTGGCATCGTGCTGATCCTCGATGAGGTGATGGCCGGCTTTGGTCGTACCGGCAGCTGGTTCGCCTTCGAACAGGATGGCGTGGTGCCGGATCTGGTGACCTTTGCCAAGGGGGTTAACGCCGGCTACGTGCCGGCGGGCGGGGTGCTGATTAGCGAGCCGATTGCCCGCTATTTTGACGATCACTTCTTCGCCGGGGGGCTGACCTACTCCGGCCATCCGCTGGCGATGGCGGCGATTGTCGCCACTATCGACGCGATGAAAGAGGAGAAGGTGGTTGAGAACGCGGCCTATATCGGCAACGAGGTGCTGCGCCCCGGTCTCGAGGCGCTGGCGGAGAAGCACGCCATTATCGGCGAGGTGCGCGGTCGCGGCCTGTTCCAGGCGCTGGAGCTGGTGAGCAGCCGTGAACAAAAAACGCCGTTGACCGCCGCCGACATGGCCGCGATCAAAGGGGCCCTGACCGAAGCCGGGCTGCTGGCCTTTGTGGTGGAGAACCGCATTCATGTGGTACCGCCGTGCACCATTACTGCTGAGCAGGTGGCGCAGGGGCTGGGGATTTTTGATGCGGTCTTCGCCCGCTTTGCCAGCCTGGCGAAGTAGGGGAGGGTAGCGGAAGCGACCGCCGGACGGTTCCCTCTCCCTCCGGGAGAGGGCCAGGGGGAGGGGAAGCGCTGCCGTGTGGTTTTTTATGTTATCTGTGGCTTCAGCGTAGTTTGCGCTCCCGGCTAATCGTCTGCGTTATGTCAATTCCGGGCAGATTGCGCTCCCGGTTAATTTTCTGCGTTATGTCTCTTACGGCGCAGGGAGCGCACAGGGGGCGGCCAGTCGCCGCCGCCCCCTGTACCCCCGGCCTGCCGGGAACGTCTCAGCGATTTTGAGGCCGCCAGCACCGGCAGTTTCAGCAACAATGGTGAATAAATTAACGACAGGTCGTAAGAACGTAGGCCGGGTAAGGCGCAGCCGCCACCCGGCGGAATAACGGTACCAGCGTCAATTTCCCTGTGCATGCTGCGCCTGGCAGGGCTACAACTTCTATGTTAATTCCGGGCAGATTGCGCTCCCGGTTAATTTTCTGCGCTATGTCTCTTATGGCGCTGGGAGCGCACAGGGGGCGGCCAGTCGCCGCCGCCCCCTGTACCCCCGGGCTCCGGCCAGCAAAATCGCCGCTGCGCGGTCCCTTCGACTTATCCCTGCAGGCTTCGGGTCGGGCCGAGGCAGCGTCCATGCAAAACACGGCCCTCAGCCCGCATCCATGCGGGCTGCCCCGGCCTTCCGGGAACGTCTCAGCGATTTTGAGGCCGCCAGTACCGGCAGTTTCAGCAACAATGGTGAATAAATTAACGACAGGTCGTAAGAACGTAGGCCGGGTAAGGCGCAGCCGCCACCCGGCAAAATAACGGCACAACCGGAAATGTCCTTGTTCGCACTGCGCCTGGCAGGGCTACAACTTCTATGTTAATTCCGGGCAGATTGCGCTCCCGGTTAATTTTCTGCGTTATGTCTCTTACGGCGCAGGGAGCGCACAGGGGGCGGCCAGTCGCCGCCGCCCCCTGTACCCCCGGGCTCCGGCCAGCAAAATCGCCGCTGCGCGGTCCCTTCGACTTATCCCTGCAGGCTTCGGGTCGGGCCGAGGCAGCGTCCGTGCAAAACACGGCCCTCAGCCCGCATCCATGCGGGCTGCCCCGGCCTTCCGGGAACGTCTCAGCGATTTTGAGGCCGTCAGCACCGGCAGTTTCAGTCGCACAAGTGGGTAAATCAACGACAGGTCGCACGAACCCTCCAGGCCGGGTAAGCGAAGCGCCACCGACAAAACGATGGCTCCTCCGCTGACCTCACTTCATCCGGTGTTCCCCGTTGAGCAGCGCTTCGCGATCGAAAAAGCGCTGGATCACACCCTCCGCCATAAACGCCGCCCGATCGGACATATGGGCGATGACGTCGGCATCGTGGCTGACCAGCAGATAGGTCATGCCGTGCTCCTGTTTCAGGCGATTAAGCAGATTGAGGATTTCCGCCTGCACCGACATATCCAGCGCCGAGGTCGGCTCATCCAGCAGCAGGATCTGCGGACGCAGCAGCAGGGCACGGGCAATGGCCACGCGCTGCCGTTGACCGCCGGAGAGCTGGTGCGGATAGCGGCGTGCGGCGTCGGCGGCCAGACCCACCTGCTCAAGGGCGGTGGTTACCCGCGGGGCAACGTCGCGGATGCCGTGGATCTGCAGCGGCTCCGCCAGGGTGCGCCACAGGGTGTGGTTGGGATGCAGCGAAGCATACGGATCCTGAAATACCATCTGCACATTGCGTCGCAGCTCGCCCTGAAAGCGGGCGCCCGGCGCGATGGCCTGGCCCAGCAGCGCCACGCTGCCGCGCCATTCGCGCTGTAATCCGGCGAGCACTCGCAAAATCGTCGATTTGCCGCAGCCCGAGGCGCCGATCAGGCTGAAGGTTTCCCCGGCGTCGACACGGAAACTGGCGGCGGAAACCGCCGTCTTCGCGCCGAATGTTACCTGTAGATCCTTAAGATTAACGATCGCCATGGGTCGTCTCCGTAAAGTCCTGGGTTCTGTCGAGGGTCGGCAGCATCTGACCGTAGGTTTGCGCATTTGGCCGGCAGGTCCACAGGGTGCGGGTATAAGGGTGCGTCGCGGTCGGCAGCGCCCGCGCCGGCATCTCATCGACCTGTCTCCCCTGGTACATCACCAGCACGCGATCGCAATGCGCGGCCACCAGCGGTAGATCGTGGCTGATCAGTAACATGGCCATCTGCCGCTGCGCGCACTGCTCCACCAGCAGCTCGAGGATCTGGTTGCGCAGGCGGGCGTCAAGGGCCGAGGTCGGCTCGTCGGCTATCAGCACCCTCGGGTTATTGAGCAGCGCGAGGGCGATCATCACCCGCTGCCCCATCCCGCCGGAGAGCTCGCCGGGATAGCGGCTGAGGACCGGGAGATCCAGACCGACGGCGGCGATGGCGTCTTTGACCGCCTCGGCGCGAGCGCGGCGGCGGAGACGCTGATGCAGGGTTAACGCCTCCTCCAGCTGCGTCTGAATGGACTGCACCGGATTCAGCGCATAGCGCGGATCCTGCAGCACCATGGCGATATCGTTGCCGCGCAGTTCGCGCCAGCCGTGGGCGCTGAGGGTCAGCACATCGCGCCCCAGCACCTCCAGCCGTTCGGCGCTCACCACCCCGGGCTTGCGCACCAGGCCCATCAGCGCCCGGGCGGTCATCGATTTGCCGGAGCCGGATTCCCCCACCAGCGCCAGCCGCTCGTTGCCGAGGGTGAAGCTGACGTTGTCCACCACCCGGGCGGTGGGGTAGTCGACGGCGAGTCCCTGGACGGTCAGTCGGATGTCAGTCATGTTGCGGCTCCAGAATATCGCGCAGGCCATCGCCCAGCAGGTTAAACGCCAGGCTGGCGAGCAGGATCGCCGCGCCGGGGATGGCGGCGATCCACCACTGATCGAAAATCACCTGCATCCCGTCGGCAATCATCGCTCCCCACTCCGCCATCGGCGGGCGGGCGCCCAGGCCGAGAAAGCCGAGCCCGGCGGCGGCGAGGATAATGCCAGCCAGATCGAGCGCCAGCCGGACAATCGCCGACGGCAGACACAGCGGCAGAATATGGCCGACCAGCAGCCGCCGGCCGCGGATGCCCAGCATCTCCGCCGCGGCGAGATAGTCGCTATGGCGCAGGCGCTGAATTTCGCTGCGCGCCTGACGGGCGTAGGCCGGCCAGGTAGTCAGGGCTAACGCCAGCGCGCCGTTGACCAGCCCCGGGCCGAGCATCGCCACGAACGCGAAGGCGAGGATCAGCCGCGGCATCGACATCACCACGTCGGTAAAGCGCATCAGTATCCGCTCCAGCCACCCGCCATAGTAGCCGGAGAGAATACCCACCAGCAGACCGACGGGCAGGGTAATGGCGGTCACCAGCGCGACCAGACCCAGCGCCGGACGGGCGCCGTAGAGCAGGCGCGACAGCAGATCGCGGCCGTAGCTGTCGGTGCCGAGCCAGTGCCCCGCGCCCGGGCCCTGCAGGCGGGCGGCGGCATCCTGCCAGTTAGGATCGTGCGGCGCCAGCCACGGAGCGAACAGCGCGGTCAACACCAGCAGGATCACCAGGGTCAGGCCGCTGAAGGCGGCGGGTGAGCGGCGCAGACGGCGCAAAAACAGATAAGTCGGCATCAGCGCACCCTCGGGTCGGTTAACCGCACCAGCAGGTCGGTCAGGTTATTGATCAGCACAAAACTCACGCCGATCAGCAGCGTGCCGCCCATGATCGCCGTGGTATCCCCGGCGAACAGCGCGGTGGTGAGGTAGCGACCGATCCCCGGCCATGAGAAGACGGTTTCGGTGAGCACCGCCCCTTCGAGCATTGAGGTCCAGGCGAGGGCGGTCACCGTCAGCAGGGTGCCGCGGATATTGGGCAGGACGTGGCGCAGCAGAATCGTCATCTCACCGGCCCCTTTGGCCCGCGCCAGCAGAATGTACTCTTTGTTCATTTCACTGAGACAGGCGGAGCGGGTCAGACGGGTGATGCTCGCCAGCGAGTAATAGGCCAGAACCAGCCCCGGCAGCAGCAGATGGCCGATAGCATTTTTGAAAGCCGCTGTATCGCCGGAGAGCCAGGTGTCGATCAGCGCAAAACCGCTGCGCGGCTCGACGGTGTACTGATAAATATCGTCGAGACGACCCGGGCCCGGCGCCCACTGCAGCCGGGCGTAGAACAGGGCCAGCATCAGCAGGCCGAGCCAGAATATCGGCACCGAGTTGCCCAACAGGGTAAAGGTGCGCACCGCCAGATCCCACGGCGAACCGGCGTAACGGGCGCACAGCACCCCGGCGACGATGCCCAGTATCGCGCCGACGATCAGCGCCAGGGTCGCCAGCTCAAGGGTCGCCGGGAAGACCGCCAGCAGATCGTGGAGCACCGGCTGGCCGGTGGCGCTGGCGATACCGAGATCGCCATGGGCCAGGTTGACCAGATAGTGCCAGAACTGCACCGGCAGCGGCTGGTCGAGGCCCAGCTGATGGCGAACCTGATCATAGGTCGACTGGCTGGCATGGTCGCCGACGATCTGCAGTACGCGGTCGACCGGCGACAGCGCGGAGAGCGAGAAGGTGACCAGCAGCAGCCCGAACAGCGTCAGCAGCAGCGTCAACAGCCCCTGCAGCAGGCGGGTAAGATGAGTGGAAAACGATGGCATGGAAAATGGAAATTCCTGGTATATCAACATGGTTCCCGGCGGCGCGACGCCCACCGGGTCCGGGTGGAAAAACGGTCATCCGGGCAGGGCGAGACCGCCGTGCCCGGTAACATAACCCGCTTACTTGGTCACGTTATCGTACCAGACCATGTCGGCGTTCAGCCCCTGCTGATAGCCCTTCACGTTATCGCGCACCACGATCTGGATTTTCCCCTGGTCAATAAAGACGTATGGCGAATGCTGCAGCAGGGTTTCCTGCATCGTTTTGTACAGGTCGAGGCGTTTCGCCGGGTCCGGCTCCGCCACCGCGGCGAGGGTGGCTTTATTCAGCTCAGGGATCTGCCAGCCGTTGAGCCCGGCCACGGTGCTGGATTTACCATCGTTCCACGCGAAGGCGCTGGCGTTGGAATGGGCATCAAAGTAGTCGGGGATCCACAGGCGGATCGCCGCCTGATGCTGCTTCGCGCGCACCCGGGCATAGACCTGGCTGCCGGCGGCCGGCAGGAGATCCACCTTCACCCCGCCCTGGGCAAAGCTGGCCTGCAGCGACTGGGCGATGGTGATAAACGGCGGTTTGTTCTCCACGTCGAGGGTGAAGTGCGCATCCTTAATGCCCGCTTTATCAAGGATAGCCTTAGCTTTTTGCGGGTCGAAGGCGAATGGATTGGTCTCCAGCGCCCCCGGCAGGCCGGCCGGCAGGAAGCTTTGGTGAATAAAGTACTGGCCTTTCAGCAGATTTTTGGTGATGCCCTCATAATCGACCAGCCAGCGCGCCGCCTCCCAGAAGGCCGGATTATTGAGCAGCGGGTTGGCGCTGTTGGCGGTATTAAACACCAGATAGTTCTGTTCGGCGGACGGGATGCTCAGCACCTTCACGCCGGGTTTATCCTGCAGGGCGGCAATCTGGTCAGCGCCGAGATCGCGGGCCACGTCGGCATCCCCCTGCTGGATCAGCAGGCGGCGGGAAGCCGGGTCGGGGACGTTTTTAATAATGATGCTCTTGATCTTCGGCGCGCCGGTGGGGGAGCTGGCGTTGGCCTCCAGCACGATGGCCTGATGCGGCTGGTAGACGCGCATTTTATAGGCCCCGCTGCCCGCCGAGTGCATCTTCAGCCAGTCGTTGCCGAAGTCGTTATTTTTCGCGTTCGGCGCCACCTGTTTTTCATCAACGATAGAGGCGATGGGAGTGGAGAGAATATTCAGCGCCACCGCCGGGCTGACGTCGGCAGTCCAGTGCAGCGTCAGGGTATGGTCGTCAACCTTTTTCAGCTGGCTGGCGATGTTGTCCGGCTGCCAGCCGAGCACGTTGAGAATAAACGCCGGCGATTTATTCAGCGTCACCGCGCGGGTGTAAGAGAAAATCACATCTTCCGGGCGCAGCGGATTACCGGAGGCGAATTTGGCATCCGGCTTCAGTTTGATGGTCAGGGTTTTCGTCGCCGGGTCGGCCTGCCAGCTTTCGGCGAGGATCGGCACGATTTTTTCAGGGTTGTTGCGGTCCGGCTGTACCAGGCGCTGGTAGAGGCTGGGCACCGTCTGAATGCTGGAGAGTTCGTTCGCTTCCGCCGGGTCGAGGCTGACGATATCGTCGAGACCCTGGGCGACCACCAGCGTGTTGGGCGGCGTGGCGGCATGCACGGCGGCGGAGAGCGCCGTCAGTACCAGTAAAGGCAACAGTTTCTTGGTCATATGCAATCCCTGAAAAATGGTTATTTTAATTTTTTATGCTTCGCTACGTTAGGCCGCTTGCCAAAAGGCGTAAAGTCAAAATAAGGATATCCTTATGCTAAAAACGCATAATCAAGAACGACAGGTTATTGCCAGGCGTGCAGAAGCGCCTTTCTCGGCTGCTGGCTTCTTGCTATAACGCATTGTCTATTGCGAGGAGGTGGGTGTGCCGGAAATCAATGAGTTTGGCCAGCAGGTGAACGATCTTGTCCCTGGCTGGCAGGGGGCGCGAGTCCTGCGGCGAACGGCGTTAAATGGCCGTTTTTGTCAACTGGAGCCGCTGGACGTTGACCGTCATGCGGCGGATCTGTTTGCCGCCTATGCGCTCGGCGACAACAGCGACTGGACGTGGCTGGCGTCTACGCGGCCGGAGAGCGTGGCGGCGACCGCCCACTGGATCGCGGGCAAGGTGAATGATGATGCTCTGGTGCCCTACGCGGTGATTGACCTGCGTAGCGAGCAGGCGGTGGGTATCGTCAGCTATATGGCGATCGAACGGGAAATGGGCACGGTTGAGATCGGCCATGTCACCTGGTCGCGACGGATGAAAAACACCCCGCTGGGTACCGAAGCGGTCTGGCTGTTGCTGAAGAACGGCTTTGATCATGGCTACCGTCGACTGGAGTGGAAATGCGATTCGATGAATGTCGCCTCGCGCAGGGCCGCCGAGCGGCTGGGCTTTAGCTGGGAAGGGCGCCTGCGGCAGAGGCTGGTGCGCAAAGGGCGGACGCGCGACAGCGATATGCTGTCCATCATCGATGGCGAGTGGCCTGCGCGCGATGCGGCGCTGCGGGCGTGGCTGGCGGCGGAGAACTTTGCTGCCGACGGGCAGCAGATCAAACGCCTGGAGGCGTTTCGCTAACATCAGAGGCTGTCCCGACCTTCCGGGAACGCCTCTGCGATTTTGACGCCGCCGATACCGGTAGCGTAAGTGGCTACATTAACCGCTGGCCGCCCGGATCGTAGGCCGGGCAAGGCATAGCCGCCATCCGGCCTAAACGATTAGCGGCGAACCGGCGCGTCGCCAGCGACATAATACGCCGCGGTGCTGCGCGGCAGCGGCTGGCGGCCGCGAATGGCGTCAGCCATCTTCTCGCCGATCATAATGGTGGTGGCGTTCAGGTTGCCGGTGATGATCTGCGGCATAATTGACGCATCGACCACCCGCACTCCTTCCAGACCGTGGACCCGGCCTTCGCCGTCGACCACCGCCATCTCGTCGTAACCCATCTTACAGGTCCCGCACGGGTGGAAGGCGGTCTCGGCGTGGTTGCGCACAAACTCATCCAGCTCGGCATCGCTCTGGCAGTCAATACCCGGGCTGATTTCGCGGCCGCGATACTTGTCCAGCGCCGGCTGGTTCATGATCTCCCGGGTGATGCGAATGGCGTCGCGGAACTCCTGCCAGTCCTGCTCATGGGACATATAGTTAAACAGGATCGCCGGATGGGCGTGCGGGTCGCGCGACTTCAGACGCACGTGGCCGCGGCTGGGGGAGCGCATCGAGCCGACGTGGCACTGGAAGCCGTGCTCTTTCACCGCGTTGGAGCCATTGTAGTTAATCGCCACCGGCAGGAAATGGTACTGAATGTTCGGCCAGGCGAACTCGGCGCGGCTGCGGATAAAACCGCCCGCTTCAAACTGGTTGCTGGCGCCGATCCCGGTGCCGCCGAACAGCCACTCGGCGCCGATCTTCGGCTGGTTCCACCACTGCAGCGCCGGGTAGAGCGACACCGGCTCTTTGCACTCGTACTGCAGGTACATCTCCAGATGGTCCTGCAGATTCTCACCCACGCCGGGGAGATCGTGGACCACCGGGATATCGAACTGCCTGAGCAGCTCGGGGTTGCCGACGCCGGAGCGCTGCAGGATCTGCGGCGAGGCAATCGCCCCGGCGCACAGCAGCACCTCTTTGTTGGCCGTCGCTTTTGACGGGATAGTGCTTTCCCCCTCCAGCCACTCGACGCCCACCGCGCGCTTGCCGGAAAAAATAATGTGATCGGTCAGCGCATGGGTGCGGATGGTCAGGTTGGGGCGACCGCGCGCCTGGTCGAGATAGCCGCGGGCGGTGCTGGCGCGACGGCCCTGCGGCGTCACGGTGCGGTCCATCGGACCAAAGCCTTCCTGTTGGTAGCCGTTGAGATCGTCGGTGCGCGGATACCCCGCCTGCACCCCGGCTTCAACCATCGCCTCGAAGAGCGGATTATTGCCCGGCTTCGGCGTGGTGACGCTCACCGGGCCATCGCCGCCGTGATAGTCGTTGGGCCCGATATCGCGGGTTTCCGCTTTCCGGTAGTAGGGCAGGCAGTCGAGATAGCTCCAGTGTTCCAGTCCCGGGGCGGCGGCCCAGTTATCGAGGTCCAGAGCGTTGCCGCGAATGTAGCACATGCCGTTAATCAGCGAGGAGCCGCCGAGCCCTTTACCACGCCCGCACTCCATGCGGCGGTGGTTCATATAGGGCTCCGGTTCGGTCTCGTAGGCCCAGTTGTAGCGTTTGCCCTGCAGCGGGTAAGCCAGCGCGGCGGGCATCTGGGTGCGGAAGTCGAACCGGTAGTCCGGGCCGCCGGCCTCCAGCAGCAGGACGGTGGTGGTTGGATCTTCAGTCAGTCGTGTCGCCAGAACGTTGCCGGCGGAGCCGGCGCCAATAATGATGTAGTCAAATTGCAAAAAAACCTCCCGGTTAAAATATGGACTGGAATTTACCCATCTCAACCTGGATGGACTTCACCTGGGTGTAACTCTGCAGGGTCATCACGCCGTTCTCGCGGCCAATACCGGAGTGCTTATAGCCGCCGACCGGCATCTCCGCCGGGGATTCCCCCCAGCTGTTGATCCAGCAGATGCCGGCTTCCAGCTGATGAATGGCGCCGTGGGCGCGGTTCAGGTCGGCAGTGACGATACCCGCCGCCAGACCGTAGTCGGTATCGTTGGCGCGGCGGATCGCTTCTTCTTCGGACGCGTAGCTGAGGATGGACATCACCGGGCCGAAGATCTCCTCGCGCACGATGGTCATCTCATCGGTGCAGTCGGTAAACACCGTCGGGGCCACCCATGCGCCGTTGTCAAAGCCTTCGCCCTTCAGCACGTCGCCGCCGCACAGCAGGCGCGCGCCTTCTGCTTTGCCTTTGGCGATGTAGCGCAGCACATTGTCACGGTGCGGGAAGCTGACCAGCGGGCCAAAGTTGGTGGTTTCATCGAACAGATCGCCCGCGCGGATGCGGCCCACGCGCTCAACGATTTTCTGCTCAAACGCTGCCTTAACCTTCGCGGGAACGAACACTCGGGTGCCGTTGGTGCACACCTGGCCGGAGCTGAAGAAGTTGGCCATCATGGCGATGTCGGCCGCGAGATCGAGATCCGCATCGTCGAAAATAATCAGCGGCGATTTACCGCCCAGCTCCATGGTGACCTCTTTCAGCGATGAGGCTGCGGAGTTGGCCATCACCTTTTTGCCGCTGGCGACGCCGCCGGTAAAGGAGACTTTAGCGATGCCCGGATGTTCAGTCAGGTACTGGCCGGTCTCCGCACCCACGCCCGGCAGGACGTTAAACACCCCGTCCGGCAGGCCCGCTTCGCTGTAAATTTCCGCCAGCCTGAGGGCGGTGAGCGGGGTGACTTCGCTCGGTTTGAAAATCATTGCATTGCCGGCGGCCAGCGCTGGCGCCGATTTCCACAGGGCGATCTGGATCGGATAGTTCCACGCGCCGATCCCGGCCACCACACCCAGCGGTTCGCGGCGGGTGTAGACGAACGACGTCTCGCGCAGGGGGATCTGACTGCCTTCCAGCGCCGGGATCAGCCCCGCGTAATACTCCAGCACGTCGGCGCCGGTGACGATGTCCACGGTTGAGGTTTCGGAATACGCTTTACCGGTGTCGAGGGTTTCCAGCTTTGCCAGCTCGTCGTTGCGCTTGCGCAGGATATCGACGGCGCGACGCAGGATGCGCGAGCGTTCCATGGCGGTCATCGCCGCCCAGATTTTTTGCCCGCGCCGCGCGCTCTCAACGGCGCGGTCGACATCCTCGCGTCCGGCAGCCTGAACGGTCGCCAGCACCTCGCCAGTGGCAGGGTTGATGGTCTCGAAGGTGCGACCGCTGGTGGCCGATGTATAACCACCATTAATATAAAGCTGCTGTTCTGCCATTCGGGACATAACGCCTCCTCGGTTATGGGTTCGGTAAATGCTGACGAATAAAGTGGCTGGTCAGCGACTGCGCCAGCGTCTTATCCAGCGGTTTGCCGCTGAGCGCCGCCCGCAGCCACAGGCCGTCTATCAGCGCCGCCAGCCCGTAGCCGGCCTCCTGGGCCTGCTCGCGCGGCAGCTCGCGGCGGAACTCGTACACCAGGTTTGACAGCAGGCGGCGGCTGCTCACCTGCTGCAGACGGTAGAGCATCGGCTGGTGCATGCTGCTGGCCCAGAAGGCCAGCCAGGCCTTCATCGCCGCGCTGCTGATCTGCGTCTCATCAAAGTTGCCGCCGACTATCGCCTGCAGACGCTCTCCGGCGCTGCCGTCCGGCAGGGCGTGCAGACGGTTAAGCACCGCGTCGCGCAGCTGGCTGGTGATGTCGCGCATGGTCGCTTCCAGCAGACCATTTTTGTCTTTGAAATAGTGACTGATGATCCCCGTCGATACGCCCGCCCGCCGGGCGATCTGCGCGATGGTCGCGTCGTGCATTCCGACTTCATTTATTGCGTCCAGCGTGGCGTCGATCAGTTGCCTGCGCCGGATTGGCTGCATCCCCAGTTTGGGCATTTTTGCCACTCCATTCATCAGCGTTGGTTAACTATTAAAGCGGTTTTTGATTGGACGTTCAATATAAAATGTGTCTTAATTGTTACGTTATTGAATTTTAATAGTTACAAAAACAGTGGGGATACTGGATGACAGATCTTTCGCAAAACAGAGAAAAGGACAAAATCAATCCGGTGGTTTTTTATACCTCGGCCGGACTGATTTTGTTGTTTTCCCTGATGACGATCTTTTTTCGCGATTTTTCTGCCGAGTGGATTGGGCGCACCCTGGACTGGGTGTCGAAAACCTTCGGCTGGTACTATCTGCTGGCGGCGACGCTGTATATCGTCTTCGTCGTCTGCATTGCCTGTTCGCGCTTCGGCTCGGTGAAGCTCGGGCCGGAGCAGTCTAAGCCCGAGTTCAGCCTGCTGAGCTGGGCGGCGATGCTGTTCGCCGCCGGGATCGGCATCGACCTGATGTTCTTCTCGGTCGCCGAACCGGTGACGCAATATATGCAGCCGCCGGAAGGGGCGGGGCAGACCATCGAGGCGGCGCGCCAGGCGATGGTGTGGACACTATTCCACTACGGACTCACCGGCTGGTCGATGTATGCCCTGATGGGCATGGCGCTGGGATACTTTAGCTATCGTTATAATTTGCCGCTCACCATCCGCTCGGCGCTCTATCCTATCTTCGGGAAAAAGATTAATGGCCCCATCGGCCACAGCGTCGATATCGCGGCGGTGATCGGCACCATCTTCGGCATCGCCACCACCCTCGGCATTGGCGTGGTGCAGCTCAACTACGGTCTGAGCGTGCTGTTCGATATTCCTGACTCGCTGGCGGCGAAGGCGGCCCTGATAGCGCTGTCGGTGATCATCGCCACCATCTCGGTCACCTCCGGGGTGGACAAGGGCATCCGCGTGCTCTCCGAGCTGAACGTCGCCCTCGCGCTGGGGCTGATCCTGTTCGTGCTGTTCATGGGCGATACCTCCTTCCTGCTCAATGCGTTAGTGCTGAACGTCGGCGACTACGTCAACCGCTTTATGGGCATGACGCTGAACAGCTTCGCCTTCGACCGCCCGGTGGAGTGGATGAACAACTGGACGCTCTTTTTCTGGGCGTGGTGGGTGGCCTGGTCGCCGTTCGTTGGCCTGTTCCTGGCGCGCATTTCTCGCGGGCGCACCATCCGCCAGTTTGTGATGGGCACCCTGATTATTCCGTTCACCTTTACCCTGCTGTGGCTGTCGGTGTTCGGCAACAGCGCGCTGTATGAGATCATCCACGGCGACGCGGCCTTTGCCGGGGAGGCGATGCTCCACCCGGAGCGCGGCTTCTACAGCCTGCTGGCGCAGTATCCGGCGTTTACCTTTAGCGCGTCGGTGGCGACCATTACCGGTCTGCTGTTCTACGTCACCTCTGCCGACTCCGGCGCGCTGGTGCTGGGAAACTTTACCTCGAAGCTGAAGGACATCAACAGCGACTCCCCGAACTGGCTGCGCATCTTCTGGTCGGTGGCTATCGGTCTGTTGACCCTCGGGATGCTGATGACCAATGGCATCTCGGCGCTGCAGAACACCACGGTGATCATGGGGCTGCCGTTCAGCTTTGTGATTTTCTTCGTGATGGCCGGACTGTATAAGTCCCTGAAGGTGGAAGATTACCGCCGGGTCAGCGCCAGCCGCGACACTGCCCCGCGCCCGCTCGGCCTGCAGGATCGGCTGAGCTGGAAGAAGCGCCTGTCGCGGCTGATGAATTACCCGGGCACGCGCTATACCAAACAGATGATGGAGACGGTGTGCTTCCCGGCGATGGAGGAGGTTGCCCAGGAACTACGGCTGCGCGGCGCCGCGGTGGAACTGAAGAGCCTGCCGCCGGAAGAGGGCGAGAACCTTGGTCACCTCGATCTGCTGGTGCACATGGGCGACGAGCAGAACTTTATCTACAAGATCTGGCCGCAGCAGTACTCGGTGCCGGGCTTTACCTATCGGGCGCGCAGCGGGAAATCCACCTATTACCGGCTGGAGACCTTCCTGCTGGAGGGCAGCCAGGGTAACGACCTGATGGATTACAGCAAAGAGCAGGTGATCACCGATATTCTCGACCAGTACGAGCGGCACCTGAACTTTATCCATCTGCACAGGGAAGCGCCGGGGAACAGCGTGATGTTCCCGGATGGCTAGTCAGGGGAGCCCCCGTCGGGGAAAGACTGACGGGGGCGACGGGCCGTTACTGGTAGTTAAAAGCGTCCGGATGGTTGTCGAGGCTGCCGCTGAGGGCGGCAAACAGCACGGTTTTGCCATCAATGGACAGGGCGTCGCTGACGTTAAGCCAGGTCAGCTTCTCCTGGTCGGTTTTTTCATCGACCACCGAGTATACGCCTGACATCTGTTTGGTTTTTTCCGACCAGATCACCGCGATACGCTCATGGCCGCAGTCGTGGGGTTTGCAGGCGCTTAACACCTGCCAGGATTCGCTACCCAGCTTCACCGTCTGCGCCGGCGACCCGGTGCCGCCGGTGGTCACCCAGGCGGGCAGCTGATGGCCTTTGACCATCTGGTTAAACGACGCCCGGGTGGCGGTATCGTGGGCCAGACTGTTCAGCGTGACGTCGCCTTGCGCCATGACGCTGGCGGAGGCGGCTAAGGCGATAATAGCGGTAAGCGTTTTAAACATGTTTCCTCCTGGACTTATTCCGTCCTCATAACAAGCCTCTTTATAGTGAGCGTAGATAATGATTAATGCAAACTATGACATAAATCCCGCGAATGATTAGCAGCGGTGCGCGCATGGACGTTACGCTAAGCGATATGCCATGATGCGGATTGATTAAAATTTTCCAATATATGCCCTTGTGATAAAGCAGTTAGCGAAATGGCATAGTTATTCAGGCGATAAAGCATGGCGTATGTGAATCATCTACTGACGTTTATTGAGAGTAATCCGGCGCTGGCGGTGGGATTTAACCTTATTCTGCTGCTGCTCTCTGGCATATTTGCCCACCTTTTATGCAAGTTCTTGCTGATTAAAGTGGTGCGTAAGGTCTTCTTTGGTAGCCATAAACAGGACGTGCCGCTGGAGAAGGATCGACGCATCGCCGAAAAGCTGTCCAATTTCATTCCGGTTATTATCGTCTATTACGTTCTGCAGTTTATGCCGGCGATGCCGGCATCGCTGGTGACGGCGATTAATACCATCTGCGGGATCTTGTTTTTTATTTTTATGTCGGTGTTTTTCAACGAGATGCTGGATATTGTCAACAGCTCTTATCTGCGAAAAACCAAACGTAAAAATCATTCCATTAAGGGCTATATCCAGATAGGCAAAATCTTAGTCCACATCCTGGCGGCGATTATGATCCTCGCCGTGATGTCGAACAAATCGCCGATCATTATTATCTCCAGTCTCGGGGCGGTGGCGGCGGTGCTGATGATCGTCTTCCAGCATACCCTGCTGTCGCTGGTGGCGAACGTTCAGCTGTCGTCCAACGACGTGCTCCAGCTTGGGGACTGGATTGAAATGCCTGACAAGAACCTCAGCGGTGAGGTGACGGATATCGCGCTGCACACCATTACTATCCGTAACTGGGACAATACCATTTCCCGTATTCCCACCAAGAATTTCCTCACCGAGACCTATACCAACTGGCAGGCGATGTTCTCCTCCGGGGCGCGGCGGATCATGCGCAGCATCGCCATCGATCAGCACTCGGTGCGTTTTCTCAACCAGGAGATGCTCTCCTCGATGCTGACCATCCGCGGGGTAAGCGAGCCTCTGACCACGCTGCTTGACGGTCGCGATCCCGGCGGCGTGGCGGACCGCTGGTTTGTCGATAACGGCCTGACCAACCTGACCCTGTTTCGCCACTACCTGATGCACTATCTCGCCGAGCGACCGGATATTATTAAGGAGATGTATATTGTGGCGAGGACGCTGAAACCGTCGCCGTCGGGTATCCCGTTAGAGATTTACTGCTTTACCTCTTCGACGCTGTGGAAAGACTACGAGAATACCCAGTCGGCGATATTTGAGTACATTACCGCGGTGGCCGGGCAATTTTCCCTGCGCCTCTATCAGTATCCCGCCGGGCACGATTTCTGGCGTCTCTCCCAGGAGCACGCCGCCCGGGCGGGCCTGCCGCCGTCGGCGGAAGGCTAAGCGCTGAGCTGCTGGCGCCAGAGGGCGATCTCCTCCTCCAGCCAGGCGATGAACCGGGCGACTTCCGGGCGGTTCTCCGCCTGCGGGGAGACGGTCAGCCAGTAGTGCCAGGGGTAGGGGACGGTGACGGCGGTGAGCTGCACCAGCTCGCCGCGGGCTATCGCCCCCGCCACCAGCGAGCGCCGCTCCAGCGCCACGCCCGCTCCCAGGCGAACCGCCTCCAGCACCAGGTTGGAGTCGTTCAGGCGCAGGCCCGCAGGGATGATTGTCTTTTCCAGCCCCGCCTGGCTGCACCAGGCGTTCCAGGACTCCATGGAAAAAACGATATCGCTGGCGGCGATCGCCTGCGGGGTGGTCGGCAGGTCGCCGCCGCGATAGTGCGGCGCGGCCACCACCAGCTGTTCATCGGCAAACAGATGACGGCTTTCCATCCCCTCCCAGTCGCCTTGCCCCATGCGAATGGCCAGATCGATACCTTCCTGCTGCAGGTTGACCACCGCCAGGCTGGTCAGCAGGCGCACCGCGATCTGCGGATGCCGCGCCTGAAAGCGCGCCAGCCGCGGCAGCAGCCAGTGGCAGCCAAAGGAGGGGAGCGTCGCCAGGGTCAGTTCCATCGTGCGGGGTTTGATCTGCACCATCCGCGTGGCGTCGGCGATGTGCTGTAACGCCTCGCGGATTTGCAGGGCATAGAGCCGCCCCTCTTCCGTGATGCGCACCCCGCGGCCGTGGCGGACAAACAGTGTGACGCCGACCAGGGCTTCCAGCTGTTTGATGTGCTGGCTGACCGCCGAATGGGTCACGCTCATCTCGTGGGCGGCCTGCGTCACGCTGCCGAGGCGCGCCACCGCCTCAAAGCTGCGCAGGCTGGCGACAGGGGGAAAATCTGCCATGGTGATCTCTCTTGTCAGGGCGTCAATACGTTAACGTTACTACCGGGTTAGCGGGTTTTAAAGCCGCCGCGAGCAGACAGTGGACGGGCTTCAGGCGCTCTCAGTCGGTATAGCACAGGGGAGACAGGCGGACTATCCCGTGGCGCCAATTTGTTAGTTTTTCTAACCTTTGCGGTAAGCATCCCCTGATATTCGCGGGGCGGGTTTTCCAGTAAGGTAAGCCAGCAACCCCTTTATCGCAGGCAGGAGTGACGATGAAACTCATTGGTATGATGGATTCACCTTATGTAAGACGCGTGGCGGTTTCTCTGGCGCTCTATGGCGTGGAATTTGAGAGCCTGCCGCTGTCGGTCTTTAGCGGCTTTGATGAATTCTCCCGTATTAATCCGGTGGTCAAGGCGCCGACGGTGGTTCTCGATGACGGGACACAGCTGATGGACTCCACGCTGATCCTCCACTATTTCGAAACGACCCATCCCGGCGGACGCCGGCTGCTTCCCGCGCATCCCGAGGCGCTGGCCCGCGACCTGCACCTGCTGGGGGTGATCCTCGCCGCCAGTGAAAAAGCGGTCCAGCATGTTTATGAGCACCGTCTGCGGCCGGAGGAGAAGCAGCATCAGCCGTGGATAGCCCGGGTGACCGGTCAACTGCTCGCCGCCTGTCGGGAATGGGACGCCCGGCTGGCAGACCGCGTTGCCGCCGCGCAGCCGGACCAGGTGTTGGTCACCAGCACGGTGGTCTGGTCCTTTATCCAGTTAATGATCCCGACGGTGGTGCCGGCAACGGCGTTTCCGCATATCCGCGCGCTGGCGGAGAAAGGAGAGGCGCTGCCGGCGTTTCAACAGTATCCGCTGAGTTAACGGCGGGGATGGCGCGTTGGATTGCAGCCGGACGAAGACCTTATCGCCCGGCTGGGTTGCGCTCAGCGTCTTGCCAGCGTCACCGCGTGTTGCCAGGACTGCCATCGCTGCACAAGGCGATGATGCCGGAGCAGGTCTGGCGCATAAGTGATGTGTTCTGGCAAAAAGGGCTGAAGCTCTGCCACCGTCAGCTTGTGCAACGCTTTACGCGCCAGCAGTGCCGCACCGGTCGCTGACAGCTCGGCCACATCGCTGCGCATCACCGGACAACCCAGCAGGTCGGCCTGGTACTGCATTAACCAGTCGTTTTTGGTGGGGCCCCCATCCACCAGCAGCGTGTTGAGCGTAAAGCCATGATGGGCACGCATCGCAGTGATTACATCGGCAATCTGGTAGGTAATGGACTCGAGCGCGGCACGAATGAGATGGGCACGCTTCACCCCCCGGCTTAACCCATGGATCAGTCCGCGGGCATTATCGTCCCACCAGGGCGCCCCCATGCCGGTGAGGGCGGGTACAAAAAAGACGCCTAAGGTGGAGTCTACCGAGCGAGGCAGAGCATTCAGCGCCTGGGCCAGCTCAACGGGAGAGAGTTCGCTCAAGCCCGTACTGTCGGCCATCCACGCCACCGCATCGCCGGTATGGGGAATATTCCCCTCTAGTGCATAGACCAGCCTTTCTCCGTCGTGCCAGGCCACCGTGGTGGCGAGATTGCTGACGTGACACGCCACCGAATCGACGGGCGCCATCACCGAGGTTCCTGTACCGTAAGTAGCTTTAACGCAACCGGCGGCGCCCAGACCGTGGGCGAAAAGGGCGGCATGCGAATCGCCAATCATCGCCATTACCGGGATCCCATCAGGGAGGGTGGCTAAACCAGCGGTGTAACCAAACAGGCCGCTCGATGGTTTTATCACCGGGAGTGCTGCACGCGGAATGCCAAACAGGGCGAGCATATCGGTATCCCAGTCCGCTGTTTGCAGATTCATGAGCTGCGTACGAGACGCGTTCGCGTAATCACAACAAAATTGCTGGCCTTGCGTCAGGTGCCAGAGTAGCCAGCTATCCACCGTACCGAGGCAAATCTCGCCATCTTTCGCCCGGTTGAGGCCATCCGGCGTGTGGTCCAACAGCCAGCGCATTTTCGAGGCGGAAAAGAGCGGGGCGATTGGCAGGCCGGTTACCGCCTTGATCTGCGGCTCATGACCTTGTTCACGCAGCGAGCGGCAAAATGTGGCGCTACGTGAACATTGCCAGCTCAGGGCGGGCGCTATGGCCTCGCCCGTTTCCCGATACCAGCCCACGACGGTTTCGCGCTGGTTGCTGATCGCCAGGGCAGCCACACGCTCCGCGCCAACGGCGGCCACTGTGCGAGAAATCACCTCCAGCGACGCGGCAAGCAGAAGCTCCGCTGACTGTTCTACCCATCCTTCCTGAGGCGTAGCGATCTCAAGCGCGCGGGAAAATTGCGCGATCACCCGCCCGTGGCTATCGAAGGCAACGGCTTTGGCATTGGTCGTGCCCTCATCGAGGGCAATAATAATATCCTTGTTTACCGACATAGCGGCCTCCGGCCTTACTGGTGGAGATAGGTCGACACGCCCAGGTATCGCGTAAACGCCTCGTGCAGAATTGAAGCACTGGCAGAATGGTTCATCGCGACATGGTGCTCAAAGCCGTTACGGCAGATCCACGACAGCAGATTTTCCAGGTGGGGAACCTGAATGACCGCCCGACAGCCTACCGTATCCAGGGGATCGTCAACCGATTGGCCTTCGCCGACGTAGGCCTTGATTTCGCCAGTCAGGTCGTCAGTGCTGAGGCGAAAATAGGTCAGCGCGCCGCTTTTCATGCGACCATGCACGGCACCGCAGGTGTTTTCTTTGCCGACGGTGGTGCCGATAATATCGGCCGTTCCCATGTGCGGCGACTCGAGACTGGCCGAGGCAAAGTTCCCGCAATGGAACAGCACACATTTATCGCGATCGTCGCCGAAGTTATTATTCCAGTCCGCGATCGAGGCGGGGCTCAGGTTGCTGCTGGCGAGCGCGTACATGGAGAGCGCGCCCATGACATCGACTTCACAGGCGCTTGGCATCAGTTGTCCGGACATCACGCTCATGATGGAGCAGACGTTAATCCCCAGATTTTCCTGTAGCGAGGTCCAGCACTGAATCGCGGTGGTGTCGATATCGTTGGCAACAATCCACTCGCTCAGGACCACAAACAGTTTTGCCATAGTATTCAGTTTATCTGCCGGAATACCGCTGGCGTCGGCATTATCGATCAGCAGGCGGCGCTTCTCATCCACACGAATATCGTCATCACGCAGGCACTTAATCCGGGTAAATACCTCGGATAGATCTAACGTTTCCACTGCGATGCCCAAACGTTCGAGCAGTTTTTCGCTGTAGCGCACGGTGTTAAAGCCCGCAGGACGGGCGCCAATCGCGCCAACGCGTACACCGCGCATACTGTTTACCACGCGACATATCTGCGTGAAGCGCCGGAGATCCTGCTCAAACACCTCGCCGCTAAGTGCGCAAACGTGCTGGGTGGTCAGCGTAAACGGGATACCGTACTGGCGCAGGTTGTTGCAAAGGGAAATTTTGCCGCAGAAGCTATCGCGGCGCGTCGACAACCCCATTTTATCCAGATTATCCTCTTCGGCCTGAATAAGCACCGGGACGTTGAGACCGGAGAGGCGCAGCGTCTCGGCGATGGCTTTTTCATCACCAAAGTTGGGTAACAGCACCACGACACCGTGAATGTTGTCGCGGTGGGTGCGGAACAGCTCGGCGCAAATTTTGGCATCCTGCCGGGTTTCCACGCCACCCAGTTCCGTCTGGGATGGATCAAGCATAATGGTGTTAATCCCAAGGCGGCTAAACAGGGCTACCGCCTGTTCGCGCGCTTCGGCGACCAGATAGCTGGGGAAAAATCCCCGATTGCCAATAATGACGCCCATGGTGAGTTGTTGAGGAATACGGGACATTGCGTTCTCTCCAGTAAGATGTTCTTGTTATTTTTCAGGATGCTTTTTTTGTGTGCAGCTTGCGGGCGTGCTTCGCCACCCCGGCGGCATCGATTTCATGGCGCGCGCGCGTGGCGGCGCGATCGGCGGCAATGGCGTATTGCCCGTCAGGGATACCTAAGCGTTTCAACGGGATAGCGCACCCGGCCTCGGCCAGCACTTCCGCCACCAGACTCCCGACGCCGCCGTTGACGTTGTGTTCTTCCACCGTGATCGCGACCGGACAGGACTGTATTGCCTTTAGTAGCGCCTGGGTATCACAAGGACGAATAGATGGGACACTGATAACGGTGGCGTCAATACCTTCTGCAGCGAGTTGTGCGGCGGCTTCCACTATTTCATGTACCGTTGAGCCCATGGCAACCAACGCAACATCGCGCCCCGAACGCAGCACATCAATGTTGCCCGGAATAAACCGGTAATGTTCGTCATGCAGTTCCGGTAGCGCTTTACCATCGAGGCGGATATACACTGGCCCGATGTGGGCAAGGGCATAATCGATAATCTGTCGGCACTCGCCGGGACTGGACGGCGCGTAAATTTCAATATTGCCAAAACCGCGCAGAACGGCGATATCGTCAATGCTATGGTGAGTGCTGGCCAGCGGACCGTAGCTGGCGCCCGCGTTCAGCCCGAACAGTTTGACGTTGGTGTTGTTGTAGCAAACGTCGACCTTAATCTGCTCATTGGCACGTGAGATAAGGAATGGCGCCGCGTTGCAGGTCACGGCCACTTTCCCCCCCAGCGCCAGGCCGGCGGCAGCGCCAACCAGCGTCTGCTCGGCGATGCCGACGTTGACCAGCCGGCCAGGGAATCTTTTGATAAATGGGGTAATTTTCGCCGTTGAGGTGGAGTCAGCCACTACTGGCACCAGATCCACGCCGCGGTCTACGGCATCAATAAAGGCATTCACCATCACCGTGGCGAGATGTTCGCTATTACTCATCTTTCAGTTCCTCCAGCGCCAGTTCAATTTCTTCTCCTTTCGGTACCCGGTGATGCCACTCGGGCCTTCCCTGAATAAAAGAAATACCTGCGCCTTTGGTGGTATTGGCAATCACGACGTGTGGTTTCCCGTTCAGCTGCAAGCGCTCAAGGGTGGCGACCACCTCCGCCATATCGTTGCCGTTGCACTGTGTGACCTCCATGCCGAAAGCGCGCCATTTTTCATCCAGCGGGTCGGTATTCATGATCTCTTTGGTCGCACCGGCCAGCTGCAGATTATTTTTGTCGTTGATAATAATAAGGTTATCCAGCTGGTAGTGGGCGGCGACCAGCGCGGCCTCCCAGTTGCTGCCCTCCGCCAGTTCGCCATCGCCGGTGACGACAAATACGCGACGCGGGTTGTTATCGCGTTTCGCTGCCAGCGCAATGCCTACCGCCACGGGCAGACCATGGCCCAATGCGCCGGTATTGAGCTCAATACCCGGCGTCTTGTGCTTCACCGGATGTCCAGGCAGATGCGAGTCGGCGTGTTGATAGGTTGCCAGCCAGTCAAGGGGGATAAAGCCTGCCTCGGCCAACACGCAGTAGTAACCGCCGACAGCGTGCCCCTTCGATTGAATATAAATATCGCGCTCGTCGCTCTTTTCTAGCGCAGGAGAGCAGTTAAGGATGCGAAAGTAGAGGGCGGTCAGAAGTTCGACTTGTGACAAATCTGCACCGGTGTGGCCGCCTGCCGGGCTTTCCGCATTTAAGACGATGATGCGGCGGCGGATGGCGCGTGCTTTTTGTTCTAACTCCTTAACGGAGAGTGAAAACGGATTCATAAAACACCTCTTGAAAGTAAATTCTTGTATGAATAAATATTCCAGCAGGGTAAAAAAACACTTTCCATCCTGACTACCTTTTATCGTCGACAAAACAAGGTATTAATAAGTGATTGAATATATATTCACTACTGATTTATTATTCACATAGGTAAGATATGCCCTGTGACGGGGTTTGTCCACGATTTGTACGGCCTATTTTCTAAAAAAGGAGAAAACGATCACATTTGGATCGTCGGGAAAAGGGCGCTGCGCTTGTTATCTATTCAATGATGCATAAAAATAACGAGCAGAAAACAGAGGGGAATGCCATGTCGAAGCAGGATGAACAGCGGTTGCTGGTGAAGATCGCCACGCTTTACTACAGCGAGAATAAAAAGCAGTCCGAGATCGCCTCGCTGCTGCATCTGTCCCAGTCTTTTGTTTCACGGGCGCTTACCCGCTGTCAGAAAGAGGGGCTGGTGAAAATTACCGTGGTCCAGCCGACAAACATTTTTGTCGATCTGGAAAAGGCGATTGAGGAGCGTTTTGGCATTCGACAAGCGATAGTCGTGGATGTGGGCGAGAATGCTAGTTACAGCCAGGTAAAGCATGCCATCGGCAGCGCGGCGGCGCACTATGTCGAAACGCGGCTGCGGCCGGAAGACCTCGTGGGGATCTCGTCCTGGAGCAGTACGATCCGCTGCATGGTGGATGAGATGCATCCGCAGAACATTCGCGCCGCCGGGGTGATTCAGCTGTTGGGCGGCGTCGGTCCCAACGGCAACGTGCAGGCTACCATTTTAACCCAGCAGCTGGCGGCACATTTAGGCTGCCCGGCGTGGCTGTTGCCGTCGCAGAGTATTGAGCATTCCGTGGAGGAGCGCAGCCGTCTGGTAAACAGCCCGGACGTCGCGGCGGTGGTGGCGAAATTTGCCGAAGTGGATGTGGCCATCGTCGGTATTGGTGAACTGGAGCCTTCGCAGCTGCTGAAAAACTCCGGTAACTATTATAATGAAAGCATGCTCCAGCTGCTGGCGGAGCGCGGCGCGGTGGGGGATATCTGCCTGCATTACTATGATGCGGCGGGCAAACCGGTACTGAGCCAGGATGAGGATCCGGTGATCGGGATGGAGCTTGAGCAAATTCGTCGCTGTCCGCAGGTGATTGCGCTGGCCGGCGGCGTGGACAAAGAGAACGCCATCCGCGGCGCGTTGCAGGGCGACTATATTGATGTCCTGATCACCGACTTCCCGACCGCGCGCGCGTTAATTAAGGGCTAAGCGGGGGGGGAGACTGGCGTGCCTGGCGCGCCAGCGTCGCCAGTTCGTCCGCGCTGAGGCGAGTCATCCGCAACACGGTTTCAGTGTCCATACCGTTCTCTAACATCATCAGCGCGATGCGGCAGGCTTCGCGATGCTCGCCCGCCTGTAAACCTTCCTGAAGCCCCTCTTGCTGGCCTTGCTGTAACCAGCGTTGTTTTCCCTCTTCGCGACCTTTCTGCTTCAGGTACTCGGCAATCGTCATCAGGGTATCCTCATATTGCGGCAGACGTTCGACCAGCTGGTCGATAAAGTTATCCGGGTCGGCGCTATTGCCATGCAGCGACATATAGGTAAATAACGTTTTGAACTGCTGGTGGTCAGTGTATCCCATCAGCACCACCTCCACCAACTGCTGGAGGATATGGCTGAGATCGCGTTGACGGATGTGTTTCTGGACCAGTTCCAGAAGCGCGATCCGCCGATGCTGTAATATGGCGTCGTCGGGAATATCGGTCACATCGACGAGCGGAAAGGCCCCGAGATAAAGCTGTTTTGCCGGTGAGTCAGGTGGAAACTCATCCAGCCAGCACAGTGAAAAGGGATAGGGAGAAATGCTGCCATGATAAAACAGCATGGGAATTACCAGCGGCAGCGCTTTATGGCCGCGATCAAGATGCTGTTGCATGGCCGCGAGGGCATAGCGCAGGAGTCTGAATGCCATATGGCTGTCCGGGGTGCTCTGATGCTCAATGACCACATAGATATAGCCCTCTCCCTTGCTGGTCTGCAGAGAGTAGAGAATATCGGAATAGCTGGCGCGCAGGTTGTCCTCAACAAAGCTTCCGGATTCCAGGTGCAGAGTGCTTAAGTCGCACAGTTGCCGCAGCGCGGGCGGCAGATGAATATCCAGAAAATCGCGTGCGGTTTCGCTGTCGCGCAGAAAGCGCTTAAACAGACTGTCGTGCGGGGTCGAGTGAGGACGTTTTTTCATGGCTTCCTTGCCTGGCAGAGCAGAGTGGCGGGATGCTACCACCGCTTGCCGTCGGGCAGGATTTTTCGATGAGGTTTTGCGAAGCGCCTCGGAGAAAGGCGCATCGTGAGTCAGTCTCGCCTCCTGTGGCCTGAGCCACAGGAGGTCTTGCGGTTACTTATTCTCCATGACCGCTTTCTGGGCGACCACCGCCGCCTTCTGCTGCATCCGGTTTTGCATCTGATCGATAATGACCGCCACAATAATCACGATCCCTTTGATGACCATCTGCCAGAACTCGCTCACCCCCATCATCACCAGTCCGTCGGCGAGAAAACCGATGACAAACGCACCAATCAGCGTACCCAGGATGGTTCCCCGGCCGCCGGCCAGCGATGTTCCGCCCAGTACGACGGCGGCGATAGCATTCATCTCAAAAGCGGTACCGTTAGCCGGATGGCTGGCCAGCAGCTGCGCGGAGACCACTATCCCGGCAATGGCGGCGCAAAAACCGGACAGCGTGTAGACCAGCACTTTAATTTGCTTCACTTTCACGCCGGAGAGCTCGGCGGCGCGCTCATTGTCACCGATCGCATAAACATGGCGGCCAAAGGGCAAACGCCGCGCGATATAGGCGATGATCAGCGCCAGCAGGATCATCAGCCAGATGGCCCACGGGATGCCAAAGAGCGCACCTGCGCCAATTTCATCGAAACCCGTGTTGCTCAGCTGCGGATTGCCCGCGAGCCCGGGGAAGGTTTGGCCATCAGAGGTCAGCATCGCGGCTCCGCGGAGCACATACATGGTACCGAGGGTGCAGATAAACGGCGCCACATTGTAGCGGGTAATGATCCAGCCATTAACGGCGCCAATCAGCGCGCCTATCAGCAGCACCAGGGGCACAATGACCCACACGCTTGGAAAAATGGCGATGCCGAACATCGGCAAGACGATCCCTTTGGTGATAAGCCAGCCGGCTATCATTCCGCAGAGACCGAGCGTAGCGCCAATCGAAAGGTCGATACCGGCAGTGATAATGACAAAGGTGATCCCCAACGCCAGAAAGGCGTTAATCGCAATGTGTTTAATCATAATCACCATGCTGCCAGCGGATAAAAAACCGGGCACGGTCATCGTGAAGAAGCCGACAATCAGGAACAGCGCGATAAAGGTGCGCAGTTTTAATAACAACAGCAGGATATTTTCACGGGAGAGAGAGGCTCCGCCGCGCGGCGCCAGTGCGACCGATTGTGTCATTTTCATCTTAGAACCCCTGAGCGCTTGCTGAAACCAGCGCCGACTCTTCGGCCTGGTCACGAACGATATCGGCGGTCAGTTTGCCGCCTGACATCACCAGGATACGGTCAGAGACCGCCATGATTTCTTTTAAATCGGAGGTGGAGAACACCACCGCCATTCCCTGCTGCGACAATTGCACCATCATGCGAAACACATCCCCCTTGGCGCCGATGTCGATTCCGCGCGTAGGCTCGTCAAGAAACAGCACCTTCGGATTGGTTAACAGCGAACGGCCAATAACCACCTTTTGCTGATTGCCGCCGCTGAGCGCCTGGATCTCGACCTCTGGTGATGAGACCTTAATAGAGAGATTGCCAATCGTGCTGGCGACGACGGCCTCTTCCTCTTTATTGGCAATGGTTAACCCGCGCTGAAGACGACGCCACAGGCTGGCAATGGTCAGATTGCTGGCGACTGACGAGATGGGAAAAATCCCGGTCCGCTTACGATCTTCCGGCACCAGACTCATGCCCATGCGGATACGTTCGGCCGTGGTTAACCGCTGGGGAACCGGTTTGCTGTCCAGCCAGATCTTGCCAAAGTAGTGGCGCGCTGTCCCCAGCAGACATTCAAACAGCTCGGTTCGTCCGGCGCCCATCAGACCGTAGATCCCAATAATTTCACCGGCATGTGCTTTAAAACTGACGTTATCCACCACCGTATTGCCCGCGGCATTCACGCAGGTCAGGTTCTCCACTTCCAGCAGTGGGGCGCCGAAGCGGCGATCCGGGGGAAGAAAATGGCTTACCGGATCGCTGCCCAGCATTTCACGGACGATCCATGGCACATCAATTTCACTCACCCTGGCCTCCGCCTGGAATTTGCCGTCACGGAGTATGGTAATGACGTCGCCGATGGCCATCAGCTCCTCCAGACGGTGTGAGATGTAGATAATGGACACCCCCTGACGCGTCAGTTCGCGGATGACCCGAAACAGAATATCCACCTCGGTTTTGCTTAAGGCTGAGGTGGGCTCATCAAGGATCAGAATGTCCGCATTTTCCGCCAGCGCTTTGGCTATTTCGACCAACTGCTGCTGACCGACCTTCAGGTTACCCACCAGCTCCCGCGGCGAGATCGGCTGATCGAGTCGCTGCAACAGCTCCGCGGCTTGTCGTTCCTGCTCTGCTTCGTTAATTGGCGTCAGCCCGCGCTGTAGCTCGCGACCAAGAAAGATATTTTCCGCGACGCTAAGATTTTCAAACAGGTTCAGCTCCTGGTGGACCATACCAATGCCGTGGGCGGCGGCCTCGCGGGTGCTGGAGAAATGGACTATGTTGCCGTTGAGCTCCATTTCACCCAGGCTCGGCTGTTGCACACCGGCGAGAATTTTCATGAGCGTTGATTTACCGGCGCCATTTTCGCCAATGATCACGTTAACTTTGCCGCGCCAGACGTTGTAGTTGACGTTATCCAACGCCACCGTGCCGGGGAACAACATCGAAATACCACGGGTGCGTAAAATGATATCCTCTGCGGGTGAACTGGCCATCAGCGCGCCTCCTGTTTTAGCTGAAGAGCGGCCGCATCCTGCAGACTGCCGTTAATAACCGTGACCGCAAAGAGAATATCGACAGGCTTGCCTGTCCAGCTCGCGTCCACTGTCGGCAACGATTTTATCGCCTCCCGGTTGTAGGCGCGTGAAAGCTGTGCAAACTGCACCTGGTTGGTAAAGTCTTCAAATTTGAAACCGCTGGCATCGCGGATGGCATTGCCTCGCATGACAGGACCTAATTGCACGACCAACGGCTGGCCGTGTAGCGTAAGTTTGAGCTTTTGCTCGCGTGGGTTGCCGACGTCAATCCCGGTCACCTCGCTGTTCAGGCGGACAAAGACGCTCTGTGGCGTAGCGCCAGACGCCTGGCGCACTTTTTCCAGCGCAGTCGCGTCCAGCGCATGTTGGTTCGCTGCGTCAATCACACGAGATTGCCAGGTTTGTTGCGCGATCTGCTGCGGGGTGAGATGGTCGAAGCTGGGTTTCGCGTTCGGGTCGGCAGGCAGCACTGGCTTGCCATTCTCATCTAAGTCCACCACCGTGCAGGCCGTCAGCAACAGGGCGGCGCAGCCCATCAGCACGGCGCCCCATTGTTTTAACCGCATCATTTCCGCCTTACTCGCTGAGGTTGAACATGTTGAGTTTTTTCGCATTGCCACTATCGATGAGGATGCAGTCCATCAACTGCTTCTCTTCTTTCTGGGCTTTCCCGTTCTTGAGGAAAAAGTCCGCCTGTTCCACGGCCATTTGCGCCTGCTTCCAGCCAGGCTGGAGAACCGTGGCTTTAATGTTGCCCTGCTTGAGTATCGAGTCGCGCGTGTAGTCGCTGCCGTCGAAGCCGACGACAATCACGTCGTTTTTACCTGCGGCTTTCAGCGCCGCTTCCGCCCCCAGCGCCATGGTATCGTTGCCGGAAATCACACCGACGATATCCGGATTCGTCTGCAGAATAGCTTCCATACGGGTAAAGGCTTCCGTCTGGCTCCAGTTCGCCGTCTGCTGGGCGACCATTTTCATTTCCGGATAGTCGTCCAGCACATCGTGATAACCCTGCGAGCGGACGCTGGCGTTGGTGTCGGACTGACGACCTAACAGTTCGACATACTTGCCTTTACCGTTGAGGAGACTGGCGAATTTTTCCGCGCCAAGCTGGGCGCCCTGATAGTTGTTAGAGACGATCTGCGCCACGGCGACGCCGGTTTTATTGATCTCTCTGTCGATTAAAAATGCCGGCACACCTGCCGCTTTTGCTTTTTCCAGCGGGCCGACGGTGGCATCCGCGCCAGCGTTATCCAGGATGATGGCTTTGGCTTTCCGCGCAATAGCCGTTTCAATCAATTGGTTTTGTTTGTTGACGTCATCGTCGTGTGAGGCGACCAGGGTGCTGTAACCCAGCTCTTTCGCTTTCGCCGCTGCGCCGTCAGCCTCGGCTTTAAAGAACGGATTATCATGTGAAGGGGTAATGATTGCGATCAGGCCATTATCGGCGGCGAAAAGTGAGCCAGATGCGGCCATCATGGAGGCAAACAGAACAGACTTTATCAGGGTAGTTTTCATTATTATCTCCGCATTGAATATATATTCAATAATGATTTATTATTCAATGTAACCATAAAGCGGCCAGCCAGAACTGTCTACGGTTTGCACAGGTAATTTCTTAAAAAGCGAAAAGGATCACGCTTCGCGAGGCGGGCAGGTACAGGTAATAACGAAATCGTCTTCTATCAGATGGTTGATTTGCAAGGTGAAATGAGCAAGCTGTACGGAGAAGCTGGCGGTAAAACGTAAATGGATCTCCTGCGCAGTGAGTGCCACAATCCGGGCGCTGTGGAAGCCGGGCAGGGCTAAAGCGTGAGAGGACCAGGCCTTAAACCCACTCTCTTTCGCCGAAAAGGCCAGCGTCAGCGCCAGCGGGAAGGGCAGGCCGCTGTGCAATAGCACCTTTTTTTCCGCCTCGTTGATAATGCTGCTCTGCAGCTCCGCCGCCAGCTGTGGAGTAAACCGGCGCTCGATGTCGACGCCCACCGGCCGGTCAGCGACCACCGCCAGCGCGCGCTGGCCGCAGTGGCTGATACTACCGAACCAGGGCGCGGGCCACAGCGGCTGGCGCCGATCGCCAATCGCGGGAGGCTGTTTTTCTCCCACCTCGCGCAGGGCGTACACCGCGGCGATGCGCCCGGCCAGGTGCTCCGCCTGCCGCTTGCGGCTCCAGCCGCTCAGGCTGGCGTGATAGGGCAACCACAACAGATCGGCAGCCTGAAAAGTCGCCGGGTCGAAGTCGACGTGCTGCAAGCGATAGCCGGCCAGCGGCAGGGTGGAGTGAAGAATGCGCATAAGGCAAGTATACCGCGGTTGTCCCCGCCCTTTATCCTGCAAGGGCGGGGGAGGGAGAACCCGCTATCAGAAGTGGGTGTTGACGCTCATATACCAGGTGCGGCCCGATTCGTTGTAGGTCTCGGCGCCGGCGCCGTACATCGTGCCGGTGGCGCCCCCGGTGGTCTGGGCGTTGCCCGCGCGCCAGTGGCGCTTGTCGAAGACGTTATCCACGCCGCCGGTCAGACTAACGTATTTGGTCACGTCCCAGGTCGCGCTCAGGCCGAGGATGCTGTAGGGGCTGACCTCGTTCTTCTCGCTGCCGGTGACCGGTTGACCCTTATAGTTGTACTTCTTCGGCTCCTGTTTGCCGTACCAGGTAAAGGTCGACTGCAGCGAAACGTCATCGCGTACCTGCCAGCTCAGCGTGGAGTTCAGCGTGTATTCCGGGATAATCGACAGCCGATCGCCGGTCTCTTTATTCTTACTCTGCAGCATGTAGGTGATGTTGTTGGTCCAGTTCACGGTCTCGCTCACCGGGACGTTCAGCGTACCTTCCAGGCCTTCCACCACCGCTTTCGGCACGTTTTCCCATTGGTAGAGGTCGGTGCCTTTATTATTTTGATAAACCGGGGCGTAGCCCGCTTCAATTTTGTTGCGATAGTCGTTGCGGAACCACGTGACGCCCGCCAGCCAGCCGTCGCGTTTAAACTCGAGGCCAATCTCTTTGTTGATGCTGGTCTCGGCTTTTAAATCTTCATTCCCCTGCAGATAGCAGCCGTCTTTACTGGCGTAGCAGCCCTGGCCTTTGCTGTAGAGAATGTAGTTCGGGTTGGTCTGATACAGGCTCGGCGCTTTATAGGCACGGGCGATACCCATCTTCAGCGTGAAGTCGTCCCACAGGCCCTGAGACAGATTGAGGGACGGGCTCCAGTTGTTGCCGACGATGCTGTGATGATCGAAACGCAGCGCCGGGGTCAGCATGGTGGTGTCGGTCAGCTCCATGTTGTTCTCAGCGAACAGGGAGAAGATCTCCGCCTTCGAGTAGGGGCTGCGGCCGGTGCTGTCGTAGCCCGGAATTTCTCCCCCCGACAGCGCCTGGGTGTTGGAGGCCTTATCCTTCATGCGCTGCTGGTTCCACTCGCTGCCCAGCGTCAGGTTCTGATTAACCAGATAGTCGAACGGGATGCTGACTTCGCTGTGCAGCATCACATCCGCCAGATCGATATCCGTAAACTGGTTGCTGTTGAAGATCCCCTCGGTCCCCCCGGCGAGGCCTTCGCCTTTGCGCGAGTTGCGGGTACGTTCGTACTGCGCCCAGTTGCTGGTGGTCACCCCGTTGTCCCAGGCGCCGTTCCAGGTGACCGAGTAGGTGTTGCGGTACAGACGGTTGGTCTCTTTGCCGTAGTTCTCTTTTACCAGGTCGTTGGAGTTGGTGTTCTGGGTGTCGCCTGCATAGAGGTTGCCTTGGCGGCTGTAGCCGGCCTCAAACTCCAGCGACTGCATCGGGGCGAATTCCCAGCGCACCAGACCATCGATGTTTTTATTTTTTACCCCTTCGCGCCCGGCCGGCAGGGTGTCGGCATAGATCCCGGTACGTTCGGACTGATGGCCCTGGTTGATGTCCCAGGCGTCGGCCTGGGTTTTGTCGAGGTTACCGAACAGGCGGAAGCTGAAATCGCCGCCCAGCGGGCCGCTGAGGCTGAAGTTGGTGCGCTTGGTGGAGCCTTCGTCTTTGTGCTCCGGGGCGTTCATATAGGTGTTCCAGGAGCCGTGCCACTCATCGCCGGTTTTTTTAGTGATGATATTCACCACGCCGCCGGCGGCGCCGTTGCCATAGCGGGCGGCGGCCGGGCCGCGAATCACTTCGATGCGTTCGATCATCTCCGGCGGCACCCAGCTGGTGTCGCCGCGGGTGTCGCGCTCGCCGCGCCAGCCGAGACGCACGGAGTTGCGGCTGGTGACCGGCTTGCCGTCGATCAGGATCAGGGTATTTTCCGGGCCCATGCCGCGGATATCAATCTGGCGGTTATTCCCGCGCTGGCCGCTGGTGGAGTTGCCGGTCAGGTTGACCCCCGGCATGGTGCGAATGATCTCCGAGACGTCGCGCGCCGGCGGACGTTTGCGGATCTCATCGGCGGTGATGGTGGAGACGCCCGGCGCCTGCAGGTTCTGCTCGGCGGCGGTGACCACCATGGTCTCTTCCGCGGCGCTGTTTTTATCGTCGGTGGCGGTTTCCGCTGCGCTTAACGGAAAAGCAACCCCGTAAATTCCCAGATTGACCAGCAAGGCCAGGGATTTGATCCTGTTATTCATTGTTATTCCTGCTTTTTTGTCGCCACGTTCCCCAAACGCCCCTTCCCACCGGGAGGGGAGGCGGCATAAATGTTGCCGGAAGAGGGCAAAGGCACTCCGTCGCTAGCTGAATAAGCTCTCTTCGACATGTGTTGTGAAAGACGCGCTTCCCACGGCGCGCTAATACGCTATTGCAAATGCAAATAGTTATCAATAATATTATCAATAAAGAATGACAATTAATTAAAAAAGTCACGCGATACATAGGGTTAATGACTGAATGTTAACGACAGGAAGCGAGGAGTGGTGGCGAACCCTGCAGGGACCGCAGTCCCGGGCGGTGGATGACGCCATCGAGGTGACGTTCTGGTGGCGGGATCCGGCGGGGGATGAAACGCGTTCTCCACGCCGTCGGGTATGGCTCTATATCACCGGCGTGACCGACCACCATCAAAATGCGCGACCGCAATCGCTGCAACGTCTGCCCGGGACCGACGCCTGGTGCTGGCGAACCACGCTGTCGCCGACCTGGCGCGGCAGCTACTGCTTTATTCCCTCCGACCGTGACGATGATTTTTCCCCTGAGGTGTTCAGCGCCGATAAGCCGGACCGCGCGCTGCTGCGCGAAGGCTGGCGCAAACTGCTGCCGCGGGCGATAGCCGATCCGCTGAACCCGCACAGCTGGCGGGGCGGACGCGGCCATGGCGTCTCCGCCCTGGAGATGCCGCAGGCGCCGGCGCAACCCGGCTGGGATCTGCTTAATGAGGCGCATCCTCCCGCCCGTTGCCTTGAGTGGCGCAGCGCGCGTCTGGGCAACCATCGCCGGGTCTGGATCTACACCCCCGGCGAGGCCGTCGACCCGCAAACGCGGCCCCTGGCGATCCTGCTTGACGGCCAGTTCTGGGCCGAAAGCATGCCGGTGTGGTCACCGCTGGCCGCGCTGACCCGCGAGGGGAGGCTGCCGCCGGCGGTCTACCTGCTGATCGACGCGATCGACAACCAGCGCCGCGGGGTTGAGCTGCCCTGTCATCGCGATTTCTGGCTGGCGGTGCAGGAGGAGCTCCTGCCGCTGGTCCGTGGTCACGTCCCGTTCAGCGACCGCCCGGAGCGGACGGTGGTGGCCGGGCAAAGCTTCGGCGGCCTGGCGGCAATGTTCGCCGCCCTCAACTGGCCGCAGCGCTTTGGCTGCGTGCTCAGCCAGTCAGGCTCCTACTGGTGGCCGCATCGCGATGGCAGCGGGACGGGCTTTATCGGCGAACGTCTCCGCCAGGGCGAGGCGTCCTCGGCCGGGCTGCGCATCTGGCTGGAAGCGGGCCAGCGTGAACCGATTATTTTTCGCGCCAACCAGGCGCTGCTGGCGCAACTTACCACAACGCAGCAGACGATTTTCTGGCGTCAGGTTGACGGCGGGCATGATGCGCTTTGCTGGCGCGGCGGGCTGACGGCGGGGCTGATCCAGCTCTGGCAGCCTCTGCTGTCGCCCCCTTAGCACAGCGCTTTACGACAGGAGTTTGATATGCAATTCAGTAACCCCTTCGACAATCCGCAAGGGCAGTTTTACATTCTGCGCAATGACCAGCGGCAGTTCAGCCTGTGGCCGGGGCATTGCGCGCTGCCTGCCGGCTGGACGGTGGTGTGTCCTCCGCAGTCGGTCGAGGCGTGCAACGCCTGGCTGGCGGCCAACTGGCCGACACTGACCCCCGCCCATCATGCGGCATAAGGAGCTGACCATGACCACTCGTTTACCGCTGGTTGCCGCGCAGCCGGGGATCTGGATGGCCGAGCGCCTCTCCACTCTGCCTGGCGCCTGGAGCGTGGCCCACTATGTTGAACTGCGCGGCGCGCTCGACCCGGCGCTGCTGGGTAAGGCGATTGTCGCCGGGCTGCAGCAGGCGGATACCCTCAGCCTGCGCTTTGAGGAAGAGGAAGGGGAAGTCTGGCAGTGGCTGGCGGCGGAACGCACCTTTGGCGAACCGCCGATCGTTGACCTGCGTACGGCGCCGGATCCGCACCGCGCCGCCACGGAGCGGATGCAGGCGGATCTGGCGCAGGATCTGCGCGTCGACGGCGGCAACCCGCTGGTGTGCCATCAGCTGCTGCGCGTCGGCAACGACCACTGGTACTGGTATCAGCGCTATCACCACTTGCTGGTGGATGGCTTCAGTTTCCCGGCGATTACCCGACAGATCGCCGCCATTTACCGCGCCTGGCAGCGTGGAGAAGCCACCCCGGAATCGCCTTTCACCCCCTTTGCTGAAGTGGTGGACGAGTACCAGCGCTACGCCGGCAGCGAGGCCTGGCAGCGGGATAAAGCCTTCTGGCAGGCCCAGCGCCAGGCGTTACCGGCTCCCGCCTCGCTCTCTGCCGCCCCGCTGGGCGGGCGCGCCGCCGGGAGCGATATCTGGCGGATGAAGCTGGCGATGAACGCCGACGCCTTCCGCCGCCTGGCCGGCCATGCGCCGCAGTGTCAGCCCGCTGACCTGGCGCTGGCGCTCACCACGCTGTGGCTGGGCCGCCTGTGCAACCGGATGAACTACGCGGCGGGCTTTATCTTTATGCGCCGGATGGGCTCAGCGGCGCTGACCTCGACGGGGCCGGTGCTCAACGTCCTGCCTCTGGCGGTGCATATTGACGCCCAGGAGACGCTGGCGGACCTGGCGATGCGCCTCGCCGCGCAGCTGAAAAAGATGCGCCGCCATCAGCGCTATGACGCCGAGCAGATCGTCCGCGACAGCGGCAAAGCGGCCGGGGACGAACCGCTGTTCGGCCCGGTGCTGAACGTCAAAGTCTTTGATTACCAGGTGGATATCGACGGCGTCGAGGCGGTGACTCACACCCTCGCCACCGGCCCGGTCAACGACCTCGAGCTGGCGCTGTTCCCGGATGAGACCGGCGGGCTGTCGCTGGAGATCCTCGCTAACAAGGCCCGGTACGATGAAGCCGAGCTGCGTCGCCACATGGCGCGACTGACCGCGCTGCTGGCGCAGTTTGCCGCCGATCCGACGCTACGCTGCGGCGAAGCGGAGATGCTCTCCGCCGACGAGCAGGCCCGGCTGGCGGCGGTCAACGATACCGCTATGCCGCTGCCCGCCACCACCCTCAGCGCGCTGGTGGCCGACCAGGCGCGGAAGACCCCGGATGCTCCGGCGCTGGCGGATGCTAACTGGCAGTTCAGCTATCGTGAGATGCGTCAGCAGGTGGTGGCGCTCGCGCAGCTGCTGCGTCAGCGCGGCGTGAAGCCGGGCGACAGCGTGGCGGTGGCCCTGCCGCGCTCGGTGTTCCTGACCCTGGCGCTGCATGGCATTGTCGAAGCGGGAGCCGCCTGGCTGCCGCTGGACACTGGCTACCCGGACGACCGCCTGCGGATGATGCTGGAAGACGCCCGGCCGTCGCTGCTGATCGCCACGGAGGATCAGCTGGCCCGCTTCAGCGATATCCCCGGGCTGGAGAGCCTCTGCTACCAGCAGCCGCTGGCCGTTGCGGATGACGCGCCGCTGGCGCTGTCAAAACCGGAGCATACCGCCTATATCATCTTTACCTCTGGCTCCACCGGGCGGCCAAAAGGGGTGATGGTCGGCCAGACCGCCATCGTCAACCGCCTGCTGTGGATGCAGGATCGTTATCCGTTATCTGCCGACGACGTGGTGGCGCAGAAAACGCCGTGCAGTTTTGACGTTTCGGTGTGGGAGTTCTGGTGGCCGTTTATCGCCGGCGCGCAGCTGGTGATGGCCGAGCCGGAGGCGCACCGCGACCCGCAGGCGATGCAGCAGTTCTTCGCCCACTACGGCGTGACCACCACCCACTTTGTGCCGTCGATGCTGGCGGCGTTTGTCGCCTCGCTGGATGCCGACAGCGTGGCCGCCTGCCGCACGCTGCGGCGGGTATTCTGCAGCGGCGAAGCGCTGCCGACAGAATTGTGCCGCGAATGGGAGCGCTTGACCGGCGCGCCGCTGCATAACCTGTACGGCCCGACGGAAGCGGCGGTGGACGTCAGCTGGTATCCGGCCTGCGGGCCTGAGCTGGCGGCGGTGACTGGCAGCAGCGTGCCGATTGGCTGGCCGGTATGGAACACCGGGCTGCGCATTCTTGATGCCGCGATGCGCCCGGTGCCGCCGGGGGTGGCCGGGGATCTCTATCTCACCGGCATTCAGCTGGCGCAGGGCTATCTGGGGCGTCCGGACCTCACCGCCAGCCGCTTTATCGCCGACCCGTTTGCCCCCGGCGAGCGGATGTATCGCACCGGCGACGTGGCGCGCTGGCTGGCGAACGGCGCGGTGGAGTATCTTGGCCGCAGCGACGATCAGCTGAAGATCCGCGGGCAGCGCATCGAGCTTGGCGAGATTGACCGGGTGATGTCGGCCCTGCCGGACGTGGCGCAGGCGGTGAGTCACGCCTGTGTCTTCAACCAGGCGGCGGCGACCGGCGGCGATGCCCGGCAGCTGGTGGGCTATCTGGTCTCTGACTCCGGCCTGCCGCTGGATACCGCGGCGCTGAAAGCGCGGCTGGCGGAACAGCTGCCGCCGCATATGGTCCCGGTGGTGCTGATGCAGCTCCCCGACCTGCCGCTCAGTGCCAATGGCAAACTGGACCGCAAAGCGCTGCCGCTGCCGACCCTCGGCGGCGAGCGCAGCGGCCGGCCGCCGGAGCCCGGGATGGAAACCGTTGTCGCAGCCGCCTTCAGTCAGCTGCTGGGCTGCGAGGTGAATGATATCGACGCTGATTTCTTCGCCCTCGGCGGCCATTCGCTGCTGGCGATGCGCCTGGCGGCGCAGCTCAGCCGCCAGCTGGCGCGGCAGGTGACCCCGGGGCAGGTGATGGTGGCCTCGACGGTGGGCAAACTGAGCGCGCTGCTGGCCGCCGATCTCAGCGATGAGCAGGCTCAGCGCCTGGGGCTGGATGCGCTTCTGCCGCTGCGCGAGAGCGACGGCCCAACGCTGTTCTGTTTCCATCCGGCCTCCGGCTTCGCCTGGCAGTTCAGCGTGCTCGCGCGCTATCTCAGCCCGCGCTGGTCGATTACCGGTATTCAGTCGCCGCGCCCGCAGGGGCCGATGGCCGGCGCCGCCAGCCTCGACGAGGTGTGCGAGCATCATCTGCAAACGCTGTTGGCGCAGCAGCCGCACGGTTCTTATTACCTGTTCGGTTATTCGCTCGGCGGTACCTTAGCCCAGGGCATTGCCGCCCGCTTGCGCCAGCGCGGCGAAGCGGTGGCCTTCCTCGGCCTGCTGGATACCTGGCCGCCGGAGACGCAAAACTGGGCGGAGAAAGAAGCGAACGGGCTGGATCCGGCGGTGCTGGCGGAAATTGCCCGCGAGCGCGAAGCGTTCCTCGCCGCCCAGCAGGGGCAAGCCTCCGGCGAGCTGTTCAGCGCCATCGAAGGCAACTATGCCGACGCGGTGCGGCTGTTAACCACCGCGCACAGCGCGAAGTTTGACGGCAAGGCGACGCTGTTCGTGGCGGAGAAGACGCGGCAGGCGGGGATGGATCCGCAGGTCGTATGGGGCCCGTGGGTGGGCGAGCTGGAGGTGTTCAGCCAGAACTGCGCCCACGTCGACATTATCTCCCCGCAGGCCTTTGAAGCCATCGGCCCGGTGGTCAGGGAGATTCTGGGATAACGGTTGAGTTCGGGCTACAGCAGGTAGCCCGGCTCAGCGTCGCGCAAGCCGGGGAAAGGGGAAATTACCGGCGGCCCAGCGGCACCACCAGCGGCGTATGCGCCACCGGATCCTCAATGATCGTGCAGCGCAGACCGTAAATCCGTTCAATCAGATCCGCCGTGACGATCTCCTTCGGCGCCCCCTCGGCGACGATCTTACCGTCGCGCAGGGCGATCAGGTGGGTGGCGTAGCGGCAGGCCTGGTTAAGATCGTGCAGCACCGCCGCCAGGGTATAGCCCTTCTCGCGATTCAGCTCGCTCAACAGCTCCAGCAGGTCGATCTGATGGCTGATGTCCAGCCAGGTGGTCGGCTCATCCAGCAGCATAATCGCCGTCTCCTGGGCCAGCACCATCGCAATCCACGCCCGCTGCCGCTGGCCGCCGGAAAGCGTATCGACGCTCTGCAGCGCCAGGTCGCTGATCCCGGTGGCCCGCATCGCATTATTCACCGCCGCTTCATCTTCTTTGCGCCAGCGGGTGAACAGCGGCTGGTGCGGGTAGCGCCCGCGGGCCACCAGCTCCTGCACCGTAATATCGCCAGGAGTGGTGGCATTTTGCGCCAGCAAGCCGATGCGGCGGGCGACCTCTTTACTGGCGTACTGCTGGATCTGCGCGCCGTCGAGCCAGACATGGCCGCTGGCCGGCGTCATCAGACGGCTGAGGGTGCGCAGCAGCGTCGACTTGCCGCAGCCGTTGGGGCCGATAATGGCGGTGAAGTGGCCGTCAGGGATGGTCACGTTCAGCGACTCGGCGATGGTCTTGTTCCCGTAGGCCAGGGTTAACTGCTCGCCGCGCAAACGGGAGGGGACAGCACTCATTTTTTGCGGGACTCCTGAATCAATAATGCAATAAGGTAAATACCGCCGAGGCTGACGGTTAGTACGCCCACCGGCAGCTGCCAGGGCATAAACAGCCGCTGGGCGCCGTAATCGGCCAGCGCCAGCAGCAGCGCGCCGCACAGGGCCGACTGGGTCAATCCCCAGCGGGCCGTGCCGCTCAGGCGGCGGGCGATGTGCGGCGCCACCAGCGCGATAAATGAGATGGGCCCGGCCAGCGCCGTCGAGGCGGCGGTGAGCACCACCGCCACCAGCATCAGCAGCAGGCGCGAACGCTCGACCTGCACGCCCAGCGCGCAGGCGGTATCGTCGCCCATCTCCAGCAGCCGCATCCGACGAACCAGCAGGGCGCTGCCCACCAGCATCAGCAGGATCAGCGGCGCCGACGGCCAGGTTTTACCCCAGGTCAGGCCGTTAAGCGATCCGGCGTTCCACAGGCCCGCAGAAAGGGCGGTCTCCAGCGAGGCGCGCAGCAGCAGCCAGGTGTTGAAGGCCACCAGCATGGCGCGTACGCCGATGCCGATAATAATCAGGCGGAAGGTCTCGATCCCGTTGCGCCAGGCCAGCAGCCAGACCACCAGCGAGGTGAGTACCCCGCCGGCCATCGCCGCCAGGGCAATCGCCGTCAGGTTCTGGCCGAAGAGAACCATCGCCACCAGCACGCCGCTCCAGGCGCCGGTGTTAAAGCCCATCACGTCCGGGCTGCCGAGCGGGTTACGGGTCAGCGACTGGAAAATGGCGCCGCTGACGCCGAGCGCGGCGCCGATGAGCAGCGCCATTAACACCCGCGGCAGCCGCCATTCGTTCACCACCATCGCGACGTTGCGCGGCGCGTCGCCGAACAGGGCGGAGAAGACCTGGTCAATCGTTAGCGGCACCGGGCCTTGCGCCAGCCCGAGCAGGGAAATCAACAGACTGGCGGCCAACAGCAGCAGACAGCTGGCTATCAGGCGGCGGGACGGGGCAATCACAGGTCACCTCCGCGCGGCTGGCGCCGCACCAGCCAGATCAGCACCGGCGCGCCGAGAAAGGCGCTCACCACCGATACCCGCAGTTCGCCGGGCACCAGCAGGCGGCCAATCACGTCGGCAAACAGCAGCAGGGCCGGGGTGGCCAGCAGGGTGACCGGCAGCGACCAGCGATGATCAGCCCCCACCAGCCAGCGCGCCATATGCGGCATCATCAGGCCGATAAAGGCGATCGGGCCGACCACGGCGGTGGCGCTGCCGCACAGGACGGTAATCACAATCAGGCCGATCAGCTGGGTGCGGGCGACGCGGCTGCCGAGGGCGGTGGCGGTATCGTTGCCGAGGCTCAGGCTGTTAAGCGCCCGGCTCAGCAGCAGGGCGGCGATCCCCGCCATCGCCACCGGCAGCAGGACAATTTTCAGGGTTTGCAGGGTGCGGATATCCAGCGAACCGGCCTGCCAGAAACGCAGCTGATCGTAGACGTCCGGGTTGAGCAGGGCGATGCCGTTGGACAGCCCCTCCAGTACCGCCGCGAGGGCGACCCCGGCGAGGGTGAGGCGCACCGGGCTCAGCTGGCCGCCGCCCTGACTGCCGGTGAAGGCCACCAGCAGCGAGGCGCAGAGCGCGCCGCAAAACGCCAGCAGCAGCTGTTCCTGCGGGGAGGTGATCCCGAACAGCGCCGCGCCGAGGACGATGGCGAAGCTGGCGCCGGAGTTGACCCCCAGCAGGCCGGGGTCGGCCAGCGGGTTACGGGTGAGCGTTTGCATCAGCGCGCCGGCGAGGCCGAGGGCGACGCCGGCCAGCAGACCGGCCAGGGTGCGCGGCAGGCGCGCGTCCAGCACGATGGTGCAGTCGGCGCTTTGACAGGTTCCGCTAAAGGCGGTGAATACCGTGCCGATCGGCAACGATTTGGCGCCGATGGTCAGGCTAAGCGCGGCGGCTAAGGCGAGTAACAGCAACAATCCGGGCACGGCGACAGAGCGTACCGCGGTCGTAGAAAACGACATAACTGACATCCCTGATATGATAATGATAGTAATTATCGTTATCGATTTTATTCAGCTATGGTAGCATGACCCACAGTAAAAAGGGTATTAAAAATAACGACAAGGCGCTGTAATGAACCGACAATCCTGGCTGCTCAACCTCAGCCTGCTGAAAACTCACCCGGCGTTTCGCGCCGTTTTTATCGCTCGCTTTATCTCTATTCTGTCGCTTGGCCTGCTGGGCGTGGCCATCCCGGTGCAGATCCAGATGATGACCCATTCGACCTGGCAGGTCGGGTTGTCGGTGACGCTGACCGGCGCGTCGATGTTTATTGGCCTGATGGTGGGGGGCGTACTGGCCGACCGCTATGAGCGCAAACGCCTGATCCTGCTGGCGCGCGGCACCTGCGGCGTGGGCTTTGTCGGCCTGTGTCTGAACGCCCTGCTGCCGGAGCCGTCGCTGGCGGCGATCTACCTGCTGGGGATCTGGGATGGGTTCTTCGCTTCGTTGGGGGTGACCGCGCTGCTGGCGGCGACGCCGGCGCTGGTGGGGCGGGAAAATCTGATGCAGGCCGGGGCCATCACTATGCTCACGGTGCGCCTGGGCTCGGTGATTTCGCCGATGATCGGCGGCCTGCTGCTGGCCTCCGGCGGCGTGGCCTGGAATTTCGGCCTGGCGGCGGCGGGGACCTTTATCACCACCTTAACCCTGCTGCGTCTGCCACAGCTGCCGCCGCCTCCGCAGCCGCGCGAGCATCCGCTGCGTTCCCTGCTGGCGGGGCTGACCTTCCTCTGCCAGAGTCCGCTTATCGGCGGGATTGCGCTGCTCGGCGGCCTGCTGACCATGGCCAGCGCGGTGCGGGTCCTCTATCCGGCGCTGGCCGGGAGTTGGCAGATGTCGGCAGGGCAGATTGGCCTGCTGTACGCCGCGATCCCGCTCGGCGCGGCGCTGGGGGCATTGACCAGCGGCCAGCTGGCCCAGACCGTGCGGCCGGGTGCGCTGATGCTGGCGACGACGGTGTGCTCCTTTGTCGCCATTGCGCTGTTCAGCCTGATGCCGCACTGGGCGTTGGGCGCGCTGTGCCTGGCGCTGTTTGGCTGGCTGAGCGCTATTAGCTCGCTGCTGCAGTACACCCTGATCCAGACCCAGACGCCGGAACATATGCTCGGGCGAATTAACGGTCTGTGGACCGCGCAGAACGTTACCGGCGACGCCATCGGCGCGGCGCTGCTCGGCGGGTTAGGGGCGGTGATGACGCCGGTCGCTTCCGCCAGCGCCAGCGGCTGGGCGCTGGCCCTCGTCGGCGTGCTGCTGGTGGGGCTGCTACGCGAGCTGCGCCGTTTCCAGCGCCCGGAAATAGTCAACGAAAGCTGAGTACGGTGTGATTGCCCGGTGGCGGCTACGCCTTACCGGGCCTACGGTACGGCAGGCCGGTGCAAGCTCAGTAGACCGGGCAAGCGCCGCGCCGCCCGGCAAAGCGTTCCGACCGCATACTCGTCATGATGCCCGGTGGCGGCTGCGCCTTACCGGGCCTGGGGTACGGCAGGCCGGTGCAAGCTCAGTAGGCCGGTGCAAGCGCAGCGCCGCCCGGCAAAGCGTCCCGACCGCATACTCGTCATGATGCCCGGTGGCGGCTGCGCCTTACCGGGCCTGGGGTACGGCAGGTCGGTGCAAGCTCAGTAGGCCGGGCAAGCGCCGCGCCGCCCGGCAAGGTGTTCCGACCGCGTACCCGTCCTGATGCCCGGTGGCGGCTACGCCTTACCGGGCCTGGGGTCTGGCCTGGAGGGCGCAAGCATTGTAGGCCGGTGCAAGCGTAGCGCCGCCCGGCAATGTGTTCCGACCGCGTACCCGTCCTGATGCCCGGTGGCGGCTGCGCCTTACCGGGCCGAAGGTCTGGCCTGGAGGGCGTAAGCATTGTAGGCCGGTGCAAGCGTAGCGCCGCCCGGCAAGGTGTTCCGACCGCGTACCCGTCCTGATGCCCGGTGGCGGCTGCGCCTTACCGGGCCTACGATACGGCAAGCCGGTGCAAGCTCAGTAGGCCGGGCAAGCGCAGCGCCGCCCGGCAAAGCGTTCAGGCTGCGTTCCCGTCCCGATGGCACGGCCCGCGTTAGCCGAACAGGCTGGAGAGACGCTGGAGCACCAGCAGGGCGCTGTAGTAGTCAAGACGGAAGGTCTCGGTGCCCAGCGGGTAAACGCGTTTGCCTTCGACCGCCGGGAGATGCGCCAGCAGCGGGTTGGCGTAAATGGCATCGACATCTTTCTGGTCGCCGGCGAACAGGAACAGGCTCTGGCCGTTCAGACCGGCGGCCAGGTTCTCCCCGCCCAGCTGCACGATATCGTGGCGTTTGCCTTGACTATGGCTGGCGGGCAGGCCGCCCGGCAGCGTCGCCAGGCTAAAGCCCAGCTGTTCGAGCATCTGCCCCTGGGCCGATTCCGGCGTCCAGATATTGGCGCTGTGCGCGGCGGCGGTATAGACGAGGGCGGTGACCGGCTGCGGCGGCAGCTTCATTTTTTCTTTTAACGAAACGAGCTGTTTATTGAAGTCGGCGATGCGCGCGCTGGCCTGTTGCTCATGGCCGGTGATCTGTCCCAACTGGGTAAGCAGCGTTTGCCAGCTTTTATCGTCATAGTTGATGACCAGCGTCGGGGCGATCGTTTTGAGCTGATCGTACAGCGGCAGGGCGGAGTCGCCGCCGGTGGCGCTCACCAGGATCAGATCCGGCATCTGGGCGGCCACCGCTTCCGCGCTCGGTTCGCCGATGTACAGCCGCGTCAGCTTGCGGGCTTTGGCGACCTCACTCCACTGGCGCAGAAAGCCCTGGCTATCGGCCACGCGGTTGTTCGGGGTGGTGGCGCCGCTGGCGACCACCGGGGCGTCGATCGCCAGCAGCGAGCCGGTGAGGGTCACGCTGGTGGAGACAATGCGCAGCGGCTGGCTCGGCAGGGTGTGCGTCCCGTAGCTGTCGGTGACCTGGCGCGGCCAGTCCGCCGCCTGGGCTGAGGTAATTCCTAAAAACAACAGCATCCCGGCCAGCGCACCGCGGCGGTAAAAAGAAGAGAAGTTCACGTCATCGCATCCTGATTCGAAGGGTAATAAATGCGTCTCATTTTCAACTTTGCGCCGACAGGATGCAAGCCAAAGTGGCGGCGCGATGACGTAACGCGGTTGACATGACGGGCAATACCTTTTAGGTTAGCCAACCAAAATACAAATGATAATTATTCGTAATATATTTATCGTTTTTGGAGGATGATATGGAAACGTCACTGGCTGAGGATGTACAGAAATCTACCCGGACCTTGTCGCCGGACAGCTTCTTCTTTATGTCGCCGTACCGCAGTTTTAGCACCTCAGGCTGCTTCCGCCGCTTCTCAGCGCCCGCCGACGGCGGCGATGCGCTGAATGGCGAGTTCCAGCAGCAGATGGCCGCCGCCTTTGCCGAGGCCCGGGCGGCGGGGATCCGCAAGCCGGTGATGGTTGGGGCCATCCCGTTCGACACCTGTCAGCCTTCCGAGCTCTATATCCCGGAGCGCTGGGAAGCGTTCTCGCGCCCGGAAAAACAGCGTTCCGCCCGCTATGCCGCGCCGCTGGAGGCGATGGAGGTGGTGGAGCGCCGGGAGATCCCGGAACAGGATGCGTTTTTAGCCATGGTGGAACGCGCCGCCGCGCTGACCGCCACGCCGGAAGTGGACAAAGTGGTGCTATCACGACTTATCGATATCACCACCCGCGATCCTGTCGATAGCGGCGCCCTGATGGAGCGACTGATCGCCCAGAACCCCGCCAGCTTCAACTTCCATGTGCCGCTCTCCGACGGCGGCGTGCTGCTGGGCGCCAGCCCGGAGATGCTGCTGCGTAAAGAAGGACCGCACTTCAGCTCGCTGCCGCTGGCCGGCTCCGCCCGCCGCCAGCCGGACGATGTGCTGGACCGCGAAGCGGGCAACAGGCTGCTGGCGTCCGGCAAAGATCGCCACGAGCACGAACTGGTGACCCAGGCGATGAAGAGCGTGCTGGGCCCGCGCAGCAGCCAGCTGTCGCTGCCGGCATCGCCGCAGCTGATCACCACCCCGACGCTCTGGCATCTGGCGACGCCGATCGAGGGCACGGCGCTGGCGGAAGAAAACGCCATGTCGCTGGCCTGCCTGCTGCACCCGACTCCGGCGCTGAGCGGCTTCCCGCACCAGGCGGCGAAGCGCCTGATTGCCGACCTGGAACCCTTCGACCGCCAGCTGTTCGGCGGTATCGTCGGCTGGTGTGACGATGAAGGCAACGGCGAATGGGTGGTGACCATCCGCTGCGCGCGTCTGCAGCAGCGTACGCTGCGCCTGTTTGCCGGCGCGGGCATCGTTCCAGCCTCCTCGCCGCTGGGCGAATGGCGCGAAACCGGCGTCAAACTGACCACCATGCTTAACGTATTTGGCTTGAATTAAGAGGCAAGGATGATTGCATTTACCCGTTGGCCGGATGAGTTCGCGGCCCGCTATCGCCAAAAAGGCTACTGGCAGGATCTGCCATTAACCAATCTGATCACCCGTCACGCGGAAAACGACGCCGTGGCGATTATCGATGGCGATCGACACATTAGCTACCGCCAGTTTAACCAGCGGGTGGACAACCTTGCCTGCTCTCTGCAGCGTCAGGGACTGAAGCGCGGGGAAACCGCGCTGGTGCAGCTCGGCAACGTCGCCGAGTTTTACATCACCTTCTTCGCGCTGCTGCGTATCGGCGTCGCGCCGGTGAACGCGTTGTTCAGCCACCAGCGCAGCGAGCTTAACGCCTACGCCGCGCAGATTAAACCGGCGCTGCTGATCGCCGACCGCGAGCACGCGCTGTTTGCCGACGATAGGTTTCTTCACGCGTTTATCGCTGAACATCCCTCCCTGCGCGTGGCGCTGCTGCGTAACGACGGCGGCGAGCGCGACCTGGCGACGGAGATTAACCGCCCGGCGGATAACTTTATCGCTAACCCAACCCCTGCCGACGAAGTGGCCTTTTTCCAGCTCTCCGGCGGCAGCACCGGGACGCCGAAGCTGATCCCGCGTACCCATAACGACTACGACTACAGCATTCGCCGCAGCAACGAGATCTGCGGGATTAACGCTGAGACGCGCTACCTCAACGCGCTGCCGGCGGCGCATAACTATGCGATGAGCTCCCCGGGGTCGCTGGGCGTTTTCCTCGCCGGCGGGCGGGTGATCCTCGCCGCCGACCCCAGCGCCACCCTCTGTTTCCCGCTGATTGAAAAACATCAGATCAACGTCGCCTCGCTGGTGCCGCCGGCGGTCAGCCTGTGGCTGCAGGCGATCCATGAATGGGGCGGCAATGCCCAGCTGCAGTCGCTGCAGCTGCTGCAGGTCGGCGGCGCGCGCCTGTCGGCGACCCTTGCCGCGCGCATCCCGGCGGAAATTGGCTGCCAGCTGCAGCAGGTGTTCGGCATGGCGGAGGGGCTGGTGAATTACACCCGCCTTAACGACAGCCCTGAGCGGATCATTCATACCCAGGGCTGCCCGATGTGCCCGGATGATGAAGTGTGGGTGGCGGATGCCGACGGCAACCCGCTGCCGCGCGGCGAAGTGGGCCGTCTGATGACTCGCGGGCCGTACACCTTCCGCGGCTACTACAACAGCCCGCAGCATAACGCGGAAGCCTTTGACGCCGACGGGTTTTACTGTTCCGGCGATCTGATATCGATCGATGAAGACGGGTATATCACCGTCCAGGGCCGGGAAAAAGACCAGATCAACCGCGGCGGCGAGAAGATCGCCGCCGAAGAGATCGAAAACCTGCTGCTGCGCCATGAGGCGGTGATCCACGCCGCGCTGGTCAGTATTGAGGACAACCTGCTGGGCGAGAAGAGCTGCGCTTACCTGGTGGCGACCTCGCCGCTGCGCGCCGTCGCGGTGCGCCGCTTCCTGCGCGAGCAGGGAGTGGCTGAATTTAAACTGCCGGACCGCGTGGAGTGCGTTGCCGCGCTGCCGCTGACGCCGGTGGGCAAAGTCGATAAGAAACAATTACGTCAGTGGCTGGCCGAAGGCAAGCTGGGCTGAAGGAGAACAGAAAATGGCAATCCCTAAATTACAGGCTTACGCGCTGCCGGAAGCCAGCGATATCCCGGCGAACAAAGTCAGCTGGGCCTTTGAGCCCTCCCGCGCCGCGCTGCTGATCCACGATATGCAGGAGTATTTCCTCAATTTCTGGGGCGAAAACAGCGCGATGATGGAGAAAGTGGTGGTCAATATCGCCGCCCTGCGCGACTTCTGCAAACAGAACGGCATTCCGGTGTACTACACCGCCCAGCCGAAAGAGCAGAGCGATGAAGATCGCGCGCTGCTGAATGATATGTGGGGGCCGGGGCTGACCCGTTCGCCGGAGCAGCAGCAGGTGATTGCCGCCCTGGCGCCGGATGAAGACGACACCGTGCTGGTGAAATGGCGCTACAGCGCGTTTCATCGCTCGCCGTTGGAGGCGATGCTGAAGGAGAGCGGCCGCGACCAGCTGATCATCACCGGCGTGTATGCCCATATCGGCTGCATGACCACCGCCACCGACGCCTTTATGCGCGATATCAAACCGTTCTTTGTCGCCGACGCGCTGGCGGACTTCAGCCGCGAAGAGCACCTGATGGCGCTGAAATACGTCGCCGGCCGCTCCGGCCGCGTGGTGATGACCGAAGCGCTGTTGCCGCTGCCGGTCTCCAAAGCGGCGCTGCGCGCGCTGATCCTGCCGCTGCTCGACGAATCCGACGAACCGCTGGATGATGAAAATCTGATCGACTACGGTCTGGATTCGGTGCGGATGATGGCCCTGGCCGCCCGCTGGCGCAAAGTGCACGGCGATATCGACTTCGTGATGCTGGCGAAAAACCCGACCATCGACGCCTGGTGGGCGCTGCTTTCCCGCGAGGTGCGATAATGGCGGCGCTGGATTTTCGCGGTCAGACCGTGTGGGTGACCGGCGCAGGTAAAGGGATCGGTTATGCCACCGCGCTGGCTTTTGTGGAGGCCGGCGCCAACGTCACCGGTTTCGACCTCGCCTTTGACGGCGAACGCTACCCGTTTGCGACCGAAACGCTGGACGTCGCCGATGCCGACCGGGTGCGCGAGGTGTGCAGCCGCCTGTTGGCGAATACCGAGCGGTTAGACGTGCTGGTGAACGCCGCCGGGATCCTGCGCATGGGCGCCACCGACCAGCTAAGCGCGGAAGACTGGCAGCAGACCTTCGCGGTCAACGTCGGCGGGGCGTTCAACCTGTTTCAGCAGACGATGGCCCAGTTCCGTCGCCAGCGGGGCGGGGCCATCGTCACCGTCGCCTCCGATGCCGCGCACACGCCGCGCATCGGCATGAGCGCCTATGGCGCCTCGAAGGCGGCGCTGAAAAGCCTGGCGCTGACCGTCGGCCTTGAGCTGGCGGGCAGCGGGGTGCGCTGTAATCTGGTCTCGCCGGGTTCTACCGATACCGATATGCAGCGCACGCTGTGGGTCAGCGACGATGCGGAGCAGCAACGGATCCGCGGTTTCGGCGAGCAGTTTAAGCTCGGCATCCCGCTGGGTAAAATTGCCCGCCCGCAGGAGATTGCTAATACCATTCTGTTCCTCGCCTCTGCTCATGCCAGCCATATCACCCTGCAGGATATCGTGGTGGACGGCGGCTCGACGCTGGGGGCGTAAATGGCCTGGAAACGAGCGCTCACGCTGGCGGCGCTGAACGCCAGCAGCGAAAACACCCTGGTGGCGCATCTGGGGATCGTCTACACCCGGCTGGAGGCGGGGCTGCTGGAGGCGGAGATGCCGGTGGATGCCCGCACCCATCAGCCGTTTGGCCTGCTGCACGGCGGCGCTTCAGCGGCGCTGGCGGAGACGCTGGGGTCGATGGCCGGCTGGCTGATGACCGAAGAGGGGCAGTGCGTGGTGGGCACCGAGCTGAACGCCACCCATCACCGGGCGGTCTCCAGCGGGAAAGTGCGCGGCGAGTGCCGCCCGCTGCATCTTGGCCGGCAGAGCCAGAGCTGGGAGATTGTGGTGTATGACGAGAAGGGGCGGCGCTGCTGCACCTGTCGTCTGGGCACCGCGGTGCTGGGCTAAGCAGCCACGCTTTCCCCGGCTTGCGCTGCGCTGAGCCGGGCTACGTATCGGCGCAATGGGTAGCCCGGATAAGGCGCAGCGCGCCGCCATCCGGGAATCTCCCTGCTCGGCTGTACTTAGCAGGGCTACGGTTTCTGGGTCAGGAAGCCGCTGTTTCCCCGGCTTGCGCTGCGCTTAGCCGGACTACGGATCTGTAGGTCGGGTAAGGCGTTAGCCGCCACCCGACAAACAAACGGCACCGTTCACGATAATCCTTTCATTCATTTTCCTGCCTTAAGTGATCTCGCTAGCAATGTGAGACAAATCTCTGTGGGTGGACGGCATCTGCGCTGTTTCGATGTTGTTAAATTCTGCGTTGTGTTCTAGAAACAAACTGTAACATCCTGATTACCCTACCGGTGGACCACAACAATGAATAATTCAGGGAAATACCTTATCTGGGCACTGCTCTCCGTGATCGGAGCCTTTGCCCTCGGCTACATTGCTTTAAACCGGGGTGAGCAGATCAACGCGCTGTGGATTGTCGTCGCGGCAGTCTGCGTTTATCTGATCGCGTATCGTTTTTACGGCCTGTATATCGCCAAAACCGTGCTCGGCGTCGACCCGACGCGCATGACGCCCGCGGTGCGGCATAACGATGGCCTCGACTATGTCCCGACTGACAAAAAAGTGCTGTTCGGTCACCATTTTGCCGCCATCGCCGGCGCGGGGCCGCTGGTGGGCCCGGTGCTCGCCGCGCAGATGGGCTATCTGCCGGGGATGATCTGGATCCTCGCCGGCGTAGTGCTGGCCGGGGCGGTGCAGGACTTTATGGTGCTGTTCGTTTCCACCCGTCGCGACGGCCGTTCGCTGGGCGAACTGGTGAAAGAGGAGATGGGGGCGACCGCCGGGGTGATTGCCCTGGTGGCGACCTTTATGATCATGGTGATTATCCTCGCGGTGCTGGCGATGATCGTGGTGAAAGCGCTGACCCACAGCCCGTGGGGAACCTATACCGTGGCCTTTACCATTCCGCTGGCGCTGTTTATGGGGATCTATATTCGCTATCTGCGCCCGGGGCGCATTGGCGAAGTGTCGGTGATTGGGCTGATATTGCTGGTGTTCGCCATTATCTCCGGCGGCTGGATAGCGGAAAGCCCGACCTGGGCGCCGTTCTTTGACTTTACCGGCGTCCAGCTCACCTGGATGCTGGTGGGCTACGGCTTTGTCGCCGCGGTGCTGCCGGTCTGGCTGCTGCTGGCCCCGCGCGACTACCTCTCCACCTTCCTGAAAATCGGCACTATCGTCGGTCTGGCGATCGGCATTCTGATTATGCGTCCGACCCTGACCATGCCGGCGCTGACCAAATTTATTGACGGTACTGGCCCGGTATGGACTGGCAACCTGTTCCCGTTCCTGTTTATCACCATCGCTTGCGGCGCGGTGTCGGGCTTCCACGCCCTGATTGCCTCCGGTACCACGCCGAAGATGCTGGCGAATGAAAATCAGGCCTGCTTTATCGGCTACGGCGGCATGCTGATGGAATCCTTCGTGGCGATTATGGCGCTGGTGGCCGCCTGTATCATTGACCCGGGCGTCTACTTCGCGATGAACAGCCCGATGGCGGTGCTGGCGCCGGCGGGAACCACCGATGTGGTGGCCTCGGCGGCGCAGGTGGTGAGCGGTTGGGGCTTTGCGATTACCCCGGAAACGTTGACGCATATCGCCAATGAGGTGGGCGAGCAGTCCATCATCTCTCGCGCCGGCGGGGCGCCTACGCTGGCGGTGGGCATGGCCTACATTCTCCACGGCGCGCTGGGCGGGTTGATGGACGTCTCGTTCTGGTACCACTTCGCCATTCTGTTTGAAGCGCTGTTTATCCTGACGGCGGTGGATGCCGGCACCCGTGCGGCGCGCTTTATGCTGCAGGATCTGCTGGGGGTGATCTCCCCGAACCTGAAGCGTACTGACTCGTTACCGGCTAACCTGCTGGCGACGGCGCTGTGCGTGCTGGCGTGGGGCTACTTCCTCCATCAGGGAGTGGTCGATCCGCTGGGCGGCATTAACACCCTGTGGCCGCTGTTCGGTATCGCCAACCAGATGCTGGCGGGGATGGCGCTGATGCTCTGCGCAGTGGTGCTGTTCAAGATGAAACGTCAGCGCTATGCGTGGGTGGCGCTGGTGCCGACGGCCTGGCTGCTGATCTGTACCCTCACCGCCGGCTGGCAGAAGGCCTTCAGCCCGGACAATAAAGTGGGCTTCCTGGCGATTGCCAACAAGTTCCAGGCGATGATCGACAGCGGCAAAATCCCGGCGCAGTATACCGAGTCGCAGCTGGCGCAGCTGGTGTTTAACAACCGTCTCGATGCCGGGCTGACCATCTTCTTTATGATCGTGGTGGTGGTGCTGGCGCTGTTCTCGATTAAAACCGCGCTGGCGGCGCTGAAAGAGAATAAACCGACGGCGAAAGAGACACCGTATGAGCCAATGCCTGAAAACCTGGACGCGATAGTGACCCAGGCGAAAGGGGCGCATTAACCTGTGTGCCGGGTGGCGGCTTCGCCTTACCCGGCGTACTTTTTCTGTGAGATCAGAATTATGTTCGACACCCTTTCCAAAGCAGGTAAGTACCTGGGCCAGGCCGCCAAAATGATGATCGGCGTGCCGGATTACGACAACTACGTCGAGCACATGCGCGTCAACCATCCGGATCAGACGCCAATGACCTACGAAGCATTTTTCCGCGAACGCCAGGACGCCCGCTACGGCGGCAAGGGCGGGGCGAAGTGCTGTTAACCCTCTTTCGGCAGATAGAGGCTGATCTGCTCCTGCTTACAGCCGTAGAGCGCCGCCAGCTTCTCGCGGGTGCGCTTCTGCGGACGGGAGTCCAGCGCTTCCAGCTGTGACACGGCGGACTGGCTGATGCCGAGCTTTTCGGCGACCTCCTGCTGGGACATCCCGCGCAGGATGCGCCACGCAGCCTGCAGGCTGACGTTTTCTTTATGCATCACGTCGCATACTTCGCCTGGCAGCATGACGTTATCATAGATGTCTGATTCATAAGGAATATCTTCCCAGTCGCTTTCATCCTCGTCGTCGTACTCCAGCAGAGCCAGGCGCATACGAAAGTAATCACTGTAAGGAATGACGACATACTGGTCTTTTCCTTCTTCATCCTTGATGTACTGAATAGTCATATTCGGCATGCTCCTCATGCAGGTAGGTGGTGGTGGTTCGGCGTTTAACCGCCACTATCGATTTTAGAAAATGGCTTATCTGCCGTTTTTGACCAGACAATCTTCATCCGTACCTCCACTGTACGACCACACAAAATATAAGGAAATAATAAGACTATTAGATAAATTCCGAATTTCTTATGGGGTAGGGTAGAGCGGAGAAAAAACGCAGGTAAGCGGCAAAACGCAACGCGTCGAGGCGGCTCGAAAAGGCCTCTGCCGGGCGACAGAGGCTTGCAGAAAATGTGCGATCAGGCGTTCAAACCGCCATCCACGTCCAGCCCGGTGCCGGAGATCTGCCCGGCGGCCGGGCTGGCGAGGAAGGTGACCGCCGCGGCGATGTCTTCCGGCTGGCCGTAGTGACCTAACGCAATAAGTTGACGCTGGGCATCGGCCTGCTCGCCATCTTCCGGGTTCATATCGCTGTTGGTCGGGCCGGGATGGACGAGGTTAACGGTGATCCCGCGGGGGCCTAAATCGCGCGCCAGGCCGCGGGTAAGGGAGTTGAGGGCGGACTTGGTCATCGAGTAAACCGCGATGCCCGGCTGCGCCACGCGGTTAGCCAGACAGCTGCCGATGTTGATGATGCGCCCGCCGTCTGACATATGCACCAGCGCCTCCTGGATGGCGATAACCACCCCACGAATATTGACGTTGATAAGCGCGTCGATGTCCGCCAGCGTCATGGACTCCAGCGGGCCGCCGCGCGCGATCCCGGCGTTGTTGACCAGAATGTCCAGCCCGCCGAGGGAACGCGCCGCATGGGTGACGGCATCCTGAATCGCCTGCGCGCTGGCGCTGTCGGCCTGCACCGCTTCACCGTGCCTACCCAGCGCCTTTATTTCCTCGGCGACCGCCTGGGCTTTATCGGCCGATTTTTCATACGTAATAACCACGTCGGCGCCGGCGCGCGCCAGCGACAGGGCGATAGCCCGACCCAACCCACGGCTGGCGCCGGTAACCAGCGCCTTCTTACCTGTTAAATCGATCTGCATGATGACCTCGTTGCGAGAGTGGTGAGAATCATCATTAGGTATAGACGGTCGGGGTGATTAACGGCTGAAGTATTCCACCTTCTCAAACGCCGCGCGCAGAACCTCAGGGGTTAACGTCACCGGTAAATAGTGAATCGACTCGCCCGGGCGCAGGGTATGGGCAATGACCCGGTCAAGCTCTGCGCGGTTAGTGATATCGACCTCCAGCGCCGCCAGCGTCGCCGGCAGGTTAAAGCGCTGCCAGGCCTGCACCAGCTGCGCAAGGACCTCATCCTGACCGAGCAGGGCGCTTTGCACCAGAATGCCGTAGGCCACTTTGGTGCCGTGGAGGAATTTATCCGTCTGCGGTAGCACCGTCAGCCCGTTGTGCACCGCATGGGCGGCGGCGACCCGGGTGTAGCGTTCCCCCAGCCCGCCAACCATCCCGCCGCCGGCGATAACTGCATCCACCACATCGCGAAACGCCTGGCTCAGCTCGCCGCGGCGCTGGTCCGCCAGCGCCGTTTCGCTGCTGGCCAGCAGCACGTCGCGGATCGCCAGCGCGCCGTTAATCCCCAGCCGCACGGTGAGCGGCAGGGCCTCCGGCTGCGGCGCCAGCACCACTGCCTCATACCATTTGGCTAAGGTGTCGCCAATGCCCGCCAGCAGGTACTCCGCCGGGGCGTTGAGAATGATGCGCGGCTCGACCAGCACCAGGAAATTCGCGTCATCGAAGATCTCAAAATTCAGGGCCTGTCCGGCGTCGCTGTACCACACCGACAGCGGCGTCCATGCCGCGCAGGTGGCGGCGATGGTCGGGATGGCCACCAGCGGAACCCCCAGGCGGCGGGCCAGCACTTTCGCGCTGTCGAGCAGCGCGCCGCCGCCTACGCCAATCACTACCGCCCGATCGTCACCTGAGGCCTGCGCCAGCCCCGCCACGTCGCGTTCGCTGCAGTGGCCGGTAAAGCGGATCTTTTTCGCTTCCGGCAGGTGGAAGGCCGCCGGCAGAAAAGGTTCGGCGCCGGCCAGGGCGCGCTCGCCATAGACCCACACCGCCCGCGACAGCTGGTCGGCGTTAAAAAAATCGCTTAGCCGCTGAAGGCTGCCAGGGTGGGAGAAATAGTTGGCCGGGCCGGGCACGACGCGGATCTCGCTGTTGCTCATGAAAGCTGTCCTTATAGGTGTTGGGCTAACCTGATGTTATGTCTGGACATCCAGATGGCTAATATTATTTCGTTGTATCTTATGCTTTTTACGCAGTTGTCAGCCAGCGGCGGCTATGAAAAATTCGTTAAATCAGAAGATTAATTGCCGCACGGGAGCAGTGATGAGCGCGAATCGCCTTGAGATGCATAACATTAGCCTGGCCTTCTCCGGCTTTCAGGCGCTGAACAAGGTAGCCTTCACCCTTCATGGCGGGTCGGTGCATGCCCTGACCGGCGCCAACGGCGCGGGTAAGTCGACGCTGATGGCGGTACTGTGCGGCACCCACGCCCATTATCAGGGCGAAGTGACGATCAATAACCAGCCGGTCACCATTCGTTCGCCGCGGGATGCCAAACAGCTGGGGATCCACCTGGTGCAGCAGGAGGTGGACGTGGCGCTGGTGCCGGGCCTGAGCATTGCCGAAAACATCATGCTGGACAGGCTGGCGGAGCCGGGGACGACCTTCTGCTGGTCGCGGGTTCGGCAGCTGGCGCGCGAGGCGCTGGCGCAGCTGGACGTGGCGCTGGACGTCAGGCGCTCTATTGACAGCTGCACGCTCGCCGAAAAACAGCAGATCCTGCTGGCCCGCGCCCTGTCGCACCATTGCCGCTTTCTGATCCTCGATGAACCCACCGCGCCGCTGGATCAGCATGAAAGCGAACGCCTGTTTGCGGTGGTACGCCGTCTGCAGCAGCAGGGGATCGGGGTGGTGTTTATTTCGCACCGCATCCACGAGCTGAAGGCGATCTGCGACACCCTGACGGTGCTGCGCGACGGGCGTCTGATTGAGAGCGGCCCGATGGCGCCGCTGAGCGGGGAACAGATTGTCGATAAGATGCTGGGCCACGAGCTGAGCGATATCTTCCCGCCGCCGCGTCCGCCGCACGGTGAAGAAGTGCTGCTGCAGGTGGAAGGGTTGCACGATGAGGCGCTGCTGCAGGATATCTCGCTGCGCCTGCGTAAGGGGGAAATTCTGGGGATCGCCGGGCTGGCCGGGGCGGGCAAAACCGAGCTGTGCAAAGCGCTGTTCGGCGCCAGCAAAAGCCGGGTGCAGCGCGGCGAGCTGAACGGCCAGCCGTGGCGGCCGCGGGATCCCGCCGACTCGGTGGGGCGCGGCCTGGCGCTGGTCCCGGAGGAGCGGCGCAAAGAGGGCATTTTCATCGAAGAGCCGATCGCGATGAACCTGGCGGTCAGCGCCGATAACCACTTTTCGCGCTGGAGCCTGTTCGGCCATCGCCAGGCCTGGCGCTGGGCGGAGGAGGTGATAGCCCGCCTCGGCGTGCGCGCCACCGGTCCCGGTCAGACGCTGCGTCGTCTGTCCGGCGGCAATCAGCAGAAGGTGGCCATTGGCAAATGGTTGCGCGGCGATGCCAACGTTTTGATTTTTGACGAACCGACCAAAGGGGTCGATGTGAAAGCGAAAACCGATCTGTTCATGCTGATCGATGGTCTGGCGCGGGAAGGCAAAGGGGTGATTTATGCCTCGGGTGAATTCGCCGAGCTGGTCGGTTTATGCGACCGCATCTGCGTACTATGGGACGGACGGATCGTGGCGGAGATCCCCGGCGCGGAAGCCCGGGAAGAGACACTGCTTTATTATTCAACCGGAGGAGCGGCAGCGTGAGCAAGGCCCTGGCAGTGAGCGCGACGGTATCGGGCCGTCAGCGATTTTTTGATTTTCTCTATAAGTGGGGCATGTTGCTGACCGTGGTGCTGCTGGTGGCGGTCTTTGGCTTCGCCTCGGACAACTTCCTTGACCCGTTCAACATCATCAACATTCTGCGCTCGATAGCCATCGTGACGGTGATTGCCATTGGGGTGTCGATTTCCCTCACCATCGGCGGCTTCGATCTGTCCGTCGGATCGACGGCGTCGCTGGCCAACGCCCTGGTGATCTCTCTGTTTGTCTGGCACGGCCTGGGGACCACCGAAGCCATCCTGATCACCCTCGCGCTCTGCACCCTGGTGGGGCTGTTTAACGCCTTTCTGATCGTGGTGCTGCGCATCCCCGACATGCTCGCCACCCTGGCCAGCCTGTTTGTGATTCAGGGGGTGGCAATGACATACAGCTACGGCGGGTCGATTACCGAAAACATGGTGCTGCCGAGCGGCGAGATGGCGGACGGCACCCTCCCGGCGGCGTTTGGCGCGCTGGGCCAGGTGCCGACCATCGTCATCATCATGCTGGTGGTGACGCTGGTCGCCCAGCTGGCGCTGTCGTTCACCACCCACGGCCGGCGGATGTACGCCATCGGCGGCAACCCGGAGGCGGCGCGGCTCTCCGGCCTGCGGATCACGCGTTATAAAGTGGCGGCGTACGTGATTGCCTCGCTGCTGGCCGGGCTCGGCGGCATTCTGCTGGCCTCGCGTATCGGATCGTCGCAGGTTAACGCCGGCGGCGGCTATCTGATGGACGCGGTGGCGGCGGCCTGGATCGGCTTTTCGCTGGCCGGCTCCGGCAAACCGAACGCCCTGGGGACGCTGGTGGGGGCGGTGATCCTCGGCGTGCTCTCCAACGGGCTGGTGATGCTCTCGGTGCCGTATTACGCGATGGACATTATTAAAGGGCTGGTACTGGCTGGCGCGCTGGCACTGACCTATTTTCAGCGCCGTACTTAACATTTTACAGGGTAAACCGCATGAAAAAGATCGCACTCTCTCTCATTACGCTGGGTCTGCTGCAGTCGACGGCGGCGCTGGCCACCGCCCCGACGCCGGTGCCGGCGGCCATTGCCGAACACAATGGCCCGATCCGCATTGCAGTGATCCGCAACCTGGGGTCTGACGATAACACCACCCAGTTTGTCGCCGGGGCGCTGCAGGAAGGCAAAAAGCTCGGTTTCAAAATCAGCACCTTCCTGAGCAACGGCGATGACGCCAAGTTCCAGGACTTCGTCAACCAGGCGATCAGCCAGAAATACGACGGCATTATTCTCTCCCAGGGGCGTGACCCCTATTCGACGGCCCTGGTGAAGAAGGCGGTGGACGCCGGGATCAAAGTGGCGGTGTTCGATACCGCGGTGAGCGGCGAGATCCCCGGCGTGACGGTCAGCCAGCAGGATGACGCCTCACTGACCGATCTCTCCTTTGGCCAGCTGGTGAAAGATTTCAACGGCAAAGCCAACATCGTCAAGCTGTGGGTGGCGGGTTTCCCGCCAATGGAGCGCCGTCAGGCGGCTTACCAGACGCTGCTGAAGCAAAATCCGGGGATTAAAGAGCTGGAGTCGATCGGCGCCGTTTCGTCCGATGTGCAGGGCGATACCGCTAACAAGGTGGGGGCGATCCTCGCCAAATATCCGAAAGGGAAAATCGACGCTATCTGGGGCACCTGGGATGCCTTTAGCCAGGGGGCCTATAAGGCGCTCAAAGAGAACGGCCGCACCGAGATCAAACTCTACAGTATTGATATTTCCAACCAGGATCTGCAGCTGATGCGCGAAGCCGGCAGCCCGTGGAAGGTGAGCGTGGCGGTGGATCCGAAGCTTATCGGCGCGACCAACGTGCGGCTGATCGCCAATAAGATCGCCGGCGAGCCGACGCCGGCCACCTACGACTTCAAGGCGGCGGCGATCCCGCAGGCGCTGCTGGCGGCCCAGCCGGGGGCGGTGAACGTGGCCTCGCTGGGGAAAATCATTCCGGGCTGGGGCCAGACGGAAGACTTTATCGCGCCGTGGTTTGCGACGCTGGAAGCGAAAAACAAATAAAACGAAGCCGGGTGGCGGCGGGGGCGGCCTGTTGCCCTTTCCCACAGGGAGAGGGGGAAAACCAACAGCACCCGTAGGCCCGGTAAGCGCAGCGCCACCGGGCGAAAGGAATTCCCTATGTCAGCATTACCTTCCCCAGAATACAGCCGCAATATGCGGCTGATCGGCCATAGCGACCAGGGCGGTCGTCCGGACGGCGTCCAGCTGATGGTGCACCGCGGATTCGCCTATATCGGCCATATGGTGTCGCAGGGTTTTTCCGTGGTCGATGTTCGCGATCCGACCCGGCCCACCACGGTCAACTATATTGCCGCGCCGCCGGGCACCTGGAACGTGCACCTCCAGGCGCATGACGATCTGCTGCTGGTGATCAACGCCCGGGATCTGTTTGCCGATGCCCGTTTTGCCGATGAGAAGGTGTACTACACCCGCTCGGTGGGTGACACGGTCAGCGATGTGCAGGACAACGGCTGGAGCGCCGGGCTGCGCGTGTTTGATATCTCCACGCCGGATAAGCCGCGTGAAATTGGCTTTCTGTCGCTGAGCGGTATCGGCATTCACCGCATCTGGTACGTCGGCGGCCGCTGGGCGTATGTGTCCGCGCTGATCGACGGTTTTACCGACTACATCTTCCTGACCATCGATCTGGCCGATCCGCGTAAACCGCAGGTTGCCGGGCGCTGGTGGCTGCCGGGGATGCACCAGGCGGGCGGTGAAACACCGGACTGGCCGCAGGGTAAACGCTATGCGCTGCACCACGCCATTATTGCCGGGGATACCGCCTACGGCAGCTGGCGCGACGGCGGCCTGACGCTGCTGGATGTCAAAGACCGTACCCAGCCGACGCTGATTAGCCATCGCAACTGGAGCCCGCCGTTCGGCGGCGGAACGCATACCGCGCTGCCGCTGCCGGATCGCGATCTGCTGGTGGTGCTGGATGAAGCGGTGCTCGACCATCAGGAGGACGGCGAGAAGCTGATCTGGCTGTTTGATATTCGCGAGCCAGCGAACCCGGTAAGTATCTCGACTTTCCCACAGCCTGATGAAATCGACTATGTGGCGAAAGGGGCGCACTTCGGGCCGCATAACCTGCATGAGAACCGGCCGGGGAGCTTTGTCAGCTCAACGCTTATCTTCGCCACCTATCAGAATGCCGGCGTGCGGGCGTACGATATTTCCAACCCGTATCGTCCGCTGGAGACTGGGGCGCTGGTGCCGGCTGCTCCTGAGAGGATGATGGATACCCGTCCCGGCCGCCCGCGGGTGATCCAGTCCTGCGATGTGTTTGTCGATGCGCAGGGCATTATCTACAGCACCGATTACAACGGCGGGCTGTCGGTGATTGAGTATCTGGGGTAAGGACAAGGTAAACGCAAAAAGGCAATGACAATTGCCTTTTTCTGGCTGATGACAAACCTGTTTCGTTATTGTGCTCGCATGTCTGCCGGGTGGCGGCTTTCGCCTTACCCGGCCTACAAAAGACTGCAATATCAAACCGTCATGCGGTTATCTGTAGGCCCGCGCAAGCGCAGCGCCGCCGAGCAATCTCAGAAGATTGCACTTTTTAGGCTTTGCTCCCTCTTCCAGGGGAGAGGCCTGGGGTGAGGGCAAGGTCAACGCAAAATTGTGCTCGCATGTCTGCCGGGTGGCGGCTTTCGCCTTACCCGGCCTACAAAAGACTGCAATATCAAACCGTCATGCGGTTATCTGTAGGCCCGCGCAAGCGCAGCGCCGCCGGGCAATCCCAGAAGAATGCACTTTTTAGGCTTTGCTCCCTCTCCCTGTGGCAGAGGGCCGGGGTGAGGACAAGGTCAACGCAAAATTGTGCTCGCATTTCTGCCGGGTGGCGGCTTTCGCCTTACCCGGCCTACGAAAGACTGCAAGATCAAACCGTCATGCGGTTATCTGTAGGCCCGCGCAAGCGCAGCGCCGCCGGGCAATCCCTGAAGATTACACTTTTTTAGGGTTTGCTCCCTCTCCCTGGGGTGAGGGCAACAGGCCGCGCTCAGCTGTACTGGCGCACCCGCGCCAGCAGCTCGTCGACGCTGTCGATACGCTCGGCCAATACGATCAGCGCTTTGCCCAGGGTAATGGCGTGGCGCAGGCACTCATGCCGCATAGCGTCATCCTGGATAGTGTCGATATCCGCGACGTGCGACAGCCCGACGCTGCGGCGGATCAGTTCGCTGCCGCAGTAGCCGACCGCGTCCGCCCAGACCTTTTTCAGAAAGGCGGAGGCGTAGCCGGGGTAAGCCAGCGCCGCGTCGCGGGTTTTCTCCGCCGCCAGCGCCTGGAAGCGCTCGGCAAAGGTGGTCCACAGCTGGTGGATGTCGTTCAGCCGCTGCTCGCGCGCGGCGGCGGCGTCGCGAATGCCGAGCTGGCCCGGCAGGCCGCAGTAGTTCAGCAGCAGGTTGCCGATGGCGGTGCCGATATCGAAGCCGATGGGGCCGAAGTAGCCGAACTCGGCGTCGATGGCCTTCAGGCTGCCTTCGGCAACGAAAATCGACCCGCTGTGGATATCGCCGTGTAGCAGCGCTTCCGCATGGGCAAAGAAACGGTGCTTCAGCGCCGCCACCGCCAGCTTAAGCTGGGCGTCGTCGCGCAGGGCGGCGACATCGGCCTCCAGCTCCGCCGGGTAGTTATTGCGCGCGTGGATCTGATACGGGTCGTTAAAGAACAGATCCTCGGTGATCTCGCACATCGCCGGGTTAATAAACTGCGCCACCTGCGCCTTTTTCTCGTGGGGATGGAGATAGAAATCGCTGGTGTGAAACAGCACCTGCGCCAGATAGTCGCCAAGCTGGCGGGCCGCCTGAGGGTAGTAGACGTTAGCGATAAGCTCCCCGCGCCAGATGCGGTGGTCAGAAAGATCTTCCATCACCATCACCGCCAGTTCGGGATCAAAGTGATGGATTTTTACCGTGTGCTGCGGGCTGTGCTGATAGTGGGCGACCAGGGTCTGCGCTTCCAGACGGGCGCGGTCAAGGGTCAGCGGCCAGGATTCGCCGACGCAGCGCACGTAGGGCAGGGCCTGTTTGACGATCGCCCGGCTGACGCCCTGGCGATCGAACACTTTAAACACCAGATTGAGGTTGCCATCGCCCACTTCCTGCGCGCTGACCAGCTCAGATGGGTTGTCGATGCCGGCGAACTGCTGCGCGTAAGCCACGGCGTCGTGGGCGGTGAAGGTATGGTATTGCGACATTGCCTCGATCCTCGAATTCTGATTAAGCCGTTCAGACGTCTATACTTCTGGATTTCATCCTGACACAATGTGATACAACAACGCAACAGGGATTTAACGACATGCAGACATTACAGACCACCAGCCTGCGGGTGAGTGAAAATCAGCTTTTTATTCTCGACCAGCAGGCCTTGCCGCAGGAAAAACGCTGGCTGGCGGCGGATAACGTTGCGCTGCTGGTGGACCATATTCACGCCCTGCGGGTGCGCGGCGCGCCGTTGATTGGCCTGTCCGCCAGCCTGCTGCTGGCCCTGCTGGCCCAGCGCGGCCTGAGCCGGGATGAACTCCAGCAGGCGCTGGAGACGCTGCGCGCGGCGCGGCCGACGGCGGTCAACCTGATGAATAATCTGGATCGCATGAAGCAGGCGCTGGCCCGGGAGGATTACCCGCAGGCGCTGGAAGCGGAAGCCCTGCGTCTGGTCGAAGAAGATAAACAGCTGTGCGACCGCATCGCTGAGGCAGGCAGTGCGCTGGTGAAGCCCGGTAGCCGCCTGCTGACCCACTGCAACACCGGTGGCCTGGCGACCGCCGGGGTGGGGACCGCCCTGGGCGTTATCGCGCTGGCGCACCGGCAGGGAAAGGTGGCCAACGTGTGGGTCGATGAAACCCGGCCGCTGCTGCAGGGCGGACGTTTAACCGCGTGGGAGCTGGGCGAACTGGGCGTGCCCTATCAGCTGATCACCGATTCAATGGCCGCCAGCCTGATGGCGCAGGGGCAGGTGGATGCGGTGTGGGTCGGCGCCGACCGTATCGCCGCCAACGGCGATGTGGCGAATAAAATCGGCACCTATTCGCTGGCGGTTTTGGCCCATTACCACCAGATCCCGTTCTACGTCGCTGCGCCGCAGACGACCCTCGATCGCCATTGCCCGAACGGGGCGGCCATCCCCATTGAGCAGCGCGCCGCGGCGGAAGTGACCGGGGTGGCGGGCAGCTTTGGCGCGGTACAGTGGGCGCCGACCGGGGCCACCGTTTACAATCCGGCGTTCGACGTCACGCCTGCCGGGCTGATTAGCGGCTGGGTGCTGGACAGCGGGGTGGTCACCCCGGCGCAAGTTGCCGCCGGGGCGTTTGCGGCGGACCACGGATAGCGGACCCTGTGCCGGGCCTGGAAAAAACGGTTTTCCCGGGCCCGGGCAATCGCCGGGCCGCTACGGCAGGACCATCGCTACCGCCGGGGCGGAGGGCCGGTCGATACGCTGACCCAGCGCGGTGATAGCCGCCTGGAAGGGACACAGCGTACCGACGTCGGTCTGACGGCAGCCCGGCTGACGCCACTCCTGACGCAGCATCGGGTGCTGCGCGTCCGGCGTCTGCAGACGACGCAGGTCGTCGAGGCCTTGCGCCTGGAAATAGACCCGCAGATAGCGTTCCCCGCTCTTCGCGTCGCGCCAGCGCTCCAGCACCAGGCTACTGCCCGGCGGGATATTTCCCCGGCTGTAGCCAGGCAGCTGCCAGCTAAAGTTCATCAGCGTGCGCACCATGGCGATATTGGTGTCATGGGCCACCAGCAGCAGCCAGCGTACGTTCGGATTCGCCTCTGGTTTGACGCCGTCGAGCATGGCGTTGAGCAGCACCGACCCGCGTTTTTGCGCGGTATACAGCACGTCGTTGCTCAGATCGTAGTTTTCCGTTAACAGCGGCAGCAGGGCGGTGATCTGACTGGCCTGGACGATCTTGCCCCACGCCAGCTGGCTGAGAGGCAGGTTTTCACTCCAGCCGAGACGCAGCGTCTCCACCATATTGGCCATCACGCTCAGTCCGCTAATGGTGGTTTTCCCGCTTTTGCTCTGCTCGACCTGCCACGGGGTGTCGAAGACCGGGCAGGGCTTATCGGCCTGACAAACCGCCTGTTTCAAAAGCTGGATGGCCGGCGCCAGCGCCTGCCGACGCTGCGCCAGATCCCCGGCCTTCTCTTTTACCGCCGCCAGCTGGCGGGCGGGGTCGGTTTGCGTGGCGGCGAATTTGTCGGTCTGAAACAGCGGATCGGCGTCCCCGCTGACGTAATGGATAGCGACGCCGCAGCCGGGGAAGGCGCCATCCACCAGCGCCTGGGCGGTCGCCCGCGTCCGCTGCAGCGGGCTGGCGCGCACATAAATCGACTCCGCCGTCGGGCATCCCGCCTGCAGCAGGCCAAGCTGGCGATAGTGCTGGCCTTCCTCACGCCCTTTATTGACCACGGCGGCATAGCCATGACCGGTGAGCTCGCCGTCATGGGTGGTCCACTCGGTCCATGGTCGTCCGGTGGCGGCCTCGATGGCTTCCCGGTTGCCGGCCGTCGGCGGACGAATCCCGTGGCGGCTAAGCTCCACCACTTTCTCCAGCTGCCAGTCCGCGGCGGCGGCAGATTGCAGCGCCAGCAGCGGCAGCGCGCAGGCGATAAACAGGCGTAACAGCCCCTGATGTCTTGCAGGCATCATATCTTCTTCCTTAATTCGTTAATCGGTTATGAGGAGAACGAGGTCTGCCGTTCGACGGCATGGCGCCGGGCGACGATGGCGGCAGTGGTAAAACAGAGTAGCGCAGAACCCAGACCGGTACCCACCCAGAACAGCGCCAACGTGCTGAAATCATACAGCGTTTTGCCGTTCTCAAGGATAGCCGTTTTATCAATAATGATCCCGGTGAGAAACTCGCCCAGGCCGGCGCCGGCGTAGCTGGCGATGCCGATGGTGCCGAGCGCGGCCCCCGCCGCTTTGCGCGAGGAGATATCGACGGCGATCAGCCCGCCGAGGAAGCAGGTCAGAGCGCCAATGGTTGCCCCGAAGATAATCATCGCCAGAATATCAGTGTAATAATTGTGCGGCGACCAGAGCATCAGGGCGAAGCCGGCGGTGTTCAGCAGGCTGATAAACCCGGCCATCACGCTGCGGTTGCGCGGGAAAAAGCGGTCGGAGAGCATGCCGGCGATGATGGTCCCGGCGATGCCGGCGATGGCGTTGACGCCGATAATCCCGGAGGCCTCCAGCGTGGAATAGGCTTTATCCTGCTCCAGAAAGAAGATCCCCCAGGAGTTGACGGCGTAGCGGTCGATGTACATAAAGGCGGAGGCGAGGGCGAGGGTCCACAGCGCCGGGTTGCGCAGCGCCAGCAGCTGGTTTTTAAACACCGAGCCGCGGGCTTCGGCCTCCTCCTGCGGTTCATCGCGGATGACGTTGATGGACGGGAAGCCGCTGCTCTGCGGCGAATCGTGCATGAACAGCACCAGCAGCACCACGCCGGCGGCGCCGAGCGCGGCGGTGGACAGGTAGCCCATCTGCCAGCCAAACCCGGCGATCACCGCGGCGATCACCATATAGGTGACGGCCTCGCCGATATTATGCGCCGTCGACCAGATGCCATAGAAGGTGCCGCGCTCCTTAACGCCGTACCAGCGCGCCAGCGAGACCGCGCAGGGGCCGACGCCCATCGACTGCGCCCAGCCGTTGATCCCCCAGAAGATGGCCAGCAGCAGGGCGTTGGTGGTCATCCCCATCATCAGGTTCATCCCGGCGCTGAGCAATAAACCGAGGCTCATATAGCGCACCACGTTGGCGTGATCGGCGATAAAGCCGTTGACCAGTTTGCCGATGGCGTAGCTGAAGAACAGGGTGGAGCCGATCATGCCGAGCTCCGTCGGGGTGATCCCCAGCTCCACCAGCGCGCTTTTGGCGACGGTGAACGATAACCGGCAGACGTAAAAGGTGACGTAGGCCAGGGTCATGGCGATAAAGGTTTGCCAGCGCACCCGGCGAAAACGCTGTTCATCAAACGCGGCGCCCGCTTTCGGCGGCGACGCCCGGAAAAAAGCGATAATTCCAGACATAGGTGGTTCTCCGCAGGTCGGAGGCCTGACTGATTGATGTGGTTCGTCCGTGAATGAAGTTATCGTTACTGTGTAGAGTACATAATCAGAAATAGCCTGACCCGTAAGGGTTAATGTAATGGTTGTAGGATCATCTTTTTCAGCTGCGGGTAGAGCGTCTGGCTGGCCAGCAGCAGCGGGTTGCCGCGCTGGATCCCCTCCTGCGCCAGAAAATCGTTGCTGGCGCCGCCCGCTTCGCGCATCAGCACCAGCCCCGGCAGGGCGTCCCACGGGTTCATGTGCGGCTCGTAGTAGCCAATCAACCGGCCTGCCGCCGCCCAGGCGCTCATCAGCGCGCCGGAGCCGTTGCGGATAAACATGCCGCCGTCGCTGAGCAGCGCCTGCAGAAACGGCAGAAAGTCCGCCGGGGTGACGCGATGCGAGGTGCCGACGCCCATCACCCCCTCCCTGACCGTCGTCGCGGGGTGCGGACGGATCGGGGCGTCGTTGAGCCAGGCGCCATGGCCCCGCAGGGCGTGAAACAGCTCGCGATGGTTAGGGTCATAGACCACGCCGATGACCGGTTCGCCGTCGGCGACGATCGCCAGCGACAGGCACCAGGTGTGCAGGCCGTTGAGGAAACAGCTGGTGCCATCGATGGGGTCGACCACCCACAGCACCCGCGCGTCGGACAGGCGGGCGCCGCTCTCTTCGCCGAGAAAGCCATCCTCCGGAAACGCGCTCTGAATGCGCTGTTTCACAAAGGCCTCCACCCGCTTATCGGCCACGCTGACCACATCCTGCAGATCGTCGCCCTTATGGTCGACGGTCAGCGCTTCGCGTTGTTGATAGTATTCAAACGCCAGCTCAGCCCCCGCTTTCGCCAGCTCGCAGGCCAGGCGGTAGCGGGCCTGTAGCGCTTCTGATTCCTGAGATTGCATAGTGACTCCCTATTTTGCACACGTGTGCATTTTGCGTGAAAAAAACAGCCCCGAAGGGCCGAATGAGTGTGGCCGGGTTTCACAGAAGATTCTGTGATCGATCCAGCATAAAATGATTTTTTCATTTCGCACTTTGACGAATAATTAGTTTCACCGGCACTTCGCGATGGCGCGAGGGCAGGCTGAAGCGGGCGATCCGCGTCATCAACAGATCCACCGCGTGGTGGGCCAGCAGGGCGGTATTCTGTTGAACGGTGGTGAGCTGATAGGGGCGCCAGTCCGCCTGCGGGATATCGTCAAAGCCGACGATGGCCGGTAGCGGGGCGGCGGCGGGGGCGTCCCGCAGGCCGTCCAGGGCGCCCAGCGCCAGCATATCGGTGGCGCAGAACAGGGCCTGCACCCCGGGGTTTTCAGCAACTAATTCTCGGGCGGCCTGGTGGCCGGCCTGATAACCGCCGCCGTCGCAGAAGCGGCTGGTCACCGTCATGCCCGACGTCTGAGCGATGAAAGCGTCATAACGCTGGCGGGTGCTGAAGTTCTCGCGATTTTCGCCAATAAAGCCAACCTGCCGCCAGCCTCGACGACTGAACAAGCCCGCCACCAGCTTCGCCCCCTGGGCGTTATCGCTGCACACCCGGTCGCAGCCGGCGAGGTCCGCATGACGGTTGATCAGGGTGACGGGGATCTTGCGCGCCAGGTACTCTTCCGCCAGCGACAGCGGCGGCGCGCCGGAGGTGATGATCACGCCGGCGACGTGGTAGCTCAGCAGCTGTTTAAGCGAAGGGGCGAGCTGCTGCGGATCGTCAGCGTTCATCAGCAGCGGCATAAAGCCGTTGAGCGCCAGCTGATGGACCAGCGGCGCCAGCAGTTTGCTGCGAAACGGGTTGTCGAAACCGGCGGTGACGATGCCGATAAAATTACTGCTGCCGGTGATCATCGTCCGGGCGATGATATTCACCTGATAGCCCAGAGCTTCCGCGGCGCTCAGCACCTTCTGCCGGGTCTTCTCCGACACCGAGGCGCCGGGGGTGAAGGTACGGGAGACCGCCGAGCGCGAGACGCCGGCCAGTCTGGCCACATCCTCGGCCTTAATCCATTTTTTATCGCTCATCGTCGTTTCGCGCCGTCTGTTTTCCAGGAAGCCGACGCCCGGGCGGGCGTCGGTCACGCACACTGCCTGAAAAGGTATCACAGAAAGGCGCCGACGCGCAGCGCCTTGCGCCTTATGCCGGGTAGCGGATGTGCTCCACCTCACGCTGCAAAATCACCTTACCGTGGCGAATGGAGGTTAGCACCCGCGCCTGGCGGCGGACGGCCTCGTAGTCGTTTTCCGCATCGAGGATCAGCAGGTTAGCCGGGCGGCCTTCGGCGAGGCCGTAGTTATCGCCCAGACAGAGCGCCCGGGCGCTGTTGTCGGTGACGAAGTCGAGGCAGCGCTGCAGATCGTCATAGCCGAGCATATGGCAGATGTGCAGTCCGGCATCCAGAATGCGCAGGATATTGCCGTTCCCCAGCGGATACCACGGATCCTGAATCGAGTCCTGAGCAAAGCAGACGTTGATGCCGGCGCGATCCAGCTCCGCCACCCGGGTGACGCCGCGCCGTTTCGGCCAGCTGTCAAACCGGCCCTGCAGATGAATGCTTTCGGTCGGGCAGGAGATAAAGTTGATCCCCGAGGCTTTCAGCAGGCGAAACAGCTTCGAACAGTAGGCGTTGTCATAAGAGCCCATCGCGCAGGTGTGGCTGGCGGTGACCTGCGCCCCCATACCGCGCACCCGGGCCTCTTCCGCCAGCACTTCGAGGAAACGCGACTGCGGATCGTCGATTTCATCGCAGTGGACATCCACCAGGCGGCCATAGCGCTGGGCGAGGTCCATCAAAAACATCACCGAACTGACCCCTTTGTCGCGGGTGTTTTCATAGTGCGGAATACCGCCCACCACGTCGGCGCCCATCTCGATGGCGCGCGTCATCAGCCCCCGACCGTCGGGGTAGGATTCAATCCCCTCCTGCGGAAAGGCGACAATCTGCAGATCGATGAGATCGGCGGCCTCTTTTTTCACCGCCAGCAGCGCCTGCAGGGCCGACAGCGACGGGTCGGTGACATCCACATGGGTCCGGACGTGCTGGACGCCGAAATCGCGCAGCATGCCGATGGTTTTCAGCGCCCGCTGGCGGGTGTCCTCCGGGGTGATGCTCGCTTTGCGCTGGCTCCAGCGGGTGATGCCTTCAAACAGGGTGCCGCTGCGGTTCCACTCCGGCTCGCCCGCGGTGAGGGTGGCGTCAAGATGAATATGCGGCTCGACGAAGGGGGGGATCGCCAGCCGGCCCTGGGCGTCGATATCGCCGGCGACGGCGGTCTGCATCGCGGTTTGGGCGGTCATGCGCTGAATCAGGCCGTCCTGCAGCTCAAGGGTAAACAGCGCCTCCTGGCGGCGCAGGCGGGCGTTAACAATTTTCATGGTTGGTCCTGTAAATGGTTTTGCGATAAACGCCAGATCACCAGCGCGACCGAGGCGTTGAGATGAAACTGAGGGTGGCTGACCGGGTAGCCGGTCAGTTTTTCAATACGCTGGATGCGCTGATGCAGGGTGTTGCGATGGAGACCCAGCCGGTCGGCGGCCCGCACCACGTTGCCGTTCTCCTGCTGCAGCGTCTCGAGGGTCTCCAGCAGCAGCCACGGCGCTTTACGGCCCGGCTCGATCAGGCAGCCCAGGGTGTCGTGCATAAAATCGTTGAGCAGCGCCGGGTCGCTGACCGCGGACAGCAGTTTGATAAACCCCAGCTGCTGATAGTCGCTGATCCGCTGGGTCGGCCGCAGGGTATCGCAAAGATCCAGCGCCTGACGCGCCTGCGACAGCGCCCGCGGGTAGCCCTGCAGCTGCCTGACCGGCGCGGAAAGGCCGCAGAGCAGCGACAAACTCTCTTCTCCCTCCGCCAGCGTCTGCAGCCACTGCTGCAGCCACTTTTTCTGCTGAAAGCCTTCCCCCTCCTCATCCGGCAGCAGGAAAAGGAACATGTTGCTGCGCTCCAGCAGCGGGAAGGGGTTGCCCTGCTGGTTGAGCTGCAGCTGCAGCTGCTGGCGCACGCTGCGGTGGGCCTGCTGCAGCCAGGCTTCGGCCTGTTCGGGCGGAAACTGGCGAAACAGGCGGGACAGTCCCTCCAGGCGCAGCGCCGCCAGCCGCAGCGGGCGGGTAAAATCGAGCTGCTGGTGGAGGGCGCGCTGGTGGAGCATCTGCAGGTCCGGATAGTCGCCAGTGACCAGCTGCATCAGGATGTCGCGCTGCGACTGCAGGGCGCTTTCGCTGCGGACCAGCGCGGTGCCGACCCGCTCGGTGACAATCACCATCTTCAGCAGGTAGGGCTGCTCGATCAGCGGAATGCCCAGCTCGTCGGCAAGGGCGATCAGCGTGGCGGGAATGGCGTGGATATAGGCCTCGCCGGTGAGGATCACCATCCCGGCGATGCCGCGCTGTTTGCCCTCCATCAGCAGCTGGATCAGGTTGGCTTCATCCCGGGGATGGTTGATGCCAGTAATAAAGACCAACTCGCCGCCCATGATCCACTCGGCGATGTGCTCATTTTCCGCCACGTAGTACCAGCGTACCGCCCGCTGCAGCCCTTGCTTTCCCGCCCGCAGACGCAGGGCGGAGAGTCCCTCAAGGGCCAGCAGTTCACTGACCGTCAGGCTCATGGCTCCTGCTCCGCGACGGCGGCAGGCTGACGCTTGCTTAGCAGGGTCAGGGCGATATAGACCAGCGCGGAGACGGTGATCCCCACCAGCGGCGCGATCCACGGCGACAGATAAGCCACCACCGCGCCGGCGGCGTAGGCGCCGAGTCCCAGCCAGTTAAAACGCGGCAGGCGGGCGTTCTGCAGCAGGGGATAGCGCCCGCCGCGGGCGAACCAGTAGTCGGCGAGGATCACCCCGCCGATGGGCGGGATAATGCTGCCCAGCAGCACGAGGAACGGGATCAGCATTTCGTACATACCGCCAATGGCCAGCACAATGCCCACCCCGGCGGCGGCGAGGGTCAGCGTGCGGCGACGTTCGCTGCGCAGCAGATGGCAGGCGGCGGCGGAGACGTTATAGATGGTGGGGCCCTGGATGGTCAGCAGATTGAGACACAGCATGATCACTGCGGCCACCGACAGCCCCTGCAGGATCAGCACTTCGACGATATCGGCCTGTTGATAGACGATAGCGCACCAGGCGCCGGCGACGATCATCAGCCCGTTGCCGACGAGGAAGCTGCCCATGCTGGCGAGAATGGCGGTACGGCTGGAGTTGGCCAGCCGGGTCCAGTTTGTCGCCTGGGTGGCGCCGCTGGCGAAGGTGCCAAAGACCATGGTGATGGCCGCCGACCAGGTCATGGCGTCGCCTGGCGCAATGCGGGTCATCGCCTGCCAGCCGCCGGCGTGGCGCAGCGCCAGATACATGGAGACCACCAGCAGCACGAACATCAGCGGCACCGACAGGCGCGACAGCGCGTCCAGCCCCTTGTAGCCCACCAGCGCGGTGACGCAGAACAGAATGCCAAACAGCACCATCAGCGGCAGGGTCAGCGCCTCGGGCAGGGCGAGGATCTTCACCAGCGAGATAGCGACCGTGGCCGTCCCCCACGCGTACCAGCCCAGCTCGGCGAAGCCAAGGATAAAATCGGCCAGCTTGCTGCCGATCTCGCCGAAGCAGAAGCGGCCCATCAGCACCGTATTCAGGCCGCTGCGCGCGGCGATCCAGCCCAGCGATGCGGCATACAGGGCCAGCAAGGCGTTGCCGATGAAGGCTATCCACAGCAGATTGACGATGGAAAAGGAGACGCCGAGTTTACCGCCGGCGAACATCGTGCCGGTGAAAAAGGTAAAGCTGAATAACACCATGGCGATGGAAAATACGCCTTTACGTCCGGCGGCGGGCGCTTCGACGAGGGGAAAATCATTGCTGTTTGACATCCTGGAACCTCTGGCTGGTTAGATGGGCGGTGATAGCCGGAAGTAGCAAGAGATGTGCCAGGAAAAACCGGGCACGGGGAATAGCGCGCGGTGTGCAATATGCACAGTTATTGCAGGATGCAGGGGGAGTAATGCCATTTTAGTGTGCATCCTGCCATGTTTTGCACCAGTCGGGGGCAGAGGAGAGCGGCGACGGTATTCCCGGCGCAGGCGGAGAATTTCAGTCAGCAGAATCCGCCAGCGTTTTGGCGCCAGACAGGAGGGAATCGTAGCGGACTCACCGCGGTTGGTTAAATTGCTGTGAATAAAGGTTATTTAATATGCATTTATGATATAACCATTTGTCTTATGCGTGTTTCCTGAAATATTGTTCCCTCCGGTTAGCGGTGTTAGTATCGGGTAAATAGCCATTTAGACGGCTAAATAAATCATCGCTAACCTAAGGAACTGCTATGTGGCAAGAAAGACTCGCGCAACTGGTCACCACCTGTCATTGGATCGGCGCGAAAGGCTGGGCGCCGGCGACCGGCGGCAATATGTCGGTGCGTCAGGATGACACCTGGTGCTGGCTAAGCGAGTCGGGCCGCGACAAAGGCAGCCTGACGACCGAGGATTTCCTGCAGGTGGAGATCGCCACCAACCAGGCCCCTTCCGGACGGAAACCGTCGGCCGAGACCGGCCTGCACACGCTGGTCTATCGCCTGTTCCCGGAGGCCAGCGTGGTGCTGCATGTGCATACCGTCAACGCCACCGTGCTGTCGCGCATCGAAAAAAGCGACACGCTGGCGCTGCAGGGGTATGAAATGCAGAAAACCCTCAGCGGGCAGCACAGCCATCTCGACACCGTTCCGGTCGCCATCTTCGATAACGATCAGGATATTGACGCCCTGGCGGCGCGGATTGCCGATTATGCGCAAACCCGCCCGCTGCGCTACGGCTTTCTGCTGCGCGGACATGGCCTGACCTGCTGGGGGAAAGATATTCAGGAGGCCCGCCGACAACTGGAAGGGCTGGAGTTCCTGTTCGAGTGCGAGCTGATGCGCCGCCGCTACGAGCCCTGAGCCGGAGCAGGTATGGATTTTTATCTTGGTATCGATATCGGCACCTCCCGGGTGAAAGCGGTGCTGTTTGATCAGCATTTCACCGCGTGCGCCAGCGCCGCGGAAAACACCTCCCCCCGCCTGTCGGCCAATGGCTACGCGGAACAGGATATGACCCAGCTGTGGCATTCGGTGCTGGCTATTCTGCGCCAGATTGCCCGCCACCCGGCACTGCAGGCGGGGCGGCTGCGGGCCATCGGCCTCGCCGGGCAAGGGGAGGGAGTCTGGCTCAGCGATGAGCAGGGCGAACCGGTGGGTCCGGGGATCCTGTGGAGCGATACCCGCAGCCACGCGCTGATGAGCGACCTGCTGCGCCGGCCCGGCTTTGACCGCCGCTATTTCGCCGATACCGGCACCCACCTGCAGCCCTGCAATACCAGCCTGCAGCTGTACTGGCTGAAACAGTATCAGCCGGAGCGGCTGGCGGCCGCGCGCTATCTGTTTTTCGCCAAGGACTGGATCCGCTTTCGCCTGACCGGCGTGGCGGCGCTGGAGCTGACGGACGCCAGCAGCTCGTTACTCAATCAGCAGAGCGGCAGCTGGTCCTCGGTGGTGATGAACGAGATGGGGCTGGACGAACTGCTGCCGCTGTTTCCCCCGCTGCTGGCTCCGGATGCTCCGGCCGGCACGCTGAGCGACGCGGTGGCGGCGCTGACCGGGCTGCCCGCCGCGACGCCGGTGGCCGCCGGGGCGCTGGATGTCTGCAGCGCCGCGCTGGGCTGCGGCGCGGTCAACGAAGGGGACATCTACACGATCCTCGGCACCACCTGCTGCACCGGGATCGTCTGCCGCGGCCCGCAGACGGTGAACGAGGCGACGCGCTTCGTCACCCATACCGAAGCCGGGCAGGTGATCTCGCTGTTTCCGATGCAGGCCGGTACGCCAAACATTGACTGGCTGCAGCAGCATATTTCGCTGGACGCCGATCTGGGTCGGCTGGAGCAGGCGATCGCGGACGTGGAGCCGGGCAGCGGCGGCGTCTTCTGGCAGCCGTACCTCAATGGCGAACGCGCGCCGTTTTACAGTCCCGACGCGCGGGCCGGCTTTATCGGCATTAGCCCGCACACCACCCGCGCCGAACTGCAGCGCGCGGTGTTTGAAGGCCTGGCCTTCGCCATTGTCGATGCGCTGCAGGGTTATCCGCAGGGCGGCGAGCTGTATCTGACCGGCGGCGGCGCCGCCTCGGCCACCTGGCTGCAGATTATCGCCGACTGTACCGGGCGCACGGTGGTCTCCAGCGCCTTTAACGAACTGAGTGCGCGCGGGGCGGCGATTCTGGCGGCCCGCAGCGTCGCTGCGCTGGCCGAGACGCCTCCGCTGGCGCAGACCCGCTATCAGCCGCGCCCTCAGGCGCATGCCCGCTATGCGGCGCTGTATCCCGTTTATCGCCTGCTGCGCGAGCAGATGCTGCCGGTATGGCAGGCCAGGCAGGCCGCTCTTCAACGTCTTTCTCAGGAAGTACAACCATGAAAATCGTTTTTACCGCCGAGCATGCTGGCGACCTTAGCGCCTTCCACCAGCTGGGCGAGCTGCTGGTGGAGGGATGGGCGCTGGGCAAACCGAAACTCAGCGCCGGCCAGCTGATTGAGCTGGCCCACGACGCCGAGGTGCTGGTGACCAGCTATGATGAAGTGACGGACGCGGTGATGGCCGCCTGTCCGCGTCTGCAGGTGATCGCCTGTACCCGCGCCAATCCGGTGAATATTGATACTCAGGCCGCGCAGGCGCGCGGCATTCGGGTGCTCTACACCCCGGGGCGCAATGCCGATGCCGCCGCGGAGCTGACGCTTGGCCTGATGCTCAGCCTGGCGCGCCACATTCCGCAATCCCATGCGGCGCTGAAGCGGGGGGAGTTCACGCAGGCTGATAATGCCGCCGCCGCCACTCAGCAGGGCCTGCGGCGCGATGTGGTCTGGGACGTGAGCCCGGAAAGCCCCTATGAAGTGTTTAAGGGCAGTGAACTGCGCAATAAAACGTTGGGGCTGGTGGGCTATGGCAACATTGGCCGCCGGGTGGCGCGTATCGCCCGGGCGTTCGGCATGGCGGTGCGGGTGGTGGATCCGTTCGTCGCCGCAGAGGATATCAATGAGCCAGGGCTACAGAAAACGACCCTCGAGGCGCTGTTCCGCGACGCGGATATCGTCAGCCTGCATCTGAGCAGCGGACCGCACAGCGACGGGCTGGTGAATGCGGCGCTGTTAAACAGCATGAAGCCCGGCGCGCTGCTGATCAATACCTCCCGCGCGGCGGTGGTCGACGAAGCGGCGCTGATTGATGCCCTGCGTCACGGCCCGCTGGGCGGCGCGGCGCTGGACGTGTATCACCGCGAACCGCTGTGGCGCGATCACCCATTTGTCACCGAGTTTGATAACGTGATTATTACGCCGCATATCGCCGGGGCTACCCGGGAGAGTATCGCCAAACACACGGCGATGATTGCCGCCGATCTTCAGCGCTATGTCGCCGGAGAGCCGCTGCTGTACCAGTGGCGTTAAGCCGCTTGCGCCGCCGCGCCTGCGGCGGCGCGGGTCCAGCGTCAGGGGCGATGGGCCGCCATAAAAGCCCGGGTCTGTTCCCAGTCCACCACCCCGGCATCCGATCCCATCCCGGTCGCCACCAGCGCGGCCACCGCCGAGGCGACGTCGCACGCTGCTTTCACGCTGAGTCCGCGCGCCAGCGCGGCTATAAACCCGCCGCAGTAGCTGTCGCCGCAGCCGGTGGTATCCACCGCCTCGACCGGCCACGGCGCAATATGCTCCAGCGCGCCATCGCGGCCGATAAGCCAGGAGCCGTTCTCGCCGTCTTTCAGAATGCAGGTGCCCACGCCCAGCGCAAAGAAAAAGCGGGCGATGGCCTCCGGCTGTGTCTCCCCGGAGAGAAAGGCGGCTTCCTCCAGGGAAGGCATGAAATAATCCACCGACGGCAGAAGGGGCCGCAGCAGTTCCAGGGTGTGTTCATTCGGGGCGATAAGATCAAAGCTGGTGGTGACCCCGCGCGCTTTGGCCGCCTGCAACAGCCGCGCGCTCTGTCCCTGGTCCATTGCCGCCAGCAGTCCGGTCCCGCCGTGATGCAGGAAGCGACAGTCAAGGACGGCGTCAAATTCCGCCTCACTGACGAACAGGGCGTCAGACGCGCCCCGGCAGTGCAGGGCCGGACGTTCGCCGTTGGGGCGAATCGGCAGGATCGTCGCCGAGGTCTCCTTCAGCGCGGTGCGCTGGATAAGCGAGCAGTCGATGCCCAGCCGGGCATAGCTGGCGAGGATAAAGTCGGCTTTTTCATCTTCGCCCAGGCAGGCCACCGCTGCGGTGCGGATCCCGAGCTTCGCGGCGTTAATATTGGCCCCCGCGGCGGTGCCGGCGGGGTTGAGGCGAATTTGCTCAATAAAGGCGACGCCGCCGCGCGGCGGGATCGCCACCACCGGGCGCCCGGCGATATCCAGAATAGTCAGGCCGACAAACACGGCGTCAAAGGTTGCCATCGTTCTCCCGTTTAGCGATGCGTTTGGCGCAGGCGCGCCTGCCAGAAGGATAGGGCGAGGGCCACCACCAGAATCACGCCGACCAGCGCGTCTTTCACCAGATAATTGAGCCCCATCAGGTTCAGACCATTATCAATAATGGCGAGGAACAGCACGCCGCCCAGCGTGCCGGCGATGCTGACCCGGCCCAGACGGTTAAAGGCGGTGCCGATAAACACCGCCGCAATGGCGTCCATCAGATAAGACTGCCCGGCCAGCGGGGTAAATTGCCGCAGGTTGGCGGAGAGGATCACCCCGCCGACGGCGCAGAGGGCCGAGGCGGCCACCAGCACGCCGAGCATGGTCAGGCGATCGCGGATCCCGGCGATGCGCGCCGCTTCGCTGTTCTGACCGATGGCGCGGATATATTTGCCCCACAGGGTACGCTCAGTGACCAGCCAGGCCGCCAGCCACAGCGCCAGCACGATCGCGACCGGCGTGGGGATGCCGCCAAGGTTACCCACCGCCAGGTCGTGATACTCGGGGGCCATCCGCCGATAGGCTATCGCGCCGCCGCCATCGGTATAGATGCGTTCCGCGCTGCTGGCGATAAACCAGGTGCCGAGGGTGGCGAGGAAGGGGCGGATCCGACAGATGAGGATCAGAAAAGCATTGAGCAGGCCAATCAGCACCCCGCCGAGCAGGGCGCAGCCCACCGCCGCCTGCCACGGCAGATGCCAGGTTTTCAGGGCGACGAGGGCGAAGGCGGCGCCAAAATCGAGCGCGACGCCTACCGAAAGGTCAATCGCGCCCGCGCTGACGATCAGGGTCATCGCCATCGCCACAATCAGCAGGATCGCGCTGCCCTGCAGCAGGTTGGCCCAGTTATCCACGGTTAAAAATACCGGATTCGCCCAGCCGAACAGGGCAATGGCCAGCAGGGTGATAACGCCGAATCCGGCCCGCGACAGCCAGGCCAGCGGGCTGCTGACCGTCTGTTCCGCAGGCGCTGGGGTTTTCAGGGTGATTTGGCTCATGCCTCGCCTCCTTTGTGTCTGACCGCCGATGCCGCCAGCACCACCAGGATCAGGCCGCCTTTAATGGCGCCCATCCAGAAGATATTGACCCCCAGCAGGCCGAGCCCGTTAGAGAGGGCGTTAACCAGAATCGCCCCCAGCAGCGCGCCCCAGATGGTGACCACCCGACGACGCGAGAAGGCGGCGCCGATAAAGGTCGCCAGCACGGTTTCCAGCAGCAGCGGCGTAGCCGTTCCGCTGGAGCTGCCGGAGCCCTGGCTGAGCAGCGGCAGAATAGCCAGCCCGGCGGCGATGCCCGCTAACAGCCAGACCAGCAGGGTTAAGCGGCGCACGTTCAGGCCGCTCATCTGCGCCATATCGCGATTGCCGCCCACCGCCTGCACATGCTGGCCGAAGCGGGAATGATGGAGCAGGAACTGGAACAGGATAAACACCCCCAGCAGATAGACCAGCGGCCAGGGCAGGCCCAGCACGCTGTTATCGCGAAAGGCGACCATCAGCGGATCGCTGACCGCGATGCGCCGCTGGCCGGTCAACAGGTCCGTCAGGCCGGTAAACGCCACCGAGGTCGAGAGGGTGGCCAGCAGCGGCGGCAGGCCGGCCGCCAGCACCAGGAAGCCGTTGATCGCCCCGCAGAGCAGGCAAACCGCCGTCAGCAGCGCCAGCAGCAGGAGATACGGCGTGTGCCATTCGGCCAGCCCAAGGCTGAGCAGCGCGACGCCGAGCACCGCGGTCGCCGGCAGGGAGAGGTCGATGCCGCCGGAGACCACGTCATCTCCGCCAACGGCGATGACGCAGACCAGGCCGAAACAGAGGATCGCCAGCGGAACGCTCTGGACCAGCATCAGGCTGATATTTTGCCAGCTGAGGAAGTAGGGCGACTGCACGCTCAGCCACACCAGCAGCGCCAGAAACAGGATCAGGGGGAATTTTTCAATAAGCGTCGCCAGGCCCGGACGGCTGCGACGCTGGATAGCGGTACTCATGGTGAAGGCTCCTGTCCGCCGTTGATCGCCACCAGCAGGGCGTCGAGGGTCAGCCCGCGGGTGGGCAGATTGGCCGCCAGCGCGCCGCGCCAGAGGACGAGGATCCGGTCGCATAGTCCGAGTAATTCGGTGGCGTCGCTGGAGGAGACCAGCACCGCCCGTCCTTGATCGGCCAGCTGGCGCGTACGTTGATAAATATCGCGGCGGGCGCCGATATCAACCCCAAGGGTGGGTTCATCGAGAATAAACAGCCGGGCATCGGTGCCGAGCCAGCGGGCGAGGATCGCTTTTTGCTGGTTGCCGCCGCTCATGTAGCGTACCGGCAGGGCCGGGCGTCCCGGGCGGATCGCCAGCTGCGCTATCCAGTCGCGCGCTTTCTGCTCGGCAAGCCCCCGCCGCTCCCAGCCAAAGGTGGCGGTCTCGGGCAGCGAGGCGAGATTAATGTTGTCAGCGGTGGTGAAAGGCAGGATCAGCCCCTGATGACGGCGGTCCCGCGGGACCAGCGCCATTCCGGCGCGGATCGCCTGCTTTGGCGTACGGATACGTCGCGGCTGGCCGTCGAGGTGGATCGTACCGCGCTCCGCCGGGCGTAAGCCGTAGAGTAAGTCAACCAGCACATCGCGCCCGGCGCCGAGCAGGCCGGCGACGCCGACGATCTCCCCCGGGTGAATATCAAAAGAGAGGTCCTGCAGCTGCCGTCCGTCGCTCAGCTGGTGTACCGAGAGCAGCGGAGCCGCCCCGTTGTCTGCCGCCGGGCGCTGGCGCGGGGTATACAGCTGGTCGATTTCCCGGCCGACCATCATGGCGATCAGCGCCTCGGTATTCTGCAGCAGGTCGCGGTCCGGGTAGCCGACCACTTCCCCGTTGCGCAGCACGGTGCCGCGGTCGCAAAGGGTGGCTATCTCATTGAGGTAGTGGGAAATATACAGAATGGCAATGCCCTGGTCGCGCAGGCGCAGGATGGCGGAGGAGACCAGACTGGCCTCCTGGGCCTCGAGAGGGGCGGTGGGCTCGTCGAACACCACCAGCCGCGCCGCGCCGTCGATCAGCGCGCGGGCGATTTGCACCAGCTTGCGCTCGGCCAGGCTCAGATCCCGCACCAGGCGTTCGGGGTCGATCGCCAGCTGCCAGTTTTGCTGGAAAAATTGCGCTGTGGCGGCCTTCATCCGTCGGCGATCTAGCGCCCCCCAGCGGGTACGATACTCCTGACCCAGAAACACCGATTCCGCGACGGTAAAGTGCGGGATCAGGTTGAGCTCCTGGTGGATCACGCGGATGCCGGCGGCTTCGATGGCTGCCGGGTTGCCGAGGGGCAGCGGGCGACCGTCGAGGGTCGCGCTGCCGCTGTCGGCCTGATAGACGCCGGCGAGGATTTTGATCAGCGTCGATTTACCGGCGCCGTTCTCGCCAATCAGGCCATGAATTTCCCCCGGATTGAGTCGCAGGGTAACCGCATTAAGCGCCGTTACGCTGGCAAAACGTTTGCCGATCTGGTCCATGACCAGACCCGCGGCGGGGCGCTCCCCGCCAGGGTGTTGATTTATCACTGCAGTTCGCCGTATCCCAACTGTTTATACACCGCTTTCGCTTCCTGCGGACCTTTCACCGGTATGACCGGGATAAAGGTTTGCACCGGCAGTTTCTGACCGGCAAAGTAGCGGGCCACGTTATCGGCGGAGGTCTGGCCGATCAGATGCGGCTGCTGTGCGACGTTAGCCACGAAGGGGCTGCCGGGCTCCGCCATGATCTCCAGTGTCTCCGGGCCGGCGTCGATGGCCGTCACTTTCACGTCCTTATCACGACCGGTCTCTTCCAGCGCCTGGACGATACCGATGGCCGGTTGATCCCAGCAGGCGACATGGATGGCATCCAGTTTGCCTTTCGGATACTGGCTGAGTAATTCGAGGGTTTTCTTCCGCGCGTCTTCCGGCGAGTTGGCGAACTGTTCCGCGAGCTCAGGCTGGATAATATGAATATCCGGATAATCCTTAAGGACATATTTCCACTGATCGTAACGAATTCCGCAAATACGCAGCGCGCTGGAGAACGCGTTAAATACAGCCACATTACCTTTGCCGCCTAATTCGTCCGCCATGTAGCGACCGATGGTGGAGCCCAGAGTGTAGTTATCGGAGGTGGAATTGTTGACCGAATATTGTGAAACATGATCCACGGTGAATACCGGGATGCCGGCATCACGTAATGCTTTAAATTTGGGTTCGACGGCGCTGTCGCCGAGAATACTAATTACCGCGTCCACCTTGCGTGACAGTAAAATATCGTGATTATTGGCATGAACCTGATTATCCCGGCCGCCATCGACGCCAATGACTTTGCCCCCCAGCTTCTCCACTTCCTCTGTCGCGCCTTTAAAAGCCTCGCGATCCCAGAAATGCTGGGTGCCTACGACGGCAACGCCAATGGTTTTTCCCTGTAAGGAGAGGGCGTCAGCGGCGGTGACGCTCAGCGAAGCAAGGGAAAGCAGTCCCAGCGCGGCAGGCAATAATTTTCTCTTCTGCGACATTGTTATTATGATCCTGTGATGAAGGTGGTTGCGGACCGGTAGCATGACAAGAAGCACCTCGCCACCTCAAATACAAAATAAGTCTAAGTTATGCCGGCAATGTTATATCGCGGAAACGTCAGAGAAAAAGTTTATTTTGTCATGAAGAACCTGAAAATATTTCATGATGCCGGGTAGGCCTTTTTATTTTGTGGTTTTATTTTTGGTTTGTTCTGTGTTTATTTAGCGGATAAAGACAATTTTCTTAATATTATGAGTGCATGGGAAATACGGCCTCTACTGCGAAAAAGAGAAGATTGCGCGGGCTAACGCTTTTTTTAGCAGAGCAATATCTGGCCGGGTAAGCAATATTACCGCATTTCCCCGCTTTATTTTAACGAACCTTAGGCTGAGAAGAACGCGGGCGCTATGAAGAAACAGCATAATTATACGGTGATGCACTGGGGAACCTGGCAGGTGGAGAGCCGCGAGGGCGAGATCGTGGCGGTTAAGCCGGTGCCCTGGGATAAAAACCCCTCACGCATCGGTCAATCGCTCCCCGACGCGGTGACCAGCCAAACGCGCATTCGCCGCCCGGCGGTGCGCGCCGGCTATCTGCAGCATGGGCCGGCGTCACGAGAAGGGCGAGGCAAGGAGCCCTTTGTCGAAGTCAGCTGGGAGGTGGCCCTGGACCTGGTGGCTCGCGAGCTGCGCTCGGTCAAGGCGCGCTGCGGCAATGAGGCGATTTACGGCGGCTCCTACGGCTGGGCCAGCGCCGGGCGCTTTCACCATGCGCAGAGCCAGCTGCACCGTTTTCTTAAGGGCTTTGGCGGGTATACCGCCAGCACCAATACCTATAGCAGCGCCGCGGGCGAGCGCATTCTGCCGCATATTCTTGGGCCGCTGAGCCCGCTGCACCGTCAGCATACCCATTTTTCCGAGCTGGCGCGGGAGTGTCAGCTGTTTGTCGCGATTGGCGGTCTGCCGCTGCGCAATGCCCAGGTCAACGGCGGCGGCGCCAATGACCATATGCTGCCGTACTGGCTGGATAAGATGCAGGCCAACGGCACGCGGTTTATTAATATCAGTCCGGTGCGCAATGACCTCAGCGCGGTGGCCGACGCCGAATGGCTGGCCATTCGGCCGGGCACCGATACCGCACTGCTGCTGGCGCTGAGCTATGTGCTGATCGTTGAGTCCCTCTACGACCAGGCGTTTGTCGCCAGCCATACCGTCGGGTTTGCCCCCTATCGCGCCTATCTGTTGGGCGAGCATGACGGCGTGGCGAAAACCCCGGCGTGGGCGGCGGCGATAACCGGCCTGGACGCGCAGCGCATCGCTGACCTGGCGCGCGAGATGGCCCGCCACCGGACGATGGTGAATATCTCCTGGTCTATCCAGCGCGCCCGTCAGGGGGAGCAGGCCTACTGGGCGACGGTGGCCCTGACCGCGCTGCTGGGACAGATCGGCACGCCCGGCGGCGGCCTCGGGTTTGGCTATGCCTGTACCAACCTGGCGGGCGCGGTGCGAAAAGCGTTTTCCGGCCCGCGCCTGCCCGCCGGGGAGAATGCGGTGGACAGCGTCATCCCGGTGGCGCGGCTGTCCGATATGCTGCTGCACCCGGGAGAAGCCTATGAGTTCGACGGTCAGCAGCTGCATTATCCCGACATCCGTCTGGTCTACTGGGCGGGAGGCAATGCGTTTCATCATCACCAGGATATTAACCGACTGTGCGAGGCCTGGCGCCGTCCGGAGACGGTGGTGGTGCATGAGCAGTACTGGACCGCGCAGGCCAAATTCTCCGACATCGTTCTGCCGGCTACCACCTCGCTGGAGCGAGAGGATATCGGCAGCGGCGGTCACGACGGGTTTATGATTGCCATGAGCGCGCAGATCCCGCCGGTGGGCGAGGCGCGTGATGATTACGCTATTTTCCTCGATCTTGCCGGGCGGTTGGGCTTCGGAGAACAGTTCAGCGAGGGGCGGGACGCCGGGCAGTGGCTGCGCCATCTCTATGAGGAGTCAAGACCGCGGGCGCAGGAGGAGGGCATTGCGCTGCCCTCGTTCGAAGACTTCTGGCAGCAAGGGGTGCTGGAGTACAGCGCGCCGGCGCGGCCGCAGGTCTTTCTCGCCGATTTTCGCGCCGATCCGCAGCGCTATCCGCTTTCCACGCCCTCCGGCAAGATTGAACTCTTTTCCGCTACCGTCGCCGGGTTTGGCTATCGCGAATGCCCCGGCCATCCCTGGTGGGATGAGGAAGAGGCCGCCCGGCAGCGACAGGAGGCGGCGCGCTGGCCGCTTCATCTGCTCTCCAGTCAGCCGCGCGCCCGTCTGCACAGTCAGTACGACCACGGCAGCGTTAGCCGGGCGACGAAAATTCAGGGACGCGAGCCGTTGTGGATGCATCCGCAGGATGCGCAGGCAAGAGACATCCGCGAAGGCAGCGTGGTGAAAGTGTATAACGACCGTGGGGCGATTCTGGCGGGCGTGCACCTGAGCGAGCAGATTTTGCCGGGGGTGGTACAGATGTCCACCGGCGCCTGGTATGACCCTCTGGATCCGAATGAAAAAGGATCCCTCGATAAGCACGGTAATCCCAACGTGTTAACCGAGGATCGCGGCAGTTCGCGCCTGGGACAGGGCTGTAGCGCCCAGAGCTGTTGGGTGGAGATCGCCCCGTGGCGAGAGGAACTGCCGCCGATCACCGCCTTTGACCCGCCGAAGTTTATTGCGGTTTAGGTGTCAGGGATCGCCGGTGGCGGGTCGGCTATCCCGGAGAAGGCGCGGTATGCGCCGCCTCCGGGATAGCGCGCGTCAGGCGGTTTAAGACTGATGACAGGGCGACGTTACGCCAGCCGTGGGTAGGCGCTGGCGATATCGTCGCCGGTAAACTGGGCGATCCAGCCTTCCGGGTTATCAAAAATGCGAATGGCGGTAAAGTTCGGTTCTGAACCCATATCAAACCAGTGCGGAGTGTGGGCGGGAACCGAAATCAGATCGTTCTTTTCGCACAGCACCTGGAACACCTCGTCGCCAATGTGCAGGCAGAACAGGCCGGCGCCCTCGACAAAAAACCGGACCTCGTCTTCGCCATGAGTGTGTTCGTTCAGGAATTTTTCCCGCAGCGCCTCTTTCTGCGGGTTATCGGCGCGCAGGCTGATGACGTCCCAGCTCTGATAGCCCTTTTCGGCGACCAGTTTGTCAATCGCATGCTGATAGGCGGCAATCACTGTTTCTGCGCTGGGGGCCGCGCCGAGATCGCGGTCAGCCTGCCAGCGCTCAAAACGGACGCCTTTGGCGTTAAGCTGCTCCTGAATCGCTTTGGCGTCGGTGCTGTGCCAGACCGGCGTTTGCGGATCTTTCACGGAAAAAAGGGTTAATGCGCTCATGCTGGGATCTGCTCCGGATGAATGTCGTCAAAACGCTGAACCTGAGGGTGGCGGCTTGCCGGGTCGCGGTCGCCGCGTACCAGCTGGACAGTGCGCAACCCCGCGGCTTCGGCGGCGTCGAGTTCCTGATGGATATCCGACAGGAACAGGATGGCCCCGGGGGCGTGGCCCAGGTGTTCAGCAATATTGCGGTAGGACTGCGCTTCGCGTTTGGCGCCTACCAGGGTATCGAAATAGCCCGTAAACAGATGAGTAATATCACCTTCATCGCTGTAGCCAAATAACAATTTCTGCGCTGCCACGGAGCCAGAAGAATATACATACAGATCAATGCCCTGTGCTTTCCATTTCTCCAGCGCCGGCAGCACGTCCGGGTAGAGATGGCCGGTAAAGTCGCCGTTGAGGTAGCCATCGCGCCAGATGATCCCCTGCAGCGCCTTCAGCGCAGTGGATTTCCGATCTTCGTCCATAAAAGCGAAGAGGGTAGCAATCAGGTCGGCGGTGCTGGCGGCGGGGGCGTCTGTCTCGCGGCGCAAGTTGTCGAGGATGGTTCTCACCGGTTCAGCGTGCTGTTGAGCGGTCACAAAGCCGGCCAGTCGTTCGCGGGCGTAGGGGAACAGCACGTTATGCACGAAGCGGATATCGCTGGTGGTGCCTTCTATATCGGTCACGATGGCGCGGATCATGGTTTCTCCAGAGTGGGCGTAGCGTGGAATAACATTAGCATTTAGACGTCTAAGCGTCTTGATTGCCAAATATTAACATCGTGTTATAGTGGCTTCAACAACAGCATTACAATCGGTACAAAAAGAATGAGTAATAACCCATTGATTCCAGAGAGTAAACTCCCGTCACTTGGCACCACCATTTTTACCCAGATGAGCGCTCTCGCCCAGCAGCATCAGGCCATAAACCTGTCGCAGGGCTTTCCCGATTTCGACGGCCCGCGCTATCTTCAGGAGCGTCTGGCGTACCACGTGGCGCAGGGGGCGAATCAGTATGCCCCGATGACCGGCGTGCCGGCGCTGCGCGAGGCGATCGCTGACAAGACGGCGGAGCGGTATGGATATCGACCCGACGTCAACAGCGATATCACGGTCACCGCCGGGGCGACAGAGGCCCTGTTCGCGGCGATTACCGCTCTGGTGCGTCGCGGCGACGAGGTGGTCTGTTTCGATCCCAGCTACGACAGCTATGCCCCCGCGGTGGCGCTGGCCGGCGGCGAATTACGCCGTATTGCCCTTCAGCCGCCGCATTTTCGCGTCGACTGGCAGCAGTTTGCCGCGACGCTGAGCGACAAAACCCGGCTGGTGATCCTCAATACCCCGCACAACCCCTCGGCCACGGTCTGGCAACGCGAGGATTTTGCCGCCCTGTGGCAGGCGATTGCCGAACGCGAGATCTATGTTCTCAGCGACGAGGTCTATGAGCATATCAACTTTGCCGAAGACGGCCACGCCAGCGTGCTGGCGCATCCGCTATTGCGCGAGCGGGCGGTGGCGGTCTCTTCGTTTGGCAAAACGTTTCATATGACCGGCTGGAAGGTTGGCTACTGCGTGGCCCCGGCGGCCATCAGCGCGGAGCTGCGCAAGGTGCACCAGTATCTGACCTTCTCGGTAAATACCCCGGCGCAGCTGGCGATCGCCGACATGCTGCGCGAGGAGCCGGATCACTACCAAGAACTACCGGCCTTTTATCGTGAACGCCGCGATCTGTTTATTGAGGCGCTGCGCCCCAGCCGGCTGGAGCTCCTGCCCTGTGAGGGGACCTATTTCCTGCTGGCGGACTACAGCGCCATCTCCGACCTTGACGACGTCAGCTTCTGCCGCTGGCTGACGACCGAGGTTGGGGTGGCGGCGATCCCGCTCTCCGTCTTCTGCGCCGACCCGTTCCCGCACAAGCTGATCCGCTTGTGCTTCGCTAAACAACCGGAGACCCTGCTGGCCGCGGCGGCGCGTTTGTGCGAGCTGTAGTTACTTTATGGTCCACGCCTGAGAGAACTGGCGGTCGGCGAACATCTCTGCCAGGCCGCTAATTTGCTTCAGGCGCAGCACCTCATCGGCATCCATTCCCAGCTCTTTGCCGATCTTCTGCGGCGTCCAGCCGAGCCGGGTTAGCTCGCGGACAATATCTGACATGGCGTGGATTTGGTGGCGTCCGCGCGCCCGGTTGTGGCGTATTGTCGCTGCCATCAGCCCGTCGCGTGAGGCCTCTTCATTCGTCAGACAGGTGACCGGTAGATAGCCTTTCAGCTGTTTTTTCAGCGACGCTTTGCTGCAGGCCAGCTCATGGCGGTGAAAACCGTCGACAATCGCGTACCCCTGCGGTCCCTGCCTGATGACCACCACCGGCTGGGTAAAGCCATCGGCCTCCAGCGAGGTCTGCAGCAGGCGCTTCTCCGGCGGCGCCACGTTATTCGGGTTATAGTCGTTGGGGATAACCTGCTCCTGTTTGACCCACAGCACACAGTCAACGGGCTGCGAGCGGAAGGGGCTGTGTTGGTGGAGCACCTGGCGAAACGCGTTGATAGCCTCGATACGCGCTTCGTCATCCAGCGTTTGCAGGAAATTGTCCAGCGCCTGCGTTAGTTGTTGTTGCATAATATCCCCCATTGTTGGCGATGTTTTTCCATACGTTTTCGGTAGCGCTGATAGTGGCTGCTTTTGGTTGGGCTGAAGGAGAGCTGGCGGCACCAGTAGTCATTGTTGAGTAGCACTTTGCAGATCCGTCGCCAGGAGGGGATATCTTTGGTGCCAACGTCCGCGGGCTGAGTATCGGGGATCTCTTCCATGCCTTTTTTCTGGTACCAGCGCAGGTAGACGGCGATCTTATTGCGGTAATGCTCGGCGGTGGTTTCCGGCATGCTGTCGAGCAGAAACAGCGCATAGCTTTTCCATGTCAAATGGTCCGGTTTGTCGATTTTTCGGTGACCGTAGAATTGATTATCATGCCCGGCATAGACGCCGCCGCTGTGCGCGCCGCTCACCCGCTGGCACATCGCGGCCCAGCGCTCCGGCTCCAGCACATGGTACAGCCATAGCCCCTGGCGCTGCTCCGGACCGAAGGGTTCGCAGATGCGCATATAGCGCAGCGGCACACCGGCCTGATACATCAGATCGTACAGCGGGTTATAGGGCTGGCCGCTTTTAGCAAACCAGGTCCAGATATCGGCGGTTTTCCAGTCATAGAGCGGGTAGATGTACCAGGCGTGGCCGCCCGGCGCCGAGGTGGTCCACGGTTTATCGTCGGCGAAGCGCTGTTTTCGCTGAGAAGAGATGGTCATAAAGCGATTCAGCGACTCATCTGCCCGAATACCCACCAGCACGGCGGCGGGACGGCGCTGTGAAAACCACTCGGCAAAGTGGCTGACGAAGGCTTCAAAGCTCATCCCCGGTTGATAAAACGAAAAATAGCCCGGGTGGGTAATGGCCCAGGAGGGGGGCTGGCGGACCCAGGCGGTGCCGGGCTGCCAGCATTGCCATTGCGGCTTATACTGCGTCAGGGCATTTTGGGTAGTGAGCGGCAGGGCGACCCAGTAAAAGGTATCGATAACATCCTGATAGAGGGCGCGCAGTTTTTCACAGTGAGCGATGGTGCAGGAGAACTGCGCTTCCCAGTCAATAAACAGTACGCTGATTTTCTTACCCTGTAACCGCGCTGCCTGCGCGGTTAAATGGAGCATAACGGTAGAGTCTTTTCCGCCAGAGAAAGAGACGCAAATGCGTGAAAAATTATCCAGAACCCAATCGATCCGCTGCTCCGTCGCCTGCAGCACCGATTCCGGTAAGGGATATTTGATAAATGACATGACCATTAATCCTTTAATACTATAGATTCCCGTTCGCTCAGTATAAACGATGATGCGTGGGAAATTAATGGTCGACTTTCCCTTCCCTTGGGGAGGGGCAATAAGTCGGATCGTTATTGGCTGTTATTGAATTGGGGACGTGATATCTCTCTGTCATTCATTAAAATGGTGATTAATTCAGATAAAAAATGATTTTGTGCGGATGATTGATGGTAGTTAATATATATCGTAATGTCTGGAAAAAGTTCGTTTATATCGAGGACGTGAAGTTGCATGGCTGGCGAAATAAAATCATATAAATATGACGGCAAGAAGCCAATCAGATCGGTTTTATTGATCATGTTAAGAATGGTCATAAAAGAGTCGCTGCGAAAGGCAATATTACGCGGGTTCAGCCAGGGCGTGCTGCTTTGCTGAACGCGCTGAATAACGGGATCGTTGGTAATATAGTGGGTGAAAAACTCCTGCGCCAGCGCGTCAACTGACGTGAGCGCCTCGCGCCGCGGATGGTTCGTCCGACACACCGCGAGGGTCTGCACCGTCTGATAGGGCTGACAGATGGTGGCGCGGTTGGTGATGGGCATTCGGGTGAACACCAGGTCAGCCTGGCGATATGCCAGCAGCTCCTCTGCCGATTCGGTGGTGGTCAGGTTATGGTGTTCAATTTGCAAGTTGGCCTGATGACAAAGCTGGTTAATCATAAAGTGGCTGTTTACTGAACAGAACAGCGGGGGGCCATATATTACAATACGTTTACGCAGATCGGAGCGGTTATTGAGATTGATCGTTTTTTCCAGCTGCTCCAGATTTTGCTGCAGGTGGTAATGAAGATTCACGCAGGCGGTGGTGGGCGTCATTCCCTTCCCGACGCGCACAAATAGCGGATCGTCTAACTGCTGACGCAGACGCTGCAATGACTGACTTACCGCAGACGGGGTGATAAATAACATCGCCGCCGCTTTGCTGATGCTTAAATGCTGATAGATACATTCAAAAATAACCAATAAATTTAGATCGAACTTTTTCAGATCGTAAAGATTTGCCATTAACACAGTCCTGTTTATTGCCAGTGTAAGTTAAAATATTTCTAACGATAATATCTTGCGTCTTAGTATTTGCGGTGTGAATTTAATTGTGGGCAAATAAAATTAAGTTTTGCTTAATATATCTTACTATCGGCAGTGGCACCAGCGGTCGGATTCGCCAGGCGCCACACCGGGACGAAATTACTCTTTTTCACCCATCATAATAGACAGCTTCTCTTTATCCGGCAGGCCGACCACCTGCTGCAGCATATTATCCTTATTCATATAATAAATAGCTGGCGTGACGTTGGCCCCCAGATCGTCCATTAGCTGCTGGTTGACGTTGAGCATTTTCATCTTCTCCGGCGGGATAGCCTTCGGTATCGTCAGGGCCATTTTGCCGTTCGATTGCTCGTAATCGTGCCAGGTTTTCGCCGGATCTTTACTGGCGAGGATCGCCGCGGCGGTGGCCGGGCTCTCCGGCTTGATCACGCCCACCAGCAGGGTGCGGATCTGCACTTCACCGGCCTCCACCCAGGGACGGGACTGCTGCCAGAACTGTTTGCAGTAAGGGCAGAAGGGATCGGCAAAGACATACAGCACGATGGGGGCGTCCTTGTCGCCATCCTGCAGCCAGTGGGCGCTGGCCATCTTCTTCCACATCTCCTGTCCCGCCGGCGTGTAGAGCGCTTTTTGAAATAACTGCTCGCTGAGGTTGTTGCCGTTTTCGTCGTACATATAACCGGAAATGGCATGTTTGCCGTCAGGCGTGAGGTAGATGGCGACGCCCATATCCTGGTATTTCCCCAGCCAGCCCTTCATTCCCCCCGGCGCGTCAAAGGGTTTGATGATGGTAATGCCCTGTTTTTCAATTGCTTTTACCGGGGCGGGCAGTTCTTCCGCATAGCTACAAAAAGGCAAAAGGCTGAGCAACAGCAGACGTTTTAACATGAGTATTCCTTGTAAAATCAGCAGGAAAGGAAGAAACATTGCCAAACCTATTACAGTTATAGGCAGGATCAGCAGAACGACGGATTGCCCTTTCCTGGCGTGGGTGATGTAATCCTGGATGCTGTTACATTAAGGTAATGTAGAGCGCAACACATAGCCAGTCTGACTGGCGCTGAACCTACCTTCGGGTATTTCAGGTAACGGGGCCGCCTGAAAGGGTGGCCTTTTTACTTTTGTCGCGGCAAATGATGCGAAAAACAGCGAACTGCGCTGAACGCGTCGACAGGTTCACATTGTTGTCTTGTTCCGGTTGTTAGATAACGCTTATTGATTCGATAATGTAAACGCATTGGTCGGGTCAGGAAAAATTCGTTAACTTAGACCTCAACGAAAACACGGAGGAAGTATAGATGTCCTTAATTAACACCAAAATCAAACCGTTCAAAAACCAGGCATTCAAAAATGGTGAATTCATCGAAGTCACCGAGAAAGACACCGAAGGCCGCTGGAGCGTCTTCTTCTTCTATCCGGCTGACTTCACCTTCGTCTGCCCGACCGAACTGGGCGACGTGGCTGACCATTACGAAGAACTGCAGAAGCTGGGCGTAGACGTTTACTCTGTTTCTACCGATACCCACTTCACCCACAAAGCGTGGCACAGCAGCTCTGAAACCATCGCGAAAATCAAATACGCGATGATTGGCGACCCGACTGGCGCCCTGACCCGTAACTTCGACAACATGCGTGAAGATGAAGGTCTGGCTGACCGCGCCACCTTCGTGGTTGACCCGCAGGGTATCATCCAGGCGATCGAAGTTACCGCTGAAGGTATCGGCCGTGACGCGTCTGACCTGCTGCGTAAAATCAAAGCGGCGCAGTATGTTGCTTCCCACCCAGGCGAAGTGTGCCCGGCGAAATGGAAAGAAGGCGAAGCGACGCTGGCTCCATCCCTGGACCTGGTCGGCAAAATCTAATAATCACGGCGTCTTTCGCATCATAGCGGCGTTGGCTGCGCTTGATCACCCCGGTCACTTACTCGTGTAAGCTCCCGGGGGTTCATAAGCTTGCCGCCTTGCTCTAACGCGAAATACTGGTGAATTAAAATTTTCGTCGTCTTTCATGCCATAGCTGCGTTGGCGTCGCCTGCTCACCCCGGTCGCTTACTTCAGTAAGCTCTCGGGGATTCTCAGGCTAGCCGCCTTGCTCTGACGCGAAATACTTTGGAAATTACTTCAGTCATGGGCGCACCTGCGCCCATTTCATTCCAACACCATGATGCAAGCGCATTCAGGCAGCCTGACAAGGCCGCTTGCATGATGATGTTTTAAGCCCAGGAGATAACAATGCTCGACACCAACATGAAAACCCAGCTCAAGGCCTATCTTGAGAAGCTGACCAAGCCTGTTGAGCTGATTGCCACGCTGGATGACAGCGCTAAATCGGCAGAAATCAGGGAACTGCTGGCTGAAATTGCTGAACTGTCAGACAAAGTCACCTTTAAAGAAGACAATACGCTGGCGGTACGCAAGCCATCGTTCCTGATTACTAACCCCGGTTCCGACCAGGGCCCACGCTTTGCGGGCTCCCCGCTGGGCCACGAGTTTACCTCGCTGGTGCTGGCGCTGCTGTGGACCGGCGGTCATCCGTCGAAAGAGGCCCAGTCTCTGCTGGAGCAGATCCGCGATATCGATGGCGACTTCGAGTTTGAAACCTACTACTCGCTCTCCTGCCATAACTGCCCGGACGTGGTCCAGGCGCTGAACCTGATGGCGGTGCTCAACCCGCGTATCAAACATACGGCGATTGACGGTGGGACGTTCCAGAATGAGATCACCGAGCGCAACGTGATGGGCGTGCCGGCGGTGTTCATGAACGGCCAGGAGTTTGGTCAGGGGCGGATGACGCTGACGGAAATCGTCGCCAAAGTGGACACCGGTGCGGAAAAACGCGCAGCGGAAGAGCTGAATCAGCGTGACGCTTACGATGTGCTGATCGTCGGTTCCGGCCCGTCCGGCGCGGCGGCCGCGGTTTACTCTGCGCGTAAAGGGATTCGTACCGGCCTGATGGGCGAGCGCTTCGGCGGCCAGGTGCTGGATACCGTGGATATCGAAAACTACATTTCGGTGCCGAAAACCGAAGGCCAGAAGCTGGCCGGGGCCCTGAAAGCGCACGTTAGCGACTATAACGTCGATGTGATCGACTCCCAGAGCGCGACCAAACTGACGCCAGCGGCGACAGAGGGCGGCCTGCATCAGATCGAAACCGCCTCCGGCGCGGTGCTGAAGGCGCGCAGCGTCATCATTGCCACCGGGGCGAAATGGCGCAACATGAACGTGCCGGGCGAAGATCAGTATCGCACCAAGGGCGTAACCTACTGCCCGCACTGCGACGGCCCGCTGTTTAAAGGTAAGCGCGTGGCGGTGATCGGCGGGGGGAACTCCGGCGTGGAAGCCGCCATCGACCTGGCGGGCGTCGTGGAACACGTGACCCTGCTGGAATTCGCACCGGAGATGAAGGCCGACCAGGTGCTGCAGGATAAAGTCCGCAGTCTGAAGAATGTCGACATTATTCTCAATGCGCAGACCACGGAAGTGAAAGGCGACGGCAGCAAGGTCACCGGTCTGCAGTATCGTGACCGGGTGAGCGGCGATGAGCATCACGTCGCGCTGGCGGGCATCTTCGTGCAGATCGGCCTGCTGCCTAATACCACCTGGCTGGAAGGCGCGGTTGAGCGTAACCGCATGGGCGAGATCATCATCGATGCGAAGTGCGAAACCAACGTTAAAGGCGTATTCGCCGCCGGTGACTGCACCACCGTGCCGTACAAGCAGATTATCATCGCGGCAGGGGAGGGGGCGAAAGCGTCGCTGAGCGCCTTCGACTATCTGATCCGCACGAAAACCGCATAACAAGTCAGACAATAGACCTGCATAACAAAGAGGCTACCCGGTGGTAGCCTCTTTTTTTATGCGCTTTTCCTCAGCCTTACCTGACGACCATCACCGGAATATGGGCATGACGGATGACGCTCGAGGCGTTGGAGCCCAACAGGTGGGTACTGATGGAGGGATTGCGTGAGCCAATCACCACCACGTCGGCGTTTATTTCGCTGGCCAGTTCGTTGACCATGTCGCGCACGCTGCCGAAACGCACATGCAGCTTGATCCGCGATGGGTCAATGCTGAAATGGCTGACCATGGTCTGCAGGCGGGTTTCCGCCTCGTGCTGCAGATGTTCCTCAAAACGCCGCAGGTCGGCGGTAAAACGGCTCATCGTGAAGCTCGCTGAACCGGGTAAGACGTGGAGCAGATGGATCACCCCGTCCTGCTGGGCCAGAAACTCCGCATGCCGGACGGCTTTATCGCTCAGCGCCATCTCAAAGACATCAACCGGCATAATGATAGTCTTATACATATGCAATCCTCCTTGTTCGTTTGCGTCTATATCAACATATTATATGCGGATATTGTGTCATTCAGGTCGCAAAACTGTCAGTCAGGCAGGCGCAAAGCGTAAAAAAAGGTTAGCGGGGGGAAAGACAGCAGAAAGAGGATGTGTGGACATCCTCTGAATAAAGCGCGATACGCCTCAGGCAGCGGGGATTAACGGTGGAATTCGCCAGCGGCTTCCGGCTGGTACAGCAGCGCCAGCACTTCCAGGTGCGTCGACGCCCCGCCCGGCAGCTCCCAGTGAATGGTGCTGCCGACCTTGAGGCCGAGCAGCGCGGCGCCCACCGGCGCGAGGACGGAGAGCTGGCTGGCGCTGTCGGTCACCTGTGTCGGAAACACCAGCGTCCGCACGCGCTCTTCGCCGCTGGTTAAATCACGGAATTTAACCGTACTGTTCATGGTGACGACATCGTGCGGCATCGCTTCCGGCGCCAGCATTTGCGCGCGGTCGAGCTCGTCGTTCAGGGCATCGGCAACCGGCGAGCTGGCGAAAGCCGGCTGCTCCAGCAGCCTGTCGATACGTTCGGCATCCAGTTCGTTAATGATGATTGCGGGTCTGGTCATTGCATACTCCATGTTATCCAGGAACCTGTCCGTAAAAGAAAACCCTCGCCGAAAAAGGCAAGGGTTAAGGTTCTCCCATCATACTGAGAGTTGCCGGCAGTTTGAAGTGATGAAACGCACAATCAGCGCGCAACGCCTCCGGCGAAGGACGTTTTCTGAACAGTATGCCGCGTTGCGCTAGTGGCCAACCTTATCGAGGATAAACTGCGCGCCGCAGTTACCCGGGTGAGGCTGGGGCAGAAAGGCGGAGGTGGCCAGTGGGGCGTTGATGGACGCGGCGTTGAGCGAGATTTGCATCTCGGTCAAATAGGCAGGATTACCGTTACAGGTTAATTTAAACGCCTTCACGCTCAGCGGACCCCAGGCGCGGGCCACGGCGGCGTCGAAGTCGGCCCGACTGACGGTTTGGCCATAGTGTTTGGCAAGGAAATCACCAACCGGGCTGCGCTTAATTTCCCCGTTCAGGCGCACCATGGCGCCAAAATAGCTGTCGGGATCGAAGCCGAAGCAGACGCCATGTTTGGCATATTCGTAACGTTCGAGGCAGGAGGTGCCGCCCGCGCCCGGCATCACGCTATTCAGTTTGTTGGCCATCTCCAGCGACAACCCCGTCTCCGCCGCCTGACATTTGCGGTTCGCTTTCACCTCCGGCATGTCGGGCAGCGGGCGCGTGGCGCAGCCGTAGCGCATCCAGCGTCGTTCATCCACTCCGCGCGCGGCAATGGACTTTGGCAGCCCGGGCCACAGACCGTGCACGGTCAGAAAATCGGCTTTATTCGCGGTTTCCTGCTGCAGGCGGCACTCTTCCGGTTCGTTGCGGTTACGGTCATACATGCTCTGACAGAATCCGGTTTGCCAGGAGAGGGCCAGGACATAGCGGTCAAAATCAGCGTATCGCGTCGCGGTGAGCGGTTCAGCGCCGGCCTGAGTGGCGGTAAGCACAAGGGCAAGCGCGGCGAATTCCTTCCTGAACATGTTTATTCCTGATTGTGGATGGCAAAAGATAACGGGGAGTTATTAAAGCATAAAAAAGGCGCCTGCTGGCGCCTTTTCACGTGGTTAGACCATTAGTGGACCGCGCTGCCCGGGACGAGGATCTCGGTCGCGACAATCACCACCAGCAGGCCAACCATCACCGGCACCGAGGTGCGTTTGACCACTTCGAACGGGGAGATCTTCGCCATCCCGGCGACGGCCACCACCACGCCGGAGACCGGCGAGATCGTGCGGCCAAGGTTAGAGGCCTGCAGCATCGGGATCGACAGATAGGCGGGATTGATGCCGGAGGAGTGCGCCAGCTTGGGGATCATCTCGACAAAGGCGTAGAACGGGGCATTGCCGGAGCCGGTGGTCATCGCCGCCAGCATGGTCAGGATCACCAGCACCAGCATCAGAATAATACTGGCCGAGCCGAAGGAAGTGGCGATGGAGATCAGACCGTTGATGAAGCCGATGGTGCTTAATCCCTGAGCAAAAACGCCGGCGGCGACCAGCAGCATCACCACCCCGGCGAAGGCGTCAGCCATCCCGCGGTAGGCGACTTCCAGTCCGCTGAAGACGTTTTTGGTGTTGAACCCGCGCAGGAATTCGAGGATCGCCGCCAGCAGCATGCAGCCGACGAGGATGGTAATAATGTGCAGTTCCGGCCCCCATTTGCCATCAAAGATCAGTACGCCAATAATCGGGGTAAACGGCAGGATGGCGTACAGCGCCGGGGCATTGGTGGTGATCTCGTTGACGTCGAGCATTTCGTGGGAAATGTTCTCTTTTTTATCCAGGTAGCGCTGCCAGAAGAAGTGGGCGATCGCCATGCAGATGATAGCCGCGATGGAGATCGGCAGTGTGGTCTTGAAGGCAAAGTCGATCAGCGGCATTTCGGCCGCTTTTGCCGCCAGCACGACGTCACCCGAGGTAGGCGAAAGGATAATCGCCGCCGGGGAGGCGCAGATGGCCGCCGCCGCACCGCGGCTGATACCAACGTTTACCATCACCGGGAACAGCGTCGCCATCAGCAGGACGCCGAGGCCGGTCGCGGAGGAGACGGCCAGCGACATCAGGCAGGCGACAAAGTAGGCGGCAATCATCAGCAGATAGGGCGAATTGATATAGCGCAATGGCTTTGAGGCTAATTTCACCACCATATCATTGGCGCCAATATGCGTCATATAGGTGGCGAAACCGCACAGCATCATGATCATCATACCCAAATCGCCGCCACGGCTCATGAGTAGAATCTTAATGTATTCAATAATGTCAGTGGCGGAGTAACCGGTGCCCTCGGTATTGCCTGGTAAGACTTTATGACCCAGCAGGGCGCTGACGATCAGCAATATTAAGCCGCCGACGAACAGCACGCCGGTGGCTGAATAGCCCTTAATGATATAGCGGGCGACGCCCACAATGACCGCAATCCCGATCAGGATCTCAACAAACGTCAGCATTCATTTCCCCTAAGCCCAAAGAATATGTAGTTAAAAAGCGCCACACCAAATTTTAATGTGCGAATGTGCCGAAAAAACGGACGAAACTCGCTGATGCAAATCAATAAAGCGATAAGAACTACGCCCCTCCCGTCCCGCCTGGATATAATCACCAGATGGATAGTTAAGCGGTTCTGATGGTCAGCGGGCGAAAATCAGGAGTTTGCCTTATTTCGTTCAACCTGTATTGAGACTATCTTTGCTATTTTAGGTGGCTTTTAAATGAAAGTGGTAATAGAAAAGTGTTGATGTTACGTCGTTTTTCATTGTTTTCTCTTGGTTTTTTAGGATGGTTATTGGTATCCGGAAACGCCAGCGCGTCGTTTTCATCGACCCTTAGCGAAGGTTACCATACCTTAAGTAATAACGTTGCGCAGACCTGGAATGAGCCGGAGCACTATGATCTGTACGTTCCAGCCATCACCTGGCACGCGCGCTTTGCTTATGATAAGGAAAAGACGGACAAGTATAATGAACGTCCGTGGGGGGCAGGCTTCGGCGTTTCGCGCTGGGATGAGAAAGGGAACTGGCACGGCCTGTACCTGATGGCGTTTAAAGACTCTTTCAATAAGTGGGAACCCATCGGCGGCTACGGTTGGGAGAAAACCTGGCGGCCGCTGACGGACCAGAACTTCCGCCTCGGTCTCGGCTATACCCTCGGGGTGACGGCGCGCGATAACTGGAACTACATCCCGATTCCGGTGATCTTGCCCTTAGCGTCAATAGGTTACGGTCCGGCAACGTTCCAGATGACCTATATTCCCGGTACCTACAATAACGGTAACGTTTACTTCGCCTGGGCTCGCATACAGTTTTAATTCGCTAAGTCTTAGCAATAAATGAGATAAGCGATGCGTCTTGTGGAAAAACAAGGACTAAAGCGTTACCCACTAAAAAAGATAGCGACTTTTATCACTTTTTAGCAAAGTTGCACTGGACAAAAGGTACCACAATTGGTGTACTGATACCCGACACAGCATTAGTGTCGATTTTTCATATAAAGGTAATTTTGATGTCTAAGATTAAAGGTAACGTTAAGTGGTTTAATGAGTCCAAAGGATTCGGTTTCATTACTCCGGAAGATGGCAGCAAAGATGTATTCGTACACTTCTCTGCAATCCAGTCCAACGGTTTCAAAACTCTGGCTGAAGGTCAGCGCGTAGAGTTCGAAATCACTAACGGTGCCAAAGGCCCTTCTGCTGCAAACGTAATCGCTCTGTAAGCAACGCGTCAGTAGAATATAAAAACCCGCTAATCAGCGGGTTTTTTTTTGCCTGTTGATTACGCCTTTAGCGGCTGGCGGCCTGCGAGAAGAGCCAGAAGGCGACAGCCGTCATGGTAAATGAGCCCAGCAAGTTCACCGCGACGTTGAGGAGCGCCCAGCTCACTCGCCCCTGCTGCAGAAGAAACACCACTTCCGCAGAGAAGGTGGAGAAGGTGGTCAACCCGCCGCAGAAACCTGTGGTGATCAGCAGTTTCCACATCGGGTCAATGCCGGTCAGTCTATTAAACCACGCCAGCCCGGCGCCGATCACAAAGGCGCCTAACAGGTTGGCAGTCAGTGTCCCAATCGGGATAGCATGGTGCACAGGATTGAGCTTCATGCCGAGCCACCAGCGCAAAACGCTGCCGGTGCCGCCGCCAATAAAAACGGCGCAAAGAAGTTGAAACACGGTCGTTTCCTGCTATTTGATGTAAGAGAGTGTCAAGTGTAGCGCGCAACGGGCGCAATTGGCTATTCATAACCTGACGGGAGAAAAACATGCGGGTAGCGGCAGGGCAGTTTATCGTCACGCCAGTTTGGCGGACGAATGCGCAAACTTGTGTGGCGATGATGCAGCAGGCGGCGCGTGAAGGGGCGGCGCTGCTGGTGCTGCCGGAGGCGTTGCTGGCACGTGATGACAACGACCCGGATCTGTCGGTGAACTCGGCCCAAACGCTGGATGGAGAGTTTTTACAGCTGCTGCTGGCCGAGAGCGCGCGTAACGGCCTGACGACGATCCTGACGCTGCATGTGCCGTCGGGGGAGGGGAGAGCAACCAACACGCTGGTGGTATTGCGTGAAGGGAAGGTTATTGCCCATTATCACAAACTTCATTTATACGATGCTTTCGCAATGCAGGAGTCCCGGCGGGTGGATCCCGGCCGGCAAATCCCGCCGGTGATTGAAGTGGCGGGTTTCCGCGTTGGCCTGATGACCTGTTACGATCTGCGTTTTCCGGAGCTGGCGCTGTCGCTGGCGCTGAACGGGGCGCAGCTGCTGGTGCTGCCCACCGCATGGGTGAAAGGGCCGCAAAAAGAGCATCACTGGGCGACGCTGCTGGCGGCGCGCGCGCTGGACACGACCTGCTACGTCGTGGCGGCAGGCGAATGCGGGACGCGTAACATCGGGCAGAGCCGCATCGTCGATCCGCTGGGGACCACCGTGGCGGGCGCGGGGAGCGAGCCGCAGCTGATCTATGCCGATATTTCCGCAGACTACCTTGCGCGGGTTCGCGAGCGTTTGCCGGTGCTGCAGAACCGACGGTTTGCGCCACCGCAATTATTGTGACGTTTTTTTAAACAAGGCTTGATTCACCTTGTTACAGATTGCTATTGTGTCCGCGCGCCAAATACCCGTATTGTTTATCCCAATAATTCGCTGTGCACGTCAGGACGGACACCCCAGCGCTCACTCCCGGAGGGGAGGCCTCGGGCTGAATCACGCAGCCCACGCACAGGTGGATTACAATATGACGGATAAATGCGTGTATGATGGCGTATTCGCAGCTTGTATAGAGAAGAAGGTTAGCTATGGGTGAGATTAGTATTACCAAACTGCTGGTAGTCGCAGCACTGATTATCTTAGTGTTTGGTACCAAGAAATTACGTACGCTGGGCGGCGACCTGGGGTCGGCTATCAAGGGCTTTAAAAAAGCCATGAACGAAGATGACGATAGCGCGAAAAAAACCACCGCTGAAGACGAAGCACCGGCGCAGAAGCTCTCTCATAAAGAGTAATTCTCCGGCTGCGTCCCCTGGCGGGATGCGGGTGGTACGGCGAAGAGGCCGCGACGTTTGACGTTGCGGCCTTTGTCGTTTTTGTCGACGCCGTGCAGGAAAGATGCAACTAACTGTTACGGGAAGGCGAAGCGAATGAAGCGGAGAGCGCCGCTGCGCCAGGACGTGACGCAGCGGGAGAAGCGGCAGGTTATTTAACTTCCATCCCTTTAGCCTGCAGGTCGGCGTGATAGGAAGAGCGAACGAAGGGGCCGCAGGCGGCGTGGGTGAAGCCCATCGCCATGGCTTCCGCTTTCATCTCTTCAAACTCTTCCGGGCTCACGTAACGCTGCACTGGCAGGTGGTGACGGCTCGGCTGCAGATACTGGCCTAACGTCAGCATGGTGACGCCATGACGGCGCAGGTCGCGCATGACTTCGATGATCTCGTCGTTGGTTTCGCCCAGGCCCACCATCAGGCCGGATTTTGTCGGGATCTCCGGGTGCGCTTCTTTAAAACGCTCAAGCAGCTTCAGCGACCAGTTGTAATCCGCGCCCGGACGCACCTGACGATAGAGGCGCGGTACGTTTTCGAGGTTGTGGTTGAAGACGTCCGGCGGGGTCACCGTCAGAATATCCAGGGCGCGATCCATGCGGCCGCGGAAATCCGGGACCAGCGTTTCGATTTTAATCGTCGGGTTTTTCTCGCGAATGGCGCTGATGCAGTCGGCAAAATGCTGTGCGCCGCCATCGCGCAGGTCGTCACGGTCCACCGAAGTGACCACCACGTAGCGTAGCCCCATATCGGCGATAGTTTGCGCCAGCTTCTGTGGCTCGTTCGCATCTGGCGCGATCGGGCGGCCATGCGCCACGTCGCAGAATGGGCAACGGCGGGTACAGATCGCGCCGAGGATCATAAAGGTCGCGGTACCGTGGTTGAAGCACTCTGCAAGGTTCGGGCAGGAGGCCTCTTCGCACACGGAGTGCAGGCCGTTCTTACGCATCGCTGCTTTGATTCCCTGGATACGGGACGAGTCTGCCGGAAGTTTGATTTTCATCCATTCCGGTTTTCTGAGCAGAGCTTCACGCTCAGTTGCCACGTTCTTCACCGGGATAAGGGCCATTTTATCGGCGTCGCGGTACTTAACACCGCGTTCCATCACAATGGGTTTACTCATAGCGTGCGTGTTCCAGTTGCGAGTCACGAAGGAAAGCGAATTAATTCAATGAAATGTTGCAATTATCAACTATTTTTGAATCAAGAGCAGGCAGTATACCATTGAAAAGGGGCAGAAAGCAGCCTGCCTGCCCGGCAAATTGTAAAATAGTTGTTGTTTTATCCTTTTTCCCTTCCGTGCGCTACACCTTGAACGTCTGGATCACGGTCTCAATGATCTCTTTCAGCAATGGCTCTTTCCCGCTCTGCTTATTGAAGTGCAGCGCAACATCAATCTGCTCTTCCCTCAGGGAGGGGAAGTCCAGGGTCTGCAGCGGCCAGAGACGGGATACCATGGCGAACAGGCGCTCGGTGGTCAGCCCCAGCATGTCGCTCTCGGCGATCATTGCCGCCTGGGTTAGCAGGTTGAAGGTGCTGAAACCGCAGCGGCGTTCGCCCATCTCCTCCTGCAGCCGACGGTGCAGCGTAGGGTAGCGCTGGCCTTCCGGCAGCAGCAGCGCAAATTCATACTTCGCGAGGGTAGTTTCATCCTGCGGACCGTCCAGCGCGGGATGCCCAGCGCGGCAGTACATCTGCACCCGTTCCTGATACAGCACGTGATGGCTTATCGCCTGGCCGCTGTGCAGATGGGTATCAATCAACAAATCCACCTGGCGCTGGTCGAGCTGCCGCGCGGCGTCGGTGAGGGCGATGTTGTGCAGCAGGATCTGCGGAAAGACCGGCTTCAGCGCGCTGGCCAGGCCAGGCATCAGCAGCGCCCCCATGGCTGGCGTGGTGGCGATAGTGATCACCCGCTGCTGGTGCGGGCTGCCGGTGATATCCAGCGCGCTGAGGAAAGCTTCCATACCGCGACTGATATACTGGTGAAGATGGGTGGCATAGGCGGTGGGCGTTACGCCCTGGCCTTTACGGATAAACAGCGGATCGGGGAACAGCGCCCGCAGTTTGTTTATTGACTGGCTAATGGCCGACGGCGTGATATTGAGTATCTTCGCGGCATTGACGATACCTTTGTGTACATACACGGCTTCGAAGATGGTCAACAGATTGAGGTCAATATTACGCAGGATGCGAAACATCTGACGGTCGTAACGTTCGTCCTGTCGGTCAGGAGATTCTGACGGCGGCGTATTCTCTGGCACGCGATGAGTCCGGTTGGGAATGATAGGCCAAGTATAGCGGCCCACCGCGTTGCCGTGCGTGACAATTGATTGCAAAAATAATGTGTTACTCGTTCAGCACCCCGCCGTCAGCGGGGCGCTGGTCGGCCCTTAACCCTGAGGAAGGTATTCGTGCGGGGGATTGTTCAGCAGCGCCAGCAGATGGGCGACCAGCCGCGGAGCGACTCTCTCCGGAGTGGCTTCCGGCTGCCACTGGCGCATTTGCGTCATCTCCATACCGGCATAGCCGCAGGGGTTGATACGCAGAAACGGCGTCAGATCCATCGCGATATTGAGCGCCAGGCCGTGGAAAGAGCAGCCTTTACGGATGCGCAGCCCCAGAGAGCATATTTTACGATCGCCGACGTAGACGCCAGGGGCGTCGGCGCGTGGGTGCGACTCAATACCGTATTCGGCAAGGGTATTGACGACCGTTTGCTCCAGCAGCGTCACCAGTTCACGCACGCCCAGCTTGCGGCGCTTGAGGTTCAACAGGACGTACATTACCTGCTGTCCCGGGCCGTGATAGGTTACCTGCCCGCCGCGATCGCTCTGGATCACCGGAATATCACCGGGCACCAGCAGGTGTTCCGCTTTGCCGGCCTGACCCTGGGTGAAGACCGGGTGATGTTCCACCAGCCAAATCTCATCGAGGGTATCTTCATCACGGGCGTCGGTAAATTCATGCATCGCCTGCGAGACGGGTTCGTAAGGTTGCAGGCCAAGCTGCCGGATTAGAATTTTATTGTGCTGCAAAACAATATCTCCGCCGGGAAGAGAGAATTCAGGTCGGGGAGTATATCACAGCCGTGCGGGAGGGAATGAGAAGACCCGGCACAGCGGCCGGGTCAGGGAAAAGGTTACAGCACCATCCGAACGATATCGATATTGCCTAACTCTTCGTACAGCGTTTCCACTTGTTCAATGTGGGTGGCGTTGATGGTGATGGAGACCGAGTGGTAGTTACCTTTGCTGCTCGGTTTTACTGACGGCGAGTAATCACCAGGCGCATGGCGCTGTACCACTTCCACCACCTGATCAACCAGCTCAGGCAACGCCTGCCCCATTACTTTGTAAGTAAATGGCGTAGGGAATTCAAGCAGTTCGTTAAGTTTGGTTTTCATGTCAGCTCCGGTGTTACGACAAAATAATAACTCCCACCAAGGGTGGGAGTTATCAGGTTACTTGGATGAATAGTATATGGGGATGGAAATCACACTTTCAAGTGTTCGATTTTTAACCAAACCAGTGGTGGAACATTAATTTAATGTAATCAATAATTTTACCGAAGAAATTACCTTCCGGAATTTCCTGCAGCACCACCAGCGGGCGCTGGTCAATGGTTTTACCATCCAGCTGGAAGTTAATGGTGCCGACGACCTGGTTTTTCTGCAGCGGGGCGTGCAGCTCAGTGTTATTCAGCACGTAGCTGGCTTTCAGATCTTTCATCCGGCCGCGCGGGATGGTCAGGTAGACGTCTTTATCCACCCCCAGCGAAGCGCGATCGCTGTCGCCGAACCAGGCCGGTTCGGAAGCAAACTCTTTGCCGGCTTTAATTGGGTTGACGGTTTCGAAGAAGCGGAAGCCCCAGGTCAGCAGTTTTTTGCTTTCCGACTCACGCCCTTTGAACGTCCGGCCGCCCATTACCGCCGAGATCAGACGCATCTGCCCTTCGGTGGCGGAAGCGACAAGGTTGTAGCCCGCTTTGTCGGTGTGGCCGGTTTTGATGCCGTCGACGTTCAGGCTGTTATCCCACAGCAGGCCATTACGGTTCAGCTGGCGGATGCCGTTGAAAGTGAACTCTTTCTCACGATAGATGGAGTACTCGTTCGGCACGTCGCGGATCAGCGCCTGGCCAATCAGCGCCATGTCGCGCGCCGAGCTGAACTGGCCGTCAGCATCGAGGCCGTGAACAGTCTGGAAATGGGTGTTTTTCAGGCCGAGGGCGTTGACGTAGTTGTTCATCAGGCTGACGAAGGCGTCCTGGCTGCCGGCGACATAGTCGGCCATCGCCACGCAGGCATCGTTACCGGACTGCAGGTTGATACCGCGGATCAGCTGGGAAACCGGCACCTGCATCCCCGGCTTGAGGAACATCAGGGAAGAGCCTTTGAATACCGGGTTGCCGGTGGCCCAGGCGTCGTTGCCGACGGTGACCAGATCGGACTCTTTGAATTTGCCCGCTTTCATCGCCTGACCGATAACATAGCTGGTCATCATTTTGGTCAGACTGGCCGGGTCGCGGCGGGAGTCGGCGTTGTTTTCAGCCAGCACCTTGCCAGAGTTGTAATCGATAAGGATCCAGGATTCGGCGTCAATCTGCGGGGCGCCTGGGATCATCGTTTTGATATTCAGGTCATCGGCGCGGGCAGCGGAGGAGAGCGCTGCAACGGAGAGCGCCGTGATGAGTAAACGAGCGGTGAAAGAGGTCTTCATGGTCAGAACAACGGCATCCGTGATGGAGTTAAAAAAAGTGCCTTACTATAGCAAATGCTCTGCGGGCCAGCATCCGACATTGCGCATGAGTTTGTTAATGACTTTTACATGCGCAAGGTGAACGGGCTGCCCGCGGCCTTTAGTTGGCGCGAGTAATAAAGGACTGCAGCTGCGCTTCGCTTTGCAGGCGCTGCTGAACGGCGCTGGCCTGCGCCTTGTCGGCAAACGGCCCCAGCTGAATACGCCACACCGCGCCGTTTTGCATGACCCGGCCCGGCACAGAGAACTGCTGGCTCAGACGCTGCTGATACTGCTGCGCCCGCGCCTGGTCGCTCACTGCGCCCACCTGCACGACAAAGCTACCGCTGGCGCTGGAGGTGGCGGAAGACGAAGCGGCAACGGCGCCGGCGGCTGCGGCGGTGGCCGCTGCGGGCGCGACGCTACCCTGGATGGAGCCGGGCGCGGTCACCGGCGCTGCTGGCGTGGCGCCGGCGGCAGGTGCCGTCGCGGCGGCGGCCGCGGGTTCGCTGCTCTCCAGCACGCCGCTGTTCAGCGGCGTCGGGGCGCCGAGGAAACCGCCGCTGTTCACCGGTGCGCCAACGCTGTCTTCCGGCTTCAGCGTGCTGTTGCTGATCGGGCGAACGTCAGTGGGCGCGGGCTGGCTCATGCCAGCGGCGTCACCGCCGTCCAGATTCGGACGGGCGGGCAGGGCGTAAGTCTGTTTGGCGACGGTGGTACAAGCCATTCCCGGGCCGGAAAGCGAACCGTCAGGCGCGACGATGATCGGGTCGATACGCACTTTGGTGTTATTCGAGGTGTTCAGGCGGTCGGCGGACGCGCGGGAGAGCGAGATAACCCGATCGTTGCCGTAGGGACCGCGATCGTTAATCCGCACGACGATCATGCGCCCGTTGGCGAGGTTGGTGATCCGCGCATAGCTCGGGATCGGCAGCGTCGGGTGCGCCGCGGTCAACTGCGTCGGGTCGAAGGTTTCACCGCTGGCGGTCAGGTTGCTGTTGGGTTCTGCGTCATAGATCGCCGCGAAACCGGCCTGAGTAAAGTTTGCCGGATCCTGGACGATGTTGTAGCGCTTACCATCGCGCTCATAATCCTGATTCGCCGTCGCGTTCGGCGTTTCATACTGCGGATCGGCGCCGCTGATCTCAACCGTCGGGCCATTACAGACGGCCGGCTGTGGAGTACTGACCGTCTTTTGTTGCACGTCATCACTCGAACATGCCGCCAGCAGCCCCGCTGCTATGCAGATCCCCAGCCATTGCTTACGCATTGCGAACCCCTTTAAACGCTTTTCGACAACATTTTTCTGTGGGTATGGATCGACATCACGATACCAAACCCGGCCATCAATACGATCAGGGCGGAGCCCCCGTAGCTCACCAGCGGCAACGGTACGCCCACCACCGGTAAAATACCACTCACCATACCAATATTTACGAAGACATAAACGAATAAAATCAACATTAAACCACCGGCCATGACCCGGCCAAAGGTGGTTTGCGCCTGGGCGGCGATCCACAGTCCGCGCATGATCAGCAGAATATAGAGCGCCAGCAGGATCAGTACGCCAATCAGGCCCAGCTCTTCGGCGAGAACGGCGAAGATAAAGTCGGTATGGCGTTCCGGCAGAAACTCCAGCTGCGACTGGGTGCCGTGCAGCCAGCCTTTGCCGCGCAGACCGCCGGAGCCAATGGCAATTTTAGACTGAATAATGTGATATCCCGCGCCCAGCGGGTCGGTTTCCGGATCGAGCAGCATCATCACGCGCTGGCGCTGATAGTCGTGCATCAGGAAGAACCACAAAATCGGGATAAAGGCGGCGACCAGCACCACCGCGATGCCGATCAGGCGCCAGCTGAGGCCGGAGAGGAACAGCACAAACAGACCGGAGAGGGCGATCAGAATCGAGGTCCCGAGGTCAGGCTGCGCCGCCACCAGCAGCGTCGGCAGGAAGATCAGCACCAGGGCAATACCGGTATTCTTCAGCGAAGGCGGGCAGACGTCGCGGTTAATAAAGCGCGCCACCATCAGCGGCACGGCGATTTTTGCAATCTCCGACGGCTGAAAGCGGACGATACCGAGATCCAGCCAGCGCTGCGCCCCTTTGGAGATGGCGCCGAAGGCGTCGACGGCCACCAGCAGAATAATACAGAAAATATAGAGGTAGGGCGCCCAGCCCTCATAGACCCGCGGCGGGATCTGCGCCATGACGATCATGATCACCACGCCCATGGCGATCTGGCCGATTTTACGCTCCATCATGCCGACGTCCTGACCGCTGGCGCTCCAGATAACCAGCGCGCTGTAGGTCAGCAGCGCCAGCAGGATCAGCACCATAGTGGGATCGAGATGGATCTTATCCCACAGCGATTTTTTGTTCGGATTATCCGTCATTATTGATCCTCCCCTGCGGTTACCGCCGGGTTTTCGCTTGGCAGCGTGGTGTTGTTATCGCCCAGCATGATGTGATCGAGGATTTGGCGCATAATCGTACCGACCGCCGGTCCGGCACCGCCGTTTTCCAGGATCATCGCCACGGCAACCTGCGGGTTGTTATAAGGCGCAAACGCCGTCATCAGTTTATGGTCACGCAGACGCTCAGAGATTCGGTGCGCGTTATAGGTTTCGTTGGCCTTCAGGCCGAACACCTGGGCGGTACCGGACTTGGCCGCGATTTTATACGGCGCGCTGGCGAAATATTTGTGCGCGGTGCCGTTGCCGCGGTTGGCCACGCCGAACATGCCGTCTTTGGCGATTTCCCAGTAGCCGGAATGGATGTCGCCTACCGGCGGCTCATGAGGCTGGACCCACGGAACGGGCTTGCCGTCTTCCACGGTGCTTTGCAGCAGGTGCGGCACTTTCACCACCCCGTCGTTAATCAGGATCATCAGCGCTTTGTTCATCTGGATCGGCGTGGCGGTCCAATAACCCTGGCCGATGCCCACCGGAATGGTGTCCCCCTGGTACCAGGGTTTTTTAAAGCGTTTGAGCTTCCATTCGCGGGTCGGCATGTTGCCCGAGCGCTCTTCGGCGAGGTCGATACCGGTATAGTGGCCGTAGCCGAACTTGCTCATCCACTCCGAGAGGCGATCGATGCCCATGTCATAGGCGACCTGATAGAAATAGGTATCCGCGGACTCCTCCAGCGCTTTGGTGACGTTCAGGTGGCCGTGGCCCCATTTTTTCCAGTCACGATAGCGTTTTTCCGAGCCGGGCAGCTGCCACCAGCCCGGGTCGAACAGGCTGGTATTGCGCGTGATCACCCCGGCGCTCAGCGCCGAGACGGCGACGTACGGTTTGACCGTCGATGCCGGCGGATAGACCCCTTGCGTCGCACGGTTGACCAGCGGCGTGTTGGGATCGTTGAGCAGGCCGGAGTAATCTTTGCTGGAGATGCCGTCGACGAACAGGTTCGGGTCGTAGCTCGGCGTCGAAACCAGCGCCAGAATGGCGCCGGTACGCGGGTCGGTGACCACCACCGCGGCGCGGCTGCCGGCCAGCAGCGTTTCGATATACTGCTGTAGCTTGAGGTCGAGGGTGAGGTAGATGTCGCGTCCGGCCTGCGGAGGCACCTCTTTGAGCTGACGAATAACGCGGCCGCGGTTGTTCACTTCAACCTCTTCGTAGCCGGTCTGACCGTGCAGGACGTCCTCGTAATAACGCTCAATACCCAGCTTACCGATGTCATGGGTCGAGGCGTAGTTGGCCAGTTTGCCCTCTTTATCGAGGCGGTCGACGTCTTTATCGTTAATTTTCGACACGTAGCCGATGACGTGCGTCAGCGCCGAGTTATAGGGGTAGTAACGTCGCTTGTAGCCTTTGACTTCCACGCCGGGAAAACGGTACTGGTTGACGGCAAAGCGGGCCACCTGCACTTCGCTGAGGTTGACCTTGACCGGAATCGAGGTAAAGCGATGGGAGCGGGCGCGCTCCTTTTTGAAACCGGCGATATCATCGTCGGTTAAATCGACGACGTCGCGTAGCGCATCCAGCGTCTGTTGCACGTTGTCGACTTTCTCCGGCATCATCTCCAGCTGATAAATGGTGCGGTTAAGCGCCAGCGGGGTGCCGTTGCGATCGTAAATAATGCCGCGGCTCGGCGGGATCGGCACCAGCTTGATGCGGTTTTCGTTCGAGCGCGTCTGATAGTCGTCGAAACGAACGATTTGCACATTGTACAGGTTGGCGATCAGAACGCCGGTAAGCAGCAAAATCCCCAAAAAAGCGACCAGCGCCCGGCGCACGAACAGCGAGGATTCAGCCGTATAGTCGCGGAAAGAATTCTGTAATTTCATTCGCTGCTCAGTCTACCCTGATCATCATTACTCACGGTGGTACGGATGGTTGGTGGTAATGCTCCACGCCCGATACAGGCTCTCGGCCACCAGTACGCGCACCAGCGGGTGAGGTAAGGTGAGGGTGGAGAGCGACCAACTCTGTTCCGCCGCTGCTTTACAGGCTGGAGAGAGGCCTTCCGGGCCGCCGACCAGCAAACTGACGTCGCGCCCGTCCTGTTTCCAGCGTTCCAGTTCGCGCGCCAGCTGCGGCGTATCCCATGGTTTACCCGGAATATCCAGGGTCACGATGCGGTTTTTACCGGCAGCGGCTAACATCATCTCGCCCTCTTTTTCGAGGATGCGCTTGATATCAGCGTTCTTGCCGCGCTTACCGGCGGGGATCTCCACCAGTTCGAACGGCATATCTTTGGGAAAACGGCGCAGATACTCGCTAAAGCCGGTCTGTACCCAGTCCGGCATTTTGGTGCCAACGGCCACCAGCTGCAACTTCACGCATTAACTCCAGAGTTTTTCCAGCTCGTACAGACGACGGCTCTCTTCCTGCATGACGTGAACCATCACGTCGCCGAGGTCGACGACGATCCAGTCGGCGGCGGCTTCCCCTTCAACGCCCAGCGGCAGCAAGCCGGCGGCGCGGGATTCCTGGACCACGTGGTCGGCGATGGACATCACATGACGCGTGGAGGTGCCGGTGCAGATAATCATGCAATCGGTGATGCTGGATTTGCCATGTACATCAATGGCAACGATGTCCTGACCTTTCAGGTCATCAATTTTGTCGATAACAAAATCCTGGAGTGCTTTACCCTGCAAGTGTTCCCCCTGGGTGCGTGAAGATTGATAATCATAAAGAGCCTGACAGTATACCTGAACTAATGAAAAAGTCGGGTGAAATGTCTGTCGGCAGGCGTTCGCGGCGGAGTATCATCCCATCCCTCGCCGAGGATTGCATCGCCATTTTTGTAAAACAATTTCTGCAAACCTGCTTTGGCGGATGCTGCCTGGCAGCGGAGAATAGCAGCCTGCTCTGGCCTGTCAATGGTTCGGCGGGAATTCTTCTTGCGGCTGCCAGACGGCCTGGCTATTTAATACCCGCAGGGTGGTGAAATCGTCGCGAATGTCGAGGAGACTCCAGGCGCCATGGGCTATCGGAAAGTGCCACATCGCCGCGGCGGGCATCTGCAACAGCAGGGCGGTCAGCAGGCTCAGGACGCCCTGATGGCCGACGATCAGCAGGTGGTCAAGATGGCGGCAGTCGGTCAGCGTGGGGGTAAACTCGCTGACGCGGCGGGCAAAACGCTGAAAGCTTTCGCCGTTGGTCGGGGCCGCGTGCTGCCAGTCAGCGCACCATGCGGCATAGTTTTCCGCATCTTCTCGCTGGAGGTCGCGATGATGGCGCATCTCCCAGTCGCCGAAAAACATCTCATTGAGCGCGGCATGGCATTCGCGCGGGATAGCGCGATCGCCAAGCAGCAGATCGGCCGTTGTCCCGGTCCGCGCCAGCTCGCTGCAGAAGACTTTATCGAAAGGCACCGCGCGCAGTCGTTCACCGAGCGCTCGCACCTGAGCGACGCCGCGCGGCGTCAGAGGCGTGGGGGCGTGGCCGCTATATAACCCGGCAACGTTGGCTTCGGTTTCGCCATGGCGTACTAACCACAATTTCATGAACAGGCTCTGACAGGCGATGGAGAGGTGGCGTTACGATAGCGCTTTTTTCGCGCCAGGCCCAGCCCGGGGTCAGCAATAGAGACCCTGCTCGCGGATGTAGTCCAGCACCGCGGCCGGCAGCATCTCGGCGCAGGACTCGCCGCGCTCAAGGCGCTGGCGAATGATCGTCGCCGAAATATCGAACCACGGGGTCTCAGCCAGGTAGATCACGCCGGAAGGGCGGTGATGCAAAGACTCCACGTCGTGGGTTAAATGGCGATCCAGCCAGCGCTGATCGGCCTCATGGGCCATGGTCAGCGGGTAACCCGGCCGGCGGCAGACAATCAGGTGGACATTGTCGAGGATGGTTTCATAGTTATGCCAGGTGGGAAAGGTGAGCAGCGAATCCTGGCCAATGATAAACGCCAGCGGCTTGTGCGGCCCCTGCTCCTGGCGCCACTCCTGCAGCGTTTGCGCCGTCCAGGAGGGGGTATCGCGCCGCAGTTCGCGTTCATCAAGCGTGAACAGCGGCTTATCGGCAATCGCCAGCTTCAGCATGTGCACGCGCTGGGCGCTGGTGGCTTCCGGCTGGGGACGATGCGGCGGGACGTTATTAGGCATGATGATGACCTTGCTCAGGCCAATCTGATTCGCCAGGATCTCGACCGGCTTGAGGTGACCATAATGCACCGGATCGAAGGTGCCGCCATAGATTGCCTGTAAGTGAGTCATATCAACCATCAATAAAAACGTCCGCCAGGGCTTTGTGGCAGAGCAACAACGAAAGACTTTCCAGTTCGGGCCAGACGTCGTACCCGTAATCCTGTTTAAAGGTCAGTTCCGCGCGGGTCAGAAGGGTCACCGCCTGGCGCAGCTGTTCACCGCTGAGTCGGGCGAGGGCGTCGCTGAGCAGCTGACGGCGGTTTTGCCAGACCCGATGTTTATCAAACAGCGAACGCAGCGGCGTCTGTGCCGACTGGCGCTTGAGGGTGACCAGCAGCAGCAGCTCCCGCTGTAGCGTACGCAGCAGGATCGCCGGCTCGCAGCCTTCAAGACGGAGCTGCTGCAGAACGTGCAGCACGCGCTTACTTTTACCTGCCAGTAGGGCATCGACCCAATGGTAAGGGGTAAAGTGCGCGGCATCGTTCACCGCCTGCTCAACGCGGGGCAGGGTCAGCTTACCGTCCGGCCAGAGCAGCGCCAGACGCTCCAGCGCCTGCGCCAGCGCCAGCAGATTGCCTTCGTAACAGTAGCACAGCAGCTGGCTGGCCGCGTCGTCGAGCTGCAGCTGATGCTGTTTGGCCCGCGCGGCCAGCCAGCGCGGCAGCTGCGCGTATTCCGGCGTCTGGCAGCTGACCTGGACGGCGCGCTGAGCCAGCGCGGTGAGCCACGCGGCATTCTCCTGGGCTTTGGTCAACTTACTGCCGCGAACGATCAGCAGCAGGTCGTCGTGCAGCAGACCGACCAGCGTCGCCAGCTGTTCGTTGATCGCCGCGTTGGGGCCGTTTTCCGGCAGGATCAACAGCAGGGTTTGCCGGCTGGCAAACAGGCTCATCGCCTGGCTTAAGGCGAAAAGCGCCTGCCAGTCGGTGCTGTTATCGATAGTGAAGGTGTGGTGTTCGGTAAAGCCCTGCGCGGCAGCGGCTTCGCGAATAGCGTCCTGGCTTTCCTGCAACAGCAGAGGATCGTTGCCAAGCAGCAGATAGGCCGCGCGCAGCCCTTCAGTGAGCTGCGCGCGGAGCTGTTCCGGGTACAACCGAATCATCATTGACCCAGCGTGGTGGAGACGCGGTTACCCGAGGACGCCGGCGCGGTGCTGCCCGCGACCGGTTTTTCTTCCTGCTGGGTGGCTTCAACATCCGCAACCTGAACGCTTGGCAGTTTACGAATCAGCTGTTCCGCCGCTTTATCGTACATTTCCTGGATAATCATATCCTGCTCGGCGTCTTTGGCTAGCGCCGCCTGCGGGTTATCAAAGAACGAACGATAGACCTTGGTGGTTATCGGATAGATATCGTGACCCGGGATCAGGACGCTGGCATGAACGGTCATGACCATCTGATATTCCGCCGTACGACCGTCCTGGAACACCGATGCCGTATCTTTCTGAATCGACGATCCATCGAGGCGCAGAGAAGGGACATCTTTACGCAGCGTGCTGGCGTCGATCAGTTCCACGCCGTTAAGACGCAGCTGATTACGCACCGCGCGGCTTAACGGCCCGTTCGGATCGCTCGACTGGAAGATCATGGTTTTCATGGTGGTGGGCACCTTGGTAGTGCTACGCAGATGCCAGCCACAGCCGGCGGTGGCAAGCACCGCCAGAGATAACAACATTGTTACCAGATATCGCACGCTTCCTCCCGCGCTTAGCCAACGACCAGATTGAGCAGTTTACCCGGAACGTAAATCACTTTACGCACGGTTTTGCCGTCGAGATACTTCGCCACCAGATGCTCCTGGCCGGCGCGCTCGCGGACCTGCTCTTCAGTTGCGTCTACCGCAACGGTAATTTTACCACGAACTTTGCCGTTGACCTGGACGACGACGAGGGTGCTGTCTTCCACCATCGCGCTTTCATCTGCCACCGGCCACGGCGCGTTGTCGATATCGCCTTCACCGTTCAGCTCACGCCACAGGGTGAAGCTGGCGTGCGGGGTGAACGGGTTGAGCATACGCACGACCGCCAGCAGGGCTTCCTGCATCAGAGCGCGATCCTGCTCATCTTCCTGCGGCGCTTTCGCCAGCTTGTTCATCAGCTCCATGATCGCCGCGATGGCGGTGTTGAAGGTCTGACGACGACCGATGTCATCGGTCACTTTGGCGATGGTTTTGTGGATATCGCGACGCAGCGCTTTCTGATCTTCACTCAGCGCCGCCACGTTCAGGGCCGCAACGTCCCCTTTGGTGGTGTGTTCGTAGACCAGCTTCCAGACGCGTTTCAGGAAGCGGTTCGCCCCTTCGACGCCAGATTCCTGCCACTCGAGGGTCATATCCGCCGGGGAGGCGAACATCATGAACAGACGCACGGTATCCGCGCCGTAGCGCTCAACCATGACCTGCGGGTCGATGCCGTTGTTTTTCGACTTGGACATCTTGCTCATGCCGGTGTACACCAGCTCGTGGCCCGCCGCGTCTTTCGCTTTCACGATACGGCCTTTTTCGTCACGTTCGACGATGGCGTCAACCGGGGAGACCCAGTTACGTTCGCCGTTTTCGCCTACGTAGTAGAAAGCGTCAGCCAGCACCATGCCCTGGCACAGCAGCTGTTTCGCCGGCTCATCGGAGTTGACCATGCCCGCGTCGCGCATCAGTTTGTGGAAGAAGCGGAAGTAGAGCAGGTGCATGATCGCGTGTTCGATACCGCCGATGTAGATATCGACAGGCAGCCAGTAGTTGGCCGCTTGCGAATCCAGCATCCCTTCCTGATACTGCGGGCAGGTGTAGCGCGCATAGTACCAGGAGGATTCCATAAAGGTGTCAAAGGTGTCGGTTTCGCGCAGCGCCGGCTGGCCGTTAACCGTGGTCTTGGCCCATTCAGGATCGGCTTTGATCGGGCTGGTGATGCCGTCCATGACCACGTCTTCCGGCAGGATCACCGGCAGTTGATCTTCCGGGGTCGGCAGCACGGTGCCGTCTTCCAGGGTGACCATCGGGATCGGCGCGCCCCAGTAGCGCTGACGGGAGACGCCCCAGTCGCGCAGGCGGTAGTTAATTTTACGCTCGCCGACGCCCATGGCTGCCAGTTTGTCGGCAATGGCGTTGAAGCCCGCTTCATAATCGAGGCCGCTGAACTCGCCGGAGTTAAACAGGACGCCTTTCTCGGTCAGCGCCTGCTCCGAGAGATCTGGCTCAGAACCGTCGGAGGCGAGGATCACCGGCTTGATGTTCAGCCCGTATTTGCTGGCGAACTCGTAGTCGCGCTGGTCGTGACCCGGAACGGCCATCACCGCGCCGGTGCCGTACTCCATCAGCACGAAGTTAGCCGCCCATACCGGAATTTCTTCGCCGGTCAGCGGGTGGATAGCTTTAAAGCCGGTATCGACGCCTTTTTTCTCCATCGTCGCCATGTCGGCTTCCGCCACTTTGGTGTTGCGGCATTCGTCGATAAAGGTGGCCAGTGCCGGATTGTTGGCCGCAGCCTGCTGCGCCAGCGGGTGACCCGCAGCGACCGCCAGGTAGGTACAGCCCATAAAGGTGTCCGGGCGAGTGGTGTAGACGGTCAGCTTGTCGGCGTAATGGTTAACGTCAAAGGAGATTTCCACCCCTTCAGAACGGCCGATCCAGTTGCGCTGCATGGTCTTCACGGTGTCCGGCCAGTGGTCCAGCTTATCCAGATCGTTCAACAGCTCATCGGCGTAGGCGGTGATTTTAATAAACCACTGCGGGATCTCTTTACGCTCGACTTTGGTGTCGCAGCGCCAGCAGCAGCCGTCGATAACCTGCTCGTTGGCCAGTACGGTCTGGTCGTTCGGGCACCAGTTCACCGCGGAGGTTTTTTTGTACACCAGGCCTTTTTTGTACAGCTCGGTGAAGAACTTCTGCTCCCAGCGGTAGTATTCCGGAGTGCAGGTCGCCAGCTCGCGGCTCCAGTCATAGCCGAAGCCCAGCATTTTGAGCTGGTTTTTCATGTAGGCGATGTTGTCGTAGGTCCACGGCGCTGGCGCGGTGTTGTTTTTTACCGCCGCGCCTTCCGCAGGCAGACCGAACGCATCCCAGCCAATTGGCTGCAGGACGTTTTTACCCAGCATACGCTGATAGCGGGCAATCACGTCGCCGATGGTGTAGTTACGCACGTGACCCATGTGTAGTCGACCAGAAGGATAAGGAAGCATCGACAGGCAGTAATACTTCTCTTTGCTCTCGTCTTCAGTTACTTCAAATGTACGATTTTCGTCCCAGTGAAGCTGGACTTTCGATTCTATCTCTTCCGGGCGGTATTGCTCTTGCATGGCAGCCAGTGGTCCTGTTTTCAATACAGCTACAAAATGTAGCCAATGGATGTGTTATTTCAGATCGGCATAGCATAGCCCAAACGCCAACGTCAAAACAGCTTTTCGCACATCAACATCGGCAAAAGCTGGGCAGATTATTTCGCAAGTCTGTGGCTTGTCAGACACAGCGGGAGAGGAATAAGGTCTATTATCAGAAGACGTTAACCACACCGGAGGCGAAATGATGAACAAGGTTGCTCAATATTACCGTGAACTGGTCTCCTCGCTCAGCGAACGGCTCCGCCATGGAGAGCGCGATATTGATGCGCTGGTGACGCAGGCACGCGATAAAATTGTCCGCGCCGGCGATCTGACGCAGAGCGAGATTGAGTCGGTGATAGCCGCGGTCAAGCGCGATCTTGAGGAGTTTGCCCGCAGCTACGAAGAGAGTCATGAAGACGAGAGCGACAGCGTGTTTATGCGGGTGATCAAAGAGAGCCTGTGGCAGGAGCTGGCCGATATCACTGACAAAACCCAGCTTGAGTGGCGGGAGGTTTTTCAGGATCTGAATCACCACGGCGTATACCACAGCGGCGAAGTGGTCGGTTTAGGTAACCTGGTGTGTGAGAAGTGTCACTATCACCTGGCGGTGTATACCCCGGATGTGCTACCGCGCTGTCCGAAGTGCGGCCACGATCAGTTCCAGCGTCGCCCGTTTGAGCCCTGATCGATCGGGCCCGGTGCTGAATGATTGCGCCGGGCCGGTGTAAAAATAATTAATGATAAATTTATTGGACAATATAAGTTATATATTGGCTTGCATTTTAAAAATATGCTGTTCGTCCTTTTTATCTCTTCTGGCTTGATACTTATTCTTTTTTCACTAAGTTACGACTTATCCTGAAGCATGACATGCAGCACATCGCAGGTATCATGGCATATTCTCTTGGCAAAATTAATTTGCAATAAGATGCTGGCGATCGCTTGCTAAAGGTGGGTGGGCTCCGCCTGATGCAAGGCGTTGTCAGTAGTGGTTAATCATTGGCGATGCGCTGTCACCAGCGCATCGCTTATTTTTAGCGAATAGTATTTATTTCAGCATATTTATACTGCTGTTTCCCGCCCATGTCAGAGGCGTAGTTATGATAAGAGTTGAGGACCAGTTTGTTAGCGGAAATAGAACCTTTACCGCAGGTTTCCAGGTTCAAAAAGCCGCAGCGGTAGCCGCCATTTTTGACATTCCTGGTAGTCATTGTCAAGGTGCCATTAGCTTTAATTTGGTAGCGGTTAGTGATGTCTGCACTATTTCGTGTATACAGCGTCATATCATTGTTCGCATAAAGCAGACCATCATTAAGAATACCGTTGTTTGCGCTGATGCTGGTATTGTTCCCATCTATTGTGGCCCTGTTGCGTAGGTAGTTACTCTCGATATTCAGCGAACCACCGTAAATATAATAAGCGTTGTATATGACATCACTTTTAATCGTAAGCGAATTACTGCCAACAAGGTTACCTTCCTGCTCCAATTTTCCGTTAGTGGTAATCGTTACGTCATTGCCGGAAATTCGCCCTGAGTTATATATTTTCCCCGTATTGATTTTGTCATCCTTTACAGATTTCACGTTGAGGTTGGAGTAGCCAAAAATATTTCCGGTAACGTTGAGGCTATCGCCGCTGAAGGAAATGTTCGTGGCATTGCCCCGGATTGAACCTCCGTTATCGATATTTTTGGCGGACACATCTAACTGGCCTTCGGAGCCGATATATGAGCCATAGCGGGTGGTGATATTGCCTGTGCTGGCCACGGATAATGCTTCAGTTCCGCTAATGTTGCCTGTATTAACAAGGTTACCCGTCGAGCCAATAGCTAGCGTCTGGCTGCTGGCAATAGTGCCTTCATTGGTCAACGCGCCCATGCTATTTAGCTGTGTAGCGTAGGCTTTGCTATTGATCGAACCCGTATTTTTCATGTCGCCGACTGATATCATAGACGCCATAATGCCGTTCCCGTTGATAGCCCCTTCATTAACCAGAGAACCAAAGCTGGTCATGGCGAGCGCGGTATTTGTCGTAATGGTACCTTTATTTCGCACGCCAAGACCTAAAGTATTACCCACCATACTAATACTATTGGCCTTAATTCCGCCCAGTTTACTGATATCAATGCTGTATTCCGGTGTAAGCATCTGCTTAACCGTCGCCGTTTTCCCCAGGGAAGCTATTTTCCTGGTGTTGTTGTCAAACGTGAAGTTACCCGCGCCTAATGTAGCATTGGCGGCGGCCACGGTGCCGTTAATCGCAATGGCATCCGCAAGCAGGGCGGCATAGTTAGTTGAGGCATTCATACCTTTATCACCGATGGTGATTTTCCCTTGCGTGACCGTATAGCTCTCAATTGCGCCGGTGTCGCTCAGGTTGACCTGGCCTGTGGTAAGTATTGCATTGTTGGTGTTGATAAAGCTGCACCCGGAGCAGGTGATGCCGTTGGGGTTAGCGATAACGACATCGGCTTTTTGCCCGTTGACTTCGATAAAGCCCTGCAGGTTACTCATTTTATTCGAGGTCACTTCATTTAAAATCACGGAAGCGCTGCCGTTGGTGAGGTTGTTATTTTTTGCGATGTTACCGTGAGTGCTATGGTTCACGTCGCTGGCGCTGTTGTTTAAAATAGTGCCGTTAGGACCGACGTTGAATTCGCGATATAAGTTATGCGAGACGCCTGCGGCATTAGGCGCTTCGATATCAATAACATTTACCCCTGACCTATGCGTATAGCTTGACGGATCGGCATAAACAACGGATGAACTTAGCGCTGCAGCCAGCGCAACATATGAAACCTTAAATTTAAACATGTAATTTATTCCTTTAAATATGAAAAAATGAATCAGTAAATTGCAGTAATGTGCTGATGAAAACTAATACCTCCACTGTAATGAAAAACCCATATTCATGGCATCGCTATGAAAGTCATCAGGTTTACTGACAGGCGTGCCGATAAAAAAGTCATATTGCGTAGACGCTATTTCTCCGCGAATACCGCCGACCGCGCCTGAAAGGCTTTTTCCCTGCCGGGCGCGCTCGGTACCAATGATCCTGCCGAAGTCAAAGCCAAGATATACCTGCCGGTCGGGGGTGGGAATATTCCAGCTAAAATCATTGCGCCAGTACCAGCCCTGATTGGCCGAAAGCGTATTTTCACCGTCAAAGCCGCGAACCGTCCAGCGATTGCCGATATTAAACTGGTTGTCCGAAGATAATATATCCGGGCTGAACTGGGCATGGAAACGCGGCATCCAGTTAAACTTATCGCCGGTTGCGGCAAACTGCACCAAGGCCTGTATATCGGCGTGAACAATGCGCGATTGATGGCTATATAAACCGCCTTTTTCCTCGGGGGTGGGGACGGAGCTCAGCCACGGCAGGCTGCGCTGAACGCCCAGGCTGGCGTCGATAATTTTCCTGTTGAAATAGTGCTGATGGCGCACGGTAAATTCCCAGACCGGATTTTGTTTACGCATCACATACAGCTCATCGCCGCCAAAGAAATAGTGCGAACTGCTCTTCGCTATGCGCAGATCGGCGGTCGTTTTTTGTTGTCGGGTATGCGAAAGCAGGCGGCTAACGGTCGCGCTGTAATAACGGTTTTTACTTTTATAGTCGATGCTTGACCATCTTCCTTTAAACTGCTGGCGGTACTGGCTGTAGGAGCCGTACAGGCTCAATGACCAATAACCAAAAGGCACGGAGTAGTAAAGGTTGCCGTTATGGTTGCCATCGTTGTGCTGGTTGAATTCAACGTCGCCGCCTGCCGAGATGGAAAGAATATCGTTCAATGAGGATAAATCGTAAAGGTATAGCGCGCCGCCGCCCTGATAGCGACCGCTGGCGCGGCTGCCTGCGTCATCAAGCCAGGCGCCAACCTGCCACTGTTTATCCATTACCCGGGCGATTTCAATATCACTTTCGCCAATATGTTCCCCGGGCCGCAGCTTCATATGGGCGCTGGCGCCAGGCAGGCGCTGCAGGTTAGCCATCCCTTGTTCAAGATCGCTGAGGCGCAGGATTTTACCGGTATGGGTGGGCATGGAGGTCCACAGGTTCGTCACGGCACTATTCGGCGCAAAATCAATATGCCCCGTTTTGCCATAAGTCAGCGTTATTTTGAGAATGCCCCCTTCTAGTGACTGAGAAGGGATATCGATCAGGGAAGTAATATACCCTTGCGTTATCAGTTCATTTTGTAGGGCGGTCGTCAGCAGGCGAATCCCTTCTATTCCGAGGCAATGGCCGGGCGCCTGGGCAGCGATCTTCCCGAGGAGGGCGGTGGTTTTTGCATTGTCCTCGGAGGCAATATCAACTTTCGTGATGTACCGACAGGTCGCTTCTTCGGGAAATATCAAGGTTTGCGTTTTCGCATAGGTGCGAGAAGATTGGTATTGCTGCTGATGGGGCATTAATGCGCTTTCACGGGCTTTATCCTGTTCTACCTGGTTTACCGTGGCGGACTCAATACCCGCCCAGGAGGTAAAGCAGGTGAGCAAATTTAAACACAAAATAATGGCCAGTCTGTTGGTATTAGTCCACATGAAGCAATATCCGTTTGTTTCATTGAGTAAGATTATAATTAATGGTTATGCGCGGCATGAAATAGCCTGCGCGAGATATAGCAAGTCAATTGAAATATTATTTTCAAGAAATTTAAACTCACGGGGATTATTACAAGATGCCGTATGCTAACGATGACGTGGCGGTTAATCTATTCTAAGGCCCCTGAATTCTTTGTGAAATTTTTACTTCACGTTGTGAAGTTGTCGCTTTGAGATGGAGCGATTGAAAAGGGGAGGGGCTGACAGGCGCGCACGGTGATATCGTGCGCGCCGCAGAAGTTAGTGCAGAATTTTGGCGAGGAAGTCTTTGGCGCGATCGGATTGTGGGTTAGCGAAGAACGCTTCTTTATCGGCGTCTTCGACAATCTTTCCTTCATCCATAAAGATCACCCGGTTGGCCACCTTGCGGGCGAAGCCCATTTCGTGGGTAACCACCATCATAGTCATCCCTTCGTTGGCCAGTTCCACCATGACGTCCAGTACCTCGTTGATCATCTCCGGGTCGAGCGCGGAGGTAGGTTCATCAAACAGCATGGCGATCGGGTCCATGCACAGCGCACGGGCGATGGCCACGCGCTGCTGCTGGCCGCCGGAGAGCTGCGCCGGGTATTTTTCCGCATGCGCCGCCAGGCCCACGCGCTCCAGCAGCTTGAGACCCTTCTTGCGCGATGACGCTTTGTCACGATTGAGCACCTTTACCTGCGCCAGCGTCAGGTTGTCGATAATCGACAGGTGCGGGAACAGTTCAAAATGCTGAAACACCATTCCGACATGCGAGCGCAGTTTGGCAAGATTGGTCTTTTTATCGTTAACCACGGTGCCATCGACGATAATCTGCCCCTGCTGCACCGGCTCAAGGCCGTTCACGGTTTTAATCAGCGTGGATTTACCGGAGCCTGACGGCCCGCAGACCACCACGACTTCGCCTTTTTTCACTTCCGTGGAGCAATCGGTCAGCACCTGAAAGTGACCATACCATTTTGAAACATTTTTCAGGGTAATCATTACACAGTCCTTTTCTTCAACCAGCTGACCAACAGCGAGGCGCTGAGGCTAATCACAAAATAGACGCCGCCCGCGAACAGGATCATTTCGACCTGGGTCCCGTCACGCTCGCCAATCGTCGAGGCGGTACGGAAGAAGTCGGCGAGGCTCAATACATACACCAGCGAGGTATCCTGGAAGAGGACGATCCCCTGGGTTAACAGCAGCGGCACCATGGCGCGGAAGGCCTGCGGCAGGATCACCAGCCGCATCGACTGCCAGTGGGTCATTCCCAGCGCCAGCGCGGCGCTCGACTGGCCGCGGGAGATGCTCTGGATGCCGGCGCGGATAATCTCCGAGTAGTAGGCGGCTTCGAACATCGAAAACGCCACCATCGCCGAGATCAGGCGAATATCCGTTTTCGGCGACAGTCCCAGCACGTTCTGCAGGAAGCCCGGGACAATCAGGTAGAACCACAGCAGAACCATCACCAGCGGGATGGAACGGAACACGTTAACGTAGGATTTAGCAAACCAGGCCAGCGGCAGAAAGCTGGACAGGCGCATTACCGCCAGCAGGGTGCCCCAGACGATACCGACCACGATGGCGATCACTGTGATCTTCAGGGTGATCACCAGCCCCGCCAGCAGGTAGGGCATGGAGGGAACGATCGAACTCCAGTCAAAATCGTACATTATTTGCCTCCCATATTGCCAGGCAGGCGAACCTTACGCTCGACCACATACATAATCAGCATAATCACCGCGTTGATGAAAACATAGGCCAGGGTGATGGCGGTAAAAGACTCCCAGGCATGAGCGGAGTAGTCCAGCAGTTTGCCCGCCTGCGCGGCCATATCGGCCAGACCGATGGTGGAGGCGATGGCCGAGTTTTTCACCAGGTTCATCATCTCTGAGGTCATCGGCGGCACGATAACGCGATAGGCGTTCGGCAGCAGCACGTAGCGGTAGGTTTGCGGCAGGGTCAACCCCATCGCCAGACCGGCGTTCTTTTGCCCGCGCGGCAGCGACTGGATAGCGGCGCGTACCTGCTCGCAGACGCGAGCGGCGGTAAACAGCCCCAGGCACAGCATCGAGGAGACAAAGAACTGAATATTTGGGTCCAGCTCCGATTTAAACCACATGCCGATATTTTCCGGCAGGAATTCCGGCACCACCAGGTACCAGGTAAAGAACTGCACGATCAGCGGCACGTTGCGAAACAGTTCGACATAGCAGGTGCCAATCCCTGAGAGCAGACGATTGGGCACCGTGCGTAAAATACCGAACAGCGAGCCGACGAGAAAAGCGATGATCCAGGCCGAGATGGAGAGGGCGACGGTGATCTGAAAACCGCTCCACAGCCAGCCCAGGTAGGTAGTGTTGCCGAAGGGGGCCTGTTGCAGGAATATCCCCCAGTTCCAGTCTATTGACATACATGACTCCTGGAAAAAAAAGGGTAGCCATTGCTACCCTCGAAGACGGTTGTCCAGCTTGTTTCGGTATTCGCGGCGGCTGGGGAACGACCAGCCGCCGTATAGTCTGTCCGTGCTGTGACAACCATCGGGAGGGCAGGATATCCCGCCCCTGGTTGTTATAATTAGTTCAGTGCTTTGTCATTAGGTGATTTGAACAGCGCTTTCATGTCGTCCGACAGCTCGAAGTTCAGGTTAAGATTTTTTGGCGGAATCGGGTTTTTGAACCATTTATCGAACCACTTCGCCGCTTCGCCAGAGGTCTGGGCCTGGGCAACGGTTTCATCGACCAGCGCCTTGAAGGCCGGATCGTCCTTACGCAGCATGCAGCCATAGGCTTCTTTCGACTGCGCGGTGCCGACGATTTCCCAGTTATCCGGTTTCTTCGCCTTGGCGCGTTCGCCGGCCAGCAGAGCGTCATCCATCATAAAGGCCACCGCGCGTCCGCTCTCCAGGGTGCGGAAAGAGTCGCCATGATCTTTGGCGCTGATGATGCGCATATTCATTTTTTTCTCATCGTTCAGCTTATGCAGCAGGATCTCTGAGGTGGTCCCGGAGGTGACAACGACCGCTTTATCCTTCAGGTCCGGGAAATCTTTGATCGGGCCGCCTTTCTTCACCAGCAGACGAGTGCCGACGACGAAGATAGTATCGGAGAAGGCCGCCTGTTTCTGGCGCTCGAGGTTGTTGGTGGTTGAGCCGCACTCGAAATCAAAGGTGCCATTCTGCAGCAGCGGGATACGATTCTGCGAGGTAACCGGGATCAGTTTGACCTGCAGATCGGGTTTGTTCAGCTTCTTCTTGATGGCATCGACGATGGCGTTGGAGTAGTCCTGAGAGTAACCCACAACCTTCTGTTGGTTATCGTAGTAAGAGAAAGGGACGGAAGATTCGCGATGGCCGACAACGATAACGCCATTTTTCGCGATCTTATCCAGAGTGCTCTGGCCAGCCGCCGGGGCAGCATCTTCCGCCTGCGCCAGACCAGCGGTCATTCCCATTACCAGCATTGCCGTGGCCAGTTTACGTAATTGCATATCCAACTCCTTATCCGCAGCGTCACCGACGCTATTGATACCCATTGTGATTGTGTGTGTTGTTATTGGGGGCACGCATCCACGTGCCGCATTTGTATGTGTTTGTTAGCATTTAGTTTGGCTTAATGTAAAGATTTTGCTGTTTTATTGTTTATTTTTGCGAAGCGCTCCGCACCAATCGGAGGCAAATATCTTCCATTGCACCAAAATAGCGCGACCGCCGATCGTTTATGGTGCAACCTGGTTGCACTGGGCCAGAGGGCGGCGCTACCCGATTAAATAAAGCAATGACTGTGCCAGGGTGGCAAATGACGGGAAGAAAAAAAGCCGACGACGGGCGTCGCCGGCAGAGCATTTATCGGCGACGCTGACGCAGGCTCATCAGCAGCGCGCCGAAGCCGAGCAGCGCCGTCAGCGCCCACAGCGGCCAGTTGCCAGTGCGGGCGTAAGGGGTCAAGCCGCTGGTGGGCGTCACGGTGGTGGTCAACACCTCGCGGGTAAACTGCGGGATCATCTTCTGAATCTCGCCGCGCGGGCCGATGACGGCGGTAATGCCGTTGTTGGTGCTGCGCAGCAGCGGGCGGGCCAGCTCCAGGGCGCGCATCCGCGCCATCTGGAAGTGTTGCCACGGGCCGATGGACTTGCCGAACCAGGCGTCGTTGGAGATGGTCAGCAGGAAGTCGGTGTCCGGACGGAAGTTATCCCGCACCTGTTCCCCGAGGATGATCTCGTAGCAGATGGCCGCGGTCAGCTTGAGGTTATGCGCCATCAGCTGCGGCTGCACATAGGGACCGCGGCTGAAGGAGGACATCGGCAGGTCGAAGAATGGCGCCAGCGGACGCAGAATCGACTCCAGCGGTACAAACTCGCCGAACGGCACCAGATGGTTCTTGTTGTAGCGGTTGGTCGAGTCGTAGCGGTACGGGTTATCTTTGCCGAGGGTAATGATGGTGTTGTAGGTGTCGTAGCGGTTCTGCTTATTGAGACGCGCGTCGACGATGCCGGTGATCAGTGAGCTGTCTTTTGCGCGCAGCAGATCGTCCATCATGCTGAGGAACTGCTGCTGGTTGATCTCGAGATCCGGGATCGCCGATTCGGGCCAGATAATCAGCTGCGAGTGGCCGATATGCGGCTGGGTCAGCGCCAGATAGGTTTTCAGAGTGTTAACCAGCTGCTTCTCGTCCCACTTCATGGCCTGCGGGATATCGCCTTGCACCAGCGAGACCTGCGTCGCACGCGCCGGCAGCAGCTGATACCACTGGATATAGCGCAGCGGGAACGGCAGGGCGAACAGCAGTGCGGCAATGACCAGCGGCTTCCCGTTGCGCTGCACGAGGGCCAGGGCCAGCAGGCCGCTTACCATCATCAGCAGGAAGTTGATCGCCTCGACGCCCATCACCGGCGCCAGGCCTTTCAGCGGGCCGTCAATCTGGCTGTAGCCGAACTGCAGCCACGGAAAACCGGTCAGCACCCAGCCGCGCAGGAACTCGGTGATCTGCCAGACGACGGGAGCGGCGATCGCTACCCGCAGCCAGCTGGTTTTGGGCCACAGACGGGCGAGCAGGCCGGCAAACAGGCCGGTGTAGAGCGAGAGATAGGCCGCCAGCAGCACGACGAGGAAGACGTTAACCGGGCCCGGCATACCGCCAAACTGCGCGATGCTGACATAGACCCAGTTGATACCCGTGCCGAACAGGCCGAGACCCCAGAAATAGCCGATGCCGGCGCTTTGCAGCGGGCGGCGGTTGAGGGTTAACGCCTGCAGACCGACCAGCGAAATAATCGCCGCGGGCCAGAAGTCATAAGGTGAAAAAGCCAGCGTTCCGCTGGCTCCGAATAGCAGCGCCAGCAGCAGACGTACGCGCTGGCGTTCAAGAAGAGAGGCAAATACCATTTAGGCTAATCGTCCCGTTAATTAACGCCTGTTGCCACAGGCTATGCTGTTTGCCAGCCGGGGGAGGGAACAACCGGGGATCGCCCACGGTCTGTCTCCCGGCTGGCCATGACCTTCAGCGCCGCCGCTTACTCTTCCAGCTTCGGCTGGGGAGCGTCATCCGGCAGCTTAACATGCACCTGAATGATACGACGACTATCTGCCATTGCTACCTTGAATTGGTAACCATCAATGTCGATAGATTCGCCGCGAGCCGGCAGGTGGCCAAAGGCCTGCATTACCAGTCCGCCAATGGTATCCACTTCTTCATCGCTGAAGTGCGTATCGAAGGCGTCATTGAAGTCTTCGATAGAGGCCAGAGCGCGCACCGTCCAGGTATGGCGGCTCAGCTGGCGGAAATCGATATCTTCTTCTTCGTCGTACTCGTCTTCAATTTCCCCGACGATGAGCTCAAGGATATCCTCGATGGTCACCAGACCGGAGACGCCGCCGAATTCGTCAATAACGATCGCCATATGGTAGCGCTGTGAGCGAAACTCTTTCAGCATGCGGTCGACCCGCTTGCTTTCCGGAACGACAACCGCCGGCCGTAACACTTTTTCCATGCTGAAAGCTTCGGCGTCGCTGCGCATAAACGGCAGCAGATCCTTGGCCATCAGAATCCCTTCGATGTGATCTTTATCTTCACTGATGACCGGGAAGCGCGAGTGGGCGGATTCGATGATGACATCAAGGCACTCGTCCAGCGTCTGATTGCGTTTCAGGGTAATCATTTGTGAACGGGGGATCATAATGTCGCGGACCCGCTGGTCGGCGATATCCATTACCCCTTCGAGCATGTCACGGGTATCTTCATCGATAAGGTCGTTCTGCCCGGAATCACGGATCAGCGCCAGCAGTTCATCGCGGTTTTTCGGTTCCCCGTGAAAGAGCTGGCTGAGTAACAGGGAGAAAAATCCCTTTTTGCTGTTTACTGTGTCACTACTGTGTGAATTGTCGTCGCTCATGGCGTCGTTTGGGTTCTCATGTTGATTTAATGTCGCTCGTCGCGCGTACACTCAGCGCCGGACGGCATGGGGTGCCTGAGGTTCAGGCGGGTAAAATGCATGAACAGCGGCCGGATGAGACGCAAGCGCCGCCATCCGGCAGGGGGCTATTCAGCAATCTTCTCGGAAATGTACGGGTCCTCATAGCCCAGAGCAAGCATTATCTCTGTTTCGAGGGCTTCCATCTCTTCCGCTTCGTCATCTTCGATGTGATCGTAGCCCAGCAGATGCAGGCTGCCGTGAACCACCATATGCGCCCAGTGCGCCTCCAGCGGCTTCCCTTGCTCGCTGGCTTCCTGCTCCACCACCTGACGGCAAATGATCAGATCGCCGAGCAGCGGCATTTCAATCCCCGGCGGCGCTTCAAACGGGAAAGAGAGGACGTTGGTCGGTTTATCCTTGCCGCGATAGGTCAGGTTCAGCTCATGACTTTCTGCAACGTCGACCAGACGAATCGTTAACTCTGACTCCTCCTGAAACGGCGGAATGACGGCGTCGACCCAGCGTTGAAAAAGGGCTTCGTCCGGCAGGCCGCTGGTCTCTTCGCAGGCCAGCTGTAAATCGAGGATCACCTGACTCATTTTTGCTCCTGTTCCTGGGCTTCGCGTTTGCGCTCGGCGACCAGTTCTGCTTTACGTTTCTGGTCTGCGGCTTCCCATGCCTCATAGGCGTTCACGATGCGGGCGACCACCGGATGGCGGACCACGTCTTCGCTATGGAAGAAGTTAAAGCTGATCTCATCGACTTCCGCCAGCACTTCGATGGCGTGGCGCAGACCGGATTTGGTGCTGCGCGGCAGGTCAATCTGCGTGATGTCGCCGGTGATCACCGCCTTGGAGTTAAAGCCGATGCGGGTCAGGAACATCTTCATCTGCTCGATGGTGGTGTTCTGGCTTTCATCAAGAATGATAAAGGCGTCATTCAGCGTCCGTCCGCGCATATAGGCCAGCGGAGCCACTTCGATGACGTTACGCTCAATCAGCTTTTCCACCTTCTCAAAGCCGAGCATCTCGAACAGCGCGTCGTACAGCGGGCGCAGATACGGGTCGACCTTCTGGCTCAGATCGCCGGGCAGGAAGCCGAGCTTTTCGCCCGCCTCGACGGCCGGACGGGTCAGCAGAATGCGGCGGATCTCCTGGCGCTCCAGCGCATCGACCGCCGCCGCCACCGCCAGATAGGTTTTGCCGGTACCTGCCGGACCCACGCCGAAGGTGATGTCGTGATCGAGGATATTGGCGATGTACTGCGCCTGGTTCGGCGTACGCGGTTTGATCACCCCGCGCTTGGTCTTGATATTGACGGCTTTTCCGTACTCCGGCACGCTCTCGGCGCTCTGCTCCAGCACGCGCGCCTCTTTAATCGCCAGATGGATCTGCTCTGGTTCAATATCCTGAATCTGACCGCGCATCGGCGCCGTGTCGACATACAGGCTGCGCAGAATATCGGCGGCGGCGTGCACGCATAGGGCGCGTCCGGTCAGTTTAAAATGATTGTCACGGCGGTTGATCTCAATGCCTAACCGACGCTCCAGCTGTTTGATGTTGTCGTCAAACGGGCCGCACAGGGCTAACAGGCGTGCGTTATCCGCTGGCTCCAGGGTAATTTCACGAGTGTCTATGTTCAAACTGTTCCTCTTTACGCAGGTGGCCGGACGCGGCGCGTGGCCGGCTAATCAGGAAATTATTTACGTCACAGGAAAATGGCGCAAGCATTGCTGTAGATATAGGGACGGAGAGAGGAATTACAAGGCCTGCCGGAACCGACAGGCCTGAAGGGATCACGGCTGATAGATACCCACGCCAAGATCGTTCTCTTTACGGGTGCGGGCAATCACTGATTCAGGTGATTCAGCGATACGCAGACCCATCTCCGCTTCGGTGCGCACGATTTTGCCGCGCAGCGAGTTGGTGTAAACATCGACAATTTCGACATCCACAAACTTGCCGACGAGGTCCGGGGTGCCTTCAAAGTTGACCACCCGGTTGTTCTCCGTACGTCCGGAAAGCTCCATGATGTTCTTGCGCGACGTGCCTTCCACCAGGATGCGCTGTACCGTGCCGAGCATGCGACGGCTCCAGGCCATCGCCTGCTGGTTGATGCGCTCCTGCAGAATATACAGACGCTGTTTCTTATCGGCATCCGGCACGTCGTCAACCATATCGGCCGCCGGGGTGCCCGGGCGGGCGGAGAAGATAAAGCTGTAGCTCATATCGAAATTGACGTCGGCGATAAGCTTCATTGTCTTTTCGAAATCTTCCGTAGTTTCGCCGGGGAAGCCGACGATAAAGTCGGAGCTTATCTGAATATCCGGACGCGCTTCACGCAGCTTGCGAATAATCGCTTTATACTCCAGCGCAGTATGGGTGCGTCCCATCAGGTTCAGTACGCGGTCGGAGCCGCTTTGCACCGGCAGGTGCAGGAAGCTCACCAGCTCCGGCGTATCGCGATAGACGTCGATGATATCGTCGGTAAATTCGATCGGGTGGCTGGTGGTGAAGCGAATGCGGTCGATGCCGTCGATAGCGGCGACCAGGCGCAGCAGATCGGCAAAGCTGCCGGTAGTGCCGTCGTAGTTCTCGCCGCGCCAGGCGTTCACGTTCTGGCCCAGCAGGTTGACTTCACGCACGCCCTGCGCCGCCAGTTGGGCGATTTCAAACAGGATATCGTCGCACGGGCGGCTGACTTCTTCTCCGCGGGTGTAGGGCACCACGCAGTAAGTGCAGTATTTGTTGCAGCCTTCCATAATCGAGACAAAGGCGGTCGGGCCTTCGGCGCGCGGTTCTGGCAGGCGATCGAATTTTTCAATTTCCGGGAAGCTGATATCAACCACCGGGCTGCGGTTACCGCGCACGGAGTTAATCATCTCCGGCAGGCGGTGCAGGGTTTGCGGCCCGAAAATAATATCGACATAGTGCGCGCGCTGACGAATATGGTCGCCTTCCTGGGAAGCCACGCAGCCGCCAACGCCAATAATCAGGTCCGGGTTCTTCTCTTTCAGCAGCTTCCAGCGGCCAAGCTGATGGAAAACTTTTTCCTGGGCCTTCTCACGAATTGAGCAGGTATTGAGCAACAGCACATCTGCTTCTTCCGCCACTTCGGTCAGTTGATACCCATGTGTCGCATCCAGCAGATCGGCCATCTTTGATGAATCATACTCGTTCATCTGACAGCCCCAGGTTTTAATATGGAGTTTTTTTGTCATTGACTTGCTCATGCTCAGTAATAGATATCCAAAACGCGGGGATATATACAGGGTGAATTTCGCATTCCAGGGCGCGTATTGTAATGCTTTGGTCGCCCCCTGACCAGTGCGAGCGTTATCACCGCAAGAGGGCGAAAAATCCGGTAAACTTAACGGATTCTGCTTTAAGGATAATAGCCATGACAATTCACGCAACAGATGTCGCCATCGTGGGCGGCGGCATGGTCGGCGGCGCCCTGGCGTTGGGGCTGGCGCAACAGGGATTTACCGTGACGGTGCTTGAGAAAACGGCGCCTCCGGCTTTCGATCCAGCATCCGCCCCGGATGTGCGGATCTCGGCGATCAGCGCGGCCTCGGTTGGCCTGCTGAAAAGCCTTGGCGTCTGGGATGCCGTGCGGGCGATGCGCGTCCACGCTTACCGTCGTCTGGAGACCTGGGAGTGGGAGAGCGCCCACGTCGCCTTTGACGCCGCCGAGCTTAAGCTGCCGGAGCTGGGCTATATGGTCGAGAACAAGGTCCTGCAGTGGGGCCTGTGGCAAGCGCTGACGGCGCACGAAGGGGTTACCCTGCGCGTTGGCGGCGAACTGGAGGCGATGCAGCGCGGCGAGGCGGAGACGGCGTTGCGTTTACGCGACGGGGAGACGATCCACGCCCGGCTGGTTATCGGCGCCGACGGCGCCAGCTCTCAGGTGCGGGAGATGGCCGGCATCGGCGTGCATGCCTGGCAATATCTGCAATCCTGTATGCTCATTAGCGTCCAATGCGCCGACGATCCCGGCGACAGCACCTGGCAGCAGTTTACCCCCAGCGGACCGCGCGCTTTCCTGCCGCTGTTCGACAACTGGGCCTCGCTGGTGTGGTATGACGCCCCGGCGCGGATCCGTCAGCTGCAGGGCATGTCCATGCCCCAGCTCCAGCAGGAGATCGCCCGCCATTTCCCGGCGCGTCTCGGGCGGGTGACGCCGCAGGCGGCCGGCGCCTTCCCGCTCACCCGGCGTCATGCGCTGCAGTATGTTCAGCCTGGTCTGGCGCTGGTGGGCGATGCGGCGCACACCATTCATCCGCTGGCGGGGCAGGGGGTTAACCTTGGCTACCGTGATGTCGACGCCCTGCTGGAGATCCTGGCGCAAGCGCGCGGCCGCGGCGAAGAGTGGGCCAGCCTGCCGGTGCTCAAGCGCTACCAGGGGCGGCGGCGGGCGGATAATTTTATTATGCAGTCGGGGATGGATCTTTTTTACGCAGGATTCAGCAATGACCTGGCGCCGGTGCGGATGTTGCGCAATATTGGCCTGATGGCGGCCGAACGCGCCGGGGCGCTGAAGCGTCAGGCGCTGAAGTATGCGTTAGGCTTGTAAACCGGCGTCGCGGGCAGGGGCGTCGTGGAAAGCGCCTGCCCGGCAGTCAGTGATGCGCCAGGATGGCAAAACGCCAATAACAAAAAAGCCCACCGAGGTGGGCTTTTTTGCATTGAAGTGGCTGGGGTACGAGGATTCGAACCTCGGAATGCCGGAATCAGAATCCGGTGCCTTACCGCTTGGCGATACCCCAATTGTCTGTTGCATTTTTCCGTCACTATCCCGGTTTTAGCGCAACAGTGCGTTCATTGCTGAACGACTTTTTAATTTGGCTGGGGTACGAGGATTCGAACCTCGGAATGCCGGAATCAGAATCCGGTGCCTTACCGCTTGGCGATACCCCAACAAATTTTTGCGGATTTATCGATGTGTATCGATACGTCCCGAATATGGTGGCTACGACGGGATTCGAACCTGTGACCCCATCATTATGAGTGATGTGCTCTAACCAGCTGAGCTACGTAGCCAAATTGTCTTACTGTTTCTTCGATGGCTGGGGTACCTGGATTCGAACCAGGGAATGCCGGTATCAAAAACCGGTGCCTTACCGCTTGGCGATACCCCAATACCGTCGCGGTGAACCGCAAATATCGAAGAAATATGGCTGGGGTACCTGGATTCGAACCAGGGAATGCCGGTATCAAAAACCGGTGCCTTACCGCTTGGCGATACCCCATCCGTACAACGCTGACTGGTGAATGGTGCGGGAGGCGAGACTTGAACTCGCACACCTTGCGGCGCCAGAACCTAAATCTGGTGCGTCTACCAATTTCGCCACTCCCGCAAAAAAAGATGGTGGCTACGACGGGATTCGAACCTGTGACCCCATCATTATGAGTGATGTGCTCTAACCAGCTGAGCTACGTAGCCATCTTTTTTTCGCGTAACCTTATCGGCGTTGCGGGGCGCATTATGCGTATTGGGCCTGCGAGCGTCAACCTCTTTTTCAAGGAAAATCGTTGTAATGTGACTGTTTGGTTAGGTTGCGAACAGCTCGCTGCAATAATCGGCAATTATTGGTTATTTATCGTTTTTCAGCGGCATAAATCCCGCAAAAAGAAAACGGACCCCGGAGGGTCCGTTTCGCGTTTAATCGCCTGTCAGGGCTTATTTATAGGCCGACTGGTGGACGCCCACCGCGCGGCCTGACGGATCGTTCATGGTTTTGAACGCTTCATCCCATTCAATGGCTTTGGCAGAAGAGCAGGCCACCGACGGACCGCCAGGGACACACTCCGCCGCGCTTGGCAGCGGGAACAGCTCTTCGAAGATCTCGCGGTACAGATAGCCTTCTTTGGAGGTCGGCGTGTTGTACGGGAAGCGGAAGCTTGCGGTTTCCAGCTGCTGGTCGCTGATCTGTTTCGCGGCCACTTCTTTCAGCGTATCGATCCAGCTGTAGCCGACGCCGTCAGAGAATTGCTCCTTCTGGCGCCAGGCCACGCTGGCCGGCAGGTAGGATTCAAAACATTCGCGCAGGATATGTTTTTCCATTTTGCCGTTGCCGCACATCTTATCCTGCGGGTTGATGCGCATCGCCACGTCGAGGAACTTCTTATCGAGGAACGGCACGCGGGCTTCCACGCCCCAGGCGGACATCGCTTTGTTGGCGCGGGCGCAGTCAAACATATGCAGCGCCTGCAGCTTACGCACCGTCTCTTCGTGCAGTTCTTTGGCGTTCGGCGCCTTATGGAAGTAGAGGTAGCCGCCGAATACTTCGTCCGAGCCTTCGCCGGAAAGCACCATTTTGATGCCCATGGCTTTAATTTTACGCGACATCAGGTACATCGGCGTCGAAGCGCGAATGGTGGTCACATCGTAGGTTTCGATGTGATAGATAACGTCGCGGATCGCATCCAGCCCTTCCTGAACGGTAAAGTGAATTTCATGGTGCACGGTGCCGAGGTGGTTAGCCACTTCCTGCGCCGCTTTCAGGTCGGGAGAGCCTTCCAGACCGACCGCGAAGGAGTGCAGCTGCGGCCACCAGGCTTCGCTACGCTCCTGATCTTCGACGCGACGGGCGGCGAATTTCTTGGTGATGGCGGAGATGACCGAAGAATCAAGGCCGCCGGAGAGCAGCACGCCGTAGGGCACGTCGGACATCAGGTGGCTTTTCACCGACTCTTCCAGCGCCTGACGCAGTTCGTTCTTATCGGTAACGTTGTCTTTTACCGCGTCGTAATCGAACCAGTCGCGCTGATAGTACTGGCGAATTTCACCGTCTTTGCTCCACAGGTAGCTGCCTGCCGGGAACTCTTTAATGGTGCGGCACACCGGCACCAGGGCTTTCATTTCTGAGGCGACGTAGAAGTTGCCGTGTTCGTCATGGCCCATATACAGCGGAATAATACCGATATGGTCGCGACCAATTAAGTACGCGTCTTTTTCGCTGTCGTACAGGGCGAAGGCGAACATCCCCTGCAGGTCGTCGAGGAACGCCGGGCCTTTTTCCTGATACAGCGCGAGGATCACTTCGCAGTCGGAGCCGGTCTGGAACTGATAGCGATCGCCATATTCCGCGCGCAGCGCCTGATGGTTGTAGATTTCGCCGTTAACGGCCAGCGCATGGGTTTTTTCGGCGTTGTACAGCGGCTGGGCGCCGGCGTTGACGTCGACAATCGACAGGCGCTCGTGCGCCAGAATCGCTTTGTCGCTGGCATACACGCCAGACCAGTCCGGACCGCGATGGCGCATCAGGCGGGAAAGCTCCAGCGCCTTTTTACGCAGCTCGCCTGCGTCAGTTTTAATATCCAGTACGCCAAAAATAGAACACATAGCCTTCTCCATTACCCTGTCGTGTTTGATGTTGTGCTGGCTTCGTCTCGTGGCGAAGCCTGAGTGCGTGCTTAAGAAAATGCCGTAAAGGGGGAGCCGGCGCAAGGGTTTTACGGCCGGAAAAAGAAAAAACGCAACTGCGATTGTTGAACAGTAAAAAAAGAGTATCTTTTGAACGGCTTTATTGAAGAATACGCAATTACAAGCCGTTTTTATTAGATGGGGCGCTTTTAGCCGGCGTCAGAAATGAACAACCACGTCCTGAGACGTGGCTGGCATTAGAAAATATCGATTTCCGCGACGGAAGGGTAGATCCACGACGGGCGGAACGGCATGCTGTCGATGTCGTCGAGGGTCGAGACGCCGGAGAGCACCAGAATGGTCTCCAGCCCCGCCTGGAAGCCGGCCAGAATGTCGGTGCGCAGATTGTCGCCGACGATCACCGTCTGTTCGGAGTGGGCCTGCATTTTGTTAAGCGCTGAGCGGATGATCCACGGGCTGGGTTTACCGACGTAAAACGGCTTACGGCCGGAGATCTTCTCGATCCCGGCGCACAGAGCGCCGCAGGCCGGGTAGAAGCCGCGACCGTGAGTATCCGGGTTGGTGGCAATGAAGCGGGCGCCATTGGCGACAAAGAAGGCCGCCTTATGCATCATTTCCCAGTTAAAGGAGCGGGTTTCCCCGACGATGACAAAATCCGGGTTGACATCGGTAATGGTAAAGCCGGCTTTATACAGCTCGTGGATCAGCGCCCCTTCACCCACCACATAGGCTTTCTTGCCTTCCTGGCGGCGCAGAAAATCGGCCGTCGCCATTGCCGAGGTGTAAAAGGCGCTATCCGGCACCTCAATCCCGGCGGTGGCGAAACGGTTCGCCAGATCCTGGCCGGTTTGCGACGGGTAGTTGGTCAGCATCACCAGCGGCATGCCTTTATCGAGGATGCGCTTGATAAACTCGGCAGCGCCGGGAACGGCGACGTTATCGTGCATCAGCACGCCGTCAATATCACAAATTATGTTTTGAATGGTCATGGTGGGTCCAGAATCATTAACAAAGACGAAACTATACGCGTCATCGATGCGGTTTCACACCTCTGACGGGCGATGCCCGCCAGTGACAGAGCGACGCGCTTATCTATAAAGGGGGGCGATTAGCTCTCAAGCAAGCGCTGCAGCAGCGTGCCATTGAGCATGGCGCGTTTGACCAGCGCGAAGGCGCCAATCGCTGAGCGATGATCGAGGGTGGAGCGCACCACCGGCAGGTTCTTACGAAACGCCTTCAGCGCCTGGGCGTTAATGCAGCCCTCAATGGCCGGGAGCAGCACTTTCTCGGCTTCCACAATTTCGCCGGCGACGACGATTTTTTGCGGATTGAACAGGTTGATGGCGATGGCGATCGTTTTTCCGAGGTGACGCCCTACGTACTCGATCACCTCGCAGGCCAGGGCATCGCCCTTGTTGGCCGCTTTGCAGATGGTTTTGATCGTGCAGTCATCGAGGGTCAGGCGGCTCTGGTAGCCCTGGTCCAGCAGATGGCGAACGCGATGTTCGATGGCGGCGTTCGCCGCGACGGTCTCCAGGCAGCCGAAGTTGCCGCAGTGGCAGCGTTCGCCCAGCGGATCGACCTGAATATGGCCAATTTCGCCCACGTTGCCGTTACGGCCAATAAAAATGCGTCCGTTGGAGATGATCCCCGCCCCGGTGCCGCGGTGCACGCGCACCAGAATGGAGTCTTCGCAGTCCTGGCTTGCGCCAAAATAGTGCTCGGCCAGCGCCAGACTGCGGATATCGTGCCCGACAAAGCAGGTAACGTTGAAGCGTTTTTCCAGCGCCCCGACCAGGCCCCAGTTTTCCACCGCAATGTGCGGCATATAGCGGATCACGCCGCTTTCCGGATCCACCAGCCCCGGCAGGATCACCGAGATGGCGATCAGCTCGCGGATTTTGCGCTGACAGTTTTCGATAAAAGTGGCGATGATATTCAGCAGGGCGTGTTCCAGCGTTTCCTGGGTGCGCTCGGGCAGCGGGAAATGCTCCTCCTCCAGGGTCTTGCTGCTTAAATCATAGAGGGTCAGGGTGGCGTCATAGCGGCCAAGGCGCACGCCAATGGCGTTGAAGTTACGCGTCTCCGCAATGATGGAGATGGCGCGGCGCCCCCCGGTGGAGGCCTGCTGATCGACTTCTTTGATCAGGCCGCGCTCAATAAGCTGACGCGTGATTTTGGTCACGCTGGCAGGGGCAAGCTGGCTTTGTTCCGCGATCTGAATGCGCGAGATAGGCCCATGCTGGTCAATCAGGCGGTACACGGCCGCGCTGTTCAGTTGTTTTACGAGGTCAACGTTACCAATTTGAGCTTGTCCGCCTGCTGTCATACTTTTACTTACTCAGTGACGACCTCGTTACCATTAACGATGGTCTTGGTGATTTTATAATCGCGTGTAAAGGCGGTCAGGTTAGCGACCATACCCGGCGCAATGCTGCCGAGCTGCTTGTCCACACCAATGGCGCGCGCGGGATAGAGCGTCGCCATCCGCAATACTTCGTCCAGCGCCACACCGCAATGCTCAACCAGATTACGCACCCCTTCAATCATGGTCAGGGAAGATCCGCTGAGGGTGCCGTTTTCATCTACGCACAGCCCGTTGCGGTAGTATATTGTTTTCCCGGCAAAAATGAACTGGTCAATATTCGCCCCCGCCGGCGCGGTGGCGTCGGTGACCAGGCACAGTTTGTCGCCTTTCAGGCGCTTGGCGTTGCGCACGTTGGCGTAATCGACGTGCATCCCGTCGACAATAATACCGCAGTAGACATCCGGCTCGTCAAAAATCGCCCCGGCCAGACCCGGTTCGCGGCCGGTAATGTACGGCATCGCATTATACAGGTGGGTGGCGAAGGTAATGCCCGCGCGGAAGCCCACTTTCGCCTCTTTCAGCGTGGCGTTGGAGTGGCCCGCGGAGACGACGATCCCGGCGGCGACCAGTTTGCGGATCACTTCCGGCTCGACGCGCTCAGGGGCGAGGGTCACTTTGGTGATCACATCGGCGTTGTCGCACAGGAAATCGACCAGCGCCGCGTCCGGTTTACGCACGTAGTCGGGATTGTGGGTGCCTTTCTTAACGATATTCAGCCACGGTCCTTCAAGATGCAGACCCAGCGCCTGGTTCGGGTGCTTTTGCAGGTATTCGCGCATCACGCGGACGCCTTGCTTCATCAGATCGTCGCTGGAGGTAATCAGCGTCGGCAGGAAGCTGGTGCAGCCTGAGCGTTCGTTGGCCTTCTGCATGATCTCCAGCGTTTCGACAGTGACCGCGTCAGGGCTGTCGTTAAACTGCACGCCGCCGCAGCCGTTGAGCTGGACGTCGATAAAACCGGGGGCGAGGATCGCGCCGTTGACTGAGCGCTGCTCGATGTCAGACGGCAAATCTGCCAGCGGACAAAGACGTTCGATAAGGCCATTAGCGATAACAACCGCATGGTCATCGAGAATTTCATGACCGGTATAAACCCGGCCCTGGGTTAATGCATACATTACGACCCCCGGTATATACGCCTCATCAGGCCCGGGAACGTTCGTTTGCCGCCGGCCTGATGATGCATACAAAGAAAAAGATGGTCCCGCGCAAAGTCGCGGGACGCGACTACATTACAGACCTTTAATATTTTCAGCTTCTAATTCGTTGAAATATTTCAGCGTCTTCACTTTCAGCTCCATGGTGGACGGTTCGTCGCAGACGATCACCGCCTTCGGATGCAGCTGCAGACAGGTAATGGTCCACATGTGGTTGACGTTACCTTCAACTGCCGCCTGCAGCGCCAGCGCTTTCTGATGGCCCAGCACCAGAATCATGACTTCTTCTGCATCCAGCAGGGTGCCCACGCCGACGGTCAGCGCATATTTCGGCACCAGATCCACGTCGCCGTCGAAGAAGCGGGAGTTCGCCACACGGGTGTCATGGGTCAGGGTCTTAATACGGGTGCGGGACGCCAGAGAAGAGGCCGGTTCGTTGAACGCGATGTGGCCATCGTTGCCCACGCCGCCCATAAACAGGTGGATTTTACCGTAGGAACGAATTTTTTCTTCATAGCGACGGCATTCCGCATCGATGTCCGGCGCGTTACCATTCAGCAGGTTGATATTTTCTGCCGGAATATCAACGTGGTCAAAGAAATTACGGTGCATGAAGCTATGATAGCTTTCCGGATGCTCTTTCGGCAGGCCAACGTATTCATCCATGTTGAAGGTGACAACGTGTTTGAAGCTAACCTGGCCTGCTTTATGCATTTCAACCAGCGCCTTGTAGGCGGTGAGCGGTGTGCCGCCGGTCGGCAGACCCAGCACGAACGGACGGTCCGCGGTTGGTTTGAATGCATTAATGCGGTTCACGATATGGCGGGCAGCCCATTTACCGACCTGCTCAGCGGTTACCAGGGGGATCAGTCTCATTCTTCACCTCTATAGTTAAAAGTAGAATCTGGCGGATTGGCGCCAGCACTCTGAGGAGAGTATTGCAGCAACTGCGCCGACCGGGGTCAATCCGTGTTGATTTTTTGAATGATAAAATAAGTTTTCGATGTTAGCCAGTCTAAGGGAGGGGTGAATACGATATTTGGTGATAATTATCACAAAAAATACCCGTTTAATTTGCGATACGAATTAATTTTTCACACACTTTGCCGGTAAGTGATAAAACCGACCTTGTTACACAATAAAAAAGTGGCTTTGAAAATGAGCCTCATCGGGGTCTCATAGGGGGAATAAGATGAATATTTTAGGTTTCTTTCAGCGACTGGGTAGGGCGTTACAGCTCCCTATCGCAGTGCTGCCGGTCGCGGCATTGCTGCTGCGTTTCGGGCAACCAGACCTGTTGAATGTACCCTTCATCGCGCAAGCGGGTGGGGCTATCTTCGACAACCTGGCGCTGATCTTTGCTATCGGTGTGGCGTCAAGCTGGTCCAAGGATAACGCCGGTTCTGCGGCGCTGGCCGGGGCAGTAGGTTATTTCGTGATGACCAAAGCGATGGTCACCATCAATCCGGAAATCAACATGGGCGTACTGGCCGGTATCATTACCGGTCTGGTAGCAGGGGCGGTGTACAATCGCTGGGCCGGCATCAAGCTGCCGGACTTCCTGAGCTTCTTCGGCGGCAAACGCTTCGTGCCGATCGCCACCGGCTTCTTCTGTTTGATCCTCGCGGCGCTCTTCGGCTACGTCTGGCCGCCGGTGCAGCACGCTATCCATGCGGGCGGCGAGTGGATCGTTTCCGCAGGGGCGCTGGGTTCCGGTATCTTCGGCTTTATCAACCGTCTGCTGATCCCGACCGGTCTGCATCAGGTGCTGAACACCATCGCCTGGTTCCAGATTGGTGAGTTCACGAACGCCGCAGGCGCCGTGTTCCACGGCGACATCAACCGCTTCTACGCCGGCGACGGCACCGCGGGGATGTTCATGTCCGGCTTCTTCCCGATCATGATGTTTGGTCTGCCGGGCGCTGCGCTGGCGATGTATCTGGCCGCTCCGAAAGCGCGTCGTCCGATGGTGGGCGGTATGCTGCTGTCTGTTGCCATCACCGCGTTCCTGACCGGGGTAACCGAGCCGCTGGAATTCCTGTTCATGTTCCTGGCTCCGCTGCTGTACCTCCTGCACGCGGTACTGACCGGTATCAGCCTGTTCATCGCAACGGCGCTGGGCATTCATGCGGGCTTCTCCTTCTCCGCAGGCGCTATTGACTACGTGCTGATGTACAGCCTGCCGGCCGCCAGCAAAAACGTCTGGATGCTGCTGGTGATGGGCGTGGTGTTCTTCTTCATCTACTTCCTGCTGTTCAGCGCGGTGATCCGCATGTTCAACCTGAAAACGCCGGGTCGTGAAGACAAAGCCGCTGACGTGGTTACGGAAGAAGCGAACAGCAACACTGAAGAAGGCCTGACCCAGCTGGCGACCAGCTATATCGCCGCAGTGGGCGGAACGGACAACCTGAAAGCGATTGACGCCTGTATCACCCGTCTGCGCCTGACCGTGGGCGATTCGGCGAAAGTCAACGACGCCGCCTGTAAACGTCTCGGCGCGTCCGGGGTGGTGAAACTGAATAAGCAAACCATCCAGGTTATCGTCGGCGCGAAGGCAGAGTCTATCGGCGATGAGATGAAAAAAGTGGTGACCCGCGGCCCGGTAGCGGCAGCGGCAGCCGCACCGGCTGGCAACGTCGCCACCGCAGCGCCCGCGGCTAAACCGCAGGCGGTAGCGAACGCGAAGACCGTTGAGTCGCTGGTTTCGCCGATTACCGGTGACGTGGTGGCCCTCGAACAGGTGCCGGACGAAGCCTTCGCCAGCAAAGCCGTCGGCGACGGTATCGCGGTGAAACCGACCAGCAACATCGTGGTGGCCCCGGCCGCCGGTACCGTGGTGAAAATTTTCAACACTAACCACGCGTTCTGCCTCGAAACCAACAACGGTGCGGAAATCGTTGTCCACATGGGTATCGACACCGTGGCGCTGGAAGGCAAGGGCTTCAAACGTCTGGTTGAAGAGGGCGCGGACGTGAAGGCGGGCGAGCCGATTCTGGAAATGGATCTGGACTTCCTCAACGCCAACGCGCGCTCGATGATTAGCCCGGTGGTCTGCAGCAACAGCGATGACTACAGCGCGCTGGTGATACTGGCGAGCGGTAAGGTCGTTGCCGGCCAGACGCCGCTGTATGAGATTAAAGGCAAGTAAGGCTCCTGAGTCGAGTTTATGCCTCAGCGGCGAAGGGAAACCTTCGCCGCTTTTTTTTGCAGCAGTCGGCCCCATAATCCTCTTCTGATACCTATTTTACGTAACTAATAGTTGTCACTACGCCCTGCTTGTAAGATCATGTGCCGTTATACGTTGTTTACGCTTTGAGGAACCCGTGATGAGTGAGGCAGAAGCCCGCCCGACTAACTTTATCCGTCAGATCATTGATGAAGATCTGGCTACCGGTAAGCACACCACCGTTCACACCCGCTTCCCGCCGGAGCCGAACGGTTATCTGCACATTGGCCATGCGAAATCCATCTGCCTGAACTTCGGCATCGCCCAGGATTATCAGGGCCAATGCAACCTGCGTTTCGATGACACCAACCCGGTGAAAGAAGATATCGAATACGTGGAGTCGATTAAAAACGACGTGCAGTGGTTAGGTTTCCACTGGTCCGGGGACGTTTGCTACTCGTCTGACTACTTTGATCAGCTGCATCAGTATGCGGTTGAGCTGATCAACAAAGGCCTGGCCTATGTTGATGAACTCTCTCCTGATGAAATTCGTGAATATCGCGGCACCCTGAAAGCGCCGGGTAAGAACAGCCCGTATCGCGACCGCAGCGTGGAAGAAAACCTGGCGCTGTTCGAAAAAATGCGCAGCGGCGGCTTCGAAGAGGGCAAGGCCTGCCTGCGCGCGAAGATCGATATGGCGTCGCCGTTCATCGTGATGCGCGATCCGGTGCTGTACCGCATTAAGTTCGCTGAGCATCATCAGACCGGCAACAAGTGGTGCATCTACCCGATGTACGACTTCACCCACTGCATCAGCGATGCGCTGGAAGGCATTACCCACTCGCTGTGTACCCTGGAGTTCCAGGACAACCGTCGTCTGTACGACTGGGTGCTGGACAACATCAGCATCCCGGTTCACCCGCGCCAGTACGAATTCTCGCGCCTGAATCTTGAATACACGGTGATGTCCAAGCGTAAGCTGAACCAGCTGGTGACCGAGAAGCACGTGGAAGGCTGGGACGATCCGCGTATGCCGACCATCTCCGGTCTGCGTCGTCGCGGCTACACCGCCGAATCCATCCGCGAATTCTGCAAGCGCATCGGCGTGACCAAGCAGGACAACACTATTGAGATGGCGTCGCTGGAGTCCTGCATTCGCGAAGATCTCAACGAAAACGCGCCGCGCGCGATGGCAGTGATCGATCCGGTGAAACTGGTTATCGAGAACTACCCGCAGGGCGAAAGCGAAATGGTGGCGATGCCGAACCATCCGAACAAGCCGGAGATGGGCAGCCGCGAAGTGCCGTTCAGCGCGGAAATCTGGATCGACCGCGCGGACTTCCGTGAAGAAGCCAACAAGCAGTACAAGCGTCTGGTGCTGGGCAAAGAAGTGCGTCTGCGCAACGCCTACGTCATCAAAGCGGAACGCGTGGAGAAAGATGCCGAAGGCAATATCACCACTATCTTCTGCACCTACGATGCCGACACCCTGAGTAAAGATCCGGCTGACGGCCGCAAGGTCAAAGGCGTGATCCACTGGGTGAGCGCGGCGCATGCGCTGCCGGTAGAGATCCGTCTCTACGATCGCCTGTTCAGCGTACCAAACCCGGGTGCAGCGGAGGATTTCCTCGCGGTGATCAATCCGGAATCGCTGGTGATCAAACAGGGTTACGCGGAGCCGAGCCTGGCGCAGGCGGAAGCCGGTAAAGCTTACCAGTTTGAGCGTGAAGGTTACTTCTGCCTCGACAGCCGCTATGCAACCGCAACCAGTCTGGTGTTTAACCGCACCGTCGGTCTGCGCGATACCTGGGCGAAAGCGGGCGAATAACCGTTTCCCTACCGTCAAAGCGCCGCACTCTGCGGCGCTTTTTTTGTTTCAGAATCAGCCAATTACTCTTTTTATTTTCGCGAAGCGAATTAATTCTGTTTCAAACCGGAAATAAATAACGCTTCTGATATTTCCTGTCTCATACAAAAAACCAATGTAATCGCTTTCAGGTTTTGCGTTTTTCCCTGATTTTGCAATGACTTCCATGACAAAATCATCAGAGATAAGACTGTAACAAAACGACATAAATTATGTGCGCTTTGTCATAATCTTAAGCTTTGCCTCACGAAAAACATTGATAATTCGCGTCACGAAAAATAGTCTATCTACAGTGGTTTCGCGGCCTTTTTCACCGCCCCACATTTTGCAGTGTTATTTATTTTTTTTAGCGAATGACCCCCTGGTCTTCGCCTTTTAAAACGTCAAAGAGGATATGCACATGCGTACGTTTAGTGGCAAACGTAGTACGCTGGCGCTGGCTATTGCCGCCGTCACCGCGATGTCGGGCTGGGTTGTGATTCCGCAGGCCAGCGCAGCAGGCTTTATCGATGATTCTACTTTAACCGGCGGTATCTATTACTGGCAGCGTGAGCGTGACCGTAAAGATGTGACCGACGGCGGCAAATACAAAACCAACCTTTCCCACTCCACCTGGAACGCCAACCTGGACTTCCAGTCCGGCTATGCCGCCGATATGTTTGGCCTTGATATTGCGGCGTTTACCGCGATTGAAATGGCGGAGAACGGCGACAGCGGCCACCCGAACGAAATCGCCTTCTCGTCGCGTAACAAAGCCTATGACGAAGACTACTCCGGCGATAAGAGCGGCATCAGCCTGTATAAAGCCGCTGCGAAATTCAAATACGGTCCGGCGTGGGCGCGCGCGGGCTACATCCAGCCAACCGGTCAGACCCTGCTGGCGCCGCACTGGAGCTTTATGCCGGGTACCTATCAGGGGGCGGAAGCCGGGGCCAACTTCGACTATGGCACCGCGGGCGCGTTAAGTTTCTCCTACATGTGGACGAACGAGTATAAAGCGCCATGGCATATTGAGATGGATGATTTCTACCAGAACGATAAGAAGACCAAAGTCGATTATCTCCACTCCGTCGGCGCCAAATATGATTTCAAAAACGACCTGGTGCTGGAGGCGGCATTTGGTCAGGCTCAGGGCTATATCGATCAGTACTTTGCTAAAGCCAGCTACAAGTTTGACGTCGCCGGCGCGCCGTTGAGCACCAGCTACCAGTTCTACGGCACTCGCGATAAGGTCAGCAACGGCGGGGTCAACGACATCTATGACGGCACCGCATGGCTGCAGGCGTTAACCTTTGGCTATAAAGTGGCGGATGTGCTGGATCTGCGTCTGGAAGGGACCTGGGTGAAGGCCGATGGCCAGCAGGGCTACTTCCTGCAGCGTATGACCCCGACCTACGCCTCCTCCAACGGTCGTCTCGATATCTGGTGGGATAACCGCTCCGACTTCAACGCCAACGGCGAAAAAGCGGTCTTCTTCGGCGCGATGTATGACATGAAAAACTGGGATATGCCGGGCTGGGCGTTTGGCGCGTCTTATGTGTACGCCTGGGATGCGAAGCCGGGCAAAATGTCCTCCCCGGACGCCTACTATGACGCTGATTACCGTCTGAAAGAGTCGGCCTACAGCCTGGATGCGCTGTATACCGTGCAGGAAGGCCGGGCGAAGGGCACGCTGTTTAAACTGCACTTTACCCAGTACGACAACCATTCCGATATTCCGAGCTGGAGCGGCGGCTACGGCAACATCTTCCAGGATGAGCGCGACGTGAAGTTCATGGTTATCGCCCCGTTCACAATTTTCTGATGCCTGCGCGGCGGGCGTGAGCCTGCCGCACCTCTGGGAGAACGACAATGAAAAAAATGCTGCTTATTGCCATGATGGCATCGGCTCTGGTGGCCTGCACCACGTCGCCGGCACCGAAAGAAGACACCAAACTGAAAGATGCCTATAGCGCCTGTATTAATACGGCGGAAGGCAATCCGGACAAAATTGAAGCCTGCCAGAGCGTACTGAATGTCCTGAAAGAGGATAAACAGCACCAGCAGTTTGCTAACCAGGAGAGCGTCCGGGTACTGGATTATCAGCAGTGTATCCAGGCTACCCGTACCGGTAACGATCAGGCGGTGAAAGCGCGCTGCGACCAGATCTGGAAAGAGATCCGCAGCAATAACACCACCCATTAAGCCAGACGGCAGCGGCAAACGGGCGGAGTCTATCTCCGCCCGTTTGTTTTTTTAGCGCTGACTCTCCGCCGGCTGATAGCCGCGACTCAGGCGCACGAACAGCAGCGCGGTGGCGATGAACCCGCACAGCGCAGCGCACATCAGCCACCATCCCGGCGCGCTTTTATCGCCGGTAAGCTCGACCAGGGCAGTGGAGATAGCCGGCGTCAGGCCGCCGAAGATGGCGGTGGCGAGGCTGAAGGCCAGCGAAAAGCCCACGGTGCGGACATAAACCGGCATCACTTCGGTGAGCGCCGCCACCATCGCGCCGTTATACATGCCAAAGAAGAAGGAAAACCACAACAGGACCAGCGTCATACGGGTGAAATCCGGCGCGGCGGTGAGCCAGTGCATCACCGGCCAGGTGGTGAGCAGCGCCAGCACGGTAATCCCCATCAGCACCGGGCGACGACCGATCCGATCGGAGATCGCGCCGCCAATCGGTAACCAGATAAAATTGGAGATGCCCACCAGCATGGTGACCAGCAGGCTGTCGCGGGCGCTGAGGTGCAGCACTGCTCTGCCGTAGGTTGGCGTATAGACAGTAATAAAGTAGAAAGTGGTGGTGGTCATCGCTACCAGCAGCGTCCCCGCGGTAATAATGCGCCAGTTTCTGGCGATGGTGGTCAGGATCTCTTTGGTATCCGGGCGATGTTTACGCTGCAGGAATTCCTCGGTCTCCTGCAGCGAGCGGCGCAGCACGAAAATCAGCGGAATGATCATACAGCCAATAAAAAAGGGGATGCGCCAGCCCCAGGCGGCAATCTCCTCATGTTCCAGCGTGGCGTTCAGCGCATAGCCGATCAGCGCCGCCATGATGATAGCCACCTGCTGGCTGGCGGACTGCCAGCTGGTATAGAAGCCTTTATTGCCCGGCGTAGCGATTTCAGAGAGATAGACCGACACTCCGCCAAGCTCGACGCCCGCCGAGAAGCCCTGCAGCAGACGGCCCACTAACACGAGGATCGGCGCCAGCACGCCGATAGTCTGATAGCCAGGGACCAGGGCGATGAGTAGCGTCCCGCAGCCCATGATCGCCAGGGTGACCATCAGCCCTTTGCGGCGACCGATTCTGTCGATATAAGCGCCGAGCACCACCGCGCCGATAGGACGCATCAGGAAGCCCGAGCCAAATACCGCAAAGGTGAGCATCAGCGCCGCGAACTCGCTCTCCGCCGGAAAGAAGGTGCGGGCGATATAGGTGGCGTAAAAGCCAAACAGGAAGAAGTCGAACTGTTCGAGAAAATTCCCGCTGGTCACGCGGAGGATAGCGCCGACGGTGCCGGCGCGAGTGGGTTGTTGGGTCATAGGGGGTGCTCTCCATTGTCTTTATCTTGTTGTTATCGGGTGCAGAGGGGCAGGTCAGTCGCCGGCGACGCCCGCCTGTTTTCCGCGGCGTTTCTCAATCGCCCACTTGAGTAACGCCGCACAGCGATAAAATCCGTGGGCAAATTTTCCATACGGCAGGGTTAAGAACAGGGCCATCACCACCCCGAGGTGGATGGCGAGCAGGACGCCCATCCACGAAGTATCCCGCCCCGCCAGCAGCGCCAGGCCGGTGAAGCTGGTCAGCAGCAGCAGCAGAATAAATCCGCGATCCATCGGTTTCTGCCGCGCGTCGCCGTGCAGCGGCGAGCGGCGCAGGTTCAGCCACAGCAGGCCCGCCGGACCGACCAGCAGGCCGATGCCGCCGAGGGTGCCGAGCAGCACCGGCAGGCTGAAGAACGGGTAGGGGGCTTCCTGGCCGGCGATATAGTGATAGCCCGTGGCCACCACGGTGGCGGCGAAACAGAGCATAAAGCCGTAGAAGGTGCAGTGGTGGAAACGGCGGCGCAGCAGGGTGAAGGCGTCATCGGCTTCGTTGCAGCCTTTCCCGTGGCCTCCGTCGAGATATTTCAGCGTCAGCGCATCATGGGATGCCTTCGCAATATCAATCGGTTGCGGCTGGCCCGGGGAGATCTCGCGCCAGAAGCGGATCACCCCGCTCATCAGTAAGCCAATCGCCAGCACAAAGACCGAACCAAACATCCACGCCAGCAGGTTATGGGGGAATATCTGGTAGAAGTCGCCCGCCAGCGGCGGATGGCGCAGCGAGCCTTTGAGCCCCATCGCCAGCAGCAGAAAGACAATCAGGCCGCCGACCAGCGCCAGCACGGTGGTCATGCCGGCCCGGCGGTACAGGCTGCCAAAGGCGGCGGGCTGGGCGTAGTGTTGATAGGTCTCGAGCCGGACTTCGGCCATCGCCTTCGGCACGTTAATGGCGAACTCGTGCGGTGGCGCATACTGGCAGGCATGCAGGCAAGCGCCGCAGTTATGGCACAGGTTAGCCAGATAGTTGATGTCCGCCTTGCCAAAGGCCAGGCGCTGGGTCATCGCCGGGAACACGGCGCAAAACCCTTCGCAGTAGCGGCAGGCGTTACACACTTGCATCACCCGTTCGACTTCCGCCTCCGGTTCGGTGATGATCTGCGCGTCAATGATCAGCTTTTCAAGCGACTTCATGGTGTTTCTCCTGCTGCGCCGCCCGGGCGGCTTGCTGGCCGGCGATGCGGCCGAAGGTGGTGCCGATCGACATCCCGACGCCGGCGGTGTAGCCCTTGCCCAGCACGTTGCCGGCCATCATTTCCCCGGCGACGAACAGATTACGGCTAGGTTGACCGGCGAAATGGACGGCGGCGGTGTCGTCGACGTAGAGCCCGAGGTAGGTGAAGGTGATCCCCGGACGCAGGGCGTAGCCGTAGTAAGGCGGCGTATCGATGGGGCGCGCCCAGTGGGTTTTCGCCGGCGTGAGGCCAGAGGTCGCGCAGTTATCCAGGCGGGTGTGATCGAACTGGCCCGGCGCGCAGGCGGCATTATAGTCGGCGATGGTTTGCGCTAAGCGTTCGCCGTCCAGCCCCAACTGGCGGGCCAGTTCCGCGATGGTATTGGCCTGAGCGCCGGGAAAGACGGGGGGCATAAAGTGGCCGATGGCTTTGCTGTCGATGATCGAGTAGCCGATCTGTCCAGGCTGGTGGGCGACCAGTCGGCCCCAGATGGCGTAGCGTTTAGGCCAGAAATCTTCCCCCTCATCATAAAAGCGCACGGCATCGCGGTTGACCACCACCCCCAGCGAAACGCAGTCGACGCGGGTGCAGATCCCGCCGTCATAGAGCGGCGCCCGGGCGTCAATGGCGACGCAGTGGGACTGGGAAGGATCGCCGATGATATCGGCCCCGGCGTCGATCATAAACTTGAGCAGCACCCCCTGGTTGAAGCGCGTGCCGCGGATGAGAAAGTTATCGGCGGGCCATTCGCCGCGGTCATTTTGCCCCCAGGCCTCGCGCAGCCACTCGCGGTTGGATTCAAATCCGCCGGCGGCGAGGACGCAGCTTCTCGCGACAATCCGTTCCTCGCCCGCCAGCGCGGCGACAAATTCACCGTTGCGCAGTTCCAGAGCCTGCACCGGCGTGTTGTAGCGGATCTGCACCCCCATCCGCTCTGCGCTGCGGTAATAGGCATTGACCAGCGCTTTGCCGCCGCCCATAAAAAAGGCGTTGGTGCGGGCCACGTGCAGGGCGCCGGAGAGCGGCGGCTGAAAGTTAACCCCGTGCTGACGCATCCAGTCCCGGCACTGTGACGAGGTGCGGATCACCAGCCGGGCCAGCGCTTCGTTGGTGTTCCCTTCGGTGACGCGCAGCAGATCCTGCCAGTACTCCTCTTCCGGATAGCTGTCGACCAGCACGTCCTGCGGCGCATCGTGCATACAGCGCAGGTTACGCGTGTGCTGCGAATTGCCGCCTCGCCACTCCCGCGGCGCCGCCTCCAGCAGCAGCACCGAGGCGCCGGCTTCCCGGGCGGTTAAGGCGGCGCATAGCGCGGCATTGCCGCCGCCAATGACCAGTACATCCACCATTATCGGCTCCCTTACAATTTAATGGATTGTTAAATTTGTAATGGGAATGTAGGCGGTAACGGCGACGGGGCGCTATGGCGTAACGCTAAAGAGGGGTTTAGTTAACGTAAAGGGTGGCGCCTGGCCAGCGATCGGACTCCACCAGCTGGCGCATGACTTTGCTTAGTATGACCCGTGCCGCAAGGCCTGCCGGGGTGAGCTCATCATCCGACAGGCTGACCAGAAAGTTGGGGCGGCTGAGGACCGGATTAGCGATGCCGATCACCCTCAGCGCCTGATGGTCGAGGTGGGAAATAGCGGCCCCGGGCTGCAGAGTGGCGCCCAGTCCGCTGCGCACGGCCTGCATCAGCAGGGCCAGACCGTCAATGTCCGCCACCACCTCAACGCTGAGGCTGTGCTGCTGGCAAACCGCCTCCAGCCTGCCGCGCAGGCCGTGGCCCTGGCTTGGCATAATCAGCGGCAGGGTGGTGAGCTGGTCAGGGGAAACAGGGTCATCCGGCAGCGAGGCCAACAGCGCATGGGTGCCGATCAGAAACAGGCGCTCTTCGAGCACCGGTCTGGCGCTCCAGCGCAGGATCTTCTCCTGCTGGAAGACGATGGCTAAATCCAGCTGGCGGGTGTTGATCATCCGCTCCAGATTCCCGGAGAGGCTTTCCACCAGGTGCAGGCGAACGTCGGGGTAGCTCTCGCGCATCGCGTTGATGAACGGCACGCCAAGAACGGAGGCGGTGCTGGGGGCCATACCGACGCTGACGTGGCCCGACAGCCGCGCCTCGCGGGCGGCGAGGATGGCATCATCGGCATGACGTAGCGCCAGCTGCGCCTGTGAGTAGAAAGCGAGGCCCGCGCTGGTGGGCGTCACGCCGCGAGAGGTTCGCTGCAGGAGGCGAATGGACAGCTCATTTTCCAGACGCGCGATCTGCTGGCTGAGCGCCGAGACGCCGATATTCAGATCGAGCGCGGCGCGGCCCATGCTGCCGGTTTCAACAATGCGCGTAAAATAGCGTAGCTGGCGAAGTTCCATATCAACTCTCCGGACAAAGCGGGGACTCGCGAGGGTCGCCGCCGGGACGTGAGCGGGAAGCGCGGCAGAAGCGCCCATAAAAAAGCCAACCGGCTGGTTGGCTTTTCAGAGCAGGCGAAGCAGGGAATTACTTTTCCACCGCGTCGTGGGCGTGTTCGTCCTCGCGGCAATCACCTTCCGCACAGTGACCGTACAGATACAGACTGTGGTTGGTCAGGCGGATGCCGTGACGGGAAGCGATTTCACGCTGGCGCGCTTCGATAGAGTCATCACTGAATTCGATCACTTTGCCGCAGTCGAGGCAGATCAGGTGATCGTGGTGATGCTGCTGGGTCAGTTCGAAAACGGATTTACCGCCTTCAAAATTATGACGAGTCACGATACCGGCGTCATCAAACTGGTTGAGGACGCGGTAAACGGTCGCCAGACCAATCTCTTCGCCCATGTCGATCAGGCGTTTATATAAGTCTTCCGCACTGACATGATGGTTATCCGGTTCCTGCAGCACTTCAAGGATTTTCAGTCGAGGAAGTGTGACTTTCAGGCCAGCCTTCTTTAATGCGGTATTGTTGTCAGTCATGCGGAATCTGTCCTGTTGCTAAACGATCTACTTCCTTCAACGGAAGTCATACAGAAATTAACCCGACGTAATGCGTCTCATTATAGAACTGCCACTGGTAAATGAAAACTGCAAGCATCGGGCCTGGTTTGCTGTCAAAAACGAGGCACCAGCTACAAACTGCGTCACGTGCCTCGTAGAATCAGAGGACATTGTACAGATATGTGATTAAAAGTTAAAAACTTGTAGCTATTAGTTTGATTGCTTTTGTCTATTAATACGACGCAACTCAATGATTGCGCCGCTTAATTATCAGGCGTTTTTGATTTCTTCGAGGTGCAGCTCTTCAGCCACCTGCTTCACCCACTTCTCAACGCGCTCGTTGGTCAGTTCCGGCTGACGGTCTTCATCAATGGCGAGGCCGACGAAGTGGTCGTCATCCGCCAGGCCTTTGGAGGCCTCGAAGTGATAGCCGGCAGTCGGCCAGTGGCCAACGATGGTCGCGCCGCGCGGCTCAATGATGTCGCGGATGGTGCCCAGCGCATCGCAGAAGTACTCTGCGTAGTCTTCCTGGTCGCCGCAGCCGAACAGCGCCACCAGCTTGCCGTTAAAGTCGATCTCTTCCAGCGTGGGGAAGAAGTCGTCCCAGTCACACTGGGCTTCACCGTAGTACCAGGTCGGGATGCCGAGCAGCAGGATGTCGTGGGCTTCCAGATCTTCTTTGCTGCTTTTGGCAATGTCGTGAACATCAGCAACATCTTTACCAAGCTGCTTTTGAATCATTTTTGCAATATTTTCGGTGTTGCCGGTGTCGCTGCCAAAAAAGATGCCGATGATTGCCATGAGTAAAATAACCTCTTGAAACTTAAATGATGTGGTAGGGACGCGATGCCCACAGATAACGGCAATCATAGCAGAACAGGCAAGGACGCGGAAACAGCAATCACGCCCGACTGCACACTCTGCTACATGAATGCGGATTTTTCGCGGAAAGTTAGACTTTTCCCTGGCTGCGCAGGGCGGTTAATTGCGTCATCAGCATCTCTTCGATGAGATCGCTGCGGCTCATATTACGCGCTTCCGCCAGTTCGTTAAGCGCATCGACCGCGTCGGCGTTGAGCTTTAGCTCCACGCGCTTCAGCCCGCGCACTTTATCGCGTTTCAGCTGATTACGTTTGTTGATGCGCAGTTGTTCATCGCGCGACAGCGGATTGGTTTTTGGTCTTCCCGGGCGACGCTCGTTTGCGAACAAATCTAATGTCGTACGGTCCGTTTGTTCTTTTGCCATGATTCTGAGTGACTTCGGGGAAACAAGCTGCCGGGCTCTAGCCGGCGCAGATAGCGCGCCATCATACATCAGGCGAACGGCTGCGCCAACGACCGCGGGCATTCTGCGGCGCGGTCGGGCATATTTTAGCCAATCAGGCGCCAATGCTCGTGAGATAGCGGCGGATCGCGCGCAACACCGCTTCGGGTTTCTCGGCATGGACCCAGTGTCCGGCGCCGGCGATGACGTGGGCCCGGGCCTGCGGGAACTGGGCCAGCAGCGCGTCGCGGTAGGCGTCGGTCACGTAGGGTGAGTTGCCGCCGGGAATAAACTGCGTCGGATGCGGCCAGGCCGGGATGGTTTCCCAGCCGACGATATGCGGGTACTGGTCCCACAGCACCGGGACGTTGAAGCGCCAGTCGCCATCGACGAAAGATTTCAGCAGGAACTGAATCACCCCCTCTTCCTGCAGATGCTCGCGCATCACCTGCGCCGCCTGCTGGCGGGTGCTGGCGGCGGATTCGCTGACGGCGCGGATAGCGGCGAAGATCTCATCATGGCGGCGAACATGATAATCCACCGGGGCGATATCGATCGCCACCAGACCGTTGATGCGCTCCGGCGCCAGGGCGGTCAGCGCCATCACCGCTTTGCCGCCCATCGAATGGCCGATAAAGGTGGCGCGCTCAATCTGGTGCGCGTCGAGCGTATCGAGCAGATCCTGCGCCATCGCGGGGTAGGTCATCTCTGGCGACCGCGGCGACAAACCGTGGTTGCGCATATCGACCTGCAGAATATCGTGGTCGGCGACCAGGTCGCGGGCGAGGATGCCCAGGTTGTCCAGGCTGCCAAACAGACCGTGGACCAGCACGATCGGGGAGTGGTTGTGCGGATTCTGTGCAGATTGCGCTCGGCTATTTAATTTCATGGCAAAGTTCTTTTTTTCGCTCCGTCGGGTTAGGGTATTATGTTGGACATTCTGCCATCCGGCTGCAAGACCCAGAAGTTTTCTGAGTTTTACCGCCATCCTGGTTTGACGCTATCCGCGGTTGGGATTTGTACTTATAATCCCAACGATTTGTATTCAGAAAAGATATCGCACTGGATTAAGATGAAAACAATTGAAGTTGATGATGAACTCTATCGCTATATTGCCAGCCACACTCTGCATATCGGCGAGAGCGCATCCGACATTTTACGGCGCATGCTGAAATTTTCCGCCGTTTCCCAACCAGCTACACAGGTCAGCAAAGCCGCGCCGGCGCTGGCGCCCGCGCCTGCCGTTGAGGTGAAACCCGCTAACCCGGCGAAAGATAAAGTCCGCGCCATGCGCGAGATGCTGTTATCTGATGAATACGCCGAGCAGAAGCGCGCGGTGAACCGTTTTATGCTGGTGTTGACGACCCTCTACTCCCTGGACAGTAAAGCATTTGCCGAGGCGACCGAGTCTCTGCATGGCCGCACGCGCGTCTACTTCGCGGAAGATGCGCGTACGCTGCTGAAAAGCGGTAATCAGACCAAACCGAAACAGGTTCCTGGTACACCGTGGTGGGTGATCACCAATACCAATACCGGCCGTAAATGCAGCATGATTGAGCACATCATGCAGTCGATGCAGTTCCCTGCGGAGCTGATTGAAAAGGTTTGCGGCACGATCTAGCTTTTTAACATTTGCACCAGAAGGATCAGGCAATGGCAATCGATAAACGTGCGGGGCAGCCTGCGCAACAGAGTGATTTGATTAACGTCGCCCAACTGACTGCTCAGTACTACGTGCTGAAGCCTGAAGTCGGTAATGCGGAGCATGCGGTCAAATTCGGCACCTCCGGCCATCGCGGCAGCGCGGCGCGTCACAACTTCAACGAACCGCATATCCTGGCCATCGCCCAGGCGATTGCGGAAGATCGTGCGAAGAACGGGATCACCGGTCCGTGCTATGTCGGTAAAGATACCCACGCCCTGTCCGAGCCGGCGTTTATTTCGGTGCTGGAAGTGTTAACCGCCAACGGCGTTGACGTTATCGTGCAGGAAAACAATGGCTTCACCCCGACGCCGGCGGTCTCCAACGCGATTCTGGTGCATAACAAAAAAGGCGGTCCGCTGGCGGACGGCATTGTGATCACCCCGTCACACAATCCGCCGGAAGATGGCGGTATCAAGTACAACCCGCCAAACGGCGGTCCGGCTGATACCAACGTCACCAAAGTGGTGGAAAACCGCGCCAACGAACTGCTGGCCGCTGGCCTGCAGGGCGTGAAACGCCTTCCTCTGGACGCGGCGCTGGCTTCCGGCCACGTCAAAGAGCAGGATCTGGTGCAGCCGTTTATTGAAGGCCTGGCGGATATCGTCGACATGGCGGCGATCCAGAAAGCGGGCCTGACGCTGGGCGTCGATCCGCTGGGCGGTTCCGGTATCGAATACTGGAAACGCATTGGCGAGCACTACAAGCTCAATCTGACCATTGTGAACGACCAGGTAGACCAGACCTTCCGCTTTATGCACCTCGATAAAGACGGCGCCATCCGCATGGACTGCTCCTCGGAATGTGCGATGGCGGGCCTGCTGGCGCTGCGCGATAAGTTCGATCTGGCGTTTGCCAACGACCCGGATTACGACCGTCACGGGATTGTCACCCCAGCCGGGCTGATGAACCCGAACCACTATCTGGCGGTGGCGATTAACTACCTGTTCCAGCATCGTCCGCAGTGGGGCAAAGAGGTGGCGGTCGGTAAAACCCTGGTCTCCTCGGCGATGATTGACCGCGTGGTGAACGATCTGGGCCGCAAGCTGGTGGAAGTGCCGGTGGGCTTTAAGTGGTTCGTCGACGGCCTGTTCGACGGCAGCTTCGGTTTCGGCGGCGAAGAGAGCGCCGGGGCCTCCTTCCTGCGCTTCGACGGCACGCCGTGGTCCACCGATAAAGACGGTATTATCATGTGCCTGCTGGCGGCGGAAATCACCGCAGTGACCGGGAAAAACCCGCAGGAGCACTATAACGAGCTGGCGGAGCGCTTTGGCGCGCCGAGCTACAACCGTCTGCAGGCTTCCGCGACCTCCGCGCAGAAAGCGGCGCTGTCTAAGCTGTCGCCGGAAATGGTCAGCGCTGACACCCTGGCGGGGGATCCGATCACCGCCCGTCTGACCGCAGCGCCGGGCAACGGGGCGGCGATTGGCGGCCTGAAAGTGATGACCGACAACGGCTGGTTCGCGGCGCGTCCGTCAGGCACCGAAGACGCCTACAAGATCTACTGTGAAAGCTTCCTCGGCGAAGAACATCGCAAACTGATCGAAAAAGAAGCGGTAGAGATTGTCAGTGAAGTGCTGAAGAACGCCTAAAGGCGTACGGCCATCAGGCCCCTCGCGGGCCTGATTTTTTTCGCAGGGATAGCGATGAAAATACAACGGAAGTCCCTGTTTTTGTTCTGGGCGTGGATGGATCTCTTTTTCGTCCTGCAATTCTTATGGTGGAATATTGCCCACCGCCGACTCCCTTTTTTCGACGACCTGCTGGCTTATCTCCAGCTGCTGCACGCCTGGGGCGCTGCGGCGGTCTGGCTCTATCCGCTGAATGTGCTGCTGATTATCAGCATCCCGCTGTCGATGATCCTCTTATTCCGTCAGAGCCGCTATGGGCTGTGGCTGGCCTGGGGGCAGACGCCGCTCAGGCTGGTGTTTATGCAGCCTTCGCTTTCTTTGGGTCTGTGGCTGATTCAGGCCGCCGGCGTCCGGCTTTTCGCGATCCTGGCTGGCTTCATGCTGCTCTCTGAAGGGCTGAAAATCGCCAGCCTCTGGTACTGCAGAGGCGGGGCTCAGGGCATAAAGCGATAGCCAATCCCGGTTTCGGTCAGCAGATGCTGCGGGCGCGCCGGATCGGCCTCCAGCTTTTGCCGCAGGTGACCCATATAGATCCGCAGATAATGGCTGTGCTCCACGGCGTTAGGGCCCCACACCTGGTTCAGCAGCTGGCGCTGGGTAAGCACTTTGCCGGGATTATTCAATAGCGCCGCCAGCAGGCGAAACTCGATGGGCGTCAGGTGGATCTCTTCGCTGCCGCGCAGGATGCGGCGGGCGGGGATATTGACCTCCAGGTCGGCGAAGCGCACCACCGGCTCGTCGGCCTGCGCCGCGCCGTGACGACGCAGTGCGACGCGCAGGCGGGCCTGCAGCTCGCCGATGCCAAAGGGTTTACTTAAGTAGTCATCGGCGCCGGCATCCAGGGCGGCAATTTTGTCGTGCTCTTCGCTACGTGCTGACAGGACGATAATCGGCATCTGACTCCACTGGCGCAGGTCGCGAATAAAATCAATGCCGTCGCCATCCGGCAGGCCGAGATCGAGGATCGCGAGGTCGGGCTTACGGGTGGCGGCTTCGATCAGCCCACGCTGCAGGGTTTCCGCTTCAAATACGCGCATGCCGTCGGCTTCCAGCGCGGTGCGCAGAAAGCGACGGATAGCGTGTTCGTCTTCGATAATCAGAACGTTAATCACAATTCCTCAGATAGCTCTTCCAGTTCAGGGGGCGTTTCTCCCGGCAGTGTAACACGGAATGAGGCGCCGCCTTCCGGCCGGTTGCTGGCGGAGATGGTCCCGCCGTGGACGTCGACGATGGCCTGACAGATGGCAAGGCCCAGCCCGACGCCGGGGATCGCCGACTCTTTGTTGCCGCGGGCGAATTTATCAAAGATAGCCTGTTCCTGGCCCGCCGGGATCCCCGGACCATTATCCCATACCTCCAGCGACAGCTGCCGGGCGTCCGCTTCGGCGCGAATACCGATGTCCGCCCGGGCGCCGGCATACTTATGGGCATTCTCCAGCAGATTGATCAGCACCCGCTCGAACAGCGGCCCGTCGACATGCACCAGCTGCAGCGGGTCGGGTAAATCCAGTTGAACGTGCTGGCCGCCGAGGCTCGGCTCGAGCATACGCAGCGCGCTGCCGACCACTTCCTCCAGCGTCAGCCACTCCTTGTGCAGATTAAAGCCGCCGGACTGGATCCGCGCCATATCCAGCAGGTTGTTCACCAGCCGGGTGGTATTGAGCACATGCTGGCGGATTTCATTGGCCTGCGGGGCATGCTTCGAGCCCTCGCTGGCCAGATCGAGGGTCAGGATTTCCGCCTGGCCAAACAGCACGGTGAGCGGGGTACGCAGATCGTGGGACAGGGCGGCGAGCAGCGAGTTACGCAGGCTTTCGCGCTCGCTGGTCAGCCGGGCCTGCTCTTCGCTGGCGGTCAGGGTGAGACGCTCCAGGGCGCTGGCCACCAGCAGGGTGAAGGTCTCCAGCAGCCGCTGCTGCTCCGGGATCATCAGTTGGCGCAGATTCGCCGGCTCCACCACCAGCAGTCCCCAGGTGCGGGCGGCGCTCTTCAGGGGCAGGATCTGATACGGCACGCCGGGCAGGGTATCGGTGCCGGCGCCGGCGGGTTGCCCCTTATCAAAGCTCCAGCGGGCGATGGCGTCATCCCACGGCGTCAGCCCGGGCTGGAGGGTTAAGGGCAGCAGTTTCCCCTGGGCGTCCGGGAGCAGCAGCTGGCTGCGAGCCTGAAAGGTGGAGGCGATAAACCGCTCGCTGGTGGTGGCGATATCCTGCTGGCTACGACCCACTGCCAGCGCTTTGGACATTTCATACAGGTGGCGGGTACGCCGCTCGCGATAGCGCGCCACCCGCGCCTGGTAGCGCACGCCGGCGGTGAGGTTACCGATAAGCAGGCCAACGGTGAGCATCACGCCGAAGGTGAGCAGATACTGGACATCTGACACCGCCAGCGTGCCGCGCGGGGCGACAAAAAAGAGATCGAAGCTGATAACGTTGATCACCGTCGCCAGCACCGACGGCCAGCGGCCATAGAGCAGGGCGATGATCACCACCCCCAGCAGATAGAGCATGACCAGGTTGGCGGCTTCGAAGGCCATCAGCCACTGCATGGCCACCAGGGTAATGATGGCGCACAGGGCTACCGCCAACGCGCAGCCCTGCAGCTGCAGCCGCCATTTCTCCAGCGCCGGACGAGTGTCGCTGGCGCGCGCCGGAAGGGGGAAGGGCTTTTCATCCAGGGCGATGACCACCAGATCGAGGTCCGGCGCGTGACGAGCCAGACGGTCGGCGAAGCCGCTGCGATCCCACCAGCGGCGTTTGCTCTGGCGGCCGATGACAATTTTTCCGAGGTTATGTTCGCGAGCGTAATGGAGGACCGCTTTCTCTTCAGACGGGTCGGAGAGGGTGGCGGTTTCGGCGCCCAGCTCCTGGGCCAGACGCAGCGCGGCGAGGATGGCCCGCCGCCGGGATTCCGGCAGGCGGTGCAGGGAAGGCGTTTCGACATATACCGCATGCCAGACGCTGCCCAGACGGGCGGCGAGGCGGGCGGCGGTACGCACCAGCTTTTCGCTACCGGTGTTGTGCCCGATACAGAGCAGAATGGCGTCGCGGGTGTGCCAGACTTTCTCCTGGCCCTGGCGGTCGCGCCAGGCGCGCATCTGCTCATCGACGCGATCGGCGGTACGGCGCAGAGCCAGTTCGCGCAGCGCAATCAGGTTCCCTTTGCGGAAAAAGTTCTCGATAGCGCGCTCGGCCTGGCCGCCGATGTAGACTTTGCCCTCATTGAGCCGCTGGCGCAGATCGTCAGGGGGGAGGTCCACCAGCACCACGTCGTCCGCGGCGTCAAAAAAGGGATCGGGGACGGTCTCCCGCACCTGCACGCCGGTGATCCCGCTGACGACGTCGTTCAGGCTTTCCAGATGCTGAACGTTAACCGTGGTGAAGACGTCAATCCCGGCCTCCAGCAGTTCGTCCACATCCTGCCAGCGCTTCGGATGGCGGGAGCCGGGGGCATTACTGTGCGCCAGTTCATCCACCAGAATCAGCGCCGGGCGGCGGGCAAGGGCGGCGTCGAGGTCGAACTCATACACGTAGCGCCCGCGGTGAGCGAGCCGCCGCGGCGGCAGGGTGCTCAGGCCCTGCAGCATCGCGGCGGTCTCTTTCCGGCCGTGGGTCTCCGCCACGCCAATCAGAATATCCAGCCCCTGGGCCCGCAGCCGCTGCGCTTCCGCCAGCATCGCCCAGGTTTTCCCCACCCCGGCGCAGGCGCCGAAGAAGACTTTCAGTTTGCCGCGATGCGGGGCGGCGGTATGCTGCAGCAGGCGGTCAGGGTCCGGACGCAGCGGCTCGTCACTCATTTACTTATCCTTCAGGGCATCCAGCGCCATATTGAGTTGCAGTATATTGACCACCGGCTGGCCAAGGAAGCTCAGCAGCGGCGTTTGTGTGGCCTGGTTAACCAGCGCGGTCACCTGGTCGACGCTCAGCTGGCGCGCTTTGGCCACCCGGGGCGCCTGCCACAGCGCGGCGGCCGGGGTCAGGTTGTTATCGAGACCGCTCGCCGAAGTGGTGACCAGTTCGACTGGCACCCGCGGGTCGGCATCCGGGTTCGCGGCGCGCAGGGCCTGCACCCGCTCGCTCACCGCCTTATCCAGCGCCGGGTTGCTGGCGGCGAGGTTGCTGCCGCCAGAGGCCATCGGGTTATCCGCTGTCTCCGCGGTGGCTGACGGGCGGCCCTGGAAATAGCCTGCGGCGGTAAAGTTCTGGCCAATCAGCGCCGAGCCGCGCACCTCGCCGTTCAGGCGGATCAGCGAGCCATTGGCCTGTGAGTTAAACCACCACTGTCCCAGGCTGGTGGTCAGCAGAGGATAAACGCCGCCGGTGAGCAGGGTTAACAGAATAAATAGCACAAGTGCTGGACGAATCAATGACATAGTTTGTTCCTCACACCAGACCGCTCAGGGTCAGCAGCAGGTCAATGGCTTTAATACCGATAAAAGGCACCAGCAGACCGCCGAGGCCGTAGATCCACAGGTTGCGGCGCAGCATCGCCGAGGCGGAGAGCGGGCGATAGCTCACCCCTTTCAGGGCCAACGGGATCAGGAAGACGATGATCAGCGCGTTGAAGATAACGGCGCTGAGGATCGCCGACGATGGCGAATGCAGGCCCATCACGTTCAGCATCGCCAGCTGGGGATAGACCGCGGCAAACGCCGCCGGAATAATGGCGAAATATTTCGCCACGTCGTTGGCAATACTGAAGGTGGTCAGCGAGCCGCGCGTCATCAGCATCTGTTTGCCGATATGGACCACCTCAATCAGTTTGGTGGGGTTGGAATCCAGGTCGACCATGTTGCCCGCCTCTTTCGCCGCCTGGGTGCCTGAGTTCATGGCCACCGCCACGTCGGCCTGGGCCAGCGCGGGCGCGTCGTTGGTGCCGTCGCCGGTCATCGCCACCAGCCGACCTTCCGACTGATACTGGCGGATCAGCGCCAGCTTGGCTTCCGGCGTCGCTTCGGCGAGGAAATCGTCGACACCGGCCTCGGCGGCGATCGCCGCGGCGGTGAGGCGGTTATCGCCGGTGATCATCACCGTTTTAATGCCCATTTTGCGCAGCTGGGCGAAACGCTCTTTGATGCCGCCTTTGACGATATCTTTGAGGGAAATAATCCCCAGCACCTTTTCACCTTCGGCAACCACCAGCGGCGTGGCCCCCTGGCGGGCGACCTCTTCCACCTGCTTCTCGACATCGGCAGGGAAGTGGCCGCCGTTGGCCTCCACGTGACGGCGAATCGCGTCCACCGAGCCTTTACGGATCATGCGCTGATCGATATTGATGCCGCTCATCCGCGTTTGCGCGGTAAAGGGGACAAAGGTGGCGTGCAGCGACTGCAGATCGCGTTCGCGCAGGTTGAAGCGCTGCTTCGCCAGCACCACGATGCTGCGTCCCTCCGGGGTTTCGTCCGCCAGCGAGGAGAGCTGGGCGGCGTCGGCGAGGGTTCGCTCTTCCACACCGCGCGCCGGCAGGAAAGCGGAGGCCTGGCGGTTGCCGAGCGTAATGGTCCCGGTTTTATCCAGCAGCAGGACATCGACATCGCCTGCGGCCTCCACCGCGCGGCCGCTGGTGGCGATCACGTTGGCGCCCAGCATACGGCTCATCCCGGCGACGCCGATCGCCGACAGCAGACCGCCGATGGTGGTCGGGATCAGGCACACCAGCAGAGCGACCAGCACGGTGACGCTCACCGCATTGCCGCTCCAGGCCGAGAATGGCCAGATGGTGGCGGTGGCCAGCAGGAACACCATCGTCAGGGCGATCAGCAGGATCGTCAGGGCGATTTCGTTCGGCGTTTTACGGCGCTGGGCGCCTTCCACCATGGCGATCATCCGGTCGAGGAAGGTTTCTCCCGGGTTGACGCTGCAGCGGATCACCAGCCAGTCGGAGAGGATACGCGTCCCGCCGGTCACCGAGGCGAAATCGCCGCCGGATTCGCGGATCACCGGCGCGGACTCGCCGGTAATGGCGCTTTCGTCCACCGAGGCGCCGCCTTCGATGACTTCGCCATCGCAGGGGATAATATCCCCGGCTTCCACCAGCACCACGTCGCCTTTGCGCAGGTCTTCCGCCGGCACATGGTCGACCGTCGCGTCGTGCTGCGGGGCGCGCAGCTTACGGGCGAAGGCCGTTTTTTTCACCCCTTTCAGGCTATTGGCCTGGGCTTTGCTGCGGCCTTCCGCCATCGCTTCGGCAAAGTTGGCGAACAGCACGGTAAACCATAACCAGATACTGATGGCGGCGGTAAACGTGGCGCTGCCGGTCAGGGCGCCGCCAGCCATGGCGATGGCCAGCAGGGTGGTTAACAGGCTGCCCACCCAGACGATAAACATCACCGGATTGCGCCACTGCACCATCGGGCTGAGTTTTTTCACGGCATCCAGCAGCGCCTGGCGCACCAGCGTCGGCTCCAGCAGGGCTAATTGTTTGCGACTCATAACAGGGGGCTCCGCATCGCTCAAAGTAAGGAAAAGTGTTCGGCCAGCGGGCCAAGCGCCAGCGCAGGAATAAAGGTCAGGGCGCCCACCAGCAGCACGGTGCCGATCAGCAGACCGATAAACAGGGCGTCGTGGGTGGCCAGGGTACCGGGGCTGGCCGGTTGAATTTTCTTCGCCACCAGCGAGCCGGCGATAGCCATCACCGGAATGATGACGGCGAAGCGTCCAGCCAGCATGCAGAACGCCAGCAGCAGGTTCCAGAAGGGCGTCGCCGCGCCCAGGCCGGCGAAGGCGCTGCCGTTGTTATTGGCCGCCGAGGTGACGGCGTACAGCACTTCGCTAAAGCCGTGTGGTCCGGGGTTGAACATCCCGGCGCGGCCGGCCTCGGTCATCATCGCCAGCGCCGTGCCGAGCAGCACCAGCGTCGGGGTGACCAGAATGGCCAGGGCGATCATTTTCATTTCCCGGACATCGATTTTTTTCCCGAGGTACTCCGGGGTACGGCCGACCATCAGCCCGGCGATAAACACCGCCAGCATAACGAACAGCAGCATGCCGTACAGGCCCGAGCCGACGCCGCCGAACACCACTTCGCCAATCTGCATCAGCCACATCGGCACCATGCCGCCCAGCGCGGTGAAGGAGTCATGCATGGCGTTGACCGCGCCGCAGGAGGCGGCGGTGGTGATCACCGCGAACAGACTGCTGGCGAGAACACCAAAGCGGCTCTCTTTACCTTCCATATTCAGGCTGCTGTCGGCGCCCAGCGTCAGCAGGTGCGGGTTACCGCGGGTTTCCGCCCACATCACCACGGCGACGCAGAGGATAAAGATCAGCGTCATCGCCCACAGGATAGCGCGCCCCTGGCGGCGATCGCTCACCACCTCGCCGAAGGCGAAGCACAGCGCCGCCGGGATCAGGAAGATGGATAGCATCTGCACGAGATTGGTCAGCGCCGTCGGGTTTTCAAACGGATGGGCGGAGTTAGCGTTAAAGAAACCGCCGCCGTTGGTGCCCAGCAGCTTAATCGCTTCCTGTGAGGCGACAGGCCCCATCGGCAGCAGCTGGTGCGCCCCTTCGAGGGTGGTAAAGGGCTGGTAAGCCTGCAGGTTCTGCGGCACGCCTTGCTGAATAAAGAACAGGGCTACCAGCAGAGAGAGCGGCAGCAGCAGCCACAGGGTAATGCGCGTCAGGTCGACCCAGGCATTGCCGAGGGTGGACATTTTCTGTCGGGCGAAGGCGCGGGTCAGGGCGAAGACCACGGCGATGCCGGTGGCGGCGGAGAGGAAATTCTGCACCGTCAGCCCCACCATCTGGCTGAGATAGCTCATGGTGCTTTCGCCGGCGTAAGCCTGCCAGTTGGTATTACTGACAAAGCTGACCGCGGTGTTGAGCGCCAGATCCCACGGCAGCCCCGGCAGGTGCTGCGGGTTAAAGGGCAGCACGCCCTGGAGCATCAGCAGGGCAAACAGCGCCAGGCCGCCGAGGGCGTTAAACAGCAGGATCGCCAGCAAATACTGCAGCCAGCCCATCTCTTCGGTGCGGATCCCGGCCACGCGCCACAGAACGCGCTCGACGCCGGCCAGGCCGGGAAGCGGGATGTCGTTCACCATTCTCGCCAGACACATCCCCAGCGGGCGCGCCAGCGCCAGCAATACCAGCAGGTAGCTGGCTAATAATAAAAATCCCTGGGCCGCCATCAGAATGCCTCCGCATGTATCAAGGCATAAACCAGATAAGCCAGTAACAGGAACACCAGCCCAACGCCAGTGAGTACGCCTGCAGTCACAATCCACCTCCGGGTGTGTTTTTGATTTACCAGGAGAATAGAAATTACGGCGCAAAGATTTCGCAAAAATCCGCGGGCGCGGTGTAAAAAAAGTATAAAAATGGCAAAGGCACAATTTAACTGATGGTTAGTATTAATTTAACTTTTTCGTAACTAATTTACGGGATGAATGTAAATTAAGTATAAATACGTGCTTTTTAGTGGTCGGATGAGTAGTAAAATTACAACCAACGCGGTACTATTTTGCTCAAACAAACATGGTAATTTTTTACCGGCGCGACTTGCCGGCCTGACAAAGGGGAGAGAAATGATGGCGTTGTACAAAGCTTATCCTGCTCATATTATTTTGCTGCGTCGGGCTTTCGCCGTCGTGGCTGGCGTCGCGGCGCTGCCGGTGATGCTGTTCTGGAAAGATCGCGCCCGCTATTACAGCTGGCTGCACCGGGTGTGGTCGAAAACCAGCGAGCAGCCGGTGTGGATGGCGCAGGCGGAAAAAGCTGCTCACGACTTCTACTGATTCGCCCTGCTGCAATGAAAGCCAATAACCGCCGGTTGCCCCCGGCGGTTTTTTTTCGTCGCTTGTCTACACTCGTTGCAAGCGCCGCAGCGGAATTGGCAGGTGCTTATTTTGCCGGAGCGCGCTATTTTTTCCGGCTTAGATCATGAGATGAGTTTTGCTGACGGATAATGAGGAGTGATATGGCCACCCATCTGGTCTGGTTACGCACGGATTTACGCATTCACGATAACCTGGCGCTGGCCGCCGCCTGCCGCGATCCGCAGGCGCAGGTGCTGGCGCTCTATATTGCCACCCCGGGGCAGTGGCGCGAGCATCATATGGCGCCGCGGCAGGCCGCTTTTATCGCCAGCCATTTGCACAGTCTGCACGCCGCGCTGGCGGAGCGTGGCATACCGTTGTGGGTAGAAGAGGCGGACGATTTTAGCGCCAGCGTCGAGCGACTGGCCCATTTTTGCCAGCAGCACCAGGTCAGTCACCTGTTCTACAACTATCAGTACGAATTCAATGAACGCCAGCGCGATGCCGCCGTTGAGAACACCTTGAGCGAAGTGATTTGCCAGGGATTTGACGACAGCGTCCTGTTGCCGCCCGGCAGCGTACTGACCGGCGGCGGCGAAATGTATAAAGTCTTCACTCCGTTTAAGAATGCGTTTATTCGCCGGCTACGGGAAGGGCTGCCGGCGTGCGTGGCCGCGCCAAAGCCGCGCGAGGCACCCGCCCGCCAGGCGCCGCCGCCGCCGGAGCTCAACTATCCGCAAACGCCGTTCGATGGGCTGCTGTTTGCCGCAGATGAAAAAACGGCGCTGGCGCGGCTGCGCGCGTTTTGTCAGCAACCGGCGGCGGATTATGAGGGGCAGCGCGACTTCCCGGCCGTGGAAGGGACCAGTCGCCTGTCGCCCTGCCTGGCCACCGGGGTGCTGTCGCCGCGCCAGTGCCTGCATCGGCTGCTGACGGAACACCCCGCCGCGCTGGACGGCGGGGCAGGGGCCACCTGGCTTAATGAGCTGATTTGGCGCGAGTTTTACCGCCATCTGATGGTCTACTATCCGAAACTCTGTAAAGGACGGCCGTTTGTCGCCTGGACCGATAAGGTCGCCTGGCGCGAAGAGGATGGCGCCCTGCAGGCCTGGCAGCGCGGGGAGACCGGCTTTCCGATTGTCGATGCCGCCATGCGCCAGCTTAACGCCACCGGCTGGATGCATAACCGGTTGCGCATGATCGTCGCCAGCTTCCTGACTAAAGATCTGCGCCTCGACTGGCGGGCAGGGGAGCGCTATTTCATGAGCCAGCTGATTGATGGCGACCTGGCGGCGAACAACGGCGGCTGGCAGTGGGCGGCTTCGACGGGCACCGACGCCGCGCCCTATTTCCGCATATTTAATCCCACCACCCAGGGCGAGAAGTTTGATAAGCAGGGGGTGTTTATGCGTCGCTGGCTGCCGGAGCTGGCAAAGGTGCCGGAGAAGGCGCTGCATCAGCCGTGGGCGTGGGCGGATAAACAGGGGATTACGCTGGATTATCCGCGCCCGATAGTCGATCACAAGCAGGCGCGGCAGGAGACGCTGGCGGCCTGGGAGGCCGCCAGAAAGGGGATTACTCCACCGCCAGACGGCGGGTCCTGACCTTCAGCGAGTGATACAGCCAGATGACCAGCACCACGCCGACGCAGGCCAGCGCGCCCCAGGTGATCTGGCTGAAGACGTTGATGTAGGCGTCAATGGAGTAGTTCACCGCCCCGGCGGCGTCGAATGACGCCTGCGAGGTCTGGTCGGCGATAACGCCGGCCAGATAGTTGGCGATGGCCCCGGAGAGCAGCATATAGATGCCGGTCAACACCCCGGTGACCCCCGGGATCTCAATGCGGGTGATTTGCGACATCGCGACCGGGTCGATAAACAGTTCGGCAAAACCCATCACCGCCAGCCCCAGCACCATCAGCGGCATGGACGACTGACCATAGGCCGCCGACCAGCGGGCGCTGAGGGTTAGGATGCAGAACCCGGCGCTCATCAGGCCCAGACCGAGGGCAAATTTTCCCCAGATGCGCACGGTGCGATTACCGCCGACGCTCTCTTTCACCAGCCACGCCAGCACCATGCCGCAGAGCATCACCGCGAAGGCATTGATCGACTGGAACATAGCGGTAGGGACTTCGTAGCTCATGATATGGCGGTTAACGAAGCGGTCAATATACAGGCTGATGGAGCTGCCGCCCTGTTGGGCGAAGGCCCAGAACAGTAGGCTGAAAGCGGTCAGGACGACGATCAGGCGCAGATCCTTGCGCTGTTTATCGGTCTCGGCGCGCAGGTAGATCCGCGCCAGCACCGCGAGGCCAATGGCCGTGGCCACGATCAGGGCATATACCGACCACTCCTGCCAGAACAGCACGGCAATCAGCAGCGGAGCAGTGACCAGCAGCACCAGCAGCCAGCCCCAGTTCGGCAGCAGGAAACGACGTGCGCACAGCGCCTGGCGGTTCACGCCGGCGGTATGCTGGAAGTGACGGTTGCCGCAGAGGAAAATCACCAGTCCCGCCACCATGCCGATGGCCGCCAGGGCAAAGCCCATCGCCCAGCTATACTCCTCCTGGACGTAGCCGCAGGCGATCGGCGCGATGATCGAGCCGATATTGCCCGCGGCATACATCAGCGAGAAACCGCCATCGCGACGCGGATCGGCGGGTTCGTACAGCTCGCCCAGCAGACAGCTGACGTTGGATTTAAACAACCCGTAGCCGCAGACGATGATCGCCAGCGACAGGTAGAGGAAGACCGGGGCGGTTTCGCTGGCCCCGAGCACCAGATGGCCAATGGCCATCAGCAGCGCGCCGAGCATGACCGCCATCCGGTTGCCTAACAGCTTATCGGCCAGATAGCCGCCGAGGATCGGCGTCACATAGACCAGCGAACAGTAGGCGCTGAACAGGGCGTAAGCGTGGTTATCGTCATATTTAAGCTGATTGGTGAGATAGAGGATCAGCAGGGCGCGCATGCCGTAGAAGCTAAAGTATTCCCAGATTTGCAGCGCCACGACGTAGTAAATCGCCCGCGGTTGCGATGATGTTGTCTTCATGAGAAGTGTGTTTCCTGGCGTAAAGCGAAAGTCGATCGTTCTGCATGAATAGCGTTTAATTAGTCATATTCATGGCTTGAGGGGCTTTCTGATTATTTAATATGCTTTATTAGTGCATAAATATACACGAATGCGCGGCGGGATGAATAGACAAATTGGGCTATTCGGTAAAAAGTCATCGTCAGTGTCGGAGGCGGACTATCGACGACCCGAATGGATCTGGTTATGTTATGCCTTTGTATACCCTGATTATCTGCTGGAGTGGCGATGAAAAATAGCGAACTGGAACAACTGATAAACGACAAGCTCAATAGCGCAGCCATCAGTGACTTCGCCCCTAACGGTCTGCAGGTGGAAGGGCGCGACACGGTGCACAAGATCGTCACCGGAGTCACGGCCAGCCAGGCGCTGCTGGATGAGGCCGTCCGCCTGCAGGCGGATGCGGTAATCGTCCATCACGGCTATTTCTGGAAAAACGAATCGCCAGTGATCCGCGGCATGAAGCGCCGGCGCCTGAAAACCCTGCTGGCCAACGATATCAATCTCTACGGCTGGCACCTGCCGCTGGATGCCCATCCCGAGCTGGGCAATAACGCGCAGCTGGCGCATCTGCTGGGGATTAACGTGCTGGGCGAAATCGAACCGCTGGTGCCCTGGGGCGAACTGTCGATGCCGGTGTCCGGCCTCGAGCTGGCCTCGTGGATTGAAGCGCGGCTGGGACGCAAGCCGCTGTGGTGCGGCGATACCGGGCCGGACACCGTCAGCCGCGTCGCCTGGTGTACCGGGGGCGGCCAGAGCTTTATCGACGCCGCGGCGCGCTTTGGCGTGGACGCGTTTATCACCGGCGAGGTGTCGGAACAAACCATCCACTCTGCCCGCGAGCAGGGTCTGCATTTTTATGCCGCCGGCCACCACGCCACCGAGCGGGGCGGCATTCGCGCCCTCAGCGAATGGCTGATGGAAACCACCGACCTGGATGTCACCTTTATTGATATTCCTAACCCTGCCTGACGGGAGAGAGAAAAGTGCAGCGAGCGCGTTGTTATCTGTTAGGAGAAACGTCTGTCGTGCTGGAGCTGGAGCCGCCGGTTACCCTTGAAAGCCAGCAACGGATCTGGGGATTAGCCCAGCGTCTGGCGAACCATGAAGAGGTGATTGACGCCATTCCCGGCATGAACAATATCACTGTGGTGCTCCGCCGCCCGCAGGAGGTGGCGTGGGAGGCGATAGACCGTCTGCAGCGCTGGTGGGAGGAGAGCCTCGCGATCGAGCCAGAGTCGCGCTCGCTGTCTGTTCCGGTCGTCTACGGCGGCGAGGCCGGACCGGACCTCGGGGTGGTGGCGCAGCACAGCGGCCTGAGTGAAAAACAGGTCGTGGAGCTGCACGCCTCGGTGGAATATCTGGTCTGGTTTATTGGTTTTCAGCCGGGATTTCCCTACCTGGGCGGGCTGCCTGCGGCGCTGGCGACACCGCGTCGCGCCGAACCGCGCGTGCTCGTTCCGGCCGGATCGGTGGGTATCGGCGGCGCGCAAACCGGTATCTATCCGCTGGCGACGCCCGGCGGCTGGCAGCTGCTGGGGCGGACCGCGCTGACGCTGTTCGACCCGGCGCGGAAGGAGCCTGCGCTACTGCGCGTGGGCGATAAAATTCGCTTTGTGCCGCAAAAGGAGGGGGTATGTTGACCTTGATCCGCGCCGGCCTGTACACCTCGGTACAGGACGGTGGACGAGAAGGCCTGCGCCAGTCTGGCATCAGCCGCTGCGGCGCCCTGGATTATCCCTCGCTGGTGATTGCCAATCTGCTGGTTGGCAACGAGGCGAATGCCGCCGGGCTGGAGATTACCCTCGGCCAGGTGGAGATCGAATTTGCCCGCAGCGGCTGGTTTGCGCTGACCGGCGCCGCCTGCGAAGCGACGCTGGACGGTAAAGCGGTCTGGGTGGGCTGGCGCACCGCCTACCGGGCCGGGCAGCGGCTGGTGCTGAAAACGCCGCAGCATGGCATTCGTAGCTATCTGGCGGTGGCGGGCGGGATTGCGGTCCCCGAGGTCCTTGGCTCGCGCTGCACGGATCTCAAGGCGGGGATTGGCGGTCTGGAAGGACGCCGCCTGCAGGACGGCGACAAGCTGAAGCTCGGGAAAGCCGCCCGCCGCTTCACCACCCCGCGCGGCGTCAAGCAGCTGCCGCTGGGCAACCGCATTCGTGCGCTGCCCGGGCCGGAGTACCATGAATTTGACGAGGCCTCGCAGGCGTCATTCTGGCGCGCCCCCTGGAAGCTCAGTCCGCAGAGTAACCGCATGGGGTACCGCCTGCAGGGGCAGCCGCTGAAACGCACCACCGATCGTGAAATGCTGTCGCACGGCCTGCTGCCGGGCGTGGTGCAGGTGCCGCACAACGGCCAGCCCATTGTGCTGATGAACGACGCGCAAACCACCGGCGGCTATCCGCGGATCGCCTGCATTATCGATGCCGATATGTACCAGCTGGCGCAGATCCCGCTGGGGCAGCCGATCCATTTCGTGGCCTGCTCGCTGGAGGAGGCGCTGAAGGCGCGGGCCGATCGCCAGCGTTATCTTGAACAACTGGCCTGGAGACTCCACGATGATGATTGATCTTAATGCCGATCTCGGAGAAGGCGGGGCGAACGATAGCGCGCTGCTCCAGCTGGTGTCATCGGCGAATATCGCCTGTGGTTTTCACGCCGGCGACGCCGGGCTGATGGTGCAGAGCGTGCGCGAGGCGCTGAAGTACGGCGTGGCGGTGGGCGCCCATCCGGGATATCCCGACCGGGAAAATTTTGGCCGCACGGCGATGGATCTGCCGCCGGAAACGGTCTATGCCCAGACGCTGTATCAGATTGGCGCTCTGGCGGCGATCGTTCTGGCGCAAGGCGGCGAGTTGCAGCACGTGAAGCCGCACGGCATGCTCTACAACCAGGCGGCCAAATCGCCACCGCTGGCCGACGCGATCGCCCGCGCGGTCCGCGATGTTAACCCGCAGCTGGTGCTGGTGGGTCTGGCGGGCAGCGAATTGATCCGCGCCGGACAGCGCTATGGTCTGACGACGCGTCAGGAGGTGTTTGCCGATCGCGGTTATCTGGCCGACGGCAGCCTGGTGCCGCGCAGCCAGCCCGGGGCGCTGATTGACAGCGAAGAGCAGGCTCTGGCGCAAACCCTCGAGATGGTGCAACACCACCGGGTGCGCAGCGTCAGCGGCGAATGGGCGAATGTGGTGGCGCAGACGGTATGTCTGCACGGTGATGGTCCGCATGCCCTCGATTTTGCCCGCCGTTTGCGGGCGGCGTTCGCCGGGCGCCATATTCTGGTCAGCGCTCAGCCTGAGGCTGAGATATGACAATCGGCATGACCGCGAAGGAGAGGATGGTGGCGGGAGTATTACTAACCGGTTTCGAACCCTTTGACGGCGAGACGGTGAACCCTTCCTGGGAAGTGGTGCAGCAGCTTGACGGCACTATGATTGCTGGCCAGCCGGTGACCGCCCGGCAGCTTCCCTGCGTGTTTGGCGAGGCGCTGTCGGCGCTCGACGCGGCGATAGAGGACCTGCAGCCGAAGCTGGTTATCGCGGTGGGGCAGGCCGGCGGTCGGGTCGATATCAGCGTCGAACGTGTGGCGATCAACGTCGATGATGCGCGTATCCCCGATAACAAAGGCCAGCAACCCATCGACACGCCGATCGTCGACGGCGGGCCAGCGGCGTGGTTCAGCACCTTGCCGATCAAAGCGATCGTCAGCGCGCTGCGCGATCGCGGGATCCCGGCCTCGGTGTCGCAAACCGCCGGCACCTTCGTCTGCAACCACGTCATGTACGGCCTGTTGCACAGGTTGCAGGGTCAGGCTGAGGTGAGAGGCGGTTTTATCCATATTCCATGGCTACCGGCGCAGGCGGCGGCCCATCCCGGCGAGCCGAGTATGGCGATCGCCACCGTGCGGGAGGCGCTGGAGACGGCCATTGCCGTGGCCCTGCGCCAGCCGGTGGACAGTAAACTGGGCGGCGGCGCCACCCACTGACAAAAGGATGACAGTATGCCGGAAGGTCCGGAGATCCGCCGCGCGGCGGATACACTGGAGGCGGCAATCAAAGACGAACCCTTAACCGACGTCTGGTTCGCCTTTCCCCGGTTGCAACCCTACCAAACCCCGCTGATTGGTCAGCGGGTTACCCATATCGACACCCGGGGCAAAGCCCTGCTGACCCGCTTCTCCGGCGGCCTGACCCTGTACAGCCATAATCAGCTGTACGGCGTCTGGCGCGTGGTTGACGCTGGCGAACAGCCCGCCTCTAACCGGGTGCTGCGCGTCAGGCTCCAGACCGCCAGCAAGGCGATTTTGCTCTACAGCGCGTCGGACATTGAGATGCTCACAGCGGAGCAGGTGGCCAACCATCCATTCTTGCTGCGCATCGGTCCGGACGTACTGGATATGACGTTAACCGCGGAGCAGGTGAAAGCGCGGCTGCTGTCGGCCAAATTCCGCCATCGTCAGTTTTCCGGCCTGCTGTTGGATCAGGCTTTTCTTGCCGGGCTGGGAAACTATCTGCGGGTGGAAATCCTCTGGCAGGTGGGGCTGACCGGGCAGCATAAGGCCTCGGAGCTGAATGCAATACAACTGGATGCGTTGGCGCACGCGCTGCTTGATATCCCGCGGCTTTCCTATCGCACCCGCGGCCAGCCCGATGACAACAAGCACCACGGCGCGCTGTTCCGCTTTAAGGTGTTCCATCGCGATGGCGAACAGTGCGAGCGCTGCGGGGGCGTGATTGAGAAGACGATGCTCTCCTCGCGGCCGTTTTACTGGTGCCCGCGCTGCCAGCATTAAGCCGGCGACCAGGCAGCACCAGACCTCATCGTCAGGCATAAAAAAACGCGCCATCAGGCGCGTTTTTATCATCCGGACAGCGAGATTAACGCTTGATGTCGGACTGGAAATCGCGTTTTTCGTAGCCGGTATAGAGCTGACGCGGACGGGCGATTTTCATGCCATCGCTGTGCATTTCGTTCCAGTGCGCAATCCAGCCCACGGTACGCGCCATGGCGAAGATAACGGTAAACATGGAGGACGGAATACCCATCGCTTTCAGGATGATACCGGAGTAGAAGTCGACGTTCGGGTAGAGTTTCTTCTCGATGAAGTACGGGTCGTTCAGCGCGATATGCTCCAGCTCCATGGCCACCTGCAGCAGGTCGTCTTTGGTGCCCAGCTCTTTCAGCACTTCATGGCAGGTTTCACGCATCACGGTGGCGCGCGGGTCGTAGTTTTTGTAGACACGATGGCCGAAGCCCATCAGGCGGAAAGAGTCATTCTTGTCTTTCGCACGACGAACAAATTCCGGAATGTGCTCAACGGAGCTGATCTCTTCCAGCATTTTCAGCGCCGCTTCGTTGGCGCCGCCGTGCGCCGGTCCCCACAGGGAGGCGATGCCGGCTGCGATACAGGCGAACGGGTTAGCGCCGGAAGAGCCCGCGGTACGTACCGTCGAGGTCGAGGCGTTCTGTTCGTGATCGGCGTGCAGGATCAGAATACGGTCCATTGCGCGCTCCAGCACCGGATTGACTTCGTACTCTTCGCACGGCGTGGCGAACATCATGCGCAGGAAGTTGCCGGCGTAGGAGAGGTCATTGCGCGGATAAACAAACGGCTGGCCGATAGAATACTTGTAACACATGGCTGCCATGGTCGGCATTTTGGACAGCAGGCGATAGGCGGCAATTTCACGGTGACGCGGGTTATTCACGTCGAGGGAGTCGTGATAGAACGCCGCCAGGGCGCCGGTGATCCCGCACATAACGGCCATCGGGTGAGAATCGCGACGGAACGCATGGAACAGACGAGTAATCTGCTCATGGATCATGGTGTGGCGGGTGACGGTGGTTTTGAATTCGTCATATTCGGCCTGGGTCGGTTTTTCACCGTTTAGCAGAATGTAACAAACTTCAAGATAGTTTGATTCGGTCGCTAACTGGTCGATCGGGAAGCCACGGTGCAGCAGGATCCCCTCGTCACCATCGATAAACGTAATTTTAGATTCACAGGAAGCGGTAGATGTGAAACCTGGGTCAAAGGTAAATACGCCTTTTGAACCAAGACTACGAATATCAATAACATCCTGACCGAGCGTGCCTTTTAGCACATCCAGTTCAATAGCAGTGTCACCACCCAGGGTGATTTTTGCTTTAGCATCAGACATTTATGGTCTCCTTAGCGCCTTTATTGCTTAAGACTGCCGGGTGGTGGATTTGCTTTCGGCCCGCGCCCGTATACGTTACCAGTTTGTTATGTTGCACACAGCTCTGCGTCAGCGAAAAGGACAGGGTACAGAGCAACGGCGCTTGATGGCACGTTCTTCAGGGCTGCGGTGAAACAACAGCAAATCAGCGTTTTAGCAGTCCGAATATTAAAACCTGTATACCACTAATAACTGTCCTGATTACATCGGTCAATACTGACACACTGTTACATAACTTATTCTCAGGTGAAAGCATGACCTCATAACTTTTGAGCATTATTGCATTTAACTGGTAATGGTTGTAACAAGAATGTTTAATATTTGTCAAATCAGGTGATTAAAAATTAAAAAAATGTTGTTATCGTGACCTTGATCACTGTTCCGGAGAAAACCCAACAAACTATATGTAGGTTAATTGTAATGATTTTGTGAACGGCCTATACTGCGGCCAGGTCTCCGGAACACCCTGCAATCCCGAGCCACCCAGCGTTGTTTAGTGATGTTTTAATGCCTGAAAAGACGTTTTAACATGACTTCTGGTTATAGAAAGGACGCTGTCTGACCCGCAAGCAGACCGGAGGAAGGAAACAATAAGAACAGCATGTGGGCGTTATTCATGGTAAGAAATGTGAAAAAACAAAGACCTGTCAATCTGGATCTACAAACGATACGGTTCCCAATCACGGCGATAGCGTCCATTCTCCATCGCGTTTCCGGTGTCATCACCTTCGTGGCGGTCGGAATTCTGCTTTGGCTGCTGGGCACCAGCCTCTCCTCCCCTGAAGGTTTTCTGACGGCGGCCTCGATCATGGATAGCTTCTTTGTGAAGTTCATCATGTGGGGCATTCTCACCGCGCTGGCCTATCACGTCGTTGTTGGTATCCGCCATCTGATGATGGACTTTGGCTACCTGGACGAAACCCTCGAAGCAGGGAAACGTTCCGCCAAGATTTCTTTTGTTATTACTGTCGTGCTTTCACTTCTCGCAGGAGTCCTCGTATGGTAAGCAACGCCTCAGCACTGGGACGCAACGGCGTACATGACTTTATTCTGGTCCGTGCTACCGCCATCGTTCTGACCCTCTACATCATCTACATGGTTGGCTTCTTCGCTACCACCGGTGAAATCTCATGGGAAGTGTGGACCGGATTCTTTGCCTCCGGCTTCACTAAAGTCTTCACTCTGCTGGCTCTCGTTTCCATTCTTATCCATGCCTGGATCGGGATGTGGCAGGTGTTAACGGACTACGTTAAACCACTGGCTCTGCGCCTGGTTCTGCAACTGGCTATCGTTGTGGCGCTGGTGGCTTACGTTCTTTATGGATTTGTTGTGGTGTGGGGTGTGTAATGAAATTGCCAGTCAGAGAGTTTGATGCTGTTGTCATCGGTGCCGGCGGCGCAGGTATGCGCGCGGCGCTGCAAATTTCCCAGAGCGGACAGACCTGTGCGCTGCTCTCCAAAGTTTTCCCGACCCGATCGCACACCGTATCCGCGCAGGGTGGTATCACCGTCGCGCTCGGTAACTCCCATGAAGATAACTGGGAATGGCATATGTACGACACCGTAAAAGGGTCGGACTATATCGGCGACCAGGACGCCATCGAATATATGTGTAAGACCGGCCCGGAAGCGATTCTCGAGCTGGAGCACATGGGCCTGCCGTTCTCCCGTCTTGACGACGGCCGTATTTATCAGCGCCCGTTCGGCGGCCAGTCGAAGAACTTCGGCGGCGAGCAGGCGGCGCGTACCGCGGCGGCGGCTGACCGTACCGGCCACGCCCTGCTGCACACCCTGTACCAGCAGAACCTCAAAAACCACACCACTATCTTCTCCGAATGGTATGCCCTCGATCTGGTGAAAAACCAGGACGGCGCGGTGGTGGGTTGTACCGCCCTGTGCATCGAGACCGGCGAAGTGGTCTACTTTAAAGCCCGCGCCACCGTGCTGGCGACCGGCGGCGCAGGCCGTATCTATCAGTCCACCACCAACGCCCACATCAACACCGGTGACGGCGTCGGGATGGCCATCCGCGCCGGCGTGCCGGTGCAGGATATGGAAATGTGGCAGTTCCACCCGACCGGTATCGCCGGGGCCGGGGTTCTGGTCACCGAAGGTTGCCGCGGCGAAGGCGGTTATCTGCTGAATAAACACGGCGAGCGCTTTATGGAGCGTTATGCGCCGAACGCGAAAGACCTGGCGGGTCGTGACGTGGTGGCGCGTTCCATCATGATCGAGATCCGCGAAGGCCGCGGCTGCGACGGCCCGTGGGGCCCGCACGCGAAACTGAAACTGGATCACCTGGGTAAAGAGGTTCTGGAATCTCGTCTGCCGGGTATCCTTGAGCTGTCCCGCACCTTTGCTCACGTCGATCCGGTGAAAGAGCCGATCCCGGTTATCCCAACCTGCCACTACATGATGGGCGGTATTCCGACCAAAGTGACCGGCCAGGCGCTGACCGTCAATGAGAAGGGCGAAGACGTGGTGATCCCGGGTCTGTTCGCGGTGGGCGAAATCGCCTGCGTATCGGTCCACGGCGCCAACCGTTTGGGCGGCAACTCGCTGCTCGACCTGGTGGTCTTCGGCCGCGCGGCGGGCCTGCATCTGCAGGAGTCTATCGCCGAGCAGGGCACGCTGCGCGACGCCAGCGAATCCGATATCGAAGGCTCGCTGGACCGCCTCAACCGCTGGAACAACACCCGTTCCGGTGAAGATCCGGTGGCGATCCGCAAAGCGCTGCAGGAATGTATGCAGCATAACTTCTCGGTGTTCCGCGAAGGTGATGCGATGCACAAAGGTCTGGAACAGCTGAAAGTGATCCGCGAGCGCCTGAAAAACGCCCGTCTCGACGATACCTCCAGCGAGTTCAACACCCAGCGCGTTGAGTGCCTGGAGCTGGATAACCTGATGGAAACCGCGTACGCGACCGCCGTATCCGCTAACTTCCGTACCGAGAGCCGTGGCGCCCACAGCCGCTTCGACTTCCCGGATCGTGATGATGAAAACTGGCTGTGCCATTCCCTGTATCTGCCAGAGTCGGAATCCATGACGCGTCGTAGCGTCAACATGGAACCGAAACTGCGTCCGGCATTCCCGCCGAAGATTCGTACTTATTAATGCGGAGACAGGAAAATGAAACTCGAGTTTTCAATTTATCGCTATAACCCGGATGTTGACGACGCTCCGCACATGCAGGATTACACCCTCGACGCGGAAGAAGGTCGTGACATGATGCTGCTGGATGCGCTGATCCAGCTGAAAGAAAAAGATCCGTCGCTGTCGTTCCGCCGCTCCTGCCGTGAAGGGGTCTGCGGTTCCGATGGCCTGAACATGAACGGGAAAAACGGTCTGGCGTGCATCACGCCGATCTCCGCGCTGAATCAGCCGGGCAAGAAGATTGTTATCCGCCCGCTGCCAGGATTACCGGTTATCCGTGATTTGGTGGTGGACATGGGGCAATTCTATGCACAATATGAGAAGATTAAGCCTTACTTGTTGAATAATGGGCAAAATCCTCCGGCTCGCGAGCATCTGCAGATGCCTGAGCAGCGTGAGAAGCTCGATGGCCTGTACGAGTGTATTCTGTGCGCATGTTGTTCGACCTCGTGCCCGTCGTTCTGGTGGAACCCGGACAAGTTCATCGGCCCGGCAGGCCTGCTGGCCGCGTATCGCTTCCTGATCGACAGTCGCGATACCGAAACCAGCGAGCGTCTGGACGGCCTGAGCGATGCTTTCAGCGTATTCCGCTGTCACAGCATTATGAACTGCGTCAGTGTGTGTCCTAAGGGGCTGAACCCGACGCGCGCCATCGGCCATATTAAGTCGATGCTGCTGCAGCGCAGTGCGTAAGTTGTTTTAGTTGCCGGATGGCGACGTAAACGTCTTATCCGGCCTACAGGAGCATATTTTGTAGGCCTGATAAGCGAAGCGCCATCAGGCAATAGATATAGCAGGAAATCTTTAAAAACCGCCAAATATGTACCAGTAATCAAGGCGTTCAGAGCGAGGTAAGGCGGCAACTGAACGCATCCCAGGGAGCATAGTGAACTATGTGACCGGGGTAAGTGAAGGCAGCTAACGCAACCGCAGCCTGAACGCCGAAGATTAATGGCAGTTTTTAAAGGTTCCTTAGCGGATAGAAACCACAACTCGTCCGCAACAAGTGAACCCCGGCACGTGCACTCGGTGTACGTGGTAGTTTCTACGGCGAAATAAGCATATGAATGCTTAAGGGATCACGATGCAGAACGGCGCAATGAAAGCCTGGCTGGACTCTTCTTACCTCTCTGGTTCGAACCAGAGCTGGATAGAACAGCTCTATGAAGACTTCTTAACCGATCCTGACTCTGTTGACGCCAACTGGCGTTCAATGTTCCAGCAGTTACCTGGCACCGGAGTTAAACCGGATCAATTTCATTCCAAAACGCGTGATTATTTCCGTCGACTGGCGAAGGATGCCTCACGTTACACTTCTTCGATTTCCGACCCAGACACCAATGTGAAGCAGGTTAAAGTCCTGCAGCTTATCAACGCATACCGTTTCCGTGGCCACCAGCATGCGAATCTCGATCCGCTGGGGCTGTGGAAGCAAGAGAGAGTGGCGGATCTCGATCCGGCCTACCACGATCTGACCGAGGCCGATTTCCAGGAAAGCTATAACGTAGGTTCATTTGCCATCGGTAAAGACACGATGAAGCTGGGCGAGCTGATTGCCGCCCTTAAGCAAACCTACTGCGGCTCCATCGGCGCGGAATATATGCATATCACCTCTACCGAAGAAAAACGCTGGATCCAGCAGCGCATTGAATCGGTAGCCGGCAAAGCGAGCTTTACCGCGGAAGAGAAAAAACGTTTCCTCGGCGAACTGACTGCCGCGGAAGGGCTGGAGCGCTACCTCGGCGCCAAATTCCCGGGGGCGAAGCGCTTCTCGCTGGAGGGTGGCGACGCCCTGATCCCCATGCTCAAAGAGATGATCCGCCATGCGGGTAAGAGCGGCACCCGTGAAGTGGTGCTGGGCATGGCGCACCGTGGCCGTCTCAACGTGCTGGTCAACGTGCTGGGTAAAAAACCGCAGGACCTGTTCGACGAGTTTGCCGGCAAACATAAAGAACACCTCGGTACCGGCGATGTGAAGTACCACATGGGCTTCTCTTCCGATATAGAAACCGAAGGCGGTCTGGTGCACCTGGCGCTGGCGTTTAACCCGTCGCACCTCGAGATCGTCAGCCCGGTGGTGATCGGTTCCGTACGCGCCCGTCTGGATCGTCTGGACGAGCCGAGCAGCAACAAGGTTCTGCCGATCACTATCCATGGCGACGCCGCGGTGACCGGCCAGGGCGTGGTTCAGGAAACCCTGAACATGTCCAAAGCCCGCGGTTACGAAGTGGGCGGGACCGTGCGCATCGTTATCAACAACCAGGTGGGCTTCACGACCTCTAACCCGCTGGATGCGCGTTCGACCCCGTACTGCACCGACATCGGTAAAATGGTGCAGGCGCCGATTTTCCACGTCAACGCCGACGATCCGGAAGCGGTCGCTTTCGTCACCCGTCTGGCGCTGGATTTCCGCAATACCTTCAAACGCGATGTCTTCATCGACCTGGTGTGCTACCGCCGTCACGGCCATAACGAAGCCGATGAGCCGAGCGCAACCCAGCCGCTGATGTATCAGAAGATCAAAAAGCACCCGACCCCGCGCAAAATCTATGCTGACAAGCTGGAGCAGGACAAGGTCGCGACCCTGGAAGATGCTACCGAGCAGGTTAACCTCTACCGCGATGCGCTGGATGCCGGCGAATGCGTGGTGAAGGAATGGCGTCCGATGAACATGCACTCCTTTACCTGGTCGCCGTACCTCAACCATGAGTGGGACGAGAGCTATCCGGATAAAGTGGAGCCGAAGCGTCTGCAGGAGCTGGCCAAACGCATCAGCACGGTGCCGGAAGGTATCGAAATGCAGTCCCGCGTGGCGAAAATTTACGCCGACCGCCAGGCGATGGCGGCAGGTGAGAAGCTGTTCGATTGGGGCGGCGCTGAAAACCTGGCCTACGCCACGCTGGTTGACGAAGGTATTCCGGTGCGTCTGTCCGGGGAAGACTCCGGTCGCGGCACCTTCTTCCACCGTCATGCGGTGATCCATAACCAGACCAATGGTTCAACCTACACCCCGCTGCAGCATGTCCATAACGGTCAGGGCCAGTTCCGCGTTTGGGACTCCGTGCTGTCTGAAGAAGCGGTGCTGGCGTTTGAATATGGTTACGCCACCGCAGAGCCGCGCACCCTGACCATCTGGGAAGCGCAGTTTGGCGACTTTGCTAACGGCGCGCAGGTGGTGATCGACCAGTTCATCTCCTCCGGTGAGCAGAAGTGGGGCCGGATGTGCGGCCTGGTGATGCTCCTGCCGCACGGCTACGAAGGCCAGGGCCCGGAGCACTCCTCCGCCCGTCTGGAGCGTTATCTGCAGCTGTGCGCTGAGCAGAATATGCAGGTATGCGTGCCGTCCACGCCGGCGCAGGTGTACCACATGCTGCGTCGTCAGGCGCTGCGCGGTATGCGTCGTCCGCTGGTGGTGATGTCGCCGAAGTCGCTGCTGCGTCATCCGCTGGCGGTCTCCAGCATGGATGAGCTGGCAAACGGCACTTTCCTGCCGGCCATCGGTGAAATCGATCAACTTGATCCGCAGGCTGTGAAGCGCGTGGTGCTGTGCTCTGGTAAGGTTTACTACGACCTGCTGGAACAGCGCCGTAAAAACGAGCAAAAAGATGTCGCTATCGTTCGTATCGAGCAGCTCTATCCGTTCCCGCATCAGGCGGTGCAGGATGCGCTGAAAGCGTATGCGCACGTACATGATTTTGTCTGGTGCCAGGAAGAGCCGCTCAACCAGGGCGCATGGTACTGCAGCCAGCATCACTTCCGTGAAGTGATTCCGTTTGGGGCCTCTCTGCGTTATGCAGGCCGCCCGGCCTCCGCCTCTCCGGCGGTAGGGTATATGTCCGTTCACCAGAAACAGCAACAAGATCTGGTCAATGACGCGCTGAACGTCGATTAATTAAAGGATACACAATGAGTAGCGTAGATATTCTGGTTCCCGACCTGCCTGAGTCCGTAGCTGACGCAACCGTCGCCACCTGGCACAAAAAACCGGGCGACGCGGTCGTCCGTGACGAAGTCCTGGTCGAAATCGAAACTGACAAAGTGGTACTGGAAGTACCGGCATCAGCGGACGGCATTCTGGATGCAGTGCTGGAAGACGAGGGCGCTACCGTCCTGTCTCGCCAGATCCTTGGCCGCCTGCGCGAAGGTAACAGCGCAGGTAAAGAAAGCAGCGAAAAAGCCGATGCGAAAGCGTCCACGCCGGCGCAGCGTCAGCAGGCCTCTCTGGAAGAGCAGAACAACGATGCGCTGAGCCCGGCGATCCGTCGTCTGCTGGCTGAACACAACCTCGACGCGGCGGCCATCAAAGGCACCGGTGTCGGCGGCCGCCTGACCCGCGAAGATGTCGAGAAACATCTGGCGAAAGCCCCGGCGGCGGCAGAAGCCAAAGCGCCAGCCGCTGCCCCGGCAGCCGCGCCGGCGCCGCAGCTGGGCCACCGCTCTGAAAAACGCGTCCCGATGACCCGCCTGCGTAAACGTGTGGCCGAGCGTCTGCTGGAAGCGAAAAACTCCACCGCCATGCTGACCACGTTCAACGAAGTCAACATGAAGCCAATCATGGATCTGCGTAAGCAGTACGGCGACGCGTTCGAAAAACGTCACGGCATCCGTCTGGGCTTTATGTCCTTCTACGTGAAAGCGGTGGTGGAAGCGCTGAAACGCTATCCGGAAGTGAACGCCTCTATCGATGGCGACGACGTGGTGTACCACAACTACTTCGACGTCAGCATGGCCGTATCCACTCCACGCGGCCTGGTCACCCCGGTTCTGCGTGACGTTGACCTGCTGGGCATGGCGGATATCGAAAAGAATATTAAAGAGTTGGCGGTGAAAGGCCGTGACGGCAAGCTGACCGTAGACGACCTGACCGGCGGTAACTTCACCATTACCAACGGCGGCGTGTTCGGTTCCCTGATGTCCACGCCGATCATCAACCCACCGCAGAGCGCCATCCTGGGTATGCATGCCATTAAAGACCGTCCGATGGCGGTGAATGGCAAGGTAGAGATCCTGCCGATGATGTACCTGGCGCTCTCCTACGACCACCGTCTGATCGACGGACGTGAATCGGTAGGCTTCCTGGTGGCGATTAAAGAGCTGCTGGAAGATCCGACCCGTCTGCTGCTGGACGTGTAGTCAGCAAGCGTATTACCTACCGTAGGCCGGATAACACGCGTTAACGCCGTTATCAGGCCTACAGGTTTAAAGATAATTACACCCTGAAGGATGGACTGAACACATGAACTTACATGAATATCAGGCAAAACAACTTTTTGCCCGCTATGGCTTACCGGCGCCGGTGGGTTATGCCTGTACTACTCCGCGTGAAGCAGAAGAAGCCGCTTCAAAAATCGGCGCGGGTCCGTGGGTAGTGAAATGTCAGGTTCACGCTGGTGGCCGCGGCAAAGCGGGCGGTGTGAAAGTGGTGAAGAGCAAAGAAGAGATCCGCGCATTTGCCGAGCACTGGCTGGGCAAACGTCTGGTGACCTATCAAACAGATGCGAACGGCCAGCCGGTTAACCAGATCCTGGTTGAAGCGGCGACCGATATTGACAAAGAGCTGTACCTGGGCGCGGTCGTGGACCGTAGCTCCCGTCGCGTAGTGTTCATGGCCTCTACCGAAGGCGGCGTGGAAATCGAAAAAGTGGCGGAAGAGACCCCGCACCTGATCCACAAGATCGCCATCGATCCGCTGGCGGGCCCGATGCCTTATCAAGGTCGTGAACTGGCGTTCAAACTGGGTCTGGAAGGTAAACAGGTTCAGCAGTTCACCAAGATCTTCATGGGCCTGGCGACCATTTTCCTGGAGCGCGACCTGGCGCTGATCGAAATCAACCCGCTGGTTATCACTAAGCAGGGCGACCTGATCTGCCTCGACGGCAAACTGGGCGCTGACGGCAACGCGCTGTTCCGCCAGCCGGATCTGCGCGAAATGCGCGACCAGTCGCAGGAAGATCCGCGTGAAGCGCAGGCGGCGCAGTGGGAACTGAACTACGTCGCGCTGGACGGCAACATCGGCTGCATGGTTAACGGCGCAGGCCTGGCGATGGGTACCATGGACATCGTTAAACTGCACGGCGGCGAACCGGCTAACTTCCTCGACGTGGGCGGCGGTGCGACCAAAGAGCGCGTCACCGAAGCGTTCAAAATCATCCTCTCTGATGACAACGTGAAAGCGGTGCTGGTGAACATCTTCGGCGGTATCGTGCGTTGCGACCTGATCGCTGACGGCATCATCGGTGCGGTAGCGGAAGTTGGGGTTAACGTTCCGGTCGTGGTTCGTCTGGAAGGTAACAACGCCGAACTGGGCGCGAAAAAACTGGCTGACAGCGGCCTGAATATTATTGCAGCGAAAAGTCTGACGGACGCAGCACAGCAGGTTGTTGCCGCAGTGGAGGGGAAATAATGTCAGTTTTAATTAATAAAGATACCAAGGTTATCTGCCAGGGCTTCACCGGTAGCCAGGGGACCTTCCACTCTGAACAAGCGATCGCTTACGGTACGCAAATGGTTGGCGGCGTGACGCCAGGCAAAGGCGGCACCACTCACCTGGGCCTGCCGGTGTTCAACACCGTGCGCGAAGCCGTTGAAGCGACCGGCGCCACCGCGACCGTGATCTACGTTCCGGCGCCGTTCTGCAAAGATTCCATTCTGGAAGCGATTGACGCGGGCATTAAGCTGATTATCACCATCACCGAAGGTATCCCGACGCTGGATATGCTGACCGTGAAAGTGAAACTGGACGAAGCGGGCGTGCGTATGATCGGCCCGAACTGCCCAGGCGTGATCACGCCGGGCGAATGCAAAATCGGCATCATGCCGGGTCACATTCACAAGCCGGGTAAAGTGGGCATCGTTTCCCGTTCCGGTACCCTGACCTATGAAGCAGTTAAGCAGACCACCGACTATGGCTTCGGTCAGTCTACCTGCGTCGGTATCGGCGGCGACCCGATCCCGGGCTCTAACTTCATCGATATCCTGAAGCTGTTCCAGGAAGACCCGCAGACCGAAGCGATTGTGATGATCGGTGAGATCGGCGGTAGCGCGGAAGAAGAAGCGGCTGCCTACATCAAAGAGCACGTGACCAAGCCGGTTGTCGGTTACATCGCCGGCGTGACCGCGCCGAAGGGCAAGCGTATGGGCCATGCTGGCGCCATCATCGCTGGCGGTAAAGGTACTGCCGATGAGAAATTCGCAGCCCTGGAAGCAGCCGGTGTGAAAACCGTTCGCAGCCTGGCCGATATCGGCGAAGCGCTGAAAGCTATCATCAAGTAAACCCTCTCTGCTTATCCGCAAGCAGAAATCTGTCCGATTTCGACATGGTTGGCCACCGTCAGGTGGCCTTTTTTTTGGCCGTTGTCCGCTTCTTCCGTACGCCGCTGCGTCAGTAAACTCTGCGTTTGGCAAAAACCTTATCTATCATATTGATTTTATGAATTATTTCATAAATATTATCGACGCGCGGTTGTCGGAAATGAAAATTTGCCCTGGTCGTACCGCAGGGTAACGAAACAGACAGTAAAAAAAAGAGTGGGGGAGGGGAGAAGAAAGCAGGAAAAAATACTGTGAGCGGTCTAGCATTAATCGGATCGGCTCTTTTTTTTATTTTTTTCCTGTGGCGTTAAATAATATTACCTATGATTCTCATCTTTCCCTTTTTAGTAACCAACCAAGGCATACTTTAAACACAGCATTAACATTGGGTTTACCAATATTCTTTATTGAGCTACATAATTAACACGTAGAGTAAAAATTGATTTATATCAATACTTAATGCTTGGAAAAATCCTTCAAAAAACGTTAAATTGTCTCAAGTCAAATTGGCCTAAACCGGCCATCTTCGCTATATATTGATCACCGTCGAAAAATGTAAAACTGGAACAATAAAAACATATTTATTGTAAGGTTATTGCGGCGTAATATATTGGGGAATCAATTGGGTTTTTCGTTAACGTATTTGTAACCTTGTCCTGGCGTGGTTTCACTTTCGGTTGAAACCCGCTCCGGGCGGGCGACAAATAAAAATTTGTATTGGGGCATGCGTATGAGCCAGAGCTTCTCGGTTCATTTTCGGAGTCTTCATGCGATGAGCAAGGAGTCATGATGTTAGATATAGTCGAACTGTCGCGCTTACAGTTTGCCTTGACCGCGATGTACCACTTCCTGTTTGTGCCACTGACGCTCGGTATGGCGTTCCTGCTGGCCATCATGGAAACGGTCTACGTCCTTTCCGGCAAACAGATTTATAAAGATATGACCAAATTCTGGGGCAAGTTGTTTGGTATCAACTTCGCGCTGGGTGTGGCGACCGGTCTGACCATGGAGTTCCAGTTCGGGACTAACTGGTCGTATTACTCACACTACGTGGGCGATATCTTCGGTGCGCCGCTGGCCATTGAAGGTCTGATGGCCTTCTTCCTCGAATCCACCTTTGTAGGTCTGTTCTTCTTCGGTTGGGATCGTCTGGGTAAAGTTCAGCACATGGCCGTCACCTGGCTGGTCGCTCTGGGCTCCAACCTCTCCGCGCTGTGGATCCTCGTCGCTAACGGCTGGATGCAGAACCCTATCGCATCGGACTTCAACTTTGAAACCATGCGTATGGAGATGGTCAGCTTCTCCGAGCTGGTGCTCAACCCGGTTGCTCAGGTGAAATTCGTTCACACTGTGGCGTCTGGTTATGTCACCGGTGCGATGTTTATCCTGGCTATCAGCTCCTGGTACATGCTGAAAGGCCGTGACTTTGCCTTTGCTAAGCGCTCCTTCGCCATCGCAGCCAGCTTCGGTATGGCGGCGATCCTGTCCGTTATTGTGCTGGGTGACGAATCCGGTTACGAAATGGGTGACGTGCAGAAAACCAAACTGGCGGCTATCGAAGCAGAGTGGGAAACCCAGCCTGCGCCGGCGGCCTTTACCCTGTTTGGTATTCCCGATCAGAATGCGCAAACCAACCACTTCGCCATCCAGATCCCCTACGCGCTGGGCATCATTGCCACCCGCTCGGTGGATAAGCCGGTTATCGGTCTGAAGGATCTGATGGTTCAGCACGAAGAGCGTATCCGTAACGGCATGAAAGCCTACGCGCTGCTGGAGCAACTGCGCGCCGGTTCCACCGACCAGGCCGTTCGCGACCAGTTCAATAACGTGAAGAAAGATCTCGGCTATGGTCTGCTGCTGAAACGCTATACCCCGAACGTCGCTGACGCCACGGAAGAGCAGATCGCCAAAGCCACCAAAGACTCTATTCCAAGCGTCGCACCGCTGTACTTCGCCTTCCGTATCATGGTGGCGTGCGGCATCCTGATGCTGTTGATTATCGGCGCCTCCTTCTGGAGCGTGATTCGTAACCGTATCGGCGAGAAAAAATGGCTGCTGCGCGCCGCGTTCTATGGCCTGCCGCTGCCGTGGATTGCCGTGGAGTCGGGCTGGTTTGTTGCCGAATACGGCCGTCAGCCGTGGGCGATTGGTGAAGTCCTGCCGACGGCGGTGGCCAACTCGTCGCTGACCGCGGGCGATCTGATCTTCTCTATGTTGCTGATCTGCGGTCTGTACACGCTGTTCCTGGTGGCTGAACTGTTCCTGATGTTCAAGTTTGCCCGCAAAGGACCTAGCAGCCTGAAAACCGGCCGCTATCACTTTGAACAGTCCTCTGCGGCTATTCAGTCGGCACGCTAAGACAGGAGTCGTCAAATGATCGATTATGAAGTATTGCGTTTTATCTGGTGGCTGCTGATTGGCATCCTGCTGATTGGCTTCGCCGTCGCCGACGGGTTCGACATGGGGGTGGGCATGCTCACCCGCTTCCTCGGCCGTAACGACACCGAGCGTCGGATTATGATCAACGCCATCGCCCCGCACTGGGACGGTAACCAGGTGTGGCTGATCACCGCCGGCGGCGCGCTGTTCGCTGCCTGGCCGATGGTCTACGCCGCGGCGTTCTCCGGTTTCTATGTGGCGATGATTCTGGTGCTGGCCTCGTTGTTCTTCCGTCCGGTCGGTTTCGACTACCGTTCCAAGATCGAGGACACCCGCTGGCGCAACATGTGGGACTGGGGCATCTTCATCGGCAGCTTCGTGCCGCCGCTGGTGATTGGCGTGGCCTTCGGCAACCTGCTGCAGGGCGTGCCGTTCCATGTCGACGAATACCTGCGTCTGTTCTATACCGGTAACTTCTTCCAGCTGCTGAACCCGTTTGGTCTGCTGGCCGGTATTGTCAGCGTGGCGATGATCCTCACCCAGGGCGCGACCTACCTGCAGATGCGTACCGTAGGCGAACTGCATCTGCGCACCCGCACCGTCTCCACGGTGGCGGCGCTGGTGACGCTGGTCTGCTTCGCGCTGGCGGGCGTGTGGGTCTACTACGGCATCGACGGCTATGTGGTGAAATCGGTAATTGACCATACCGGCCCGTCTAACCCGCTGACCAAAGAAGTGGTGCGTGAAGCTGGCGCGTGGATGGTGAACTTTAACAATATGCCAGCGCTGTGGGTGATCCCTGCCCTGGGCGTGGTGCTGCCGCTGCTGACCGTCGTTTCGACCAAAGCGGATAAAGGCGCATGGGCATTCCTGTTCTCCTCGCTGACCCTGGCCTGCATCATTCTGACTGCCGGTATCGCGATGTTCCCGTTCATCATGCCGTCCAGCACCATGCTGAACGCCAGCCTGACGATGTGGGACGCGACCTCCAGCCAGCGGACGCTGAACCTGATGACCTACGTGGCGATTGTCTTCGTGCCGATCATTCTGGGCTACACCAGCTGGTGTTACTGGAAGATGTTTGGCCGCATCACCCGTGAAGACATCGAAAAGAACACCCACTCGCTGTACTAAGGTAAGGAGCTATATATGTGGTACTTCGCATGGATTTTGGGAACGCTTCTTGCCTGTGCCTTTGGGGTGATTACCGCGCTGGCGCTTGAGCACGTGGAAGCCACCAAAGCAGGTAAAGAAGAACACTGATGAGTATTATCGTGATGCGATATACGAAATCATTCGGGTTGCATCGAGGCGGCAAGTCTGTGAATCCCCAGGAGCTTACACCAGTAAGTGACTGGGGTAAGCAGACGGAGCCAACAAAGAGGCGACGTGAATGATAAAGTATATGTATGCGATAATGGACAAGCGCCCGTTAAGGGCGCTTTCCTTGTTGATGGCGCTGCTGCTGGCAGGCTGCATTTTCTGGGATCCGTCGCGCTTTGCCGCGAAGACCAGCGAGCTGGAAATCTGGCACGGTTTCTTGCTGATGTGGGCGGTTTGCAGCGGCGTAATTCACGGCGTGGGCTTCCGCCCGCGTGCCGTTCACTGGCAGGGGATTTTTTGTCCGCTTATCGCTGATATCGTGCTCGCTTTAGGTCTCTTCTTTTTCTTCTTTTGAATAAGAGATCTCTGTTAATGCTATGGGCTTGCATAAGCCCATAAAAATTTACTCCCCGTTTACTTTCCCCCATTCCAAACCACCTTTCCCGCGCGTATAGTAGCGAAGTTTGAAAGCTCTAACCTTTTTTTGCATTACCGGGATGTAAAGTGAATACAACGCTGTTTCGATGGCCGGTTCGGGTCTACTACGAAGATACCGACGCCGGTGGTGTGGTTTACCACGCCAGTTACGTCGCTTTTTATGAAAGAGCACGCACAGAGATGCTGCGCCACCATCACTTTAGTCAACAGGTTCTGTTGGCTGAACGCGTTGCCTTCGTGGTTCGCAAAATGACGCTGGAGTATTTTGCCCCCGCCAGACTCGACGACATGCTCGAAGTCCAGACGGAAATTACCTCGATGCGCGGCACCTCTTTGGTTTTCACGCAGCGAATCGTCAACGCCGAGAATACAGTGTTAAACGAAGCTGAGGTTCTCATTGTGTGCGTTGATCCACTCTTAATGAAGCCACGTGCGCTTCCCAAGTCTATTGTCGCGGAGTTTAAGCAGTGACTGACATGAATATCCTTGATTTGTTCCTGAAGGCGAGCCTTCTGGTTAAACTTATCATGTTGATTTTGATTGGTTTTTCTATCGCTTCCTGGGCTATCATTATTCAGAGAACGCGTATCCTTAACTCGGCCGCGCGCGAAGCTGAAGCGTTCGAGGACAAATTCTGGTCCGGGATTGAACTGTCCCGTTTGTATCAGGAGAGCCAGGGGCGTCGCGATAATCTGACCGGTTCGGAGCAGATCTTCTACAGCGGCTTCAAAGAGTTTGCGCGCTTGCATCGGGCCAACAGCCATGCGCCGGAGGCGATCGTCGAAGGGGCATCGCGCGCGATGCGTATTTCGATGAACCGCGAGCTGGAAACGCTGGAGACCCATATTCCGTTCCTCGGCACCGTAGGCTCCATCAGCCCGTATATCGGTCTGTTCGGCACCGTCTGGGGGATCATGCACGCCTTTATCGCCCTTGGCGCGGTGAAGCAGGCCACCCTGCAGATGGTGGCGCCGGGTATCGCCGAAGCGCTGATCGCCACCGCGATCGGTCTGTTCGCCGCTATCCCGGCGGTGATGGCGTACAACCGCCTGAACCAGCGGGTGAACAAGCTTGAACTGAATTACGACAACTTTATGGAAGAGTTCACCGCTATTCTGCACCGTCAGGCCTTTACCACCAGCGAAAGCAATAAGGGGTAAGCCATGGCCAGAGCACGTGGACGCGGACGTCGCGAACTGAAGTCCGAGATCAACATCGTTCCGCTGCTGGATGTCCTGCTGGTGCTGTTGCTGATCTTTATGGCAACGGCGCCGATCATTACGCAGAGCGTGGAGGTCGATCTGCCGGACGCCACGGAATCGCAAGCGGTGAAAAGCAATGACGATCCGCCGGTGATTGTGGAAGTCTCCGGGGTAGGGCAGTACAGCGTGAAAGTGGGGCAGGAGACGCTGTCCCAGCTGCCGCCGGAGCAGGTGATTGCCGAAGCGAAGCGTCGTCTTGAAGCCAATGAGAAAACGGTATTCCTGATCGGCGGTGCGAAAGACGTCCCTTACGATGAAATTATTAAAGCGCTGAACCTGTTGCATAGCGCAGGGGTTAAATCGGTCGGCTTGATGACCAAACCTATTTAATCGCTTCAGGTAGGTGCGTCCGCACGGCGTTCGGCGGCGAGTATCGCTCGCCGTCGGTGCGCATCGCGGGTACAGGCGAACAGTTTTTGGGAACCGATAGTGTCAAAGGCAACCGAACAAAACGACAAGCTTAAACGAGCGATCATCATTTCAGTCGCGCTGCACATCATACTGATCGCGCTGCTGATATGGAGTTCGTTTGACGAGCATCTGGATGCCTCTGCCGGCGGCGGCGGGGGATCGTCGATTGATGCCGTCATGGTCGATCCGGGGGCGGTGGTAAACAATTATAACCGTCAGCAACAGCAGCAGGCCAGCGCACGTCGCGCCGCTGAACAGCGTGAAAAACAGGCGCAGCAGCAGGCGGAAGAGTTACGTGAGAAGCAGGCGGCGGAACAGGAACGGCTGAAACAGCTCGAACAGGAGCGGCTGCAGGCGCAGGAAGCGGCGAAAGAAGCGAAGGAACAACAGAAGCAGGCTGAGGAAGCCGCTGCCAAGGCTGCCGCGGCGGCGAAAGCTAAAGCGGATGCGCAGGCCAAAGAAGCGCAGGAAGCGGCGGCCAAAGCGGCCGCCGAGGCGAAAGCGAAGGCGGATGCCCAGGCGAAAGCGGCTGAACTGGCGGCAGCGAAAGCGGCTGCTGACGCGAAGAAACAGGCCGAAGCTGCCGCCGCGAAAGCGGCTGCCGATGCGAAGAAACAGGCGGAAGCCGAAGCGGCGAAAGCCGCGGCAGAGGCGCAGAAGAAAGCGGAAGCGGCAGCGGCGAAGAAAGCGCAACAGGAAGCGGAGAAGAAGGCCCAGCAGGAAGCGGCTAAGCAGGCAGCGGCTGAAAAAGCGGCAGCAGAAAAAGCCGCCGAAAAAGCCGCCGCGCAAAAAGCGGCCGCGGAGAAGGCCGCCGCCGAGAAAGCCGCCGCAGCTGAAAAAGCCGCGGCAGCCAAAGCGGCTGCTGCTGAGAAGGCGGCGGCCGATAAAGCGGCCAAAGCGGCAGCAGCAAAAGCCGCGGCAGCGAAGAAAGCGGCTGCCGCGAAAGAAGCGGACGGCGTTGACGACCTGCTCGGCGATCTGAGTTCAGGTAAGAATGCGCCGAAAGGTAGCACCAGCGGTAGCACAGGGGGCTCTTCACCTGCTAAAGGAAGTAAACCGGGGCAGGGCGGTGCGTCTCAGGCGGAGATTGCCAGCTATATTTCGCAGGTGCAGGCCGCGATTAAAGGACATCTCTATGACTGGGATACGTACAAGGGTAAAGTATGTACGTTGCGCGTAAACCTGGCTCAGGATGGAACGTTGTTGAGTGTGAAATCGGAAGGCGGCGATCCGGCGTTCTGCCAGCAAATGCTGGCGGCCACCAGTCGGATGAGCAAATTCCCTAAACCGCCGTCGCAGGCTGTTTATGAAACGTTCAAAAATGCGCCACTGGACTTCAAACCTTAAGCGCTTTTCCCCCCGCGTCAGCGGGGGGAAAGAAAATAGGGCGGTCATGGGTTTTGGTAGTTTTGTGTATTTGAGTTTGTTAACATTCTGCTAAATTATCGTGGGCTTTTCGCCCGGATAAGGGAGATATGATGAAGCAGGCATTACGAGTAGCATTTGGTTTTTTAATGCTGTGGGCGGCGGTGCTGCACGCAGAAGTACGTATCGAGATCACCCAGGGGGTGGACTCGGCGCGCCCCATCGGCGTGGTACCGTTCCAGTGGGCCGGCCAGGGCGCTGCGCCGGAAGATGTTGGCGGTATCGTGGCGGCTGACCTGCGCAACAGCGGTAAATTCAACCCGCTGGATCGCTCGCGTCTGCCGCAGCAGCCGACCAGTGCCCAGGAAGTGCAGCCTGCTGCCTGGTCTGCGCTGGGTATTGACGCCGTGGTTGTCGGCCAGGTGACGTCAAACCCGGATGGTTCTTATCAGGTAGCGTATCAGCTGGTGGATACCGGCGGTGCGCCGGGCACAACGCTGGCGCAAGGCTCTTTCAAAGTCACTAAACAGTACCTGCGCTATGCCGCGCACACTGCCAGCGACGCGGTATTTGAAAAGCTGACCGGTATTAAAGGCGCCTTCCGGACTCGTATCGCCTACGTGGTGCAGACCAATGGCGGTCAGTTCCCGTATGAGCTGCGCGTTTCCGATTATGATGGCTACAACCAGTTTGTGGTTCACCGCTCCTCCCAGCCGCTGATGTCCCCGGCCTGGTCACCGGACGGTTCAAAACTGGCTTACGTCACCTTCGAGAGCGGTCGCTCTGCGCTGGTGGTGCAGACTCTGGCGAACGGCGCTGTGCGTCAGATTGCCTCCTTCCCGCAGCACAACGGCGCGCCGGCGTTCTCGCCGGATGGTTCTAAACTGGCCTTCGCGCTGTCGAAAACCGGTAGCCTGAACCTGTACGTGATGGATCTGGGCTCGGGTCAGATTCGTCAGGTGACCAACGGTCGCAGCAACAACACCGAACCAAGCTGGTTCCCGGACAGCCAGAACCTGGCCTTTACCTCTGACCAGGCCGGTCGTCCGCAGGTGTATAAAGTCAATATTAATGGCGGCACGCCGCAGCGTATCACCTGGGAAGGTTCGCAGAACCAGGACGCTGACGTGAGCGCGGATGGTAAAACGATGGTAATGGTCAGCTCGGCCGGCGGCCAGCAGCACATTGCCAAACAAGATCTGGAAGCGGGTGGTGTACAGGTTCTGTCATCAACGTTTTTAGACGAAACGCCAAGTCTGGCACCTAACGGCACTATGGTAATCTACAGCTCTTCTCAGGGGATGGGATCCGTGCTGAATCTGGTTTCTACAGATGGGCGTTTCAAAGCGCGTCTTCCGGCAACTGATGGACAGGTAAAATCGCCTGCCTGGTCGCCGTATCTGTGATAATAAATAATTGATTATTAAAGGAATCAAAGAAATGCAACTGAACAAAGTGCTGAAAGGGCTGATGATCGCTCTGCCGGTTATGGCAATCGCGGCATGTTCTTCTAACAAGAACGCCAGCAACGACCAGAGCGGTGAAGGCATGCTGGGTGCCGGCACTGGTATGGACGCTAACGGTAACGGCGGCAACATGTCTTCTGAAGAGCAAGCTCGTCTGCAGATGCAGCAGCTGCAGCAGAACAACATCGTTTACTTCGATCTGGACAAGTACGATATCCGTTCTGACTTCGCTGCAATGCTGGACGCGCACGCTAACTTCCTGCGCAGCAACCCGTCCTACAAAGTGACTGTAGAAGGTCACGCGGATGAGCGCGGTACCCCGGAATACAACATCGCGCTGGGTGAGCGTCGTGCTAACGCCGTTAAGATGTATCTGCAGGGCAAAGGTGTTTCGGCCGATCAGATCTCCATCGTTTCTTACGGTAAAGAAAAACCAGCAGTACTGGGTCATGACGAAGCGGCATATGCCAAAAACCGTCGCGCCGTACTGGTTTACTAAGAGAATTGCATGAGCAGTAACTTCAGACATCATTTATTGAGTCTGTCGTTACTGGTTGGCATAGCGGCCCCCTGGGCCGCTTTTGCTCAGGCGCCAATCAGTAGTGTCGGCTCAGGCTCGGTCGAAGACCGTGTCACTCAACTCGAGCGTATTTCCAATGCTCACAGCCAGCTTTTAACCCAACTCCAGCAACAACTCTCTGATAACCAGACTGACATTGATTCTCTCCGTGGTCAGATCCAGGAGAACCAGTATCAGCTGAATCAGATCGTTGAACGTCAGAAGCAGATTCTGCTGCAGATTGACGGGCTGACGAGCGGAGGTGGCGCAGCGGCGGCGGGCGCCCAGTCGTCGTCTTCCGGCGATCAGAGCGCGGCTACCGCCAGCGCAGCGCCAGCGGCCTCGTCAGGCGCGCCGGCGATGACCGGCGATGCGAACACCGATTACAATGCGGCTATTGCCCTGGTGAAGGATGCTTCACGCCAGGATGACGCCATGGCGGCGTTTCAGAACTTCGTTAAAAAGTACCCGGATTCAACTTATCAGCCGAACGCCAACTATTGGCTCGGACAGTTGAACTACAATAAGGGGAAAAAAGACGATGCGGCGTTTTACTTCGCCTCGGTGGTGAAGAACTACCCGAAATCGCCAAAAGCGCCGGACGCCATGTTTAAGGTCGGCGTGATCATGCAGGACAAAGGTGATACCGCGAAAGCGAAAGCGGTTTACCAGCAGGTGATCAGCAAATTCCCCGGCACCGACGGTGCGAAACAAGCGCAAAAACGACTTAATGCTCTTGGTTGATTACGGCATGACCAGAAATCGCGTTATTTCTGGTCTTGTCGCCTGAATCGCCAGCAGTTAAGTGATCTTTATCGAAATTTTAGTTGCGCTGAATTCTGAAATCAGTAATATATGCCGCCGTTGCCAAGGGATATCAAACAAGCCCAAAGCGACGCCAGAGTGGGTCGTTAGCTCAGTTGGTAGAGCAGTTGACTTTTAATCAATTGGTCGCAGGTTCGAATCCTGCACGACCCACCAATCGTTCTGGTGGAACGCGATAGTAAAACGTGAAGGATAACGTTGCGACAGCAACGGCCCATAGGGCGAGGCGAAGCCGAGTCATCCTGCACGACCCACCAATTAGCAGTATCCAGCGTAGTATCGGGTGATTAGCTCAGCTGGGAGAGCACCTCCCTTACAAGGAGGGGGTCGGCGGTTCGATCCCGTCATCACCCACCACCGGGTCGTTAGCTCAGTTGGTAGAGCAGTTGACTTTTAATCAATTGGTCGCAGGTTCGAATCCTGCACGACCCACCATCTTTAACATCGCACGTCGGTGTTAAACGTGAAGGATAACGTTGTTTCAGCAACGGCCCGAAGGGCGAGCGAAGCGAGTCATCCTGCACGACCCACCATGTTAATGATGGGGGCGGTGGAGGCAGTATCAGCAGTATCCAGCGCAGTTTCGGGTGATTAGCTCAGCTGGGAGAGCACCTCCCTTACAAGGAGGGGGTCGGCGGTTCGATCCCGTCATCACCCACCACTCGGGTCGTTAGCTCAGTTGGTAGAGCAGTTGACTTTTAATCAATTGGTCGCAGGTTCGAATCCTGCACGACCCACCAATTTCAGCATTTAACTCAGATGTTGAACGTGAAGGATAGCGTTGCGTCAGCAACGGCCCGTAGGGCGAGGCGAAGCCGAGTCATCCTGCACGACCCACCAATTCCAATATTGGTGTCGAGTGAAATTATTCAGGTAGTACCAGAGCGGGTCGTTAGCTCAGTTGGTAGAGCAGTTGACTTTTAATCAATTGGTCGCAGGTTCGAATCCTGCACGACCCACCAATCTTTAATGATGGTAACTGGTAGAAACGTGAAGGATAACGTTGCGTCAGCGACGGCCCGAAGGGCGAGGCGAAGCCGAGTCATCCTGCACGACCCACCATCCTGAATGGTGACAGTAGCAAAATCCCGCAAGGGGTCGTTAGCTCAGTTGGTAGAGCAGTTGACTTTTAATCAATTGGTCGCAGGTTCGAATCCTGCACGACCCACCAATGTAAAAAGGCGCCCTAAAGGCGCCTTTTTGCTATCCGCGGAACTCAACGATTCGAACCTGCAGCAGGTTCGGGTCGAACGCAGTGAGACAACGGAGCCGCTTGCGGCGACGGCCCGAAGGGCGAGGCGAAGCCGAGTCATCCTGCACGACCCACCAATGTAAAAAGGCGCCCTAAAGGCGCCTTTTTGCTATCCGCGGAACTCAACGATTCGACAAAATTGTCGGGAACAATTTTGAACAACGCGGTGGCGTTGGCCCGCAGGGCGAGTCTCAGGATGAGACGAGTGTCTCTGCAGCAGGTTCGGGTCGAACGCAGTGAGACAACGGAGCCGCTTGCGGCGACGGCCCGAAGGGCGAGGCGAAGCCGAGTCATCCTGCACGACCCACCAATGTAAAAAGGCGCCCTAAAGGCGCCTTTTTGCTATCTGCCCGCCCATCAATTGCCACAATATTGTATTCAGCGCTTTCCCACGCTCGCGCTGCGCTTACCACGCCTGCACAGGGCGCGAACCGGTAGCCCGGACAGCGACGCAGCATCGTCCCCTGGAACAGGCGCTGATGTACAAAATTCATCACGACTTTTGGCGCGTAATCGGCTATCTTGTTTAGCATATAAAACACCATGACCGTATCATGGCGCGGGCAGGCCATACTGACGGTCTTAGAGTTAAGCCAGTAAAACGAGATTGCATGATGAGCGTAATGTTTGATCCTGAAACGGCGATTTATCCCTTCCCACCGAAACCGCAGCCGCTGACCGTCGATGAAAAGCAGTTTTACCGCGAAAAAATCAAGCGTCTGCTGCGCGAGCGCGATGCCGTGATGGTGGCGCATTACTACACCGATCCTGAAATTCAGCAGCTGGCGGAAGAGACCGGCGGCTGTATTGCCGACTCGCTGGAGATGGCGCGCTTTGGCGCCCGCCATTCGGCCTCTACGCTGCTGGTCGCCGGGGTGCGTTTTATGGGGGAAACCGCCAAAATCCTCAGCCCGGAAAAGACCATTCTGATGCCGACCCTGAACGCCGAGTGTTCCCTGGATCTGGGCTGTCCGATTGAGGAGTTCAACGCCTTTTGCGACGCTCATCCTGACCGCACCGTGGTGGTCTATGCCAATACGTCTGCCGCAGTGAAGGCTCGCGCTGATTGGGTGGTGACCTCCAGCATCGCCGTGGAACTCATTGACCATCTGGATAGCCTTGGTCAAAAAATCCTCTGGGCGCCGGACCGCCATCTTGGTCGTTACGTTCAGCGTCAGACCGGCGCAGATGTGCTCTGCTGGCAGGGGGCGTGCATCGTGCACGACGAGTTTAAAACCCAGGCGTTGATGCGGATGAAGGCTCTGCATCCCGAAGCGGCTGTGCTGGTCCATCCTGAGTCGCCGCAGGCGATCGTCGAGATGGCCGATGCCGTAGGCTCCACCAGCCAGCTGATTGCGGCGGCAAAAAGCCTGCCCCAGCGCCAGCTGATCGTGGCGACCGATCGCGGTATCTTTTATAAAATGCAGCAGGCGGTGCCGGAGAAAACGCTGCTGGAAGCGCCCACCGCCGGTGAAGGGGCGACCTGCCGCAGCTGCGCGCATTGTCCGTGGATGGCGATGAACGGCCTGAAAGCCATTGCCGAGGGTCTCGAGCAGGGCGGCGCTGAACATGAAATCCACGTCGACGAAGCGCTGCGGACTGGCGCATTAATTCCCCTTAACCGGATGCTGGATTTTGCGGCTACACTACGGGGATAACCTATTGCCGCGTCATCTGGCGCTGAGAGGATAAAATGGATTTTTTTAGCACGCAGAATATTTTAGTACATATACCCATCGGCGCCGGGGGGTACGATCTCTCCTGGATAGAGGCCGTGGGGACCATCGCCGGGCTGTTGTGCATCTGGCTGGCGAGCCTGGAGAAGATCAGTAACTATGCCTTCGGTCTGGTCAACGTCACGCTGTTCGCCATCATCTTCTTTCAGATCCAGCTGTACGCCAGCCTGTTGCTGCAGCTGTTCTTCTTTGCCGCTAACGTTTACGGCTGGTATGCCTGGTCGCGGCAAAGCAGCAACCATGAGGCTGAGCTGCAGATCCGCTGGCTACCGCGCAGTAAAGCTCTGGGCTGGCTGGCGGCCTGCGTGGTGGCGATCGGCTTGCTGACCCTGTTTATCAATCCGTTTTTTGCTTTCCTGACGCGGATCGCGGTCAGCCTGATGCAAGCGCTCGGTTTGCAGGTCACTATGCCGGAACTGCAGCCGGACGCCTTCCCGTTCTGGGACTCCTGTATGACGGTGCTGTCGGTAGTGGCGATGATCTTAATGACCCGCAAATACGTTGAGAACTGGCTGCTGTGGGTCATCGTCAACGTCATCAGCGTGGTGATTTTTGCCCGTCAGGGCGTCTATGCGATGTCGCTGGAATATCTCTTGCTGACGTTCATTGCGCTGAACGGCAGCCGGATGTGGATAAACAGCGCGCGTGAGCGAGGTTCTCACGCGTTTTCTGGCTAATGGTGGTGATGATGATCGTGCCCGGCGTGCATCGTGTTGAGATGGCACTCCGGGCCGCTGCAGGGCTGGTACTCCATCTGCACCGTGGCATGCTCAATTTCATATTTATGTTCCAGGAAATGCAGGATACGGTTGAGTAACGCATCATGATCGTGCGGCGGTACAACCTGCACATGCAGCGTCATCACCGGTTTTTCCCCCACCAGCCAGACGTGGACGTGGTGAACATCGCGCACCTCCGGGATAGAGCGGCGGATATCCCGCTGCAGGGCCGTCACATCCAGCGAACGCGGCGCGCCTTCCAGCAGCTCATTCAGACTCTCCTTCAGCAGACGCCAGGCGCTACGTAACACCAGGCAGGAAACCAGCACGGAAAGGATCGGGTCGACAGGTGTCCAGCCGGTGGTGAGGATCACCACGGCGGCCACAATCGCGCCAACCGAGCCCAGCAGATCGCCGAGCACGTGTAGCGCTGCGGCGCGCACGTTGAGGTTCCGCTCTTCGCTGCCACGATGCAGGATCCAGAAAGCCAGCACGTTGGCCAGCAGGCCAGCGACCGCAATCACCATCATCGTCACGCCGGCAACCGGCTGCGGGTGCTGGAAGCGCTGAATGGCCTCCCAGACAATCAGCATGGTGATCACCACCAGAGCAATGGCATTGAGAAACGCCGCCAGGGTGGTCAAACGGAGCCAGCCAAAGGTATGGCGGGCATTCGGGGGACGGCTGGCGAAGCGAACCGCCAGCAGCGCAAACAGCAGGGCGGCGGAGTCGGTGAGCATATGGCCGGCATCCGCCAGCAGGGCCAACGAGCCGGAGATCGCGCCGCCGATGGCTTCTACCAGCATAAAACCAGCGGTGACGATGAACGCCCAGAGCAGCCGGCGGGCGTTGCCGTTATCCGGAGCCTGGGCGGAGGAGTGCGAATGCGAGTGCGCCATAGTGTCGTCCCTTGATAGTTATCATTATCACGCTATGACATCATAAACAGAGAACGATAACAAACAGAGAAAAGGCGAGCCCGGCTCGCCTTTTCTCTGTTTGCACTCACCGCATCAATTATTGGGTGGTGCCGTCGGTTTTGCTGTTGTCATGGTTCATGCTGTCGCCGTTGTCCAGCTTCTTACCGGTGTCCGGACAGCGGCCGTCTTTACACATCGAGTTTTTATGGACCTCATCGCTCGACATATTGTCCTGGCTCATCGTCGAGCCGTCAGGATGAAGCATGGTGCCGCCAGTGCCAGTGCCAGTGCCAGAGCCAGAATTGATTTGGCTATTATCGACGTTATTCGGCGCCACGTTTTCACGGGCGTCCGGCGCCACCTGACCGGCATCAGCGGAAGAGTTGGCTTGGCCATTGTTGGACTGGGCGCCGGCGTCTGCCGCCAGGGCCGCGCCGCTGGCAAGACATAAGGTGGCGGTGAGCAAAAGGGTCGTCAGTTTTTTCATGTTCATCGGATACTCCTGTTGGGTCGGGAAGCGGTAACTACGCCTCCAGCGGTAAGTGTGCCAGGGATCTGACTCGCTATGGTTAAAGACTCCGCAGACGATCGCAGTGTCACTATATAATCCTGAAACGTAAGACTTAATTAGCTTTAACAGTTAAATATTGTAGTTCATGAGTCTGGTTTCGCTACTTTATGGCGTATTTTTGCCTATTTCCAGGATTATTCCATCACTACTGTAAAATCACGTTTACACTATTTCAGCGAAGAGATAGATTGGAGGGATTGCATTTCATTGAATAAGTATGGCAACGCTGGAAAGAAGATGAATTATCAGAACGACGATTTACGCATTAAAGAGATCAACGAATTATTACCTCCCGTTGCGCTCCTGGAAAAATTCCCTGCTACCGAAAATGCTGCAAACACCGTTGCACATGCTCGCAAAGCGATCCACCAGATCCTCAAAGGTGATGATGACCGCCTGCTGGTGGTGATTGGGCCCTGTTCTATTCACGACCCGGCGGCGGCGAAAGAGTACGCTTCCCGTCTGCTGACCCTGCGCGAGGCGCTGAAGGGCGAGCTCGAGATCGTCATGCGCGTCTATTTTGAGAAACCGCGCACCACCGTCGGCTGGAAAGGGCTAATCAACGATCCCCATATGGATAACAGCTTCCGCATCAACGACGGGTTGCGCATTGCGCGCAAACTGCTGCTGGACATTAACGACAGCGGCCTGCCGGCGGCAGGGGAATTCCTCGATATGATCACCCCGCAGTATGTCGCCGATCTGATGAGCTGGGGCGCCATCGGGGCGCGCACCACCGAATCCCAGGTGCACCGCGAGCTCGCCTCGGGGCTCTCCTGCCCGGTGGGCTTTAAAAACGGTACCGATGGCACCATCAAGGTGGCTATCGACGCGATTAACGCCGCCGGCGCGCCGCACTGTTTCCTGTCGGTCACCAAGTGGGGCCACTCCGCTATCGTCAATACCAGCGGCAACGGCGACTGCCATATTATTCTGCGCGGCGGCAAAGAGCCGAACTACAGCGCGAAGCACGTGGCGGAGGTGAAAATCGGTCTGGCGAAAGCGGGCCTGCCGGCCCAGGTGATGATCGACTTCAGCCACGCCAACTCCAGCAAGCAGTTCAAGAAGCAGATGGAAGTAGGCGCCGACGTATGCCAGCAGATTGCCGGCGGCGAGCGCGCCATTATGGGCGTGATGATTGAAAGCCATTTGGTGGAAGGCAACCAGAGCCTCGAGAGCGGTGAACCGCTGACCTACGGCAAGAGCGTCACCGACGCCTGCATCGGCTGGGAGGATACCGAAGCGATCCTGCGTCAGCTGGCGGAAGCGGTGAAAACCCGCCGCGGCTAAGCTACGTTGCGCTCGCGCAGGTCATAAAAAAAGCGTGGAGATTTCCACGCTTTTTTATTTTCACCGGGGGAAATTACTTCGCTTTACCCTGGTTGGCGACGGCAGCCGCTTTCGCCGCGATCTCTTCCGCGTTGCCCAGATAGTAATGTTTGATCGGCTTGAAGTTTTCATCGAACTCATACACCAGCGGTACGCCGGTCGGGATGTTCAGTTCGAGGATCTCGTCTTCGCCCATGTTGTCGAGGTATTTAACCAGCGCGCGCAGGGAGTTACCGTGAGCGGCGATGATCACGCGCTCACCGCTTTTCAGGCGCGGCAGAATGGTTTCGTTCCAGTAAGGCACGACGCGGTCGATGGTCAGCGCCAGGCTTTCAGTGGTCGGCAGTTCCGCGTCGGTCAGTTTTGCATAGCGCGGATCGTGGCCCGGGTAGCGCTCGTCGTCTTTGGTCAGCTCCGGCGGAGTAACGGCGAAGCCGCGACGCCACTGTTTAACCTGCTCGTCACCGTATTTCTCAGCAGTTTCCGCTTTGTTCAGGCCCTGCAGCGCGCCGTAATGACGCTCGTTCAGCTTCCAGGATTTCTCAACCGGCAGCCAGGCCTGATCCAGTTCGTCCAGCACGTTCCACAGGGTGTGGATGGCACGTTTCAGCACGGAGGTATAAGCAAAATCAAAGCTGAAGCCTTCAGCCTTCAGCAGTTTACCTGCTGCTTTCGCTTCGCTAACGCCTTTCTCGGACAGATCAACGTCGTACCAACCGGTGAAGCGGTTTTCGTTGTTCCACTGGCTTTCGCCATGACGAACCAGTACCAGCTTAGTTACAGCCATTCTCTTACTCCTCTCTACACGCCATCCCTCGCGCCGCGAACGGTGCGCTGAATATGTTGGTGTATGTGTTATTGATTGATAACTATTCTCATTATATTGCCGTGATTTGGCTCACGGCAATGCTTATCCCTAACCATAGCGAAAATAGTGGCTCAGTGTAAGGTGCTTGTAAAACACAGGTTATTTTTTTGTCCTTTGGTGACGGAAATTAGAGCAGGTTGCTGAAAAAAGAGGCGGCAGAGAGGAGGGCGGGGACGAAACTCAGCGCCCCCCGGCGGAGGGCGCTGGCGATTAGCGGGCGATAAACTGATATTCCGTCAGGCTGACGTACTCCTGGCCCGGACGTAACACACAGTCCGGCTGCGGCCATTCCGGATGATTCGGCGAATCCGGCAGGAATTCGCTCTCCAGCGCCAGCCCCTGCCAGTCGGCGTAGGGTTCCGTCGTCTGCGACGGGGTGCCGCCGAGATAGTTGCCGGAATAAAACTGTAGCGCCGGAGCGGAGGTATAGACCGTCATCTGCAGCTTGCCGTCCTGCGACCAGACCTGCGCCGCAGGTTGAGTGGCGTCGCCTCTGGCGTCCAGCAGGAAGGCATGGTCATAACCCTTCACCTTTTGCTGATCGGCATCCGCGAGGAAGTCGGCGGCGATGGTTTTCGGCTGGCGGAAATCAAAGCTGGTGCCGGCGACGTCTTTGAGTCCGCCGCCAGGGATACCATCGCTTTCCACCGGCAAATAGCGATGGGCGAGGATCTGCAGCTGGTGCTGGCGCACGTCGCCCTGGTCACCGTCGAGGTTGAAATAGACGTGATTGGTCATGTTCACCGGGCAGGGTTGGTCCACGGTGGCGCGATAGGTAATCGCGATGCGGTTATCGTCGGTCAGACGATAGTGCGCGGTGGCCTGCAGAGTGCCCGGAAAGCCTTGATCGCCATCGGGCGATGTCAGGGCGAACAGCGCTTCCTGCTCGTCGGCGCGGACGATGCGCCAGCGGCGTTTATCAAACCCTTCCGGGCCGCCGTGAAGCTGGTGGCCCGCGTCGTTTGACGGCGTGACGGTGACGAGCTGGCCGTCAAGCGGGAAGCGGCTATTGCCGATACGGTTGGCGTAGCGGCCTACCGAGGCGCCAAGAAACGCGGCCTGGCGGGCATAGTCTTCCAGCTTCGCGCAGCCCAGCAGCGGATGGCGCACGCTGCCATCGGCCAGCGGCACCTCGGCGCTGAGCAGCGTCGCGCCCCAGTCCGCCACGGTGACGGTCATCCCCGCCTTATTGCGCAGGGTTACCTGCTGCCATGGCTGGCCGTCCGGCGCCAGCGCGGTAGTTTGCGTTACCATTGACCAGCCCCCTGTGACGGTTTGCAGACATAAAACGTCTCTTTAATTCCGGTTTTCGCTTCATACTCGTTGGCAACGGCCTGCTGAACGGTATCGACCAGATCTTCCGGGACCAGCGCTACCACACAGCCGCCAAAACCGCCGCCGGTCATGCGCACGCCGCCCTTATCGCCGATGGTCGCCTTGACGATCTCCACCAGGGTGTCGATCTGCGGGACGGTGATCTCGAAATCATCGCGCATCGAGGCGTGGGATTCGGCCATCAGCTCACCCATCCGCTTCAGGTCGCCTTTTTCAAGGGCGCTGGCGGCTTCCACGGTGCGGGCATTCTCCGTCAGCACATGACGTACCCGCTTCGCCACCACCGGATCCAGCTCATGGGCGACAGCGTTGAATTGCTCAAGGGTGACATCGCGCAGAGCGGGCTGCTGGAAGAAGCGCGCGCCGGTCTCGCACTGTTCACGACGGGTGTTGTACTCGCTGCCGACGAGGGTGCGCTTAAAGTTGCTGTTGATGATCACCACCGCGACGCCTTTCGGCATCGAGACGGCTTTGGTGCCCAGCGAGCGGCAGTCGATCAGCAGCGCATGGTCTTTTTTGCCCAGCGCCGAAATCAGCTGATCCATGATCCCGCAGTTGCAGCCGACGAACTGATTTTCCGCCTCCTGGCCGTTGAGGGCGATTTGCGCGCCGTCCAGCGGCAGATGGTAGAGCTGCTGGAACACGGTGCCGACGGCGACCTCCAGCGAGGCTGAGGAGCTTAAGCCCGCGCCCTGCGGCACATCGCCGCTGATCACCAGATCCGCGCCGCCGAAGTGGCTGTTCCGCTGTTGCAGATGCTTCACCACGCCGCGGACATAGTTCGACCACTGCTGGGTGTCGTGGCTGAGAATCGGCGCGTCGAGAGAGAATTCGTCGGTCTGATTGTCGTAATCGGCGGCAATCACCCGCACGGTACGATCGTCGCGCGGCGCACAGCTGATCACCGTCTGGTAGTCGATGGCGCAGGGCAGCACAAAGCCGTCGTTGTAATCGGTATGCTCGCCGATCAGGTTGACGCGGCCTGGTGCCTGAATGACATGGCTGGCCGGGTAGCCGAAGGCCTCAGCAAACAGGGTTTGGGTTTTCTCTTTCAGACTCATCATTACACTCCGGATTCACGAAAATGGACGTCGCTGACGGCGCGCAGTCGTTCGGCAGCTTGCTCGGCGGTGAGATCGCGCTGCGTTTCGGCCAGCATTTCGTAGCCAACCATAAACTTGCGGACCGTCGCGGAGCGCAGCAGCGGCGGATAAAAGTGGGCGTGAAGCTGCCAGTGGTTATGGTCTTCATCGTTAAACGGCGCGCCGTGCCAGCCCATGGAGTAGGGGAATGAGCACTGGAACAGGTTGTCGTAACGGCTGGTCAGCTTTTTCAACGCCAGCGCCAGATCGCTGCGCTGGGCGTCGGTTAAATCGGTAATACGCTGCACGGGCGCTTTCGGCAGCAGCAGCGTTTCGAACGGCCATGCGGCCCAGTAGGGCACGACCGCCAGCCAGTGATCGGTGTCGACCACCGTGCGGCTGCCGTCGGCCAGTTCGCGCCGGGCATAGTCCAGCAGCATCGGCTGGCCCTGGCTGGCGTAATACGCTTTCTGCAGACGGTCTTCCCGTTCCGCTTCATTAGGCAGGAAGCTGTTGGCCCATACCTGACCGTGCGGGTGTGGGTTGGAGCAGCCCATCGCTGCGCCTTTGTTTTCAAAGACCTGCACCCACGGGTAGCTTTTCCCGAGGTCCGCGGTCTGTTCCTGCCACGCTTTAACCACGCCTTCCAGCGCTTCAAGGCTCAGTTCCGGCAGCGTTTTGCTGTGGTCTGGCGAGAAGCAGATCACCCGACTGGTGCCGCGCGCGCTCTGGCAGCGCATCAGCGGATCGTCACTTTCCGGGGCATCCGGGGTGTCGGTCATCAGGGCCGCAAAGTCGTTGGTAAACACGTAGGTGCCGGTGTAATTCGGATTCGTGTCGCCAGTGACCCGGGTGTTGCCCGGGCACAGGAAACAGTCCGGATCGTGGGCCGGCAAGGTCTGTTTTGCCGGCGTCTCCTGCGCTCCCTGCCAGGGGCGCTTGGCGCGATGCGGAGAAACCAGAATCCACTGCCCGGTTAACGGGTTATAACGACGATGCGGATGGTCAACGGGGTTAAATACGCTCATGAAGGTTCCTTAGTCTGGATAACCCTGCGGATGGCGGGACTGCCAGTTCCAGGTGTCCTGCGCCATTTCGTCCAGGTTGCGCGTCACGCGCCAGTTCAGCTCGCGGTCGGCCTTGGCGGCATCCGCCCAGTAGGCCGGGAGGTCGCCATCGCGGCGCGGCGCGAAATGGTAGTTAATCGGTTTGCCGCAGGCCTTGCTGAAAGCATTGACCACGTCGAGCACGCTGCTGCCGACGCCGGCGCCAAGGTTGTAGATATGGACCCCGGCTTTGTCAGCCAGTTTTTCCATGGCCGCGACGTGGCCGTCGGCAAGGTCCATGACGTGGATATAATCGCGCACGCCGGTGCCATCTTCGGTCGGGTAGTCGTTACCAAACACGGCCAGCGATTCGCGACGGCCAACGGCGACCTGGGCGATATACGGCATCAGGTTATTCGGGATCCCCTGCGGGTCTTCGCCCATGTCGCCCGACGGGTGGGCGCCGACCGGGTTGAAGTAGCGCAGCAGCGCAATGCTCCACTCCGGCTGCGCTTTTTGCAGGTCGGTCAGGATCTGCTCCACCATCAGTTTGCTTTTACCGTAGGGGCTTTGCGGGGTGCCGGTCGGGAAGCTTTCGACATACGGGATTTTCGGCTGGTCGCCGTAGACGGTGGCGGAGGAGCTAAAGATGAAGTTCTTCACGCCCGCGGCGCGCATGGCGGAGACTAATTTCAGTGTGCCGGTGACGTTATTGTCGTAATATTCCAGCGGCTTGGCGACGGACTCCCCGACGGCTTTCAGCCCGGCGAAGTGGATCACCGCTTCAATGGCGTGATCGTGGAGGATCTCGGTCATCAGCGCTTCGTTACGAATATCGCCTTCAATAAAGGTGGCTTCTTTGCCGCCGAGACGCTCAATCACCGGCAGTACGCTGCGCTTGCTGTTGCAGAGATTGTCGAGGATCACCACCTCATGCCCCTGCAGCAGCAGTTGAACGCAGGTATGACTTCCAATGTAACCGCTACCACCTGTAACCAGAACTTTCATGATTCGCTCCATTCGGCTTATCGTGTATGAGGAAGATAGCATATCAAAGAAGTGAAAAGTGTGACACAGAACAAGTTAGTGGAATCGTTTACACTCAAGAGTGAAACGGCATCGTTTAATATATTTTGTTTAAAATACATCTTGTTAGGTGAGTAAGGCGCTATTTTTCTGAAAAATACCAGGGATCTTGCGATCCCCGGCAGGGGGCGTCAGGCCACGGGGCCGAGCTGATAAGTGTAACCGTCTCCACTGGGAACGAACGCCAGGCGATGGGTAATACAGTCCGGGGCATCTTCCGCATGGTGCGAGACAAACAGCAGCTGCGTGGCGCCTTCGCCAATCAGGACGTCGACGAAGCGGCGCACCAGCTGGCGATTGAGGGGATCCAGCCCCTGCAGCGGTTCATCAAGGATCAGCAGGGTTGGATGCTTCACCAGCGCGCGGACGATAAGCGCCAGCCGCTGCTGGCCCCACGACAGGCTGTGAAACGGCGCGTCGGCGGTGCGCTTATCGATGCCGAGAATATCCAGCCATTGCTGCACCAGCTTATGCTGTTTATCCGACACCGCCTGATAAATGCCGATCGAGTCAAAATAGCCCGACAGGATGACGTTGCGGACGTTGGTGCTGACCCGGTAGTCCAGATGCAGGCTGCTGCTGACGTAGCCGATATGCTTTTTAATATCCCAGATGGTCTCGCCGCTGCCGCGCCGACGGCCAAAGAGGGTGAGATCGTTGCTGTAGCCCTGGGGGTGATCGCCGGTGATAAGGCTTAAGAGGGTGGATTTACCCGCGCCGTTGGGGCCGACGATCTGCCAGTGTTCGCCGGGGTTTACGGTCCAGGAGAGGTGGTTGATGACCGGGCGATCGTTGTAGGAGACCACCCCGTCATTGAGGACGATACGCGGCGCCGTCTCCGTCAGCGTATGGCGGGCCGGTGGGGCATCCGGCTCCGGGAGGGTGATACCGTCCAGTTTTTCACTGTGCGCCAGCTGGGCGACCAGCGCCTGCTGCAGCAGAGCGTGCTTCTCGCCGGTCTCGCTGAGGAGGCAGTCAGCCAGCACGCCGGCGTATTGCACAAAGTCCGGGATCTCATCGAAACGGTTGAGCACCAGCACCAGGGTGATGCCGGCGCGATGCAGGTCGGCCAGCAGGGCGGCCAGCTGCTGGCGGGAGTTGACGTCGAGGCCGTCGAACGGCTCGTCGAGGATCAGCAGTTGCGGATCGCTCATCAGGGCCTGGCACAGCAGGGTCTTACGCGTTTCGCCAGTGGACAGATACTTAAAGCGGCGGTCCAACAGGGCGCTGATGGCAAACTGTTCGGCAAGCTGCGCGCAGCGGGTCGGATCTTTCACCTCATCCTGAATAATCTCCGCGGTAGTGCGTCCGGTATCTTCTTCTCCGGGGCTGAGCAGGTCGGTGTTATTGCGCTGCCACTCGTCGCTGACCAGCTTCTGCAGCTGTTCGAAGGAGAGGCGGGTTACGCGGGAGAAGAGGCTTTCGCGCTGGCCGCTGAGCAGGGTCAGGTCGCCGGCCAGGGCCCGTGCGAGGGCGGATTTGCCGCTGCCGTTGCTGCCGACGAACGCCCAGCTTTCACCCGCCGCCACGCTCAGGTGGTCTATTTTTAAGGTTTTTGTATCGCTCAGGCGAAACGTGCCTTGCGAAATTTGCAATGATGACATGATGTATCCCATTTTTTGCAGCGATGTGCATCAGGGATACGACTTCAGGCGCGCAATGTCAATGGGGTCAGCATAACGTAGCGAGAATGATGCGATCGGCGTTGAAGTAAGCGATCGCCTCCGTCCCTTCGGTCAGGCCAGAGGTCTGGGCCTGCGGCAGGGTGGCGCACAGGGTCTGGCCGTCCGCAAGGGTCATCAGCACTTCGCACTGCCCGGAGCCGCATTCGATATGGCTGATGCGACCCGACAGCTGGTTCTCGGCCTGGCGGGCCACCGCCGGGTCGAGGGTGATGCCAACCCAGGGCGCTTTCAACAGGACCAGCACCTCCTGGCCCTCATCGAGCCCCAGCTTTTCAGCGCTTTGGGCGGTAATGGCGACGTTCAGGCGGGTCTGCCCGTCGGCCAGCAGCACCTCGACGTGCTGCTGCACCTGCTGACGATCGCGGCCGGTGATAGTGCCGAACCACTGGTTGCGGGCGCTGGTTTGCAGGGAAAAGCGCGAGATGGCCGCCAGCAGGCTGTCCAGCGGCAGGGCGTCGTCATCGCTGAGCACATCAAACGCTTTCTGCTGGATCTGCGCCAGCAGATCGTACAGTTGGATCAGACGCTGCCCGTAGCGGGTCAGCAGCGCGCCGCCGCCGCCTTTGCCGCCGGTGGCGCGATCCACCAGCGGCTGTTCGCTGAGCTGGTTCATCTCGTTGATGGCATCCCACGCGCTTTTATAGCTGATACCCGCGTGCTTCGCCCCCTGGCTTATCGAACCGGTCTGGTCAATCTGTTTGAGCAGGGCGATCCGCCGGGGGTCGGCAAACAGGCGCTGCTGAAGCTTAAGGGTGAGAAGAATTTCGGCCTGCATAATCGTTTCCTGACAAAAAAGCGTATTGTGACCGATAGTCACCCCGTTGCAAAACCTCTCTGCGCGGTTTGTCATTAACCACCGCACAAATGGGGCGTGTTTTTTCGGCTGAAACCGTTACAATCAGGGAATCATACTATCTGGAGTGAACCATGTTAGAGCTTTTGAAAAGTCTGGTTTTTGCGGTCATCATGGTACCGGTGGTGATGGCGGTCATCCTGGGATTGATTTACGGTCTTGGCGAAGTGTTCAACCTCTTCTCCGGCGTCGGCCACAAAGATCGCAGCCAGCAAAATCATTGATTTCCCGGCGCCCGGTTTAACCGGGCGCTGTGCTATTTCCCTCCTGTATCATTTCCCTTCATTTTATTGTCCTGCGTCACTATAAAAACGCTTCGCATATCGTTATATTATCGAGTACATAACGCATTGACAGGAGATTCAGATGACAGGTTCTTGGTTACGCGGGGTGGTCGGGGTATCGCTCACGCTGTGCGTCGCGGGTCAGGCGCTGGCGGCAGAGGGGAAAGTGACCGTTTTCGCGGCCGCGTCGTTAACCAACGCGATGCAGGATATCGCCCAGGCGTATAAGAAAGCGAAAAACGTCGAGGTCGTCTCGTCGTTTGCCTCGTCGTCGACGCTGGCGCGGCAGATTGAAGCAGGCGCCCCGGCGGACCTGTTTATCTCCGCCGATCAAAAGTGGATGGATTACGCGGCAGACAAAAAGGCCATCGATCCGGCGACCCGCGCCACCCTGCTTGGCAACAGCCTGGTCGTGGTGGCGCCGAAAGCCAGCGCGCAGGGGCCGATAACCATTGATGAGAAAACCGACTGGACCAGCCTGCTGAAAGGGGGCCGTCTGGCGGTGGGCGATCCGCAGCACGTTCCGGCAGGTATCTACGCCAAAGAAGCGCTGCAGAAACTGGGCGCCTGGGAGACCCTGTCGCCGAAGCTCGCCCCGGCGGAAGACGTGCGCGGCGCGCTGGCGCTGGTGGAGCGTAGCGAAGCGCCGCTGGGCATCGTCTACGGATCGGATGCCGTGGCCAGCAAAGGGGTGAAAGTGGTTGGCACTTTCCCGGAGGCGTCGCATCAGAAAGTCGAGTACCCGCTGGCGATTGTCGATGGCCACCGCAACGCGGCCGTGAGCGCTTTCTATGACTACCTGAAAGGGCCGGAAGCGTCGGCGATTTTTCAACGTTACGGATTTACCACCCGCTGATGTTTCTGAGCGAACCCGAATGGCAGGCGGTGCTGCTGAGCCTGAAAGTCTCCTCCCTGGCGGTGGCCCTGAGCCTGCCCTTTGGCATCTTTTTTTCCTGGCTGCTGGTCCGGCGCACCTTCCCCGGCAAGGCGCTGCTCGACAGCCTTCTCCATCTGCCGCTGGTGCTGCCGCCGGTGGTGGTGGGGTATCTGCTGCTGGTGGCCATGGGGCGGCGCGGGTTTATTGGCAGCTGGCTGTATGACTGGTTCGGCATCAGCTTTGCCTTCAGCTGGCGCGGGGCGGTGCTGGCGGCGGCGGTGATGTCTTTCCCGCTGATGGTGCGCGCCATCCGCCTGGCGCTGGAGGGGGTGGACATCAAACTGGAGCAGGCGGCGAGAACCCTCGGGGCCAGCCGCTGGCGGGTATTTTTCACCATTACGCTGCCGCTGACTCTGCCGGGAATTATTGTCGGCACGGTGCTGGCCTTCGCCCGCTCGTTAGGGGAGTTTGGCGCGACCATCACGTTCGTCTCCAATATTCCCGGTGAAACGCGCACCCTGCCTTCGGCGATGTACACCTTGATCCAGACCCCGGGCGGGGAGGGGGCGGCGGCCCGCCTCTGCCTCATCGCTATCGGTCTGGCGCTGGTCTCGCTCTTGATTTCAGAATGGCTGGCCCGCGTGAGCCGCCAGCGAATGGGAGGATCATGATGCTCGAGCTGGACTTTACCCAGACCCTCGGCAGCCACTGTCTGCAGATCCGTGAAACGCTGCCCAGCAGCGGGATCACCGCCATCTTTGGCGTCTCAGGCGCCGGGAAAACGTCGTTGATCAACGCTATCAGCGGCCTGACCCGGCCGCAGGCGGGGCGGATTGTCCTCAATGGAAGGGTGCTGAACGACACCGCGCAGCGTATCTGCCTGGCGCCGGAGCAGCGGCGGATCGGCTATGTATTTCAGGATGCGCGCCTGTTTCCCCACTATAAAGTGCGCGGCAATCTGCAGTACGGAATGGCGAAATCCATGGTCAGCCAGTTCGATAAACTGGTGGAACTGCTGGGAATTGCGCCCTTGCTGGATCGGCTGCCGGGCCGGTTATCCGGCGGCGAAAAGCAGCGCGTGGCCATTGGTCGCGCCCTGCTGACCGCGCCGGAGCTGCTGCTGCTGGACGAGCCGCTGGCCTCGCTGGATATTCCGCGCAAACGCGAACTGTTGCCCTATCTGCAGCGGCTGGCGCAGGAGATCCATATTCCGATGCTCTACGTTAGCCACTCGCTGGACGAGATCCAGCATCTGGCCGATCGCGTGCTGGTGCTGGAGGCCGGTAAGGTGAAGGCTTTCGGTCCGCTGGAGGAGGTCTGGAGCAGCAGCGTGATGCACCCCTGGCTGCCGGCGGAACAGCAGAGTACGATCCTCAGCGCCACCGTCGCCGCGCAGCATCCGCAGTACGCGATGACCGCGCTGACGCTGGGGGATCAAATGCTGTGGGTTAACCGGCTCGATCGTCCCGCCGGGGAGAGCGCGCGGATCCGCATCCAGGCGTCGGACGTCTCGCTGGTGCTGGCCCAGCCGTCCGCAACCAGCATCCGCAATATCTTACGCGCCGAGGTGGTTCAGTGTCTGGAGGTCAACGGGCAGATTGAGGTTCAGCTCAGGGTGAGCGGCCATCCGCTGTGGGCTCGAATCAGTCCGTGGGCGCGGGATGACCTGGCGATAGCGCCAGGCCAGCAGGTATTTGCCCAGATCAAAAGCGTGTCGATTGCCGCCTGATCACAGCAACTGACGGTAGATAAACTCGGCGATGCTGGCGGACTCATTGTCGCCGATGACCACGTTGGCGCGGGCTTTGACGTCGTCCACCGCATTACCCATCGCCACCCCGGTGCCTGCCGCTTCCAGCATACTCAGATCGTTGTAGTTATCGCCGAAGGCCACCACATTCTGCATCGACAGCCCCTGGTCAGCGACCCACTGCGCCAGGCGTTTGCCTTTGCTGTTGCCGGCGCGAGCGATATCCACCTGGTCGTGCCACGACCATTCGCACTCGAGGCCCAGCGTCTCGCCGACCTCCTGCGCAAAGCGCTGCAGACGGGGAATGTCGTCGTCGGTGAGGGCGAATTTCCATACCGCCTTGACCTCGCGGACCGCCTGCGCCAGCGAGTCGACCTGGCTGAAGACCGGGCGCTGATCCTCCGGTAACGCCTGCGCCCAGTTGCGGGTGCGGATCACATGCCCGGTGGGCTGTTCGTAAAGCATCGCGTCATCCACATAGGCCAGGCCGTGGATCTGCTGTTCGGCGAGCATGGCGGTGAGGCTTACCGCGTGTTCCACCGACATAGGATCGGCCGCCAAAACCTTTTTTGCGTGATAATCATACAAATAAGTGCCATTACAACAAATTGCAGGTGTATCGAGAGCCAGTGCCTGATAAAAAGGATGAATAGCGACGTGATGACGTCCGGTAACGACGATCACCTGGTAGCCCGCCTCTCTGGCGCGGGCCAGCGCTTCCAGCGAAGCGGGCAGGATGGTTTTTTTGCTGGTGAGCAGGGTGCCGTCTAAATCCAGGGCAATCACGCGTGTTGTCATGTGTTATTTCCGGTTGATGTTGAAAAGTGACCTGGCCATGATGGTACACCGCCGTGGCGTCAGGACCAATTTTTCCACATCTGCCGTGAATGTCTGTATGCCCTTTGTGCCGCCGTCCGTCGGTAATTCGGCGCGCGATGCGAGTATCATGGGCGGATGTCTTATAATTTTCAGGGTGCAGTTATCCTGAAAATGAAAAATCCACGTGCAGTGAGGGAAGGAGTAGTCATGAAACAAACCGTTTATACCGCCAGCCCGGAAAGCCAACAAATCCACGTCTGGAATCTTGAAGCGGACGGCAAACTGACGCTGGTGCAGGTGGTTGATGCCCCGGGGCAGGTCCAGCCGATGGTGGTCAGCCCCAATAAGGAGTATCTGTACGTTGGCGTTCGTCCGGAGTTTCGCGTGTTAGCTTATCGCATCACGCCGGATAACGGGGCGTTGACCTTCGCAGGGGAAGCGGCGCTGCCGGGCAGCCCGACCCACATCTCTACCGATCATTATGGTCGCTTTGTCTTCAGCGCCTCCTACAATCAGGGCTGCGTCAGCGTGACCCCGCTGCAGGATGGCCTGCCGGGCGAAACCATCACCGTGGTGGACGGGCTGGAAGGCTGCCACTCGGCCAATATCTCCCCGGACAATCGTACCCTGTGGGTGCCGGCGCTGAAGCAGGATCGCATCTGCCTGTTTACCCTCAGCGAGGATGGTTTCCTCTCCGCCCAGGAGCCAGCGGAAGTCACCACCGTCGAAGGGGCGGGTCCGCGCCACATGGTGTTCCATCCGAACCAGCAGTATGGTTACTGCGTCAATGAGCTAAACAGCTCAATTGACGTCTGGGAGCTGAAAGACCCGAATGGCAATATCGAATGTGTACAAACGCTGGATATGATGCCGTCTGATTTCACCGGCGTGCGCTGGGCGGCGGATATTCATATCACTCCGGACGGTCGTCACCTGTACGCCTGCGATCGTACCGCCAGCATCATCACGGTGTTCAGCGTGTCGGAAGATGGCAGCGTGCTGGCGGTGGAGGGCTATCAGCCGACCGAAACCCAGCCGCGCGGCTTTAATCTCGATCACAGCGGTAAGTATCTGATTGCCGCCGGGCAGAAGTCGCACCATATCGCGGTGTACGAAATTACCGGCGAGCAGGGGCTGCTGCAGGAGAAAGGTCGCTATGCGGTCGGGCAGGGGCCGATGTGGGTGGTAGTCAACGCCCACTGATCCGTCAGGCGTAAATGAAAAAACCTCGCGTCAGCGAGGTTTTTTTTAACAGAGCGGACAGGCTCTGTCGGAAAGGGGTTGCCCTGGCGGGCCTGAAGCGTGACGGCCTTAGATATCGTCCATGGTGTAGCCGACGACAATCTCCAGCGTTTTACGGATCACGTCTGCGGTCACCACGTCATCGGTGCTTTCCAGCGCCTGAATCAGCCATAAAATAATGGCCTTATTGTTCAGGTGACCTTCTGACTGGAGAATACTGTTGATGGCCAGCGACATCACGGCGGACTCATCAACCAGCTTATCACCGGCGTTACGGAAATAGTCGGAGAGCGCGGTGTCCTGCAGTCCTGCGTAAATATCGGGTTGCTGATGCATAGTCTGTCTCATCACATTCTCACTCTGTGTTATTCACCACGGTTAGGATACTCAGTGGATCTTTTTACCTTCCGGCGCCATGGCGCTTTGCGCCGGCGATCCTCGGGTTTCCCAACGGCCATTGATTTTCTTTACCTGCAAAGGCGCTTGCTTCCGCTGACGGGCAAGCTTCGCGCAAATTTCTTCAATCACGGCAGCGATAACCTTTCTTCGCTGTCGGTCTGACTCTGTCGCCTGCATCAACCGAAGTCGAACCAGCAGGGTCGGGGTGGTAATAGGGCGATTCGTTTTCAGAAGCGCGAGTACCGCCTCGCCGATGATCTCATCGGTGATTTCCTCAGTTTCACTGCTATTCATAACCGTCTCACTGCATGCCACTCTCTCCCTGAATCTGCGAACGGGCATTCAGGTCAGCAGCAGGTTTATGGAAGCGATCGCCCCTCATCTGCTACTGCGGTTGCAACAGGCGACGATCGATGACGTTATTCCTGATCGGCAAACAGCAGACCAATTAAGGTCTGATAGTGACTCTCTTCCTCGGGGGCACGGGCCCGGTCGAGGCGGCTCAACAGTTTAGTGCACAGCGCCTTGCGGTTGAGATGAGGCCCTTCGTTGAGAATATCCATCACAATCTGACCCAGCGTTTCCTGCTGGGAAGGTAACGATGCTTTGTTGAAATACTGGGCAATTGCGTTCGCTGTATCTGGAATGTAACCATTCTGCTGCATATCTGCTCCTTACATTTCACTCATCTGTTAACTGCCATTAAACTTATACAATAATTGTTAACCTGTACACACAAAGTTGAACAATAATGATTCAGGCGCGGTTAACTCATTGATTTTTAATAATTTATTTTTATGTGTTTGGGGCGGTTCTGGCTTGTAAAGGTAGGGTTTAACGGTGCACGTTGTACAAGAAAAGAAAAATGAAAAAGCCTTGCACAAAAAAGGGATTTTTAGTGTATCTTTTTTGTTAAGACAAAACGTAGTTTTACAAGACGATTAGCCTGATAACTGCTACTGTGAATGCTTACCCTCCCATCTGGAATCACTATGCTAACCACCATCATTTATCGCAGCCATATATGCGACAATGTCTCATTCAAATCGATCGAGGCCATGGTTGCCAGGGCAAACGAAAGAAATGGGCAGGCGGACGTCACCGGTATTTTACTTTTTAACGGGACGCATTTTTTTCAACTCATTGAGGGGCCTGAAGAAAAGGTTCAGGATATTTATCAGCATATTTGCCGCGATCCCCGCCATTATAACCTGGTGGAGCTTCTGTGCGATTGTGCGCCGTCCCGCCGTTTCGGTAAGGTCGGCATGGAACTGTTTGATTTACGGGAACATGATCGCGAGGAGGTGCTGCAGACGGTGATGGACCGCGGGACCACAAAATATCAGCTCACCTATGATGACCGGGCACTGCAATTTTTCCGCACCTTTGTCGAATCAACAGAAAAAGCGAACTATTTTGAGATTCCTTCCGCTGACAGCTGGGTATTTATCCCCGATCAGAATACTTTCTATCCTGATACGCCGATAATTGATAATAAGGAAAGCTGGTCCTTTGCCTTCCAGCCGATTGTCGACCCTTTCGCCTGCGAAATTATTTCGTGGGAAGCGCTGTTACGCACACCGGACGGCCAGTCGCCTGGCGCCTATTTTGCCGGGCTTTCCGGGGACGATATTTATCTCGCCGATCTGCACAGTAAACGCGTCGCGCTGTCGCTGGCCGGGCAATTAGGCTTACGTAATAAGGCGTTAAGTATTAATTTACTGCCGATGACGCTGGTTAAAGCGCCGAACGCGGTGGGTTTCCTGCTCGATCAAATTCAGCGTAATGATCTTATTCCTGAACAGATTATTGTCGAGTTTACCGAACGGGAAGTGATTTCGCGGATGGATGATTTTACCGATGCGGTGCGAAAGCTAAAAGGGGCGGGTATCAATCTTGCCATCGATCACTTCGGCGCCGGGTTTGCCGGGCTGTCGCTGCTGGCGCAATACCAGCCCGACAGAATTAAAATCGACCATGAGCTGATCCGCAATATCCACCAGGATGGACCGCGCCAGTCAATTGTACAGGCGATTATCAAATGCTGTTTTTCGCTGGAGATTGCGGTCTCTGCCGTCGGCGTTGAGCGTGCTGAAGAGTGGATGTGGCTGGAATCAGCCGGTATTTCGCAGTTTCAGGGGAATTTGTTCGCCAGCGCGCGCCTGGGGGGCTTACCCGCCGTCGCCTGGCCGGAAAAAAAATAATCCACCGCGAAATCAGCCAACTATTTTTTCATCTTTTTCCCAAGCGCTGTGAGCCACAACCTGTTATCTTTATCTGTACAAGAAAATAGAGTTGTACAGGATGCCTGAATTCGTTAGTTTAGGTATTAAAGTATCAGGTTGATGTGAGGCTGCTATGGCGTTTTACAGTATCGGTGAAGTCGCCGAACGTTGCGGAATCAATCCGGTCACACTGCGCGCCTGGCAGCGTCGTTACGGTCTACTGAAACCGCAGCGTAGCGAAGGCGGGCATCGGCAATTTGATGAAGAAGATATCCTGCGCATTGAAGAGATCAAGCGCTGGATAGAGCGCGGCGTATCCGTCGGGAAAGTCAAAGCGCTGCTGGAGGGTAACCTGCCGGCGGCGCGCGACGAATCCGCGCATCTTCAGGAAGAGATGATGTCCATTCTGCGTTATATGCAGCCCGCCAGAATCCGTGCCAAATTACTGGCGCTAAGCCATCAACACCCCGTCGACACGCTCATCGACAGCCTGTTAGTGCCGGTACGTCAGCGTCTGAAGCTCGATCAGAATACCTCTCTGGTGATTAGTAGTTTGCTGGATGGTCTGCTGATTGACTGCGTGGCGCTGTTTCTCGCCGAAGCGCGTAAGAAGAACGGCAGGGAGACGCTGCTGGTGGGCTGGAGCAATGAGGACAGGACGCGTCTGTGGCTGGAGGCATGGCGTCTTTCCCAGCGCGGCTGGCACGTCAACGTCCTCGCCGAACCGCTGGAGTCGCCGCGGCCCGAGCTGTTCCCCGGGCAGCATATCTTCGTCTGGACCGGACGCGCCGCCACCCCTCTCCAGGAAGAGCTGCTCAGCCACTGGCAGGAGCAGGGCTTCAGCATCCATTTTCACGGTAATAATTAATCGCCCCGATCCGCAAAGCAGACCGGGGCTAACGCGCCGGGTTACAGGTGGATCTGGCTCCAGGATTTAAAGGTTTCGCTGCGGCTGATATTAAAAAAATCGGTCCTACCGCTACAGCCGAGCTTTTTAATCAGATTCAGCCGGATCTGATAAATGGTTTTAATATGCAGATTCAGCGACCGGCCAATGCTGGCGACCGCTTCGCCATTGCTGATAAGTTGAATAACTTTCTTTTCCCGCTCGGTAAACTGCACCGAGGCGCCCGGCGCCGGGTGGGTTTTATAGTAGCGGGTTGGCTGGTGCAGAAATATCTTTAACTCTTCCGGCGTTGAATTGGCCGGTAAGCGCAGCATAGGCAGTTCACTAAGAAAATTAAGATCGTTGCCTTCGGTTAACAAAATAAATAACGTATCCCGACGATTATAGTTGTGCTGCAGTACCGCGAAATAATTGTCGCTGGTAAAGAAAACATGTTTTTTGCGAAAGTAAGATGCCGGCAGACTATTCAGGATCAGCGACATCCCATAGAGAAGAAAACGATTATCAAACCACAGATCGTAATGTTCAGTACGATAGCAGGTATTATGGTGTGACATTTTATTTGCCTCAGTTAGCCGATAGAGACCCAGGCGTGCCGGCACCGCAGGCTTAAGTCTGCTGCCAGCTCCGCGAGTTTAATTAATGATGAGGTTTGCTGTACAGCATATCCAGCGCCTGCAAATAGAGGTCGGAGAGTATTTCATTACTTTCCGTTTGCAGGCGATGCTGAATTTCCGTAATCATCCGCTCATTATTTATCGTTCTGTGCTGCTTAATGAGCGTATTTTCAATATTCTTCATCAGGGCCGAATTGAAGACAAACTCTGCTGGAATGGTATTTTTAATATGCATAGCTCGAACTCTCCCACGTATAACGCAAACTGACAATAAAAGTCGCTACGTACCATTGGTACGCGCCAAGTCACGAACAGGAAATGCAAAACCAGGAACCACCGCCTGACTTGCCGCGCCACCGTTAAACATCCCCGCTTCGTTGCGCAACAAGCAGTTAACACTCCAAACTATAGACGGTGATCCCACTATGTACAACTTTTTTTAGAACTATATGTACAACGCAACGGCTTATTTTTAATGTTTGTTTTTAGTGGTTGATTTTAAAGGATTCTATTTCCTGTATAACTTGTACATAAAAGCCGGTTTGTGCAGGATCCACTTGTAAAACTAGCGGGAAGAGGCTGACGACAGGCGTGAGCTCAATGGGAAGGTATTGTGCAGGCTGGCGTGTTGGATGAAATCGCGCCGACGCAGGAAGAGGTACACAGCAACTCTGTCGTCGACAGGTGGCTTTCTTCCGCGTCGGACGCTGATCATAGCGGATATCAGGTGAGGTTTTGTCTGTTTTTTGCACAATCAGGTAAATGGCAATACATCGGCCATTTCGTTAACCCTTCGTCGGTTTGTTGGCGGATAAGGCGTGTGCTACGCTTTTTACTAGCGATGCGGGGGTTCGGCATCGTTATCTTTCTCCCATTTCCCTGTCGGGTCTTTTACCCCTGTCACGACCGGTAAATACGGCAAAGGCAGTCTGTTTATGGACAGGCGTAGAGGTGTGAGGAGGGGAAATGCGCGGTAAAAGCGTGATGCTCTTGGCCGGGTTAGCGACTTTCGCGCAGGCGAAAGAGATTAACCTCTATTCGGTGAATACCGGTTCCTATGTTTACCATCTGACCAATAATCACGGTCAATATACTGAGAATTTCGAGAACCACTTTTTCTCGGTGGAGCGGAAATTCTCTGACGACTCGAAATATAGCCTGCTGATTGGCACCATGAATAACAGTTTCGACGATCGCTGTCTGGCGCTGGGGGTGAGAAGAGACTGGTACCACAACGGCAGCGGGTGGACCTTCAAAGGCGTTTACGGCTATACCGGCGAATTCTTCTTCGATGCCTTCGAGCATTGCGGCGATCATGGCTCCTATAAAGATTTTAAGGACGCCACCGGGATCGGCTTTTCACCCTATATCTACCATGCTATCCAGTACAACTTTACCGACTATTTCGCCCTTGAGAGCGGCATTATTATTCCCAGCGTGTTTGTGATCAGCATCCAGTGGAGCTTCCGCTAAGTTACGGCGTCGTTTGTTACAGGGTTATCACCTTCCTGAGCAGCGTACTGGAGAGCGCGGCGAGGGAAATGAGCACCGACAGGACAAACGTTAGGGCAATCACTCCCAGCTTGGTGGCTAACGAGTGAATAGGAATCAGCATCACCAGCAGGTGAAAAACGGAGTAGTGCAGGATATAGACCCCGGTCATCGCTTTGCTAACCGTCGCCAGCACGGCCTCCTTCAGCTCGCGGTTCTTTTTAAACTGTACGGCGTTAGCGGCGATCACCAGCAGGACGATCAGAATATAAATCTGCGACCCCGTGAGAATGAACGCATTGCGATCGGCTTTAAACAGCGCGAAGAAAAAGTGGCGTTCATAAAACCAGGTAAATAAATAGACAAAGGGCAGGGCGATAATGGCGGCTTTAATCACCCGCGGGTCGCGTATCCACTCCGTGACCCGCGGATCGTTAAACAACTGCCCGGTTAAATAAAAAAGTAGCCACGTCCACAGACGATACTGCGGCGCCAGGCTGAAAAGATGTCTTTCCGGGTAGAGCACCGAGAGCAGGTCGTAACCATAAGAGCAGCACAGTAGCGTCAGGACCACGGTGAAAAACAGACCGCGCCGCTGGCTGAGCCAGGCAATCAGGGGATGGAAGGTATAGATGACAATCAGGGCGAAAATAAACCAGGGCTGGATCAGGTAGCCGCGCTGGTAAGGCTCCCAGACATAATAGACCGTCACCCAAAACAGAAAGACGATCACCACGCTTTTAATTTTACCAATTTGCCAGTTGGCGTCGTGTCGCGTTTGCGCATCAAGATAGCCGGCCACCACAAAAAACAGCGGCGTGGCGATGGTCGAGACAAAGGTCAGCAGCCCGAGGATCCAGTGATAGTCATAATCAAAGCGATCCCAGGTATTATAGATGGTGAAAAAAGTCACCGCTGTCATACAGCCGAGTGTCTTAATAATGCTCAGGCCGGTACTGTTCATCGTTGAGGCGTCATATCCTTATGGTGAAAGCAGGCGTAAATCACCGGCAGAACCAGCAACGTTAGCACGGTGGCGAAGGCCAGACCGAACATAATCACCACTGCCATACTTTGGAAAAAAACATCGCGCAGCAGCGGGGCAAGGCCAAGCACGGTGGTGAAGGCGGTCAGCAGGATCGGCCGCAGACGAGATGTTGCCGCATCAATGATCGCTTGTCGTTGATCTTTCTCCTGTTTTTGTTGCTCTATCTCTTCCACCAGCACAATGCCGTTGCGGATCAGCATGCCGCTGAGGCTGAGAAGGCCGATTAAGGCCATAAAGCCGAAGGGGATGCCGGTCAGCAAAAAGCCGGGCGTGACGCCGATCAGCGCCAGCGGGACGGTCAGCCAGATGGCGACAGCGTTTCTCAGCGAACTGAACATCAGCACCGTAATGATAAACATCACCAGATAGCCAAGCGGCAGGGTCGTGAACAGCCCTTGCTGTGCTTCACTGGAGTTCTCGGCATCGCCGCCCCATTCGATGCGATAGCCATGCGGCAGCGTCAATGCGTCAATGCGCGGTTTCACCCGGGCGAGAATATCACCCGAGGTTTGGCCGCTTTGCGGGCTGGGATCCGTCTGGACCGTCAGCACCCGGGTGCGATCCCGGCGGAGAATCAAGGGATCTTCCCACTCCAGGGAGAAGCCATGGATGACGTTACTCAACGGGATATACTGCTGGCGGCTCTGGCTCCAGACCAGCACGTTATGCAGATGGTTGGCATCCTGTCGCTCCGCTGCCGGCGGCCGGACGATCACCGGCAGCAGATCGGCGCCCTCGCGATATAACCCGGCGCGACTGCCGGAGAAATTCATCTCCAGCGCGTTATCTATGTCCTGTTTATCCACCCCCAGCTCGCGCCCCAGCGCTAGGGAGTACTGCGGGCGGATCACCTTGCTGCGGTTCTGCCAGTCGTTACGCACGCTGTCGGTCGCCGGATCCTCAGCGAGAATATCGCTCACCTGACTGGCCAGCGCGCGCAGCGTATCCGGGTCAGGGCCCTTAATGCGCACTTCAATCGCGCTATCCCCGGAGGGGCCGAACATAATGCGTTTGGTGCTGGCGTTCACCTGCGGGTAGTTTCTGGCGATCCAGGTTTCGACGTGGCGGGTGATGGGGGCGATGCCGCGCTGGTCGTCCATCCGCACCATAATCTGCGCGTAGTTGCTGTACTGCCGCTGACCGCTGTAGGTAAGAATAAAACGCATACTGCCCTGGCCAATGGTGGCGACGGTGGTGACCACCCCCGGCTGGCCGGCGATCGACCGCTCAATATCGCGGGTCATCTGCTCGGTGGCGTTAATATCGGTACCGTAGGGCAGCCACAGGTCGACAAAGAAAATGGGCGTATTCGATGACGGAAAGAAATTCTGCCGCACGAAGGTGAAGCCCCAGATCGCCGCGGCCAGCAGGGCGCCCATCAGCACCAGGGTCAGGGTCTTTTGCTGCAGCAGTATTCGCAGCGTCTGCTGATAGCCACGGTAAAAGCGGCCGCGGTAGGGATCGGCTTTTTCCTCCGGCGCGGCGGCCGGCGGGGCGTGTTTAAACAACCACCACTTAATGAGCACCGGAGTGATGGTCAGGGCGGAGAACCAGCTGAGCATCAGGGAGATCAGCAGCACCTGGAACAGGGATTTGCAATACTCTCCGGTGGAGTCCTGCGAGAGGCCAATCGGCGCGAAGGCGAGGATGGCGATGACCGTGGCGCCGAGCAGCGGCAGGGCGGAGCGGCGGATCACATAGTTAATGGCGCCCAGCAGCGGCGATCCTTGCTGGCGGGCGATCAGCACCCCTTCGACAATGACAATGGCATTATCCACCAGCATACTCAGGGCGATGATCAGCGCCCCGAGGGAGATCCGCTGTAACTCGATCCCCCAGACAAACATGATAAGCAGGGTGCCGAGGACGTTGAGCGCCAGCGACAGGGCGATAATGATCCCGCTGCGTACTCCCATGAACACCAGCAGCACGCCGACCACGATCGCCAGGGCCATCAGGAAGTTGGTAATAAAGCCATTGACCGAGTGGGCGACCTCAGCCGCCTGATCGTAAAAAATGGCGATGTCGATACCCGCCGGTTTGTCGGCGGCCATCTGCTGGAGGCGGGCTTCAAGGGCGTGCCCGACGTCAATGACGTTGACGCCAGGAATAAAAGAGACCCCCATGGTCACCGCCTGGCGGCCGTTGGCATGATAAATACTGGACGGCGAGTCAGTCAGCCCGCGCGACAGCGTGGCAATATCCCGCAGTCGAGTGGTGGCGCTGGCGCCGTGAGGGCTGACCAGCAGATCCCCCAGTTCATCGATGCTTTGAAACTCCCCGGTGGGGTGTAGGCGGATCGATTCGCTGCCAATGCGGATCTCTCCGGCGCTGGACACCACGTTGAGCCGGGTCAGGATAGCGGCGAGCTGGTTGAGCGTGATCCCGCGCGCCGCCATTTTCGCCAGCGAGATATCAACATTGATCTGTTGCGGAATGACGCCGCCGATAGCGACTTTACCGACCCCAGGAACCAGCACCAGCTCCCGACGCAGCTGTTCGGCATAGCGCACCAGCTCGGGGTTGGTAAAACTGTCGCCCGAGATAGCGAAGAAAAAGCCAAACACATCGCCAAAGTCATCGTTGACGAAGGGGGTCACTACGCCAGGGGGGAAAAGTCGGCTGGCGTCACCAACGCGGCGACGTAGCTCATCCCAGATTTGCGGCAGCTCGCTGGAATGGTACTGCGAAGCGATATTCACCGTAATTTGCGATAAGCCATTTGAGGAGATGGAGCTGACGTTATCCAGTGAGGGAAGCTGCTGAATCGCGTTTTCCAGCGGCAGGGTCACCTCCTCCTCCACCTGTTGAGCGGACGCGCCCGGGTAGTGGGTCACGATCACTGCCGTTTTAATGGTGAAGGCAGGATCTTCCAGACGGCCGATATTGAGCAGGGCGAACAGACCACCCACCCCCAGCAGCAGAATGGCTAACCAGACGCGGGTCGGGTTATTAATAAACTGACGGGAAATGTCCATTTATAATCCTCGTTCACGCGTCCAGATCCGCACCGGCTGCCCGGCATGCAGCTCGCTCACGCCCGCCGCGACCACCTCTTCACCCGCGCGGAGACCGTCGGTGATGGCCACTCCCTGCGAGGTCACCTCGCCGACCGTGACCTTGCGCTCCTCAAGAAACCGATGCGCGTTGTCGCCTTTCACCACCCAGACGACCGGTTCATTCTTCGGCCGGTTATCCGGGTTAAACACCGCCTCTACCGGCACCATGAGCGTTTCCCTTCCGGCGCTGGCCGGTAAATTGCCGAGATTGACCGTCACGGTGCCGCTGACCCCGCCGACGGTGGGAAAATCATCCGGCCGCGGCATGGTTAAAATGATCTGCCAGGTAAGGGTGCTGTTGTCGCTGCTGCCGGTATGCTCTTTGTATTCCGCCGTAAATTCGCGGCCCGGCAGGGTATTGATCCTGACGACGGGGCGGTAGGCGGTATTGCGGATATCCAGGGAGGTGAACAGATTTTCGGGAATGCTGAAGACCACATCCAGCAGGTCGGTACGCGTCAGGGTGATCACCGGCTGGCCGGCGGCGACCACCTGATGGTTGCGGATATGCACGCCGGCGGCAATCCCGCCGAAGGGCGCGGTGAGGCTCATTTGCGCCAGCTCTTCACGGGCGATTTTTAAGGCCGCGTTGGCGGCATCGCGATTGGCGCGCTGCACGTCCATCTCCGCCTGGGAAATCGCCTGACGTCCCGCCAGGGTTTGGAAGCGATCAAACTGACGCTGGGCGAGGGTGGCCGCCGTTTGTCGCTCATTGACCCGCTGTTGGGCCTCGCGGGCATTCAGGCGCGCCAGCGTTTGCCCCTGGGCGATGGTCGCCCCCTGGCGAATATCCAGCGATTCCACCTGGCCCCCCCGCTTAAACGACAGCTCGGTGGAGTCGCCAGACTCGATACGTGCCGGAAACGTTCGCTGCTGGGTATTGCCCACGGCGGTCACCTGCGCCACCTTGACCATGCGCGGGGCGGACTCGACGGACGGCGATTTCTGATCGCAAGCGGTTGTAAATAAAATAACAACCGGGATGAGAGAAAAATAACGGTTCACAGTATTCCCCTCAGATTCAGGATTTATTTTACATTTTTATTACGCGGCGCACGCTTATTCGGCGAGGGCGGCGACAACCAGATAGGTGAATAGTCCCACCAGCGTGCAGGCGACAATGGCCAGCGCGACAAATAATCCCAGACGTAACAGGCTATAACCAAACATGATTTTCTCCCTTTACTCCCACCCGAACCGCGAATGTCATTTAATTCGGCCCCCACGGTGACCACCGGACATTCGGAGCGGCACTCCTGCTTGTAATCAGCATAGTCGGAGAAAAGGTGAAGTGTTAAAAAAGAGCATACCGCGAGCGGCAGCGGCACTGTTGGGGAAAACGCAGGAGATCTGCAGGGAATATGTGGTTTTTATAATATTTTTCAGTCTATTAATCCGTCATTTTCTAATGTTAATTTTCCTGTGCTACGTTTAATAACATCTATTCCGCTCGCCGCTTCTGTTGTTGAGATTTCGTTCCTCCCCAAGTATGGGGTTATTCATCACTACGCATTGTATTGGTAATAAAAGGATTATCTCATGTATAAAAATATCGTTGTTCCCGTTGACGTGTTTGATGCAGGCCTGGCCGACAAAGCCCTCTCTCATGCGAAATTCCTCGCCCAGCATTCTTCCGGGCAAATTCACCTTGTCCATGTCATTCCGGCATTCTCTCCGGTGTTAACGCGCGGATTTATCTCTGATGCGCGAAAGATGGAAGACCATTTGATTAATACCGCTAAGGAAAAACTGACTGAGCTGGTCAAAAAAAATGGCCTTGCGGAAGACGCCAGCCATCTTTATGTGCGCAGTGGCAATGTTCGCGATCAAGTGATTGCTCTGGCCGATGAGCTACAAGCGGACGTGGTGATTGTCGGTTCGCGCAATCCGGGGATTCAGACTCACCTGCTGGGCTCGGAAGCGGCCAATATCGTGCGCTATGCCCATGTACCGGTTTTCGTTGTGCGCTGATGACGGCGGGATGTCGTCCTGACTTCCGCTTCAGAAATCGAGGGAGAGAGTATGAATACAGATAAACCGGGGGCGCCCTATTATCAGCGCTCCGTCGAGGAGACGCTCGCCAGCGTACAGAGTTCGCCGGACGGGATTAGCGGAACAGAGGCGGCCACGCGTCTGCAGCAGTATGGCGAAAACGCCCTGCCGCAGAAGCCGGGTAAACCCGCCTGGCTGCGTTTTATTGTGCATTTTAACGATGTGCTGATCTACGTCCTGCTGGCGGCGGCGCTGCTGAAGGCGGTAATGGGCCACTGGATCGACATGTCAGTGATCCTCGCGGTGGCGGTGGTCAATGCGCTGATCGGCTTCATTCAGGAGAGTAATGCGGAAAAATCGCTGCAGAGTATCCGCAATATGCTGTCCAGCGAGGCGGTGGTGATCCGACAGGGCAACCATGAAACCATCCCCACCACCTCGCTGGTACCCGGCGATATCGTGGTGATCCGCGCCGGCGACCGTATCCCCGCCGATTTACGGGTGATTGAGGCGCACAACCTGCGGGTGGAAGAGGCGATCCTCACCGGCGAGTCGACGGTGGTGGAAAAAACCACCGAGCCGCTAAGCGGCGATTTACCGCTCGGCGATCGCAGCAACCTGGTGTTTTCCGGGACCACCGTCAGCTCAGGGGCGGGGAAAGGGATCGTGGTGGCCACCGGCGGCGATACCGAGCTGGGCCACATCAACCAAATGATGGCGGGCATTGAGAAGCACCGCACGCCGCTGCTGGTACAGATGGACAAGCTGGGCAAAGCCATCTTCATCCTGATTCTGGTGATGATGGCGGCGCTGTTCGTCTTTAGCCTGCTGTTCCGTGATATGCCGGTCTCCGAACTGATGCTGTCGTTGATTAGCCTCGCGGTGGCGTCGGTCCCGGAAGGGTTGCCGGCGATTATCTCGATTATTCTGTCGCTCGGCGTGCAGGCGATGGCCCGCCAGAAAGCGATTATTCGCAAGCTGCCGACGGTAGAAACCCTCGGCGCGATGACCGTTATCTGTTCGGATAAAACCGGGACCCTGACCATGAACGAAATGACGGTGAAGGCGGTGATCACCGCGGACAGCGTCTATCGGGTGGAAGGGGACAGCTATGAGCCGGTCGGTAAAATCCATGCTATCGACGACCCGACGCCGGTTGCGGTGGCGCCAGGATCGCTTCTTGAGCGCTATCTGCGCACCATCGATCTGTGTAACGACAGCCAGCTTATCAAAGAGGAAAGCGGGCTGTGGAAAATCACCGGCGGCCCCACCGAGGGGGCATTGAAGGTGCTGGCGGCGAAGATAACCCTGCCGCCGCAGCCCAGCGAGTTGTGCAGTAAAATTCCTTTTGATTCGCAATATAAATACATGTCGACGCTTTACCGGCTGGGCGAAGAGGAGGTGGTGCTGGTCACCGGCGCGCCGGATGTTCTGTTCCGCCTGTGCCAGTATCAGCAGAGCGACAGCGGGTTGCAGCCGCTGGATCTCCCGTACTGGGAAAGCAAAATTGAAGAGTACGCCCGGGAGGGGCTGCGAATGGTGGCCGCGGCCTGGAAGCCGGCTGCCGCAGGCCAGACCGAGCTGACCCATCAGGATCTACAGCAGGGGGTCATTTTATTAGGGGTTGCCGGGATGATGGATCCGCCGCGTCCGGAAGCGATCACGGCGATTGCCGACTGCCTGCAGGCCGGGATCCGCGTGAAGATGATCACCGGAGACCACCCGCAAACGGCGATGAGCATCGGCAAAATGCTGGGGATTGGCAATGCGGGGAACGCCATTACCGGGCGCGAGCTGGAGGTGATGGACGACGCGCAGCTGAGCGTGGCCGCGCAGCAGTACGATATCTTCGCCCGCACCAGCCCGGAAGATAAGTTCCGTCTGGTGCAGGCTCTGCAGAGCAAGAAAGAGATTGTCGGCATGACCGGAGACGGGGTGAACGATGCCCCGGCGCTGAAGCAGGCTGACGTCGGCGTGGCGATGGGGATCAAGGGGACCGAGGTGACCAAGGAAGCCGCCGATATGGTGCTGACTGATGACAACTTCGCCACCATCGCCAGCGCGGTCCGCGAGGGGCGCCGGGTGTATGACAACCTGAAAAAAACCATTCTTTTTGTCATGCCGACCAACCTTGCGCAGGGGTTACTGATCGTGATCGCGCTGCTGGCGGGCAACGTACTGCCGCTGACGCCGGTGCTGATCCTGTGGATGAACATGGCCACCTCCGCCACGCTGTCGTTTGGTCTGGCGTTTGAAGCCGGTGAGAAAAATATTATGCGGCGGCCGCCGCGCGACCCGAAACTGCACGTGATGGACGGCTTTGCCATCTGGCGCGTGGCGTTTGTGGGGTCGATGATTGCGGTCAGCGCTTTTATTCTCGAAGCCTGGCTGCAGCCGCGCGGCTATTCGCCGGAGTTTATCCGTACCGTGCTGTTGCAGACTCTGGTCACCGCCCAGTGGTTCTATATGCTGAACTGCCGCGTGTCGGATGGTTTCTCGTTGACCAAAGGTCTGCTGGCTAACAAAGGGATCTGGATCGTCAGCGGCGTGCTGCTGGTGCTGCAGCTGCTGATTATCTATGCGCCGTTTATGCAGATGCTGTTCGGCACCACCGGGCTGCCGTTCCGCTACTGGGTGATCACCTTTATCATCGGCTTCGCCATGTTCCTGATTGTGGAGCTGGAAAAACCGCTGACCCGCAAATGGCGGACCGCCTGACGGCGTGACGTGCAGTACGCAAAAGAGAAAAGGGGGCATCGCCCCCTCTCTGGCTGACGACAAACCTGTTTCGTCATTGTGCTCGCATTTCTGCCGGGTGGCGGCATTCGCCTTACCCGGCCTACGAAAGACTTCAATATCAAACCGTTATGCAGTTAGCTGTAGGCCCGCGCAAGCGCAGCGCCGCCGGGCAATTCCTGAAGATTGCACGTTGTCAGCAGTCTGAGAGAGGGCATCGCCCTCTCTTTTATTATGGTTCACGCTTGTTGCGCGTTACTGTTTCGGCTCGGCGACCACGCTGCTTCCCACGCCGCGGTTGTTATATTCCCACATACGGTTGAAGCCGTTGTCGTTGAGGTTGCGCTGCAGATTGCCTTTGTCATCCGCGCTGCCGGTGTTGCCGCTGAACGGACGGCCGGAGCCTACCGCCGCCGCCCACGGCTGGGCGATGTTAAAGCCTTCATTGATGGCGCTGTCGCGGATCACGACCTGGCCGTTGCTGTTGCCGTCAACGTCCAGCGCGCGGCCGAGCTGCGCGACGTTATCCCCGGAGGCGGTGAAGCGGCTGTTGGTCGCCAGGAAGCCGTAGGTCACGCTCTTCAGGGTGGCCGGCGCGAAGACGTAGGCTTCTTTCTGAGTACGCGAGTTCACCACGCGGAAGTCGGTGTTATCAAACACCACGGCGCCGCGGCCAGAAACGATATCCACGTCGCCTTCAATATAGCTGTTCGTCACCAGGGTGCGGGTCTGACGGTTGTCCTGCAGACGGTTCTGCACGCCGCTGTTGGTCACGAAGAAGGTGTTCTGGCGACCAAGAATGTTCACTTTATCGATCTGCACCTGGTCACCATCGCTGCGCAGAGCAACGGCCTGGTGGGTGCCGGCATCGACGCTGTCGCCCAGGTTGTTGGCGATGGTCAGGTTCTGCAGCTGCAGGCCGTTATTCTGCGACCAGAAGACCGCGGAGCACATCACGCCGACGGTGGCGGTGGATTTGCTCTGGCAGCTGTCGAACATATACCACGCTGGTTTGCCCGGCATGTATTTGCCACCCGGATTGACCAGACGACGCCAGGTGTTGCGATCCATTTCGGAATCAATGGCTTCGCTGATTTTCACGTCGATCGGTTTATCGCCGGTACCATACAGGGTCAGGGCGCCCGGCGCCGCCGGAACGTAGACGGTGCCCGGGTATTCGCCCGGCATGATGGCGATAAACAGACGACGGTTAGAGTGGCGGGCAATCGCCGCATCCACCGCCGCCTGGACGGTGGTATGCGTCACGCCCTGGGTTCCCGCCGGGCCGACGATAAAGTCAGGCTGCGCCGGCAGGCTGATGGCGGACGGCGTCCAGGCCGCGGCATTGGGGGTCAGCGACTGGAAATAGGCCGCCGGGGTAAAGTTTTTTGCTTCATCGGCGTTCAGAATGGGACGCGCGGTGGTGCCCGGTGCAGTCTGCGTTGAGGGCTGTTGATCGGCAGGCGTCGAGCTACAGGCGGACAGCGTCACGCCGAAGGCCAGCGCCAGCGCCAGACGGGAAACGGAATATGTGTTCATGTTGCTCCGGGCAAAATTAAGCGTAGTGAAATACCCCGGCTGAGACGCCAGGGTATAAGTCCTTTAAAACCTGCTGTTTTATACTAACTTGAACGAAACGGGAAGACGTGGGCTGAAAAACTTACCTTCTTTACGCAATACGCCGCGTCGCCGGACGGTCTCCAGTCACAAATAAATAACATTTACTCGCGCTTTTGTTGACATTCCCGGCGTTATGAAAATAAATGTCTATACAACCCATGACAAGTTAAGCGCTATGACTGAAGCCACCTCCGAACGCGTTATCTGGCGAAACGCCCGTCTCGCCACCCTGAACCCTGATGCTTCCCAACCGTACGGTCTGCTGGAGCGCCACGCGCTGCTGGTGCGCGACGGTCGCATTGCGGCAATCGTCCCCGAAGATGACCTCCCCAGCGGGCGCAGGATCGATCTCGAAGGCCGGCTGGTCACGCCGGGATTAATCGACTGCCATACCCACCTGATCTTCGGCGGCAGCCGGGCGCAGGAGTGGGAGCTGCGGCTGAACGGCGTCTCCTATCAGACCATCAGCGCCAGCGGCGGGGGGATTAATGCCACCGTGCGCGCCACCCGCGACAGCAGCGAAGCCGAATTACTGGCGCTGGCGCAGCCGCGTCTGGCCCGCCTTCTGCGTGAAGGGGTGACCACCCTGGAGATCAAATCCGGCTACGGTCTCGATCTGCAAAACGAACGCAAAATGCTGCGGGTCGCCCGCCAGCTGGCGCGTGATAACGCGGTGGAACTCTCGGCGACGCTGCTCTCCGCCCACGCCACGCCGCCGGAATATCAAGGCGACGCCGACGGCTATATTACGCTGGTCTGCGACACTATCCTGCCGACGCTGTGGCGGGAGGGACTGTTTGAAAGCGTTGACGTCTTCTGCGAAAACGTCGGCTTCAGCCCGCAGCAAACCGAGCGGGTGTTTCAGGCGGCGCAGGCGTTGGGCATTCCGGTTAAAGGTCACGTTGAGCAGCTCTCCTCGCTGGGTGGCGCCCAGCTGGTGAGCCGTTATCACGGACTGTCCGCCGACCATATTGAATATCTGACGGAAGAGGGGGTGGCGGCGATGCGCGAAAGCGGCACCGTGGCGGCCCTGCTGCCCGGCGCGTTTTACTTCCTCAATGAAACCCGCAAACCGCCGGTGGAACTGCTGCGCAAGTACCAGGTGCCGATGGCGGTGGCGACCGATTTCAACCCCGGCACCAGCCCCTTCGCCAGCCTGCATCTGGCGATGAATATGGCCTGCGTCAAGTTTGGTTTAACGCCAGAGGAGGCGTGGGCCGGCGTGACGCGCCATGCCGCGCGGGCGCTGGGGCGGCAGAACAGCCACGGTCAGCTGGCGGCGGGCTTTGTGGCGAACTTTGCCATCTGGGATGCCGAGCATCCGGTCGAGATGGTGTATGAGCCGGGGCGCAGTCCGCTCTGGGGACGCGTGGTACAAGGAGAATGGCAATGATGCTGTGGCAAGCTACGCCCGCCAACCTTTGGCAGGGGCGCGATGATAGTGCGGAAGCGCCGAATGCGCTGCGCCTGTTTCAGACCATCCCCCGCGCGGAACGCTTCGCGCCGCAGGCGCTGCCCGGCGATATCGCGCTGCTTGGCTTCGCCTGTGACGAAGGCGTCCGGCGCAACAAAGGGCGTACCGGAGCGGCTGACGGCCCGGCGACCCTACGCCGGGCGCTGGCCAATATGGCCAGCCATCAGGGCCACGACCGCTGCGTGGATATGGGCACGATTAGCGTCGATGGCGACCAGCTGGAAGCCGCGCATCAGGCGCTGCGCGAGGCGGTGACCGCCTGCCAGCGCGCCGGGAAACGCACGCTGGTTCTGGGCGGCGGCCACGAGACCGCCTTCGGTCATGGCGCGGGGGTACTGGATGCCTTCCCGGGCGAAAAAGTGGGCATTATTAATCTCGATGCGCATCTTGATCTGCGCGTTGCCGAGCGCGCCAGCTCCGGGACGCCGTTCCGCCAGCTGGCGCTGGAGTGTGACGCGCAGCAGCGCGCTTTTCACTATACCTGCATCGGCGTCAGTCGGGCGGCCAACACCCAGGCGCTCTGGGAGGAAGCGGCGCGGCGCGAGGTGGCTATCGTGGAGGATCTCCAGGTGCTGGAGGCCTTCGAAACCCGGGTGCTGGCGGAGCTTGAGCGCAACATCGCGCAGTACGATCGTCTGTATCTGACCATCGATCTGGATGTGCTCCCGGCGCGGGAAATGCCGGCGGTGTCGGCCCCGGCGGCGCTGGGCGTGCCGCTGGCGACCCTGCTGCGCATCGTTGAGCCGCTGTGCCGCAGCGGTAAGCTGCAGGCGGTGGATCTGGTGGAGTTCAACCCGCAGTTTGACATTGACGGTCAGGGCGCCCGCGCGGCCGCCCGTCTGGCATGGCAAATCGTCCATTGGTGGCAGTAGCCATTCCGGTATATTCTGGGTGTTTCGCCGCCCATTTTGCAAAAGGAAAGCCAGGCTATGTTTTCACAGCAACCCCGTTCCGCGCCCGCGCCTTTTTATGAGAAGGTGAAGCAGGCTATCGGTGAAAAAATTCACAGCGGCGTCTGGCGACCGCATGACCGTATCCCTTCCGAAGCGGAGCTGGTGGCCCAGTTCGGCTTCAGCCGGATGACCATCAACCGCGCGCTGCGCGAGCTAACGGATGAAGGCCTGCTGGTCAGGTTGCAAGGGGTGGGGACCTTTGTCGCCGAGCCGAAAGGGCAGTCGGCGCTGTTTGAGGTGCGCAGCATTGCCGAAGAAATTATTGCCCGTCACCATCAGCACCGCTGCGAGGTGCTGCTGCTGGAGGAGACCCGGGCGGATCATATTCAGGCGGCGGCGCTCAGCGTAGCGGAAGGCACCCGCATCTTTCACTCGCTGATGGTGCATTACGAAAACGAGGTGCCGGTGCAAATCGAAGATCGCTGCGTCAATGCCGCGGTGGTGCCGGACTATCTTCAGCAGGATTATACCGCCACCACGCCCCATGATTATCTGTCGCTGATCGCCCCGTTAACCGAAGGTGAACATATTGTTGAAGCGGTGCAGGCCACGGCGGAAGAGTGCGCGCTACTGCATATTCACGCCCACGATCCCTGCCTGCTGATCCGCCGCCGCACCTGGTCGACAACCCACATCGTCTCCCACGCGCGCCTGCTGTTCCCCGGTAGCCGCTATCGTCTGCAGGGCCGCTTTGGCTCCTGATCCACGCTGGCGTCAGCAAAACGTGATTGCTGACGCAATATAACAAAATTGTATCATTTCTGTTAAATCCTGGCTTGCGCATGCTTGTATAGACAAGTATATGTATCTACGTAAACAACGTTCATTGTCAGGAGAAACCCCGATGTCGCAAAGCAAATATCGCCAGCTGGACGTCCGTGCGCCAAGAGGCACGACGCTGACCGCGAAGAGCTGGTTGACCGAAGCCCCGCTGCGTATGTTAATGAATAACCTCGATCCCGATGTCGCCGAAAACCCGCACGAACTGGTGGTCTATGGCGGTATTGGTCGCGCAGCGCGCAACTGGGAATGCTATGACGCTATCGTGAAGGCGCTGAAGAACCTGGAAAGCGACGAGACCCTGCTGGTCCAGTCCGGCAAGCCAGTGGGCGTTTTCAAAACCCATGAACACTCGCCGCGCGTGCTGATCGCTAACTCCAACCTGGTTCCGCACTGGGCGACCTGGGAACACTTTAACGAGCTGGATGCCAAAGGGCTGGCGATGTACGGCCAGATGACCGCCGGCAGCTGGATCTACATTGGCAGCCAGGGCATCGTCCAGGGCACTTACGAAACCTTCGTCGAAGCCGGTCGCCAGCACTATCAGGGCAGCCTGAAAGGCCGCTGGGTGCTAACCGCCGGGCTGGGCGGCATGGGCGGCGCGCAGCCGCTGGCCGCGACGCTGGCCGGCGCCTGCTCGCTGAATATTGAATGCCAGCAGAGCCGCATCGATTTCCGTCTGCGCACCCGCTACGTGGACGAACAAGCCACTTCTCTGGATGACGCCCTGGCGCGTATCAAGAAATACACCGCCGAAGGCCGGGCTATCTCCATCGCGCTGTGCGGCAACGCCGCGGAGATCGTGCCGGAGCTGGTGAAACGCGGCGTGCGCCCGGATATGGTCACCGACCAGACCAGCGCCCACGACCCGCTGCACGGCTATCTGCCGAAAGGCTGGAGCTGGGAAGCGTATCAGCAGAAAGCTGAATCCGATCCGCAGGGCACCATTCTGGCGGCGAAACGCTCGATGGCCGACCACGTGCAGGCGATGCTGGCCTTCCATGAGATGGGGGTGCCGACTTTCGACTACGGTAACAACATTCGCCAGATGGCTCAGGAAGTGGGCGTCAGCAACGCCTTCGATTTCCCGGGCTTCGTGCCGGCCTATATCCGCCCGCTGTTCTGCCGCGGTATCGGTCCGTTCCGCTGGGTGGCGCTCTCCGGCGATCCGCAGGATATCTACAAGACTGACGCGAAAGTGAAAGAGATCATCAAGGATGATAAGCATCTGCACCATTGGCTGGATATGGCGCGCGAGCGCATCAGCTTCCAGGGACTGCCGGCGCGTATCTGCTGGGTCGGTCTGGAATGGCGGCAGAAGCTGGGCCTGGCGTTTAACGAAATGGTGCGCAGCGGCGAAGTCTCCGCGCCGATCGTGATTGGCCGCGATCATCTTGACTCCGGCTCCGTCGCCAGCCCGAACCGCGAAACCGAAGCGATGCGCGACGGCTCTGACGCGGTCTCTGACTGGCCGCTGCTGAATGCGCTGCTCAACACCGCCAGCGGCGCGACCTGGGTGTCGCTGCACCACGGCGGCGGGGTAGGCATGGGCTTCTCGCAACACTCCGGGATGGTTATCGTCTGCGATGGCACCGATGAAGCGGCAGCGCGTATCGCCCGCGTCCTGCACAACGACCCGGCCACCGGCGTGATGCGTCATGCCGACGCGGGGTACGAGATTGCCATTGAATGCGCGGCAGAACAGGGTCTGAATCTTCCGATGGTGGCGGCAACGCAGGGGAACGCGAAATGAAATCTTTAACTCTGATCCCGGGTCAACTCAGCCTGTCGCAGCTCCGCGACATCTACAGCCACCCGGTGAATATTACCCTCGACAGCGGCGCGTTTGCCGCCATTGACGAGAGCGTGGCCTGCGTCAACGCTATCCTTGCCGAAGGGCGGACCGCCTACGGCATCAACACCGGTTTTGGCCTGCTGGCGCAGACCCGTATCTCGACGGAAGATCTGGAGAACCTGCAGCGTTCGCTGGTGCTGTCCCATGCGGCGGGCGTTGGCGAGCCGCTGGACGATGACCTGGCGCGCCTGATTATGGTGCTGAAGATTAACAGTCTGTCCCGCGGATTCTCCGGGATCCGCCTGAGCGTGATCCAGGCGCTGATTGGCCTGGTGAATGCCGGCGTGACGCCGTGGATCCCGGCGAAAGGCTCCGTCGGCGCCTCCGGCGACCTCGCGCCGCTGGCCCATATGTCGCTGACCCTGCTTGGCGAAGGTAAAGCGCGGGTACGCGGCGGCGACTGGCTGCCGGCCACCGAAGCGCTGCGTCAGGCGGGACTGGAGCCGATTACCCTGGCGGCGAAAGAGGGGCTGGCGCTGCTCAACGGCACCCAGGCGTCGACCGCTTTTGCCCTGCGCGGTCTGTTCGAAGCCGAAGATTTGTTCGCCTCCGCGGTCGTCTGCGGGGCGTTAACCACCGAAGCGGCGCTGGGCTCCCGTCGTCCGTTTGATGCGCGCATCCATGAAGTGCGCGGCCAGCGCGGGCAGATTGACGCGGCGGCGCTGTATCGCCATCTGCTGACCGACGACAGCGCGATCTCGCTGTCGCACCATAACTGCAGCAAGGTGCAGGACCCGTACTCCCTGCGCTGTCAGCCGCAGGTGATGGGCGCCTGCCTGACCCAGATCCGCCAGGCGGCTGAGGTGCTGCTGGCCGAAGCCAACGCGGTGTCCGATAACCCGCTGGTCTTCGCCGCCGAGAATGACGTGATCTCCGGCGGTAACTTCCACGCCGAGCCGGTGGCGATGGCGGCGGATAATATCGCGCTGGCGATTGCCGAAATCGGCTCGCTCTCCGAGCGTCGCATCGCGTTGATGATGGACAGCCATATGTCGCAGCTGCCGCCGTTCCTCGTCAAAAACGGCGGGGTGAACTCCGGGTTTATGATTGCCCAGGTCACGGCGGCGGCGCTGGCCAGTGAAAACAAAGCGCTGTCGCACCCGCACAGCGTCGACAGCCTGCCGACCTCCGCCAACCAGGAAGATCACGTCTCGATGGCGCCGGCGGCCGGTCGCCGCCTGTGGGCGATGGCCGAGAACACCCGCGGCGTACTGGCCGTCGAGTGGCTGGCGGCGGCGCAGGGGCTGGATATGCGCGAAGGGCTGACCACCAGCCCGCTGCTGGAAGAGGCGCGCCATCTGCTGCGCGAACGCGTCCCTCACTATACGCAGGATCGCTACTTCGCCCCGGATATCGATAATGCCATTGCGCTTCTGGCGGCCCGTCACCTGACGCGTCTGCTGCCTGCGGTACTGCCAGGCCTGCACTAATCACCGTTGTTCTCTGTACCCGCGTCGGGGGAAATCATTCCCCCGACCGCCCTACATCGCATATTTGTCGTCAAATAAAAAAACCAGGACACCTGTATATGCAACAACAACACAAGCCACATCTGCTGCGCGGGCTCAATGCCCGACACATTCGATTTATTGCGCTCGGCTCCGCGATCGGCACCGGGCTGTTCTATGGCTCGGCTTCCGCCATCAAGGCGGCGGGCCCGGCGGTGCTGCTGGCCTATTTGATTGGCGGCGCGGCGGTGTTTATCGTCATGCGCGCGCTGGGCGAGATGGCGGTGCGCAACCCGGTTTCCGGCTCCTTCGGCAGCTATGCCCGCCAGTATCTCGGCCCGCTGGCCGGGTTTATTACCGGCTGGACCTACACTTTTGAAATGGTAATCGTCGCCCTGGCCGACGTGACCGCCTTCGGCATCTATATGGGATTGTGGTATCCCGATGTCCCGCGCTGGATCTGGATCCTCAGCATCATCTTCTTTATCGGCGCCATGAACCTGTGCAACGTGCGGGTGTTCGGCGAGATGGAGTTCTGGCTGTCGCTGGTGAAGGTGGTGGCGATTATCGCCATGATGCTGGCGGGGGCGGGGATCATCTTCTTTGGCTTCGGCCATAGCTTCCCGGCCACCGGGCTGGAAAATCTCTGGAGCCACGGCGGCTTTGCCCCTAACGGCTGGCAGGGCGTTATCGCCTCGCTTGGCATCGTGATGTTCGCCTTCGGCGGGGTGGAGATTATCGGCGTCACCGCCGCGGAAGCGAAGGATCCGAAGAAGGTCATCCCGCAGGCCATCAATACCATTCCGCTGCGCATTATCCTGTTCTACGTCTGCACCCTGGCGGTGCTGATGGCGATTTTCCCGTGGAACAGCTTTGGCGAGCAGGGGAGTCCGTTTGTGCTGATTTTCGACGGTCTGGGGATCCCGGCGGCGGCGACAATCCTTAACATCATCGTGATCAGCGCCAGCATCTCGGCGATTAACAGCGATATCTTCGGCGCCGGACGCATGATGTATGGCATGTCGAAGGAGGGGCTGGCGCCGAAAAGCTTCCAGCGCATCGCCAGCAACGGCGTACCCTGGATGACGGTGGTGGTCATGGGCGGCGCGCTGCTGGCGGCGGTGGTGCTGAACTATCTGATCCCCGAGCAGGTATTTGTGCTGATTGCTTCGCTGGCGGCATTCGCCACGGTGTGGGTATGGCTGATGATCCTGCTGTCCCATTTCGCCATGCGCCGTAGTTTGTCTGCCGAAGAGCGCAGCCAGATTGCCTTCCCCGTTCCGTTCTGGCCGGTGGCGCCGCTGTTAACGCTGCTGTTTATGGGGCTGGTCATCGCTGTGCTGGGGATGTTTGCCGAGACGCGGATGGCGCTGATCGCTGGCCTGGTCTGGCTCGGGCTGCTGACGGTGGTGTGGTACGCGCGGGTGCGTAAAACCGCGCTGCAGGTTGTCACTGAGCAGTAAATCAGATCTCCCCGGCGGCGCTGCGCTTGCCGGGGCGACGAGGTATGAGCCTGTGAGAGGGAACTGTAGGCCGGGTAAGGCGCAGCCGCCACCCGGCAAAATAACGGCATAACCGGAAATGTCTTGTTCGTACTGCGCCTGGCAGGGCTACAACTTCTATGTCAATTCCGGGCAGATTGCGCTCCCGGCTAATCGTCTGCGTTATGTCAATCATGGCGAAGGGAGCGCACAGGGGGCGGCCAGTCGCCGCCGCCCCCTGTACCCCCGGGCTCCGGCCAGCAAAATCGCCGCTGCGCGGTTCCTTCGACTTATCCCTGCAGGCTTCGGGTCGGGCCGAGGCAGCGTCCGTGCAAAACACGGCCCTCAGCCCGCATCCATGCGGGCTGCCCCGGCCTGCCGGGAACGTCTCAGCGATTTTGAGGCCGCCAGCACAGGCAGTTTCAGCAAGGCTGGTGAATAAATGAACGACAGGTCGCACGAACCCCAGGCCGGGTCAGGCGCAGCCGCCACCCGGCACAAAATCGGCTCTGTTCCTGCTGTCATCGCCCGGTGGCGCTGCGCTTACCGGGCCTACGATGTATGAGCCAGTGAGAGGACCCTGTAGGCCGGGTAAGGCGCAGCCGCCACCCGGCAAAATAACGGCACAAGCGGAAATGTCCTTGCTCGCACTGCGCCTGGCAGGGCTACAACTTCTATGTCAATTCCGGGCAGATTGCGCTCCCGGTTAATTTTCTGCGTTATGTCTCTTACGGCGCAGGGAGCGCACAGGGGGCGGCCAGTCGCCGCCGCCCCCTGTACCCCCGGGCTCCGGCCAGCAAAATCGCCACTGCGTGGTGCCTTCGACTTATCCCTGCAGGCTTCGGGTCGGGCCGAGGCAGCGTCCGTGCAAAACACGGCCCTCAGCCCGCATCCATGCGGGCTGCCCCGGCCTTTCGGGAACGTCTCAGCGATTTTGAGGCCGTCAGCACCGGCAGTTTCAGCAACAATGGTGAATAAATTAACGACAGATCGCACGAACTCCAGGCCGGGTCAGGCGCAGCCGCCACCCGGCACAAAATCGGCTCTGCGCCTGCTGTCATCGCCCGGTGGCGCTGCGCTTACCGGGCCTACGAGGTATGAGCCTGTGAGAGGACCCTCCAGGCCGGGTAAGGCGCAGCCGCCACCCGGCAAAATAACCATGCAACAGGGTTGCCTGGAAGGTAATCAATACTTTCCCGGCGGCGCGGCGCTTTCCAGACCTACAGCTACGTGTATTTATTTGATATGTAAGTGTTATCTGGTAAAGGTGAGTGTAGCGCCACCTGAAAAACACGTGGCGCCGCAGGTAGCCCGGATAAGGCGCAAGCCGCTATCCGGGGGAAGATTAACTGAACAGGGCGGTGATGGAGGCGCTGGCGAGGGAATGGAAATGGACGTTAAAGCCGACCATTGCGCCGCTGGCCTCGGCATCCACCTCAATTTTCTCAACGTCCAGGGCGTGGACGGTAAAGATATAGCGGTGGGTCTCGCCCTTCGGCGGCGCCGCGCCGCCGTATCCCGCCTTGCCAAAATCGGTGCGGGTCTGAACGGCCTCTTCCGGCAGCTCCGCCTGACCGGAACCGGCCCCCTGCGGCAGGACGCGCGTATCCGCAGGCAGGTTAGCCACCACCCAGTGCCACCAGCCGGAGCCGGTCGGCGCATCCGGATCGTAGCAGGTCACCACAAAGCTTTTGGTTCCTGCGGGCACATCATCCCACATCAGATGCGGCGAAATATTGTCGCCATCGTAGCCCATGCCGTTGAAGACGTGACGATTAGGCAGCTTACCGCCGTCCTGGAGATCGTGACTGATCAGTTTCATGCTTCATCCTCATTGATAATGCGCTGATTAACCAGGAAGTGTAGCCTGCACCACGACGCAATTCCGCTATTTATTCGCTAAAAAATGTTTCGTCCTGCACCGCCAGGTTAACGGCGCGGGTCAGGCGGGACAGCTGTTCAGGCGTGATGATATACGGCGGCATCAGGTAGATCAGGCGGCCAAACGGTCGGATCCACACCCCCTGCTCGACAAAAAAGCGCTGCAGGGCAGCCATATTGACCGGGCGACAGGTTTCAACCACGCCAATAGCGCCCAGCACGCGGACGTCGGCGACCAGGGCGGATCCCCGCGCCGGAGCCAGCTCGGTCTGCAGCTGGGCTTCAATCGCCGCCACCTGCCGCTGCCATTCGCCGCTCTCCAGCAGGTGCAGGCTTTCGCTGGCCACCGCGCAGGCCAGCGGGTTGCCCATAAAGGTTGGGCCGTGCATAAAGCAGCCGGCTTCACCGTTGCTGATGGTTTCCGCCACCTCGCGGGTGGTCAGCGCGGCGGAGAGGGTCATGGTGCCGCCGGTCAGCGCCTTGCCCAGACACAGAATATCGGCGGCGATACCGGCGTGCTCGCAGGCGAACAGCTTGCCGGTGCGGCCAAAGCCGGTGGCAATCTCATCGGCGATCAGCAGTATCCCTTCCCGGTCGCACATTTTACGCACCCGCTTCAGCCACTCCGGATGGTACATCCGCATCCCGCCCGCGCCCTGGACGATCGGTTCGAGGATCACCGCGGCGATGTCGTGACGGTGCGCGGCCATCAGGCGGGCAAAGGGCACCATATCCATTTCATCCCACTCGCCGTCAAAGCGGCTCTGCGGCGCGGGGGCGAACAGGTTATCCGGCAGATAGCCCTGCCACAGGCTGTGCATCGAGTTCTGCGGATCGCAGACCGACATCGCGCCGAAGGTATCGCCGTGATAGCCGTTGCGGAAGGTCAGGAAACGACGACGCGGTTGGCCTTTCGCCTGCCAGTACTGCAGGGCCATTTTCATCGCCACCTCAACCGCTACCGAACCGGAGTCGGCGAGGAAAACGCACTCCAGCGATTGCGGGGTCATTGCCACCAGCTGACGACACAGGGCCACCGCCGAAGGGTGAGTGATCCCGCCGAACATCACATGCGACATCTGGTCGATTTGCGCTTTCATCGCCGCATTAAGACGCGGGTGATTGTAGCCGTGGATCGCCGCCCACCAGGAGGACATACCGTCAATCAGCTGTTCGCCGCCGGCGAGGGACAGCTCGCAACCGTGGGCGGAAACCACCGGGTAGACCGGCAGGGGGGAAGTCATAGAGGTGTAGGGGTGCCAGATGTGGCGCCGATCGAAGGCGAGATCGTCCAGGGTCATAAGCGACTTGTAAACCATTTTGAAAACATTTAGGTTTACAAGTCTACACTGAACTGACTTACAATGAAACGTACACAAAATATTTCGCGCAGCATCGAGGCGGCAAGTGAGAACATCCCCCAGCAGCATAGTTCACTATCTGACAGGGGTGTGCGAGTGCAGCCAACAAAGAGGCTGTGTGAAACAGGTAGTGTACGACCTTTGGAGAGGAAAATGGCTCACCACCCCCGCTGGACAATGTCGCAAGTAACGGAATTATTTAATAAACCGCTGATCGACCTGCTATTCGAAGCGCAGCAAATCCACCGTCAACACTTTGATCCGCGCCAGGTGCAGGTCAGCACCCTGCTGTCGATCAAAACCGGCGCCTGCCCGGAAGATTGTAAATATTGTCCGCAGAGCGCACGCTATAAAACCGGGCTCGAAACCGAGCGCCTGATGGAAGTCGAGCAGGTGCTGGAGTCCGCCCGCCAGGCGAAAAACGCCGGCTCCACCCGTTTCTGCATGGGCGCGGCGTGGAAGAACCCCAATGACCGCGACATGCCCTATCTGGAGCAGATGGTGAAAGGGGTGAAGGCTCTGGGGCTGGAGTCGTGCATGACGCTCGGCACCCTGACCGACAGCCAGGCGCAGCGCCTGGCCGAGGCGGGCCTCGATTACTACAACCACAACCTCGATACCTCGCCGGAATTTTACGGCAACATCATCACCACCCGCACCTACCAGGAGCGCCTGGATACCCTGGACAAAGTGCGTGACGCCGGGATCAAAGTCTGCTCCGGCGGTATCGTCGGGCTGGGGGAGACCGTGAAAGACCGCGCCGGCCTGCTGCTGCAGTTGGCCAACCTGCCCACGCCGCCGGAAAGCGTGCCCATCAACATGCTGGTAAAAGTCAAAGGCACGCCGCTGGCGGATAACGACGACGTCGACGCTTTCGATTTTATTCGCACTATCGCCATCGCGCGCATCATGATGCCCACCTCTTACGTGCGTCTCTCCGCCGGCCGCGAGCAGATGAACGAGCAGACCCAGGCGATGTGCTTTATGGCCGGGGCGAACTCCATTTTCTACGGCTGCAAGCTGCTGACCACGCCGAACCCGGAAGAGGACAACGATCTGCAGCTGTTCCGCAAGCTGGGGATCAACCCGCAGCAGACGGCGGTGCTGGAAGGCGACAATGAGCAGCAGCAGCGTCTGGAGCAGGCCTTACTCACCCCGGACACTGAGGAATATTACAACGCGGCGGCGCTATGACCTGGCAGCAGCGAATCGATCGGGCGCTGGACGAGCGACGGGCGGCGGATGCCCTTCGCCGCCGCCTGCCGGTGACGCACGGCGCCGGGCGCTGGCTGGAGCGGGCAGGGGAGCGCTGGCTTAACTTCTCCAGTAATGACTATCTCGGCCTGAGCCAGCATCCGGCGATTATCGCCGCCTGGCAGCAGGGGGCGGAACGTTATGGCGTCGGTTCCGGGGGCTCGGGACACGTAAGCGGCTATAGCGAGGCCCACCGCGCGCTGGAAGAGGAACTTGCCGACTGGCTGGGCTACCCGCGCGCATTGCTGTTTATCTCCGGCTTTGCCGCCAATCAGGCGCTGATCGCCGCCCTGGCGGATAAAGAGGATCGGATTGTGGCCGACCGCCTGAGCCACGCCTCCCTGCTGGAGGCGGCCAGTCTGAGCCCGGCGCAGCTACGCCGTTTCGGCCACAACGATCCGCAACAGCTCGCTCAACTGCTGGCTAAGCCGCTGGCGGGCGAACAGTTGGCGGTCACTGAAGGCATTTTCAGCATGGACGGCGACAGCGCGCCGCTGGCGGCCATTCACGCCGCGGCGCAGGCCGCCGGGGCGCTATTGCTGGTGGATGACGCCCACGGCGTCGGCGTGGTCGGCGACGAAGGACGCGGCAGCTGCGCCGCGCAGGCGGTGCGCCCTGAGCTGCTGGTGGTTACCTTCGGCAAGGCATTCGGCGTCAGCGGCGCGGCGGTGCTGTGCGATGAAGCGATGGCCGATTATCTGCTGCAGTTTGCCCGTCATCTGATCTACAGCACCGCGATGCCGCCCGCCCAGGCGGTGGCGCTGAGCGCCGCGCTGCGGCTGATACGCAGTGATGAAGGCCAGCGCCGCCGCGACACCCTGGCCGCCCGTATCCGTCAGTTCCGCGCGGGGATGGGCGAGACGTCGCTGGGTTTGACCGACTCCGTCAGCGCGATCCAGCCGCTGATCGTCGGCGATAACGGGCGGGCGCTGAGCCTGGCCAGCCGTCTGCGCGACGCGGGCTGCTGGGCAACGGCGATCCGTCCACCGACGGTGCCGGTCGGCAGCGCTCGTCTGCGCCTGACCCTGACCGCCGCCCATCAGGCTGAGGACATTAACCGTTTACTGGAGGTGCTGCATGGCCACGGTGAATAAGCAGGCGGTCGCCGCGGCGTTTGGCCGGGCGGCCAGCGGCTATTCGCAACATGATGAACTGCAGCGGCGCAGCGCGGAACTGCTGCTGCGCCAGCTGGCGCATCGCGATTTTCCCCGGGTGCTGGATGCCGGCTGCGGCCCAGGCAGCATGAGCCGCCGCTGGCGTGAGGCGGGCAGCGTGGTGACCGCGCTGGATCTCTCCCCCGGGATGCTGGCCCAGGCGCAGCGTAACGACGCCGCCCAGCATTACCTGCTGGGCGACATTGAGGCGCTGCCGCTGCCCGACGCCTGCGTCGATCTGGCGTGGAGCAATCTGGCGGTGCAGTGGTGCGACGATCTGCGCGCAGCCCTTGGCGAGCTGTACCGGGTGGTACGTCCCGGCGGCAGCGTGGCGTTTAGCACGCTGCTGGCCGACTCGCTGCCGGAGCTCAATCAGGCGTGGCAGGTCATCGACGACCGGCCGCATGCCAACCGTTTTCTCAGCGAAGCGGCGGTGCGCGAGGCGCTGAGCGGCCTGCGGGCGTCCGGCGAGGTGCATCAGATTAGCCTGCCGTTCGTCGATGCGCTGAGCGCCATGCGATCGCTGAAGGGCATCGGCGCCACCCATTTGCACCAGGGGCGGGCATCGGCCCCGCTTAGCCGCGGCAAACTGCGCGAGCTACAGCTGGCCTGGCCGCAGCGGCAGGGCGTCTGCCCGCTGACGTATTCTCTTTTTACAGGAGTCATTGAGCGTGACTAAACGTTTTTTTGTCACCGGGACCGACACTGAAGTCGGGAAAACCATCGCCAGCAGCGCCCTGCTGCAGGCGGCGAATCAGCTGGGTTTTCACACCGCCGGCTACAAGCCGGTGGCTTCCGGCAGCGAGCTTACCGCCGCCGGGCTGCGTAATGAAGACGCGCTGGCGCTGCAGCGTCATAGCCGGGTCGCGCTGCGCTATGAGCAGGTTAACCCGTATACCTTCGCCGAGCCGACCTCACCGCATATCATCAGCGCCGACGAAGGACGGCCGATCGCCTCGGCGAAGCTCTCCAGCGGGCTGCGCGAGTTAGAACGCCTCGCCGACTGGGTGCTGGTGGAAGGGGCCGGCGGCTGGTTTACGCCGCTTTCGGAAACCCTGACCTTCGCCGACTGGGCGCAGGCGGAGCAGCTGCCGGTGATTCTGGTGGTGGGCGTCAAGCTCGGCTGCATCAACCACGCGATGCTTACCGCCCAGGCGGTACGCCAGGCGGGGCTGCCGCTCGCGGGGTGGATCGCCAATGACGTGCTGCCGCCGGGCAAGCGCCACGCCGAGTATCTGGCGACGCTGAAAAACCGGCTGGCCGCACCGTTCCTCGGTGAAATACCGTGGCTTGCCGATATCGCGCAGCGCGACGATCTCGGCCAGTATCTGGACCTCAGGGCGCTGGATCCGGCGTCATCCACTGCGCAAGCAGCGGTTCATCCAGCGCCATAATATCGCCTTCGGCGACGTTACGGCCCCGGTGCAAAACACAGAAACGATCCGCCACCCGGCGGATAAAGGGCAGGTGCTGCTCGGCGAGCAGCACCGTCAGGCCGATATCGCGATTCAACCGCAGCAGCAGATCCGCCAGCTTTTGCAGACAGCGCGGCCCTCTGCCGCGCGAGGGTTCATCAAGGATCAGCAGCCGCGGCTGGACAATCAGCGCCCTGGCCAGCGCCAGCTGGTACTGATCGTCGTCGCTCAGCGAGGCGCCTTTGCGCTGCCGTAGGGCATAGAGTTCGGGAAAATGTTCATAGATTTCGCCGCCGCTGGCGTTAGCCCCGGGTTTCCCGGCCGCGAGGGCAATATGTAGATTCTCTTCCACGCTGAGCTGGGAGAAGATGCGTTTATCCTGCGGCACATAGCCGATACCGATGGCACTGCGCGACTGGGCCGACAGGGGGGTGAGATCCTGCGGCGGGGCGCCAATGTCATGCCAGGTCATCCGGCCGCTGGCCACCGGCAGATGCCCGGCAATGCAGTTAACCAGGGTGGTTTTTCCCATGCCCTCGCGTCCCAGTACGCCAATGCACTCCCCCGGGCGTAGTTCAAGATCGACATTCCACAGCGAATGCTGGTTGCCGTAAAAGTGATTTACTGCCTGTAAATTCAACATGGACGTTTTCTCCTTATCCTGGCGTCAGGGCGACAGAAAGATGCTGCAAAACTCTTGCCAGGAAAAAGAACGCTCGGAAAAAAACGCTAAACGCCGATACCATCAGGCACAGCCAGCGCCGGGGCTGCACTTTTCCAGTGCCCGACGCTAAAGGGTGGTGCAAAAAGCAGCAAAAATCGAGCGGCTTTAAGCGGATAGTTATCAAAAATAGTTCGATAAAAATTTTTCGCCGCGCGGTTTAGGCCGCCAGACGATTTGCGCCGGGCGGCGGCGGTCTTGGGCTGCAGACAGTTATCCACTATTCCTGTGGATAACCTTGTGTATTAGAGTTAGAAAACCTGCGGTAAGCTAGAGCGTACGCGGCTTGCGGCTGAATTGGCGCGAAAGGCATCTTTTCTTTAAAAGCATTAAATATCAGCTTGTTAGATAAAATCAATGGGTGTAAGAAAAGCGTCATCTTCTGCCATAAAACTTTCACCCGTCCGCTTGACAAATGTTAAAAGGTAAAAATTTCTGGGGATAACCCTGACGGCCGGAGGATTATTCCGCCCGGCGCGCGTTTTATATCCCGCTTGCCAGCAAAAAAGGCCAAATCGTGGCGCTATCATAATCACGTACTGTTTAAATATCCAGTATATTTTGTTGGCAAAAAACGGCCCGAGGGGTAGAATTAAACACCGGCCGCTAAATCTTTTTCAGGTTCTGATTGATGAGTAAATCGTTTGTTCTGCATTCCGCCTTTCGCCCCTCCGGAGACCAACCGGAAGCCATCCGCCGCCTGGAAGAGGGGCTGGAGGATGGGCTCGCGCATCAAACGCTGCTGGGGGTCACCGGCTCCGGTAAAACCTTTACCATCGCCAACGTGATTGCCGATCTGCAGCGGCCGACGATGGTGCTGGCGCCAAACAAAACCCTGGCGGCCCAGCTCTACGGCGAGATGAAAGAATTTTTCCCCGAGAATGCCGTCGAGTATTTCGTCTCCTACTACGATTACTACCAGCCGGAAGCCTACGTCCCCAGCTCAGATACCTTCATTGAGAAGGACGCCTCGGTAAACGAACATATCGAGCAGATGCGCCTGTCGGCCACTAAAGCGCTGCTTGAGCGGCGCGATGTGGTGGTGGTGGCCTCGGTCTCGGCTATCTACGGCCTCGGCGACCCGGACCTGTATCTGAAAATGATGTTGCATCTGACGGTGGGGATGCTGATTGACCAGCGGGCGATCCTGCGCCGCCTGGCCGAGCTGCAGTATACCCGCAACGATCAGGCCTTCCAGCGCGGCACCTTCCGTGTGCGCGGCGAGGTGATCGACGTCTTCCCGGCGGAATCCGACGATATCGCCCTGCGCATTGAGCTGTTTGACGAAGAGGTTGAGCGCCTGTCGCTGTTCGACCCGCTTACCGGCCATGTGGAATCGACGGTGCCGCGCTACACCATTTATCCCAAGACGCACTACGTGACGCCGCGGGAACGCATCGTCCAGGCGATGGAAGAGATTAAGCTGGAGCTGGCGGAGCGGCGCAAGGTGCTGCTGGCCAACAACAAGCTGCTGGAAGAGCAGCGCTTAACCCAGCGCACCCAGTTCGACCTCGAAATGATGAACGAGCTGGGTTACTGCTCGGGCATTGAAAACTACTCGCGCTTCCTCTCCGGGCGCGGGCCCGGCGAGCCGCCGCCCACCCTGTTCGACTACCTGCCGGCAGACGGCCTGCTGGTGATCGACGAATCCCACGTCACGGTGCCGCAGATCGGCGGCATGTACCGCGGCGACCGGGCGCGCAAAGAGACGCTGGTGGAGTACGGCTTCCGCCTGCCGTCGGCGCTGGATAACCGGCCGATGAAGTTTGAAGAATTCGAAGCGCTGGCGCCGCAAACCATCTACGTGTCGGCGACCCCCGGCGCCTACGAGCTGGATAAATCCGGCGGCGAGGTGGTGGATCAGGTGGTGCGTCCGACCGGTCTGCTGGACCCGATCATCGAAGTGCGGCCGGTGGCCACCCAGGTCGACGACCTGCTGTCGGAGATCCGCCTGCGCACGGCCATCAACGAGCGCGTGCTGGTCACCACCCTCACCAAGCGGATGGCGGAAGACTTAACCGAGTACCTTGAGGAGCACGGCGAGCGGGTGCGCTATCTGCACTCGGATATCGACACCGTCGAACGTATGGAGATTATCCGCGACCTGCGTCTTGGCGAGTTTGACGTGCTGGTGGGGATCAACCTGCTGCGTGAGGGGCTGGATATGCCGGAGGTGTCGCTGGTGGCGATCCTCGATGCGGACAAAGAGGGCTTCCTGCGCTCCGAACGCTCGCTGATCCAGACCATCGGCCGCGCGGCGCGCAACGTCAACGGCAAGGCTATTCTGTACGGCGATAAGATCACTCCCTCGATGGCGAAAGCCATCGGCGAGACGGAGCGGCGACGGGAGAAACAGCAGCGCTACAACGAAGAGCATGGCATCGTGCCGCAGGGGCTCAACAAGAAAGTGGTGGATATCCTGCAGCTGGGCCAGAGCCTGGCGAAAACCAAAGCCAAAGGGCGCGGTAAAGCGAAGGTCGTCGAGCCTGCCGGGCTCAGCGGCGTGGATATGACGCCAAAAGCGCTGCAGCAGAAAATCCACGAGCTGGAAGGGCAGATGATGCAGCACGCGCAGAACCTCGAGTTCGAAGAGGCGGCGCAAATTCGCGACCAGCTGCATCAGCTGCGTGAACTGTTTATTGCTGCCTCCTGAGTGTTGGCGCATACCGCCGGACGGGGATAGGCGAGGGGGCAGTGAAGGTACGGCGCTGCGCTGACCGTTCCGCAGCCAGATAACCCACGGCGGAGAAGAAAAAAGGCCGCAAAGCGGCCTTCTTAATGTTTGCTTAATCTCGCCAGGCGACACTATCCTCAACCTGATGAGGATAGCGCCCATGCAAAAAATCAACTTCCGTGAATATCTGGCGGTCGCCACCGCCCTGGTCATTATTGTTGCCTTCTTCCATCAGTGGGTGCTGACGTTCTGACCCGCACGCCGCGGGAATAACACCCACGCGCGGACCCCTGGCCCCGGCTGGCGGTTATGCAAAAAGAACTGGGCGTCATGCAGCTGAGCGATGCGCGTGACGATGCTCAGTCCGAGCCCTATGCCGCCGTAGCGACTGTCCATGCGTACAAAGGCCTTACTGAGTTCGCCGCTTTTCGCCTCATCAATTCCCGGTCCTTCATCTTCCACTGCCATCACCGGCATCAGACCCGCTTTCACCGACACGCGGATCGTCGACCCTTGCGGGCTGTAGCGATGGGCATTCTCCACCAGATTGCGCAGAATGACGCGGATGAGCGTCGCGTCGCCAGAGACGACGGCCTCGCTTTCGACATCCGTCAGCAGCAGCCGTTGCTGGCGCTCGGCCAGCATGGTCTCCAGCTCATCCTGCAGCGGTTTGACCACGTCATCCAGCAGCAGCACCTGCTGATAGCTGCCGGCGGAAAAGGACTGACCGACGCGCGCCAGCTGCAGCAGCTGCGAAATGCTGGTGGTCATCTGGTCGAGGCGCTGGATCAGCGGGTCGACGCCCATGCCATGCACTTTCGCCAGCAGCTCAAGGTGCAGCCGCAGCCCGGCCAGTGGGGTGCGCAGCTCGTGCGCCACGTCGGCGGTAAACAGCCGTTCGCGGTCAAGGGTCAGATTGAGGCGGGAAACCAGCTGATTCAGGGCGGTGGTCACCGCCGTCACCTCGGGTACCGATTCGCTGAGCACGATGGGGGTGAGGTTGTCCGGCGTGCGACTCTCCAACTCGCTTTGCAGACGTGAAAGCGGGCGGGTGATTTTGCGTACCGCCAGCATGCTGATGTACAGCGCCAGACCCACGATCAACAGGCTCGGCACCAGCAGGCTGGCGACCGCTTCCCTTACCTCATGCTCCACATGCTTCTGATTGTTGTGCCCTTCGATGGCGCTGGCCACCAGCAACTGGATCTGCTCTTTGCTCTCATGCCATAGCCAGAAGACGCTGATCAGCTGACAGACCACCAGAATGGCGCCGATGGTCAACAGCAGCCGGTGGCGCATGGTCCAGTTTTCGGTTGCAAACAGAGCCATGGTCTATTCCGTCTCGTTGTGGTTAGCCAGCATATAGCCGAAGCCCCTGACGGTGCGGATCCGCGATTTGCCAATCTTATCGCGCAGGTTGTGGATATGCACTTCCAGGGTATTGGTCGCTGGCTCATTGTCCCAGCTGTAGATATCGTTGTAGAGGATCTCGCGATGTACCGGGCTGCCGGCTTTCATCATCAGTCGCGAAAGCAGGGCATACTCCTTCGGCGTCAGATCCAGCGTCGTCTCACCGAGCCACACCTGGCGACGGGTGACGTTGAGGCGCAGATCGCCGACGCTGATTTCGTTATCGCCCTGATTATTATGCCGACGGAGCAGGGCGCGAATGCGCGCGTTCAGCTCTTCCAGGGCAAAGGGTTTCACCAGATAGTCATCCGCGCCGGTGTCGAGACCGCTAATGCGATCCTCAAGGGTATCACGGGCGGTGAGGATCAGCACCGGCTGGGTCATTTTCTCCCGTCGCATGCGGGCGAGAAAATGCAGGCCGTCTTCGTCCGGCAGGCCAAGATCGAGCACGATCAGGCTATAGTGATTGCTGGCCAGCGACAGCGCCGCTTCGTGCGCTGTGGAGACGCCGTCGCACACGTATCCTTCACTTTGCATCGCCAGGATTAACCCCTGCAACAGCAGCGCATCGTCTTCAATGACTAAGATTTTCATCAACCAGCCTCTCTACATGGCGTTAAAATATCATCTGCCGCCTGGTACTCGTGGGTGCTGACGCCGAGCAGGCCGAGCAGGGTGGAGAACAGATTATCCTGCGAGTAATTCTCTTTTTTCGCTCGCTGCTGCAGACACTGCGCGGAAATGCCGTAGCGTTGCTGGTAGTCGGCAGAGAGCCACATCACCATCGGCACGTGTTTCTGCGTATCCGGCGCGATAGAGTACGGCAGACCATGCAAATAGACCCCATCTTCCCCTAACGACTCGCCGTGGTCGGAAAGATACACCAGGCTGGTAGTGAATTTGTCCTGTTTCGCCTGCAGGAGTTTTATCGCTTTATCCACCACGTGGTCGACGTACAGGATGGTGTTGTCATACGTGTTGGTCAACTGCTCCCGGGTACAGCCCTGGATCTCATTGGTGTCGCAGGTTGGGGTGAATTTTTTGAATTCAGCCGGATAGCGATTGTAGTACGTCGGCCCATGGCTGCCGATGGTATGCAGCACAATAATGCCATCCTGTTGCAGGTTATCGATATAGCTGTCGAGATGATGGAACAGCACGTCATCGTAGCACTCGCCGTCGATGCACTGCCCGGTTAGCTTCAGATCGGTCACGTTCTGGTGCGGTACCCGATCGCAGGCCCCCTTGCAGCCGCCATCGTTGTCGTTCCACAGCACCTGAATGCCGGCGCGCTGCAGAATATCCAGCACCCCTTCCTGATGGTGGGCCAGCTCTTCGTCATAGTGCGCGCGCGGCATATTGGAGAACATGCACGGCACCGAGACCGCCGTGGCAGTTCCGCAGGAGGTGGTGTGCGGGAAGTAGATCACCCCGTCCTGTTGCATCAGCGGGTTGGTGTCGCGCGGATATCCGCCCAGCGAGAAGTTGTCCGCCCGGGAAGTTTCGCCCAGCACCACAATCGTCAGGTTCTTACGGGGACCGTTATGCATCACCGGGTTCTGTTTGGCATCTTCGCCAATCTTCACCAGCGGCAGGTTGTCCATGCGATGGTGCGCATACCAGGAGTTTACCGCCACAATGCTGTTGGAAGGGCTCAGGGATTTCACCAGCTCCTTGTTGTTGCGAAACAGCGAGGCATAGTCTTTATAAAAGAGGACGGCAATCAGGACGATCAGCAGCGCGGAGGCCACCATATTCACCAGGCGCCAGGCCACGCCGCGCCATAGCGTGGCCGGTTTACGAATTTTAACCCACCAGACGACCAGCACCGCCAGCACCCCGGAGAGTCCAAGGACAACGATCATTTCGCCGGAGAGCAGGGCAAAGCTCTCCGCTGGGGTGGTGTCGAGGATGTTGGTGATCATGCTGCGGTCGATCACCACGCCGAAGCTCCAGATGAAGTACTGCGCCGATGCGCTGAGCAGAATAAAAAGGCTAATCACCAGCCGGTCAAGCTTGAGGAACGAGGCGAGGGTGGTGAGGATATTCATCACGCTGAATGCCACCAGCGGCATACTCAGAAACACCAGCGCGGTGTGCAGGTTGTTCACCGGCAGCAGCGTATACGCCTGGCGGTAGAAGGCGAGGTTAAGAAAAAGCCCGATATAGACCGCGAAAATAATCAGATAAGTCGTGCGGCTGACGACCGGCCGACGCAGAGGCAATAACGACATAGTACATACCCACAGGAAGAGATAAGGGTATAGTGCCAGCTCTGTTTTAAGACAACCTTAAGATTTTAAGGTGCGCCGAAAGCCGAGCCTTCGGCGCGCAGGATCAGCCCGGCAGCTGGAGCGCTTTCTCCAGCGCCCCGCGAAGCAGCGCCCGGTCATGGCGATAGGGAACGTCGCTGGCTTCCAGCGGCGTCTGGATCACCAGCCGGTCGTCGATGCCGCTGATATCGGCTTTTGGGCCGGCGATGACTGCATCCACCACCCGCTTGCCCACGTAGCGCTCCATAATCGCGATGCGCTCCGCCAGCGACAGCCTCGCGGCCGGGCTGTGCTCTTTGCCGAGGTTATCAATAAACACCATCGGCGCCGGAGTGCGGCGCAGCGCCTGGGCCATCTCGTCAAGCAGCAGGATCGGCAGCAGGCTGGTATAGAAACTGCCCGGGCCGATGAGGATCAGATCGGCTTCGGCGATGGCCTCTACCGCCTCGCGGGTGGCCGGTACCGGCGGGGTGAGCATCAGCTCCTGCGGCACGCTATCCAGCTGATCGATATTCACTTCACCGTATACTTCATGGCCTTCATCATCGAGCGCCATTAAATCCACCGGTTGTTCCGACATCGGAATAAGAAAAGCGTCCACTTTGAGCAGGTTTCTGATCAAATTGATCGCTTCTAACGGCCGCACGCTGAGGTGATCCAGCGCCTTTAACATCAGATTTCCCAGGTTATGGCCGGAAAGCTCGCCATTGCCGCTAAAACGGTACTCAAACATCGCCGACGCCACGCTCGGCTCGGCGATTAACTGATTGATGCAGTTGCGCATATCGCCCCAGGCAATGCCGCCTTCAGAGCGGCGGATCCGCCCGGTGGATCCCCCGTTGTCGGTGGTGGTCACAATGCCGGTCAGCCGTGAGCCCAGCGAGGAGAGGGAGGACATCACCCGACCCAGACCATGCCCGCCGCCGAGCGCCACCACCCGATCCAGGTCAGCGAATGTACGATTGCGCATAGAAATTCCTTATTTCACATAAACGGCCACACACTACCCGATCTACCCCTAAAAGACGATGGGAGGAGCCCGACAAACTGACCGATATCAAGGCAAAAAGATGATTTATGGCTATTCTGTAACGAAAATGCACGAAGGTAGCGATATATACAAGAATATATAGCGAAATCGCAAATGGCGAAACCGCCTGGAACGCGCTACTATCGGCATAACCTGTTAACACTCTAGCCTCTTCGCCTGTGTCAAAAGATATGGCGGTTTGGCCGCGACGCCGCCGGTTGTCGCCAGGGCGTGGGAAGAAATGACCGCGTCTCCCGTATTTGGAAAGGTGTATATGGCCTCACAGCTTACCGATGCATTCGCGCGTAAGTTTTATTACCTGCGTCTGTCGATTACCGATGTGTGCAATTTCCGTTGCACCTACTGCCTGCCGGATGGCTACAAGCCCGGCGCCGTCAATAACAACGGCTTTCTCAGCGTAGACGAAGTGCGCCGGGTTACGCGCGCTTTCTCCGCGCTGGGCACTGAAAAAGTTCGCCTCACCGGTGGGGAACCCTCCCTGCGCCGTGACTTCACCGAGATCATCGCCGCCGTGCGTGAAAACCCGGCGATCCGTCAGATTGCCGTCACCACCAACGGTTACCGCCTGGCGCGCGATGTCGAACGCTGGCGCGATGCCGGGCTGACGGCGATCAACGTCAGCGTCGATAGCCTCGACGCCCGCCAGTTCCATGCCATCACGGGCCAGGACAAATTCCACCAGGTGATGGACGGGATTGACGCCGCTTTCGCCGCGGGCTTTGACAAGGTGAAGGTGAATACCGTGCTGATGCGCGATGTTAACCATCACCAGCTTGATACCTTCCTCGCGTGGATCCAGCCGCGTCGAATTCAGCTGCGGTTTATTGAGCTGATGGAAACCGGCGAGGGCAGCGACCTGTTCCGCCGTCACCATCTCTCCGGCATGGTGCTGCGCGACGAGCTGCTGCGACGCGGCTGGATCCACCAGATCCGCCAGCGCAGCGATGGTCCGGCGCAGGTCTTTTGTCATCCGGACTACGCCGGCGAGATCGGCCTCATCATGCCGTACGAAAAAGACTTCTGCGCCACCTGCAACCGTCTGCGCGTCTCCTCCGTCGGCAAACTGCACCTGTGCCTGTTTGGCGAAGGCGGCGTCGACCTGCGCGACCTGATGGCCGATGATCGGCAGCAGGCGGCGCTGGAAGCGCGGATCGCCGAAGCCTTAACCCACAAAAAGCAGACCCATTTCCTGCATCAGGGCAACACCGGCATTACGCAGAACCTGTCCTATATTGGCGGATAATCGTATTCGAAAGGAGCATTCAGATGAGCCAGGCTAGCGCTGAGTTTATTCCGACCCGTATTGCTATTCTTACCGTTTCCAGTCGTCGCGGCGAAGAGGACGACACTTCCGGCCACTGGCTGCGTGAGGCGGCGCAGGAGGCGGGGCACCATGTCGTCGATAAGGCGATAGTCAAAGAGAACCGCTACGCCATCCGCGCCCAGGTATCGGTGTGGATCGCCAGCGATGAGGTGCAGGTGGTGTTGATCACCGGCGGGACCGGGTTCACCGAAGGGGACCAGGCGCCGGAAGCGCTGCTGCCGCTGTTTGACCGTGAGGTGGAAGGTTTTGGCGAAGTGTTCCGCATGCTGTCGTTCGAAGAGATCGGTACCTCGACGCTGCAGTCCCGGGCGGTGGCCGGCGTCGCCAACCACACGCTGATCTTCGCCATGCCGGGCTCGACGAAAGCCTGCCGCACCGCGTGGGACAACATTATTGCCCCGCAGCTGGATGCCCGCACCCGTCCTTGTAATTTTATTCCTCACCTGAAGAAATAATTTATGTCACAACTGACCCATATTAACGCCGCGGGCGAAGCCCATATGGTGGATGTCTCCGGCAAAGCGGAAACGGTGCGCGAAGCGCGCGCTGAGGCTTATGTCGAGATGCAGGCGACGACCCTGGCGATGATTATCGACGGCAGCCACCATAAAGGCGACGTTTTCGCCACCGCGCGTATCGCCGGGATCCAGGCGGCCAAGCGCACCTGGGAGCTGATCCCGCTGTGCCATCCGCTGATGCTCAGCAAAGTGGAAGTCAATCTGCAGGCGCAGCCGGAACATAACCGGGTGCGCATCGAATCGCTCTGCCGCCTGACCGGCAAAACCGGCGTCGAGATGGAAGCCCTTACCGCCGCCTCGGTTGCCGCGCTGACCATTTACGATATGTGCAAAGCGGTGCAGAAGGATATGGTGATTGGCCCGGTGCGTCTGCTGGCGAAAAGCGGCGGCAAGTCCGGCGATTTTAAGGTGGACGAACGCCATGATTAAGGTTCTGTTTTTTGCCCAGGTGCGCGAGCTGGTGGGTACTGATTCGCTGACTCTCGACGCCAGCGACCTGGCCACCGTTGAGGCTGTGCGTCAGCAGCTTGCCGCTCGCGGCGATCGCTGGGCGCTGGCCCTGGAGGAGGGCAAACTGCTGGCGGCGGTTAACCAGACGCTGACCGCCTTTGACCATCCTGTCGCCAGCGGGGATGAAGTGGCGTTCTTCCCGCCGGTCACCGGAGGCTGACATGACGCAAACTCGTATCGTCGTTAGCCCGGCGCGCTTTATCGTCGGCGAGGAGTATCCCTGGCTGGCCGAACGCGATGAAGACGGCGCGGTGGTCACCTTCACCGGCAAAGTGCGCAATCACAACCTCGGCGACAGCGTGAAAGCGCTGACCCTCGAGCACTATCCGGGGATGACCGAGAAATCGCTGGCGGAGATCGTCGACCAGGCGCGCGAGCGCTGGCCGCTGGGCCGGGTGACCATTATCCATCGCATCGGCGAAATGTGGCCGGGGGAAGAGATTGTGTTTGTCGGCGTCACCAGCGCCCACCGCGGCAGCGCCTTCGCCGCCGGCGAGTTTATGATGGACTACCTGAAAACCCGCGCGCCGTTCTGGAAACGCGAGGCGACGCCGGAGGGCGAGCGCTGGGTCGACGCCCGCGACAGCGATCGCCAGGCGGCAGAGCGCTGGTAGTGTGATACGCTTACAGAGTGAAACTTTGTTAATCAGGAGAGAGTCATGGACAGATATCCGCGTTCCGATTCAATAGTGCAGGGCCGCAGCGGCCTGCAGACTTATATGGCGCAGGTGTACGGCTGGATGACGGTTGGCCTGCTGCTGACGGCGTTTATCGCGTGGTTTGCGGCTAACACCCCGGCGGTGATGATGTTCGTCTTTTCGAGCAAAATCACCTTCTTCGGGCTGATCATCGCCCAGCTGGCGCTGGTGTTTGTGCTTTCGGGGATGGTACAGCGGCTGAGCGCCGGCATGGCGACCACCCTGTTTATGCTCTATTCGGCGCTCACCGGGCTGACGCTGTCGAGCATTTTTATCGCCTATACCTACTCCTCTATCGCCAGCACCTTTGTGGTCACTGGCGGGATGTTCGGGGCGATGAGCCTTTACGGCTACACCACTAAACGCGACCTGAGCGGCTTCGGCAGCATGCTGTTTATGGGGCTGATTGGCATCGTGCTGGCGTCGCTGGTAAACCTGTGGCTGAAGAGCGAGGCGCTGATGTGGGCCGTGACCTACATTGGGGTGGTGCTGTTTGTCGGCTTGACCGCCTACGACACCCAGAAGCTGAAAAATATCGGCGAGCAGATTGATACCCGCGACAGCGCCACGCTGCGTAAATACTCGATCCTCGGCGCCTTAACGCTGTATCTGGATTTCATCAACCTGTTCCTGATGCTGCTGCGTATTATGGGCAATCGCCGCTAACCTCTTTATATCAAGAGGTTGCATCTCCGAACGCCCGGCAAGCGCAGCGCCGCCGGGCAAGCTTGATTACCTTCCAGGCAACCCTGTTGCGCCGTTTTTTTGCCGGGTGGCGGCTGCGCCTGACCCGGCCTACGTTCTTACGACCTGTCGTTAATTTATTCACCATTGTTGCTGAAACTGCCGGTGCTGACGGCCTCAAAATCGCTGAGACGTTCCCGGAAGGCCGGGGCAGCCCGCATGTTCAGGCCCATGCAAGCGCAGCGCCGCCGGGCGAGACGCCAGGCGCAGTACCCGTGAAGTTGCCGGATGACGGCTGTGCCTTACCCGGCCTGGAGGACCCTCTCACAGGCTCAAACCTCGTAGGCCCGCGCAAGCGCAGCGCCGCCGGGCGATTTCACTCGCGGGCCAGCTTGCGCTGGTTCTTTTGCCGCAGCTTTTTCGCCCGACTCTCCAGCAGCAGATAGGCCACCGTCGCCAGCAGCAGCGGCAGGAAATAATAGAGCGCGCGCCAGGCGAGGAGGGCGGCGATGATCGCCCCCTTCGAAATCTCTTCCCCGGAGAGCATGGCGATAAACACCGCCTCCAGCACGCCAATCCCGGCCGGGATGTGGATAATCACCCCGGCGATACTGCTCACCAGCAGTACTCCCAATACCAGGAAATAGTTAATCTCGCTGCCCAACAGCAGCCAGATGATCGCCCCCATCGCCATCCAGTTCGCCGCCGAGACCCCCATCTGCAGCAGCGCGAATCGCCAGGAGGGCAGCACCAGCCGCTGGCCTTTGATCGTCAGGTGACGGCGTTTGGCGAACGCGCAGCCGAAGAGATAGCACAGCGTGAGAAATAGCATCGCTCCGCCGATAATCCGCAGGGTGGTCTGGCTGATGTACCAGTGCGACGGCAGCTTCACCAGATCCGCCGTAAAGATCACCCCACCGAGCAGGATATAGCCCAGCCAGTTGGTGGTGATGCTTAAGGAAAAAATACGGGTGATGGTGCTATTGTTCAGCCCCAGCCGGGAGTACAGTCGGTAGCGCATGCCGATGCCGCCGACCCAGGTGCTGAGGGTCAGGTTGAAGGCATAGCAGATAAACGACACCAGCATTACCTGGCGTTTCGCCAGCTTGTGTCCGCACCAGGCGCGGCCAAGCAGATCGTAGCAGCCGTAGATCAGATAGCTGACGATGACCAGCGCAATGGCGCTGAACAAGGCCAGCCGATCGTAGCCGCGGATCACCTTCCACACTTCCTGCCAGTCGACCTTCTGCGCGTAAATCACCAGCAGGACGATCACGGCGATAAAAAAGAGCACGGTCAGCACTCTTTTTGCCATCCGCCAGCGCGGGTGCGATTTGCTCATAGTGGATTATCCCTGGTAGGTGACTCGACGCGATCCTGCGTTTCAATTTCCGGTTGCACCGGCGGGCTAACCCTGGCCAGCCGCGGAGTATGGGCCGGCAGCCAGCCGACCCACGCCGGAAAGTGGCGCAGAAAGTGGAAGGCCATCACGCTCACCCCCAGCCGCCACCAGTTGCGTTTCGGCAGCATTGCTTTATCGATCCGCTGGCAATCCCGGGCGATAAGCCCGTTAAGGTTATCGCGCAGCGTCTGGTTAAACACCCTGTCGTGGATGATCAGATTGGCTTCCAGATTCAGCGACAGGCTGAGCGGGTCCAGGTTGCTCGACCCGACGGTGGCCCAGTGGTCGTCCGCCAGGGCGACTTTGCCATGCAGCGGACGGCGGCGATATTCGTAGATCTGCACGCCGCCTTTGACGAGGTAGTGATAGAGCAGGTGGGCGCCAAATTTCACAATTGGAATATCCGGTTCGCCCTGGACGATCAGCTTCACCCGCACCCCGCGCCGCGCGGCATTGCGCATCGCATGCAGCAGACGATAGCCGGGGAAAAAATAGGCGTTCGCGATTATCACCTCCCGGCGGGCGCTGGTCAGCATCTTCAGGTAGTGGCGTTCGATATCGTCGCGGTGATCCTGATTATCGCGCCAGACGAACAGCGCCTGCGCCTCGCCGGGGGTCTGGTTGATCTCCGGCTGATGGCGACGACGGCGCCACCAGCGGCGGGCGGTTTCGCTGTTGGGCAGATTCTCCAGTTCGAACTGCAGAATATCCAGCACCACCGGCCCCTCGACCTGCACCGTGTAATCCTGCTTCGCCTCCGGGCCATAGTCGCTCATATGTTCTGCGGAGTAGTTGATGCCGCCGACAAAGGCGGTGGTGTCGTCGATCACCACGATTTTACGGTGCATGCGACGGAACAGGTTAGTGCGCATTCCCATCAGCTTAGGGCGCGGGTCGTAATAGCGGAAAATCACCCCGGCGGCGGTCAGTTCGCCGACAAACTCATCGCTAAGATCCGGCGAGCCGTAGCCGTCAAGCAGCACTTCCACCTGGATGCCGCGGCGGGCGGCCTTCAGCAGAACCGCGTGCAGCTGTCGGCCGACCTCATCTTCAAACCAGATAAAGGATTCGAGGATCACCCGCCGGCTGGCGCGACCGATGGCCGCAAACAGCGCCGGATAGTACTGGTCGCCGTTCTCCAGTAGCGTAATGCGGTTGCCTTCCTGCCAACGACATTTCACAAATGAATCTCCACGCTAAGGGGTGCATGATCGGACAGATGCCGCCACTGTTTGAGGGCCAGCGCCTTCGGGCGGCTGGCGTGGGCGTTCTTGACGTAAATGCGATCGAGGCGCAGCAGCGGAAAACTGACCGGAAAGGTGCGCGCCGGGCGTCCGCGGGCGCGGGTAAAAATCTCTTCCAGCCCCGCCTGGGCTTTTAACGGCTGGTTAGCCTGCTGACGCCAGTCGTTAAAATCCCCGGCCACCACCACCGGCTCGCCGGCGGGCAGGGTGTTGACCCATTCCGTCAGCATCCCCAGCTGCGCCTGCCGCTGGTCGGCACGCAGTCCGAGATGGACGCAAATGACGTGAATCGTGACGCCGCTCTGAGGCGGCACGATGCGGCAGTACAGCAGGCCGCGTTTCTCCCCGTTGCCGACCGAGATATCGCGATTCTCATAGTATTCAATCGGGAAGCGCGACAGCACGGCATTGCCATGGTGACCTTCCGGATAGACCGCGTTGCGCCCATAGGCGTAGTCGCTCCACATGGTGTCGGCGAGAAATTCGTAATGGGTCGTATCTGGCCAGTTTTCGATATGCAGCGGGTGAACTTCGTGAGCGCCCATCACTTCCTGCAGGCAAACTATGTCAGCGCTGACGCTGCGAACGGCTTCGCGCAGCTCGGGCAAAATAAAACGCCGATTAAACGCCGTAAAGCCTTTATGGGTGTTAATTGTCAGCACGTTCAACGAAAATCCCGACGTTGGCTCAGCCATAATTCTCCAGTAAATGTCACTTTCCTGAATAAAATAGTGTAGTAGACGTCACAAAAAGATGCGGTGTTACGGAATTTTCCGTAAAGTGCGGTACTCTGAGTAGCAGAGAAAAATCCTTCAGGAGAGAAGCCATGAAGTGGCAACAACGTGTACGCGTCGCAACAGGTCTTAGTTGCTGGCAGATTATGTTGCATCTACTGGTCGTGGCAGTGCTGGTGATGGGATGGATGAGCGGCGCGCTGGTGCGCGTCGGATTAGGGCTGTGCGTCCTCTACAGCGTCACGCTGCTGGCGATGCTGTTTCTGCAGCGTCATCACGAGGCGCGCTGGCGCGATGTGGGAGACTTCCTTGAGGAGCTCACCACCACCTGGTACTTCGGCGCCGCCATGATAGCGCTGTGGCTGCTGTCGCGCGTGCTGCACAACAACCTGCTGCTGGCCCTCGCCGGGCTGGTGATACTGGCAGGCCCGGCGGTGGTCTCGCTGCTGGCGAAAGATAAAAAATTACGCAATCTTTCTTCGGAACATCGCATACGCCGCTGAGCCGGTGGTGGCCGCTATGACCAGTAGCGGCCACAAACTTCCCCACACAATCTCCAGACTCGCATCCTTCAGATAAATTTGCTTGGTGATATCGGTAAAGTGGCGGATCGGGTTTATCCACGTCAGATCCTGCAGCCACTGCGGCATGTTTTCCACCGGTGAAACGTAGCCGGAGAGAAGAATCGCCGGCATCATAAAGACGAACACGCCGATAAACGCCTGCTGCTGCGTGGCGCACAGCGATGAGATTAATAAGCCAAAGCCCACCAGCGATAGACCGTAAATCACCATGGTGAAATAGAACAGCAGCAGCGAGCCGGCAAACGGGATCTGATAGGCCCAGATACCAATCGCCAGCACGATAGTCGCCTGCAGGGTGGCGACGATCAGCGCCGGCACCGCTTTACCGACAAAGATTTGCCAGGTGGCGAGAGGCGAGACCAGCAGCTGATCGAGGGTGCCCTGCTCGCGCTCGCGGGCCACCGACAGCGAGGTGACGATCATCACCCCGATGGTGGTGATCATGGCGATGAGCGACGGCACCACGAACCACTTGTAGTCGAGATTCGGGTTATACCAGTTGCGCACCACCAGTTCGCTATTGTTCGGCTTCGCTTTGTCCTCCAGCAGTTCCTGCTGGTAATTTTTCACGACCTGCTGCAGATAGTTGGCGGCGATTTGCGCACTGTTGGAGTTGCGTCCGTCGAGCAGGAGCTGCAGCGGGGCGGTTTGATAGTTGTCGAGGTTGCGTGAGAAATCCGCCGGGAAGCGCACCACCAGCAGGGCTTTTTGTTCATCGATGGTCGGCTGGATCGCCTGCGGACTTTTCAGCAGCAGGACGTGGGTAAAGGCTTTGGCGCGGGCAAAGCGCTGAGTGAGTTCCACCGCGTGGCGACCGCTGTCCTCGTTATAGATGGCGATGGTGGCGTTGGTCACCTCCAGCGTCGCGGCAAAGGGAAACAGCAGCACCTGAATCAGCACCGGCATGATTAAAATCGCCCGCGTCTGCGGTTCGCGCAGCAGCGACTGCAGCTCTTTGCGGATCAATGTCCATAAACGGTGAAACATAATGGCTCCTTTGGCCCATTCAACAACGCCGGGCGGTACTGCGTTTGCCCGGCCCACGGGATCGGCGAACCGTATAATCGATGTTGGTTAAACCGTAGGCCCGGTCAGCGCAGCGCCACCGGGCAAAACCTAATCCAGACGCCGTTTGGTTTTCAGCCACGTCAGGCCGATAAACATCACCGCCGAAGCAATCAAAAACAGCACATTCACCAGCAGCACCACCGGAATATTGCCCGCCAGAAACAGGCTTTGCAGGGTGTTGACGAAATAGCGCGCCGGGATCACATAGGTCACCGCGCGGATCACCGCCGGCATGCTGTCTATCTGGAAAATAAACCCGGACAGCATTATCGACGGTAAAAAGGCGGCGTTCAGCGCCACCTGCGCGGCGTTAAACTGGTTGCGGGTGATCGTCGAGATCAGCAGTCCCATCCCCAGGGTGCTGAGCAAAAACAGACTGGTGATGACAAACAGGATCGGCAGCGAACCGCGATAGGGCACGCCGAGAATAAACACCGACACCAGCATACACAGCAGCATCGCCAGCATGCCGAGGAAGTAGTAGGGGATGAGCTTGCACAGCAGCAGTTCAGCGCGGGTGATCTCTGTCGACAGCAGCGCCTCCATGGTGCCGCGCTCCCATTCGCGGGCCACCACCAGCGAGGTCAGTATCGCGCCGACCACGGTCATGATAATGGTGATCGCTCCGGGGATAATAAAGTGCTGGCTGATGGCCGCCGGGTTAAACCAGTAGCGCATCTGCACGTCGATCAGCGGTTCAAAGGTCTCGCCGCGGTCTTCCGCCCGCTGCTGCTGCCAGATCTGCCAGATACCCTCCACGTAGCCCTGGGCGAAGTTAGCGGTATTGGGCTCGCTGCCGTCGGTGATGAGCTGGAGCGGCGCAGTGGCGCCGGGGCGGGCCATCTGGCGGTCGAAGTCCACCGGAATGACCACCATCGCGCGGATGCGACCGGCCTGCATCAGCTCAATTAGCCGCTGGCGATTGTCACTGACGGTGGCGTCGATATAGGGCGAGCCGGTCATGGTATGGACGAAGTCCAGCGCCTCTTCGCTCTGCTGCTCCAGCAGAACCCCCACCCGCAGCTTGCTGGAGTCGAGATTAATGCCGTAGCCGAAGATAAACAGCAGCAGCAGAGGGATCACCACCGCAATCAGCCAGCTGCTGGGATCGCGGACGATCTGCCGGGTCTCTTTGACGCACAGGGCGCGGACCCGCCGCCAGGAGAGGAGATTACTGCTCATGGCCATTCTCCTTATCCCAACGGTTAATCAGGGTAATAAACGCCTGCTCCATGGTCGGGTCCGTCTGGTTGTCATCCGCCGCCTGGGCCTTCAGCGCATCCGGGGTGCCGCTGGCGATAAGCTTACCGTGATAGACCAGCCCAATGCGGTCGCAATACTCCGCTTCATCCATAAAGTGAGTGGTGACCATCACCGTCACCCCTTTATCCACCATGCTGTTGATATGCAACCAGAACTCGCGACGGGTGAGGGGATCGACCCCGGAGGTGGGTTCGTCGAGAAAAAGAATGTCGGGTTCATGCATCAAGGAGCAGGCCAGCGCCAGCCGCTGCTTATAGCCGAGCGGCAGCTCGTCGGCGGCGTGGCGGGCGATGCTGTTCAGACCGAAGGCAGCGCTCATGCGGGCAATTTTGTCATTTTGCGCCCGGCCGCGCAGGCCGTAGACCCCGGAGAAAAAGCGCAGGTTCTGCTCGACGCTGAGGTTGCCGTACAGCGAAAATTTTTGCGCCATATAGCCCAGATGCTGACGCGCTTTGCCGGAGCTGACCTTGAGATCCATCCCCAGCACCAGCGCTTTGCCGGAGGTGGGCACCAGCAGGCCGCACATCATTTTGAAGGTGGTGGATTTCCCAGCGCCGTTGGGGCCGAGCAGGCCGAAGATCTCGCCGCGCTTGACCTGGAAATCGACGTGGTCGGTGGCGGCGAAATCGCCAAATTTTTTAGTCAGCGACTGCGCCTCAATCACCGTTTCGTCTTTGCTGCCGTCAACGCGATGGATAATCGCACCCAGCGGCGATTCGGCGGTCCCGGCGCCGCCGAGCAGGTCGATAAAGGCGTCTTCAAAGCGTGGCGCGGTGTCGGTCACCTGCAGCGACGGCATATCGTCATGTTGCTGAACCTCATCGATGAGCGCCTCCTTTTTCAGGATCAGACGCACCGATTTGCCCTGAATCACGCCGTCGCTAACCTGCGGCAGCTTCAGCGCCCGCTGCAGCAGGCGGCGGTTGTTCTCCTGCGGGCTGGAGACCAGAAAGCTGCGCCCGGCCATGGTTTGCGTCAGGGCCGTCGGCTCCCCTTGATAGAGCAGTTTGCCTTCGTTCATCAGCAGCACATCGCGACACTGCTCGGCTTCATCGAGATAAGAGGTGCTCCACAGGATCAGCATGCCGTCGCCGGCCAGCTCGTGCACCATCTGCCATAGCTCGCGGCGGGAGATCGGGTCGACGCCGACGCCGGGCTCATCCAGCAGCAGCACCTTCGGGTCACCCACCAGGGTACAGGCGAGCCCCAGCTTTTGCTTCATGCCCCCGGAGAGCTTGCCCGCCAGCCGCTCGGTGAACGGGCCAAGGGCGGTGAATTCCAGCAGGCGGTCGAAAATTTTTTTCCGCGCCTCGCCGGTGACGCTGCGCAGATCGGCGTACAGGGTGAGGTTTTCCATCACCGTCAGATCTTCATACAGGCCGAACTTCTGCGGCATATAGCCGAGCACCGCGTGCAGAGCGCTGTCGTCTTTCAGCGGGTCAAAGCCAATCACCCTGGCGCTGCCTTCATCAGGCTTGAGCAACCCGGCGAGCATCCGCATCAGAGTGGTTTTCCCTGCGCCGTCGGGGCCTACCAGCCCCGTGACGTAGCCGGCGCGGATCGTACAGGTCAGCGGGGCCACCGCTGGCCTGTCCATCCCGGGGAAACGGCGGCTCAGGCCGTTTAAGGCGATGACGGCCTCACTCATGTCCGTTCCCGTTGTCAAAGGAGACGGTCACCGGCATCCCCTGGCGCAGCGCGCCGTCGGCGTCGGTTACCACGATGCGCAGACGGTAGACCAGATCGGTGCGCAGGTCCGGCGTCTCGACAGTCTTCGGCGTGAACTCAGCGCTCGGCGAGACAAAGCCGATTTTGCCGTGATAGGGCTTATCCGGCCGGCTGTCGGTATAGAGCAGCACTGCTTGTCCCGGCTGCGCCTGGCCGAGGTTTTTCTCGTCAACGTAGGCGCGGACCCATACTGGATGGGTCAGGGAGAGGGTTAGCACGGTGCCGCCGGCGTTGAGCATAGTGCCGGGCTCGACGGCGCGGGTCATCAGCGTGCCGTCGGAAGGGGCGGTCAGCACGGTATCGTGCAGGTCCAGTTTAGCCTGGGCCAGCGCCGCCTGCGCCTGTTCGAGGCTGGCTTTGGCCTGGGCTATCTCCTGCGGACGATTGCCGGCGCGGTATTGACGCAGTTTATCCTGCGCTGACTTCAGCGTTGCCTGCGCCTGGTCGCGCGAGGAGCGGGCGTTCTCCAGATCGTTGGCGGAAATGGCGCTGCTGGCGCGTAAACCCAGCTGGCGCTGATAAAAGTTTTGCGCGTAGTCGTAAGCGGCCTGCGCCTGATTCACAGCCGCCGCGGCCTGGGCAATCTCTTCCGAGCGGTAGCCGGCCATCATCAGGTCATACTGCGCCTGGGCGGTGGAGACGTTGGCCTGCGCCTGCAGCAGGGCGTTTTCATAGGGGGCACGGTCAAGCTCGCCGAGGGTTTGCCCGGCGCGGATGCTGTCGCCTTCGTCGACGGTCAGCGAGGCCAGTCTGCCGCCGACGCGGAAGCTCATATTGACGGTGCGGATATCGACATTGCCATACAGAGTCAGCGGCTGCTGCCGGCTGCTCTGGTACCACCACCAGCCGCCGCCCAGCGCGGCGAGAAGAATCACGATCAGCAGAATGACAACGACGGGTTTTTTCATCAGCCCAAACTCCTTTGCGATAACCCATGCAGGATGAAATCGATATGACAGGTAATGACCTCAAAAATCTGTTCGGTTTTTTGCGCGTCAAACTGCGTCCAGCCGGTGCGCAGCAGGATGGTTTCACGCCCGAGACGGAAAGCGAGCACCTCGCCCAGCAGGGCGTGGGTATGGAGGATCATTTGCGTATCATCGGAATCGCGACCCGTCCAGGCGGCGATCAGCCGGGTGAGATAGTGGTGCAGGGGGGCGATCACCTGCTGGTGGATCAGATGGTACGCGGCGGTGGGCGCCAGCTGTTCCCGGGAAATAAATTTGCTCAAGTTGACCGTATCATCCTGGGTCAGCAGCAGGATCATGTTATGGCAGGCGCTGAGGATGAGGGCGCGGATCGCCTGACGATCCGGTGACTCTCCGGCGAGCAGGGCCTCCGCCGCTTCGGCGTGCGGGCGAAAATTGTCACCGATAAAATCGGCGATCCACTGGCCGCAGGCGAGATACAGGTCGTCTTTCGAGCCAAAATAGTAGGTGATAGCCGCGATATTCTGCCCGGCCTGGGCGGCAATATCGCGGGTGGTGGCATGCTGGCCGTACTCGCCAAACTGGGCGATAGCGGCCGCGATAAGCTGGCTTTTTGCCTGTTCGCCTTTACTGGTCATCGTGCTCTGAAAAAATTAATCAATCGATTGATTAACTTTAGGCGCCGACTGGCGGTTTGTCCACCTGCCAGGACTAAATATGAAAACCGTCTTCCTGTAGCTCCCCGGCGACCCAGGCGAAGAAGCGCTGGACCTTTTCCTTCTGTTCATTGGCGTGGGGAAGGACGAAGTGGTGCGCGCCGACCGGCATACTCCGCTCGTCGGCAAACACCGGCGTCAGCTGCCCCTGACGCACGTGGCCGCCGGCCAGCAGATTGCTTTCCAGGATCACCCCCATCCCCATCCGGGCCGCCTCGATGCTCATGTACGACCGGTCGAAATTAAAGATAAAGTTTTTGTGCCAGCCGCGGACCTTGTGCCACGACAGCCAGTTGCTCCAGTTAATTAAGGTGCTGTCGGAATGGATCAGATCGCAGGCCAGCAGATCTTCCGGGGCGCGAACCGCATGGCGGGCTAAATAAGAGGAGGCGCTGTAGGGCAGGACGCACTCATTTTTAATGGTCCTGACCAGCAGCGTCGGCCACTGCGACAGCCCGTGGCGAATATCGATATCAATATTATCCCGGGAGAACTGAATGCTTTCGTAAGAGCAGGTCAGGCTAATTTTTAGCTCCGGCCACGCCTGACGGAATTTATCCAGCCGCGGCATCAGCCACAGCAGGCCGAAGCTCGGCGCTGAGTGAATGCGTAAATAATCCTGATGAATATCGTTGATCACCTGGCTGGTGGCCTGGCCAATCATATTCAGCGCTCCGGAGACCTCTTTGAGATATTTTTCTCCCACTGCGGTTAACATCACGCCTTTGCTGCTGCGGGAGAACAGTTTTTTTCCCAGCAAGTGCTCCAGACTGGCTATCTGGTGGCTGACCGCCGAGGCGGTAATGTTGAGGTTCTCTGCGGCCAGGTTGAGGCTGCCGGTTGCGGCGACTTCAATAAAAGCCTGGATATTGCGTAAAGAGGGCATCGGCAGATTTTTATTGGGCAGCGGTTGACTCATGGCGGCATCCTGCGCGGGGCGCGAATAAAAGAAAATGGCGAACAGCGTGGCGCAGCCGTGATGAACAGCATAGGGAAAAGCGAAAATAACCTTTTAATTTGTGATGGGCTTAACAATTTCTCTCGTTAAAATCGCCCCTCTCAGTAAACGCTAAAATTTGCGGGGAGTCACTAACTCAATTTTTCTCAATCATAATTGAGCTTTTTTGAATACCTTTTCATTTTTGGGTTGTTATATTCCCCTCACAGGCCTGATCACAAACTGCGATGCGCTTGGGTCGCAATAATAAAACACCTAACCACCTGTTTCGCTGTGCGAAAAGACATGTCTCTCTTGTTGCGCCAGGGCGCGTGAAACGCGGCGAACCCAGGCGGCAACCTACGGCGAAGTGGATGAGGTATAAGATGAGGAAACCCTATGTCACGTATAGATACGCTGGTCTGTACTGACGCCAGGAAAACAAAATATCGTTTTGTAGTTTTGACGATGATTTTCCTGGTGTATGCCATCAATTACGCCGACAGAACGAATATCGGCGCGGTACTGCCGTTTATCATTGATGAATTTCATATCAATAATTTTGAGGCCGGAGCGATTGCCAGTATGTTTTTCCTCGGCTATGCGGTCAGCCAGATCCCGGCCGGCTTTTTCATCGCCAGACGCGGCACTCGAGGGCTGGTTTCGCTATCTATTTTCGGCTTCTCCGCTTTTACCTGGCTGATGGGCACGGTGAGCTCCGTATTTGGCCTGAAGCTGGTGCGGCTGGGCTTGGGACTAAGCGAAGGTCCCTGCCCGGTGGGGCTGGCGTCGACGATAAACAACTGGTTTCCGCCGAAAGAGAAAGCCACGGCAACCGGCGTTTACATCGCGGCGACCATGTTTGCCCCGATTATCGTGCCGCCGCTGGCGGTGTGGATTGCGGTGACCTGGGGCTGGCGGTGGGTCTTTTTCTCCTTTGCTATTCCCGGGATCGTAGCAGCGATAGCGTGGTACCTGTTGGTGAAGTCAAAGCCCGCGGAAAGCGGATACGTATCTCCAAGCGAACTGGCAGAGATTAATGCTGGGCGGGACAGCCATCATAATGACGGTGTACGTGAAAATATATTAATCGCCGATCGCTTCACCTGGCTGGATAAAATTATCCGGGTGAAAAAAATGCCGCCTGTGGATACGGCGAAGGGATTATTCACCTCAAAAAATATTCTCGGAGACTGCCTCGCATATTTTATGATGGTCAGCGTGTTATATGGATTATTAACCTGGATCCCGCTGTATTTAGTGAAAGAGCGCGGTTTCGATGTGATGAGTATGGGGTTCGTGGCCAGTATGCCGTGCATCGGCGGCTTTATTGGCGCGATTGGCGGCGGATGGATTTCGGATAAATTATTAGGCCGCCGGCGTAAACCAACCATGATATTCACAGCGGTATCAACCGTAGTCATGATGTTAATTATGCTGAATATACCGGCAAGCACCCTGGCGGTCTGTATTGGTTTATTCTTTGTCGGTTTCTGTTTGAATATCGGCTGGCCGGCTTTTACCGCCTACGGTATGGCCGTTTCGGACAGCAAAACCTATCCGATCGCCTCTTCCATTATTAATAGCGGCGGCAACCTCGGCGGATTTGTGGCGCCGATGGTGGCCGGTTTCTTACTGGATAAAACGGGGAGCTTTAATTCTGTATTTACCTATTTTGGTATCTGCGCCGCAATCGGTTTGGTGGTGATTCTTTTCCTCGATGAGCCACAATAACGAAAATAGATCCTGTTAATTAATATGACGTAATGTCATGGAGTGAAACTATGTTATTAAAAGATAAAGTCGCCATTATTACTGGCGCGGCCTCCGCACGCGGTTTGGGTTTTGCGACCGCGAAATTATTCGCCGAAAACGGCGCGAAAGTGGTCATTATCGATCTCAATGGCGAAGCCAGTAAAACCGCCGCGGCGGCGCTGGGCGAAGGCCATCTCGGCCTGGCGGCGAACGTCGCCGACGAAGTGCAGGTGCAGGCGGCCATCGAACAGATTCTGGCGAAATACGGCCGGGTCGATGTGCTGGTCAATAACGCCGGCATCACCCAGCCGCTGAAGCTAATGGACATCAAGCGCGCCAACTATGACGCGGTGCTCGATGTCAGCCTGCGCGGCACGCTGCTGATGTCACAGGCGGTGATCCCCACGATGCGGTCGCAAAAATCCGGCAGCATCGTCTGCATCTCGTCCGTTTCCGCCCAGCGCGGCGGCGGTATCTTCGGCGGTCCGCACTACAGCGCGGCAAAAGCCGGCGTGCTCGGCCTGGCGCGGGCGATGGCGCGCGAGCTTGGCCCGGACAACGTCCGCGTTAACTGCATCACCCCGGGGCTCATTCAGACCGACATTACCGCCGGCAAGCTGACGGACGACATGACGGCCAATATTCTTGCCGGCATTCCGATGAACCGCCTCGGCGACGCGGTGGACATCGCCCGCGCCGCGCTGTTCCTCGGCAGCGACCTCTCTTCCTACTCCACCGGTATCACCCTGGACGTTAACGGCGGCATGTTAATTCACTAAGCGAGGCACAGAGATGAACATCACCGAATCACAAAAAGTCGCCGCGGCGGCGTGGCGTATCCGCCGCTATGCCCTGAAAATGGGAGAGGTTCAGGGGCAGGGTTATATTGGCCAGGCGCTGGGGTATGCCGATGTGCTGGCTACCGCCTTCAGTTACGCCATGACCTATCGCCCGGAAGATCCTGAGTGGGAGGGGCGCGATCGCTTCCTGCTTTCTCATGGCCATTACGCTATCGCTTATTATGCCGCGTTGCTGGAGGCGGGCATTATTCCGGAAGCGGAACTGGAAACCTACGGCTCCGACGACAGCCGCCTGCCGATGTCCGGCATGGCGACCTACACCCCGGGGATGGAGATGTCCGGCGGCTCACTGGGGCAGGGGCTGTCTATCGCCGTCGGCATGGCGCTCGGCCTGCGGCAGAAACAGAGCAAGGCCTGGGTCTATAACTCGATGTCCGATGGGGAGCTGGATGAAGGTTCGACCTGGGAAGCGGCGATGTCGGCGGCTCACTATGGCCTGACCAACCTGATTAACCTTGTCGACGTCAACAAACAGCAGGCCGACGGCGATTCACGCAAAATCCTCGGCTTTGAGCCGCTGCAGGATAAATGGGCCGCCTTCGGCTGGTACGTGCAGCGCGTAGACGGTAACGATCTGCCGGCGGTGATGGCCGCCTTTGACAACGCGAAAAGTTATTCCGGCAACCAGCCGCGGGTCATTTTGTGCGACACGCTGATGGGCAAAGGGGTGCCGTTCCTCGAAACCCGCGATAAGAACCATTTTATTCGCGTCGATGCCGACGAATGGCAAAAAGCGATTGCGGTGCTGGACGCTAACAAACCGGAAGGAGTGCTGTAATGAGCCAGAGTAAACCTCGTTTAAAAACGTCGGCGATGATCGCCTCGATTGCCGATGAAGGCCAGGTCACCGTCTCTGCGCCCTTCGGCGTCGCGCTGTCGAAACTCGCGGCGGAGCGCCCGGCGATCGTCGGTATGACAGCGGACCTGTCAAAATATACTGACCTGCATATTTTCGCCCAGGCCTTCCCGGATTGCTTTTTCCAGATGGGAATGGCGGAGCAACTGCTGATGGCGGCGGCGGGAGGCATGGCGAAGGAGGGATTTATTCCCTTCGCCACCACCTATGCCGCCTTTGCGACCCGTCGCGCCTATGATTTTATTCATCAGGTGATCGCTGAAGAGCATCTGAACGTCAAGATTTGCGCGGCGCTACCGGGCCTGACGACCGGCTATGGCCCCAGTCATCAGGCCACCGAAGATCTGGCGATCATGCGTGGTATCCCCGGAATGGTCATCGTCGATCCCTGCGATGCGCTGGAGATTGAGCAGGCGGTACCGGCCATTGCCGATCACCATGGCCCGGTTTATATGCGCCTGCTGCGCGGGAAAGTGCCGCTGGTGCTGGATAAATACGACTATCAGTTCGAACTGGGCAAAGCGAAGCTGCTGGAGGACGGCAACGACGTGTTGATTATCTCCTCCGGGCTAATGACCATGCGCGCGCTGGAGGCGGTTGAAAAGCTGCGGGACGATAATATCAGCGTGGCGGTCCTGCACGTGCCGACCATCAAACCGCTGGATGAACAAGCGATTATTGAACAGGCGTCGAAGCCGGGTCGCCTGGTGGTCACCGCCGAAAACCACACCGCGGTCGGCGGGTTAGGAGAGGCGGTGGCCGCCCTGCTGATGCGCAAAGGGGTTCGCTGCGAGCTGGATACCGTAGGGCTGCCTGACGCGTTCCTGTTAGCCGGCGCGCTGCCGACCCTCCACGATCGCTACGGCATCTCCACCGCGAAGATCGTTGAAAAAATTAAGTATCGTCTGCGTTAACCGCGCTGCGGCGACCCGCCTGGCCGCTGAGCGCCCTCAGCGGCCTTCTTCCTCCCGCCAGCCAGGGGCGGCATTCTTTTGCAGATTTTATGCGGCCTGTCACAAAATCTGCTAGACTGCGCCCCTTCATGGCATTGTGGTTTTTGCCATCTCTTATCGCAATAATCTCCCTGAAAACTACGCCCTTCACCGGGCCGGGGCGGTTCGGAGTTGTTATGTCTTTTGATTCCCTTGGCCTGAATCCCGATATCCTGCGCGCTGTCGCTGAGCAGGGCTACGTTGAGCCGACCCCTATCCAGCAGCAGGCGATCCCGGCGGTACTGCAGGGCCGCGACCTGATGGCCAGCGCCCAGACCGGCACCGGTAAAACGGCGGGCTTTACTCTGCCGCTGCTGCAGCGCCTGATCCAGAACGAGCCGCACGCGAAGGGTCGTCGCCCGGTGCGCGCGCTGATCCTGACCCCGACCCGCGAGCTGGCGGCGCAGGTGGGCGAGAACGTGCGGGATTACAGTAAATATCTGAATGTTCGCTCGCTGGTGGTGTTCGGCGGCGTGAGCATCAACCCGCAGATGATGAAGCTGCGCGGCGGCGTCGATATCCTCGTCGCCACCCCGGGCCGTCTGCTGGACCTGGAACACCAGAACGCCGTCAGCCTCGATAAAGTGGAAATCCTCGTACTGGATGAAGCGGACCGCATGCTGGATATGGGCTTTATCCATGACATCCGCCGCGTACTGGCTAAACTGCCGCCGCGTCGGCAGAACCTGCTGTTCTCGGCGACCTTCTCCGACGAGATCAAAGGCCTGGCTGAGAAACTGCTGCACAACCCGCTGGAAGTGGAAGTGGCGCGTCGCAACACGGCCTCCGAGCAGATCACCCAGCACGTCCATTTTGTTGACAAAAACCGTAAGCGCGAGCTGCTGTCGCAGCTTATCGGCGAAGGCAACTGGCAGCAGGTGCTGGTCTTTACCCGCACCAAGCATGGCGCCAACCACCTCGCGGAGCAGCTCAACAAAGACGGCATCCGCAGCGCGGCGATCCATGGCAACAAGAGCCAGGGGGCGCGTACCCGCGCGCTGGCCGACTTTAAATCCGGCGGCATTCGCGTGCTGGTGGCGACCGATATCGCCGCCCGCGGTCTGGATATCGAAGAGCTGCCGCACGTGGTGAACTACGAGCTGCCGAACGTGCCGGAAGATTATGTCCACCGTATCGGCCGTACCGGTCGCGCCGCGGCCACCGGCGAAGCCTTGTCGCTGGTGTGTGTGGATGAGCACAAGCTGCTGCGCGATATCGAGCGCCTGCTGAAGAAAGAGATCCCGCGCATCGCGATTGCCGGCTATGAGCCGGATCCGTCCATTAAAGCCGAGCCTATCCAGAACGGTCGCCAGCAGCGCGGCGGCGGTCGTGGTCAGGGTCAGGGACGCGGCGGCCAGGGCCAGGGGCGCAGCGGACAGCCGCGCAGCCAGAGCAGCGCCCCGCGTCGTCAGGACGGCGAGGCGCCGAAAGCGCGCACTCAGGACGGCAAACCGCCGCGCCGCCGTCGCCCGCGTAAACCGGCTGGCGAATAACAGGCTGATGCCCGGACCGCGAGAATGCGGTTAAGTACGGCTCAGGCCCGTCTGTCCGCTACGCGGCGGCGGGCCTTTTTCTTTCCATTACACTATTTGTCGAGCACGCTTCCACACTGAGCAGAAAGCAATACCTCCGGGCGGGCAAAAATGGCACAATAGTGGCTGTTTATACAGTATTCAGGTTTTCTCATGGCTTTGACCGCTGCGCTGAAAGCGCAAATCGCCGCCTGGTATAAGGCGCTTCAGGAACAGATCCCGGACTTTATTCCCCGCCCCCCGCAGCGGCAGATGATCGCTGATGTGGCGAAAACCCTCGCCGGGGATGAGGGCCGGCATCTGGCTATCGAAGCGCCGACCGGCGTGGGTAAAACGCTGTCATATCTGATCCCCGGCATTGCCATCGCCCGTGAGGAACAAAAAACGCTGGTGGTCAGCACCGCCAACGTCGCCCTGCAGGATCAAATCTACAGTAAAGACCTGCCGCTGCTGCGCAAGATTATCCCCGACCTGCGCTTCACCGCCGCCTTCGGTCGCGGACGCTACGTCTGCCCGCGCAATCTGACGGCGCTGGCCAGCACCGAGCCGACGCAGCAGGATCTGCTGGCCTTCCTCGACGACGATCTCACCCCGAACAACCAGGCCGAGCAGAAGCTGTGCGCGACGCTGAAGCAGGATCTCGACAGCTACCGCTGGGACGGCCTGCGCGACCATACCGACAAAGCCATCGACGATGGGCTGTGGAGCCGGCTGAGCACCGATAAGGCCAGCTGCCTGAACCGCAACTGCCACTACTATCGGGAGTGTCCGTTCTTTGTGGCGCGGCGGGAAATTCAGGAGGCGGAAGTGGTGGTGGCCAACCATGCGCTGGTGATGGCGGCGATGGAGAGCGAGTCGGTGCTGCCGGAGCCGAAAAACCTGCTGCTGGTCCTCGATGAAGGCCATCATCTGCCGGACGTCGCCCGCGATGCGCTGGAGATGAGCGCCGAGATCACCGCCCCCTGGTTTCGCCTGCAGCTGGATCTGTTCTGCAAGCTGGTGGCTACCTGCATGGAGCAGTTCCGCCCGAAAACCACGCCGCCGCTGGCCAATGCGGAGCGGCTCGCCGGCCATTGCGAAGAGCTGTTCGAGCTGATTGCGTCGTTGAATAATATTCTCAATCTCTATATGCCCGCCGGTCAGGACGCGGAGCATCGCTTCCCGATGGGCGAACTGCCGCAGGAGGTGATGGAGATCTGCCAGCGGCTGGCGAAGCTCACCGAGACGCTGCGCGGGCTGGCGGAGCTGTTCCTTAACGATCTCAGCGAAAAGACCGGCAGCCATGACGTGGTGCGCCTGCATCGGGTGCTGCTGCAGATGAACCGCGCCCTCGGCATGTTTGAAAGCCAAAGTAAGCTGTGGCGTCTGGCGTCGCTGGCGCAGTCCTCTGGCGCGCCGGTGACCAAATGGGCGACGCGGGTGGTGCGCGACGGCCAGATCCACGTCTGGTTCCACTGCGTCGGCATCCGCGTCAGCGATCAGCTTGAACGACTGCTGTGGCGCAGCGTGCCGCATATCGTGGTGACGTCAGCGACGCTGCGCTCTCTAAACAGCTTCTCGCGCCTGCAGGAGATGAGCGGCCTGAAGGAGAAAGCGGGCGACCGCTTCGTGGCGCTGGATTCGCCGTTCAACCACGTAGAGCAGGGGAAAATTATTATTCCTCAAATGCGCTATGAACCGCTGATGGATAACGAAGAGCAGCACATCGCCGAGATGGCGGCCTATTTTCGCCAGCAGGTGGAGAGCAAGAAACATCTCGGGATGCTGGTGCTGTTCGCCAGCGGGCGAGCGATGAATCGCTTCCTGGAGCATGTGACCGATCTGCGCCTGATGCTGCTGGTGCAGGGCGACCAGCCGCGCTACCGGCTGGTGGAGCTGCATCGCAAACGGGTGGAAAGCGGCGAGCGCAGCGTGCTGGTGGGCCTGCAGTCCTTTGCCGAAGGTCTCGATTTAAAAGGCGATCTGTTAAGCCAGGTGCATATCCATAAAATCGCCTTTCCGCCCATCGACAGCCCGGTAGTGATCACCGAAGGCGAATGGCTGAAAAGCCTCAATCGTTATCCCTTCGAGGTACAGAGTTTGCCCAGCGCCTCCTTTAATCTTATTCAGCAGGTGGGGCGTCTGATCCGTAGCCATCACTGCTGGGGAGAGGTGGTGATTTACGATAAGCGTCTGTTGACCAAAAACTACGGCGCGCGTCTACTGAACGCGTTACCTGTTTTTCCCATAGAGCAGCCGGGCGTCCCGGAGGTTATAGTAAAACGTAAAGCAAAACAGACAGCAAAACAGACAGGCCGCAAACGTCGTTGACGCCGGCGCGTGACGCAACAGGGGGAGCCATGGAGTACAGCAAAATTATAAAAGAGGTGGGCCGCGGTAAGAATCATGCCCGCGACCTGGATGAAGAGACCGCCCGTGCGCTCTACGCGCGGATGCTGAACGGCGAGGTGCCGGAGCTGGAGCTGGGGGGAATATTAATCGCCCTGCGCATCAAAGGCGAAGGCGAAGCGGAGATGAAAGGCTTTTACGCCGCGATGCAGCAGCATACTCTGCGCCTGACCCCGCCGGCAGGCAAGCCGATGCCGATCGTTATCCCCAGCTACAACGGCGCGCGCAAGCAGGCGAACCTGACGCCGCTGCTGGCGATGCTCCTGCACAAGCTGGGGTTTCCGGTCGTGGTTCACGGCGTCAGTCACGATCCGACCCGGGTGCTGACCGAGACCATTTTTACCCTGCTGGACATTCCGGCTACCCGGCATGCCGGCCAGGCTCAGGCGCAGCTGGAGGGGCATGAACCGGTGTATATCCCGGTGGGGGCCTTCTGCCCGCCGCTGGAGAAACAGCTGGCGATGCGCTGGCGGATGGGCGTGCGCAACAGCGCCCATACGTTGGCCAAACTGGCCACGCCGTTTGGCGAAGGGGAGGCGTTACGTCTCTCCAGCGTATCGCATCCGGAATATGTTCCCAGGGTGGCGGGTTTCTTTCGCGAGACCGGTGGCCGCGCGCTGCTGATGCACGGTACCGAAGGCGAAGTGTACGCCAACCCGCAGCGCTGCCCGCAGATCAGCCTGATCGATGACCAGGGCGTGCGGGCGCTGTGCGACCGTCAGACCGAGGCAGCGGCGGAGGAAGTCATTCTGCCGGCCTCGAAAGATCCCGAAGTGACCGCGCGCTGGATCGAGCGCTGCGTCGCCGGCGTCGAACCGGTACCCCACTCGCTGAAGATCCAGCTTGCCTGCTGTCTGCTGGCCTGCGGGGAGGTCTCAACCCTGGAGCAGGGGCTCAGCCGCGTCAACGACTGCTGGTGATCGGATCGGCAGGATAAAAAAAAAGCCCGTCCGGTGGCTCGGACGGGCAAGGCAAGGGTATTAAAGGTCTTTTCAGGGTTAATTCAGTGGCTTACAGGGTTGAGCTGCGATTATTTATAGATAACCGCGGTACCGCTCAGTTTGTTGTTGGTGTTAGCGGAAGTGATGCTATAGCCGGTTGCGCCAGCAGCTTCGGCTTTAGCAGCCAGTTTCGCTTCCAGACCATCTAACGTGGTTGCGCCTTGCGCAGACACCACGCCGATCTTATTCATGCTTTCAGCCTGAGCGGGGGTAACCGGCTCGGCGGCAAAGGCGCCGAAGGAAAGGGCGGTCAGAGCGATGGCAGCGGCAGCATATTTGATGTTTTTCATAGTTAATCTCTCGCAGGTTGTTCTGTTCAGGGGACGATGTTCCGTCGATGTGATAAGTATCACGCTTTTTTGCGGGAGATAAAATCGAAGGAAATTCACAGTCTTCATCTAATTTTTTGAATGATTAATAATTTACTGATTATTAATAAATTATTTCTCATTCTTTTCGTCTGATGGCGGAGCGAGGGGGACCGGCACGCTTAAGGGCACATATTGCGACATTTATCGCCAAAAAGTGTGCGCGAAAAGATAATGCGAAAGGCTGTCATGAACGGTAAAGGAAAGTCAGCGTAGCTGGCTATCCTTGGAACCACGGCGATTATATCCTGAAAATGTATTGTTATGTAAATCTTTCTCCTGCTGGCACTTCACGCAGTATCTCACCCCGGGTATCGCCTGTCGACGCGCCTCCGGAATCGGCTCTCCGCATTCATCACATAATTTGTTGCTTTCGCCGTGCGGAAGCTCGCGGCGGGCGCGCGCCACCGCATCGTCAATGGTGCTGTCGATCTGATCCTGTACGGCTCCGTCGCCTGCCCAACCTGATGCCATTGTCTGCCTCCTGTAAAAAAGGGTTATTGATAAATTATAGCTGAACCGTACAGCCGGTTACCGCTGCTGGCGGCATTGACCCGCCAGGCTATCGCCCCACGACGGTGGGCCTTATCCGCGAGGGCGGCCACCAGGTCGTCAAGGGTACGGGCGCCGGAGGCGGAGACGGTGCCGACAGGACGCAGCGGCCCGTCATAGGGCAGTACGGGGGGCGGCGGCAGGGAAGAGGCCGCGTCGGCCTGAGCGGCAAGCGCAGCGGCGAACAGCAGCGAGGTGATTTTCATCAGCATATCCTCATAAACAGCATGGGACATAGCTTAAGTGTAGGCCTTTCCAGCCCGCGCGGTAGGGAATTTTTTATGCAAAAACAAGGCGTTTCGCCCGCAACCGGCGCAGGGTAGCGGTCCCCGCGCCAGGGATATTATTTAGCGGGCATCCGGGCGGATCATGTCAAAACGCAGGCTGTCATCAATACTGTAATAGGCGCTCGGCCCCCCGGCACGCAGGATCGGCTGAGCGCGGGCGGTTTGATAGATGCCGTTCTCCAGCAGTGATTCATCGATATGCACGGCGACCACTTCGCCGAGCACCAGCCATGTATCGACAAGGTTGCCGTCGGCGGTGGTGAGCTGAATACATTGCGACAGGCGGCACTCAAAGTTCACCGGGCTCTCCGCCACCCGGGGGGCCTTGACCAGGCGGCTGGCGGCGGCGGTGAGTCCGGCGCGCACGAATTCATCCTCATGGTGCGGGATCGAGGCGGAGGTTTCGTTCATCGCGGCGGCCAGCGGGCGCGTCGCCAGGTTCCAGACGAACTCCTTCGTTTCGACGATATTTCGCACGCTGTCTTTCCAGCCGCTACTGGCGAAACCAATGATCGGCGGGCGATAGTTAAAGCAGTTAAAAAAGCTGTATGGCGCCAGATTACGCTGGCCCTCGGCGTCCTGCGAGGCGATCCAGCCAATCGGGCGAGGCCCGATTATTGCGTTGAGCGGGTCATGCGGCAGGCCGTGGCCCTGCGAAGGTTGATAAAAGTACATGCTGCACCTGTCACGGATAAAGGAGATATCCAGACTCCCTTATTTACCGAGCGGCCGTCAACGGGTATCTTACGCGGCTGTTCAAAGGAGATTGTCATGAAAGCCCAGAAACCGGGGTTACATCCGCGTAACCGCCACCATCAACGCTACGACCTGCCCGCGCTCTGCCAGGCGCATCCTGACCTGCAGGGATACATTACGCTCAATCCGCTGGGTGAGCAGACCATTGATTTTGCCAATCCGCAGGCGGTAAAGGCGTTGAATAAAGCGCTGCTGGCGCATTTCTACGCGGTCAAACACTGGGACATTCCTGATGGTTTTCTCTGTCCGCCGGTGCCCGGGCGGGCCGATTATATTCATCATCTGGCGGATCTGCTGGCCGGGGATAGCGGCGAAGTGCCGAAGCAAGCCACGATCCTTGATATTGGCACCGGCGCCAACCTCATTTATCCCCTGATCGGCGTTCACGAGTACGGCTGGCGCTTTACCGGCAGCGAAATCAGTCCGGAAGCCTTCGCCAGCGCGCAGGCGATTGTCAATGGCAACCCGGGGTTGACCCGGCAGATCCGTCTGCGTCGGCAAAAAGAGAGCCAGGCTATCTTCCACGGCGTGATCCACAAAAACGAGACCTATGACGCCACGCTGTGTAATCCGCCGTTCCATGACTCCGCAGAGAGCGCCCGGGCGGGCGGTGAGCGCAAGCGCCGCAATCTCGGACTCGGCGCCGACAGCGGGCTTAACTTTGGCGGTCAGCAGCAGGAGCTGTGGTGCGAAGGAGGCGAAGTGGCCTTTATCTCGCAGATGATCCGCGAAAGTCAGGCCTTCGCCCGTCAGGTGAAATGGTTTACCTCGCTGGTGTCGCGCGGCGACAATCTGCCGCCGCTCTACCGCCTGCTGACCGAGGTTGGGGCCGTGAAAGTGGTGAAAAAAGAGATGGCCCAGGGGCAAAAGCAGAGCCGCTTTATCGCCTGGAGCTTTATGGACGACGCCAAACGCCGCCGTCCGTTCTAACGCTACTCCGCGGCCGGGCTGTCGGCGCCCGGCATCGGCAGCTGCTGCCAGGTTTGTACCGGGGCGCGAACCCCGGCGCGGTCGAAGTGCTTTTTCACCTGGGTGTCGAGGGCAAAACGCACCGTCCACTGCTTCAGCGGCAGGGTGGTGAAGTTGACGCGCAGCGTAAAGGCGGTATTGCTCAGCCCCACCAGCCCGGCGAACGACGGTTCGCCAATGATCAGGCCGCGGATCTCCTCCTGGGCCAGCAGATCGTCCACCGCCGCCTTCAGCGCCTGACTGGCTTTATCCAGATCCTCATGGCGGTCGACGTCATAGTTGGCCACCACCGAGCCAATGCCGCGCACGAAGTTGGCAAAGGTGGTGATCGAGGACCAGGGGATAATGTGATAAGCGCCGGTATCCTGGCGCACCCCCACTGAGCGAATCGACATCCGTTCCACCGTGCCGGTCAAGGGACCGATGGTGACCAGGTCGCCGGTATTCATCCCGTTCTCAAACTGGATAAAAATGCCGGTGATAATGTCTTTAACCAGGGTTTGCGCGCCAAACGAGATGGCCAGCCCCAACGCCCCGGCGCCGGCCAGCAGCGGCGCGATATTGACCCCAATCTCCGAGAGCAAAATCATCACCGTGATGGTGCTGATCACCACCGCCAGCGCGTTGCGAAACAGCGTCAGCAGCGTCCGGGCCCGTGCGCTGGGCAGCGGGCGGCCATGGATATCCGAGGCCAGCCGGTTTTCGATCAGGCTGGCCAGCACCGTCCAGCCGATAGCGGAGAAGAAGAGGATAAGGGCGATACGGATCAGCACATCCACCGTTTTTTGCCCGGCATCGTTGTGCAGCCATTCGCGGAAGTCAAACAGCCCCCAGGCGCTCAGGAGCAGCATGATGGCGACGCAGACGGTGAGAATACGCGCTGCCTTCAGCGACGCGGAGATCCAGCCGTTCAACCGCTTTTGCAGCTCAGGATAGTTGCGCTGAGTGGCAGGGGAGAGGGTGATGGTTTTGGCTATCCAGCGCGACAGGATGCCGGACACCAGCGCCGCGCCGCCGATAATCGCCAGGCTGCGCAGGGTGGCGCCCATCATAAATTTCAGGCTGTTGCCCGGGTCGAACAGGGAAAAGAAAAAGAGCACTACAAAGTAGGCGCAGGCCAGCCAGTGCCAGATCAGAGCGAAGGCGCGGATAAACAGGCTAAAGAAGGAGAGCGAGCGGTCAGCCAGATGGATCAGCCCCTGCGTAATCACCGCTTTATTATGGAAAATCAGATACAGCGCCCACAGCGTAATGCACAACATGATGACGACGTTAGCCAGCGCGCCGACCTGAACATTCACCTGGTTGGAGATAATCGGCACCGCGACGATCAGGCCGTAGCCGATCAGGCTGCTGAGGGCGCTCAGGCGCAGGCTCCAGTAGGAGGCGGCCGCGTCGCTGAGGTTAAAGGGCCTGAGCGCCGGGATGCGCGGGCAGAAAATGAGCCGCAGGATGGCTTTAAAGAATTCGATCAGCGCGAAGGCGTTGAGGAAAAGACTCTGCTGGAAGGCGATAGTAGGGTTGTCGCCATTCAGGCGATCGCTCAACAGCTGACCGACAAACAGGGTCAGCGCCAGCAGCAGCAGATCGATGATAAACGCCCCGGCGATGGTCAACGGCAGCTGGAGCCAGTTTCCGCGATCGCGGTTTTTATGCCGTCCCCATTCGCCCATTTTACGATACAGCGGCAGCGCCGCGAGGCGTACCAGCCACCAGAAGGCAAACACCAGCCCGGCCAGCAGTAAAAAATGCCAGGCGGCGTTGGTAAAGGTTTGCGGATTAAAGGGCTTATGCGGCGAGCCGGTAATATTGCGCCACAGCTGGGAGAAGCGCGATGAGAGCGCATCGCCATATTCCCGGCTGATCTGCGTGACGTTCTCCAGCACCGTGGTCTCTTCTTTCACCGCCGGCGGCGTTAGCGTCGGGGTGCTGTCGGGCGGCGGCGTGGCGGCCGCTTTACGCAGCTGGTCAATGAGCTCCTGGCGGGCGGAGTCGTTGGCCAGCACGTCGGCCAGCGCGGCATAGGCCGCTCTTTTCTGTTCTACATCGGGTTCGCTGGCGCTGGTTTTATCGGCATTAGCGGTCGGCACGCCGGGCAGGGCGGCGGCGGAAAGCGGGGGAGTAAACAGCGCAGCGAGCAAAAGCAGGATCCACGGCATGGGCACCTCCGTTGCAACGTAAACGGGTAAGTATAGAAGCCGATGGCGGAAGGGGAGGGAAGAGGAATCTGGAAAGCGGCTCTCTCCGCGACGGAGAGAGCCGTTGTGGGTCAGGCGACGTGCTGCAGGAATTCCCGCAGACGCGGGCTTGGCGGGTTGTTCACCAGCTCCTGTGGGTTGCCGTCTTCGGCAATTCGTCCCTTGTCGATAAAGATCAGTCGCGAGGCCACTTTTTCGGCAAAGCCGATTTCGTGGGTCACAATCACCATCGTCATGCCCTCTTCCGCCAGATCCTGCATCACCTTGAGCACTTCATGACGCAGTTCCGGGTCGAGCGCGGAGGTGGGCTCATCAAACAGCATCATCTTCGGCTTCACCGCCAGCGCGCGGGCGATGGCCACACGCTGCTGCTGGCCGCCGGAGAGTTCAGACGGATAGTGATGCGCGCGCTCTGCCAGACCGACTTTCGCCAGCAGATCTTTCGCCAGCTTTTCCGCCGCCTGCTTGCTGGCGCCGCGTACCCGCAGCGGGCCAAACATCACGTTTTCCAGCGCCGTGAGGTGCGGGAACAGGTAAAACTGCTGGAACACCATCCCGGCTTCCTGACGAATCAGACGTTCGTCCACCTTCGGATCGTTGACCTTCAGGCCATCGACAATCAGATCGCCGCTGGTGATCTCTTCCAGTTTATTGATGCAGCGCAGCATCGTCGATTTACCGGAGCCGGACGGGCCGATAATGACCACCACTTCACCCTGATTGATTTTCAGAGAGATATCGTGCAGTACCTGGGTCGGGCCAAAGTGCTTGGAGACGTTTTTAAATTCAATCACAGGATTTTCATCCTTCTTTCAAGACGACGCAGAATAAAGCTCAGGACCAGGGTGATGATCAGGTAGATCACGGCAACGGCGCTCCAGATTTCCAGTGCGCGGAAGTTGCCGGCGATGATCTCCTGTCCCTGACGGGTCAGTTCGGCGACGCCGATGACGATGAACAGCGAAGTGTCCTTGATGCTGATGATCCACTGGTTGCCCAGCGGCGGCAGCATGCGGCGCAGCGCCAGCGGCAGGATCACGTGGCGAATGGTTTCGCGACGCGACAGGCCCAGCGCCAGGCCCGCTTCGCGGAAGCCTTTATGAATGGAGAGCACCGCGCCGCGGGTAATTTCCGCGATATAGGCGCCCGAGTTAATCATGATGGTCACTACCGCCGCGGAGAAGGGGTCAATGCGCAGATCGCTAAAGGCCATCGGCAGCGCAAAGTAGATGAACATAACCTGCACCACAATCGGGGTGCCGCGAATGATTTCAATAAACACCAGCGCGATGTGGTTGGCGATCCAGCCGCCGAAGCAGCGGGCGAAACCGGCCACCAGACCGATGATCAGGCCGCCGGCCAGGCCGAGGACGGAAATCCACAGCGTCATTTTGGCGCCTTCCAACAAAATCGGAATGGCAGGCCAGATGGCACTCCAGTCAAACTGCATAATACGTTCCTGTTACCGTGTCGAGAGCAGAGGAAAGCCTCCGCCAAAATACTGTCTCCCGCAACGTCTGTGCCGGAAGACCGTTGTGAAGTCGCCGGGACTGCGCCCGGCGATGTACGTTTTTATTATTTTGGTTCAGTGCCGAACCATTTTTTATAAATTTCGTTGTAGGTGCCGTTCTCGCGCAGCGTTTTCAGCGCACCGTTCACTTTCTCACGCAGCTCGTCGCTGCCTTTCGGGAAGGCGATACCGTAGTTTTGCGCTTCCAGTGATTCACCTACCGCTTTGAATTTGCCGTTGCCCGCGGTTTTGATGAAGTAGAGGATGTTCGGCGTATCGTGCAGGACGGCATCCGCGCGGCCGGTACCCAGCTCCATGTAGGCGTTATCGATATTCGGGAACTGACGCAGATCTTTGGTTTTGATATTGGCTTTCGCGTAGTCAACGGAGCCGGTGCCGCTCTTCACCGCGACCACTTTGCCGTTCAGATCTTTCACATCTTTGATGTCGTTATTATTGGCGTTGACCATCACCAGCAGGCCGCTCTTGTAGTAGCCGTCAGAGAAGTCGATGGCTTTTTTACGCTCGTCGGTAATGGTGATCCCCGCCAGCGCCAGATCGATATTTTTGGTTTGCAGCGCCGGGATAATGCCGCTGAAGTCCATTGGCTTCAGGGTGTAGTCGAGCTTCAGCTCTTTGGCGATGGCCGCCCACAGGTCAACGTCAAAACCCACATACTTATCGCCTTGCTTAAATTCGAACGGGACGAACGCCGTATCGGTGGCGACAACCAGGGTCTTATTGGCGGCATGGGAAGAAACCGCAAAAGCCAGGGTCAGTGCAGCCAGTGAAACTTTAAATACAGACTTCATAGCATTTCCTTTTATATCCACGGGACGATCCCCTGCGAGAACGACTAGCCTAATGAAAAAATCGTGCCACTTTTACAAGCTGTTGTTTTTCAACAAACGAAGCGGTAGCCGTTGCACAATATCGATCGTTTCAGGCAAAGAGTGCACCATAACGGGGCGTTATTTTGGTGCATCCTGAGGTCGCTGAATTACGAGCCCATTTTTAGCGCAAACCCTGATGGGAAAACAATCTCGCCGTAACGATTGTGTGAGGTGATTATTACAATTGTTTTACTTTTGTGCGCATTTTCATCAATTTGACGCCCTGAAATGGTGCAAGGCCAGCGGGTGAGGGAAAAAGGAGGAGGGAAAAACAACAAGGGCTGGGTGGGGAAAGCAAAGGCGCCGTCGACCGCGCTGCGGCCGACGGCAAAGCCTTACTCGATATTCGCTTCAATAAACCACAGGAATTTATCCAGGTCGCGGGAAGCGGCGGTGAAGATATCTGCGGTATCTTCGTCTTTAGCTTCGCCGATCGCTTTGCGCACATCGTTAGCCACTACTGCGTAGCGGTCAGCCAGCGCTTTCAGGTGATCCTGAACATGATGGATATCCAGTGGGTAGCTCTGCAGCGGGGTTTTGCTGTTGATCACCTGAGTGGTGCCCAGGGCGACGCCGCCCAGCTGCACGGCGCGCTCCGCCATGGTATCCAGATGCTCAGTGAGCGCAGTACGGAAACCGTCCAGCATTTCGTGCACGGCGATAAAGTTCGCACCGCGCATATTCCAGTGTGCCTGCTTGGTGATAAGGGACAGGTCAATGAACTGGATCACCTGGCGATTCAACAGCTCAATGGTCGCTTTCTTTTCGCTGTCAGCGACATCGTTGCGGGTATAGACCAGATTAGATGCTTTTGATTTAACCAGTTTAGCGGTACTCATCGTTTCATATCCTCTTGATATTGATGCTCGTCACACTTCAAAACTGAATGATGTGGAGCGTTGTCCCAGGTAACTTCGGGACTAAGTATAGCAAGGGTTTTAAAGTATGAGGCATCGGCAAGCCATATCACTCCGATAGCGCAAAGTGGTTGGCTATTTGAAAAAACAAGTCCAATCAGAAGGTTAGCGAAGGCTGGCAGGCCCGCAACTGGCGCGGGCCGCCGCCGTAACAGAATGTTAATTGATATCGACTTGCTTGATTTTGCTCTGCCGCTGCATGGTCAGCGTGGCGCCCATTGAGGCGATGATAATGGCGCCCAGCGCCAGGGTCTGGGAGAGGTTCAGGGTTTCGCCAAGGAAGATCATACCGGACAGGGCGGCTAGCGCCGGCTCGAGGCTCATCAGCGTACCGAAGGTGCGCGTCGGCAGGCGCGTCAGGGCCATCATCTCCAGAGAGTAGGGGAGTGCGGTGGAGAGAATGGCAATCCCCAGCCCCAGGGGCAGCAGCGACCATTGCCACAGCGTATCGGTGGCTTGCGCCATACCTAACGGGACAAAGACCAGCGAGGCGATAAGCGACCCCATCGCCACCGTGGCTGGACCATGCTCCTCGCCCGCGCGCTGGCCGGTCAGAATATAGACCGCCCAACAGGCCCCGGCGCCGAGAGCGAACAGCGCGCCGGTTAAATCCACCTGCGCCACGTTCTGCCCCAGCGGCAGGAGATACCACAGCCCGAGGATCGCCAGCGCCACCCAGACAAAATCCAGGGGGCGGCGCGAGCCGAAAAGCGCCACCGCCAGCGGGCCGGTAAACTCGAGGGCCACCGCCACGCCGAGCGGAATACGCTGCAGGGATAAATAAAACAGATAGTTCATCGCCCCGAGCGCCAGGCCGTACAGCAGCAGCGGCACGCGCTGCGCCGGAGAGAAACGTAGCCGCCAGGGCTTGAACACCACCACCAGGATCAGCGTCCCGAGCGCCAGGCGCAGGGCGGTAACCCCCGGGGCGCCGACCACCGGGAACAGCGATTTGGCGAGCGATGCGCCGCTCTGAATCGAGGTCATAGCGATTAAAATCACCACTATCGGCAACCATGCCGCCGCTTTTCGGGATGGACCGGGCATCCTTTCTCCTGTCAATTTTTGTCAAAAGGGGTAAAAGTTCCAGTGTACTGGAATTAGCTGCTGGCGGTTGAGCTAATGTTGAAAAAAACAGGGGCAAAAACAGTACAATGGCGAAAGTTGCTGAGAAATTCACCAGGTGATTAGGATTAATCTGGATGCTTGCGAATTTCTTAATGAGCGTTAAACTGTAAGTTAACGCCAAAAACTCTTGTTTTCCATATTGTTATAGAAATATGGAAACTTTTGGTTACATGAAAAAGTATGTTAGACAATGTAAACTCCAAAGAGTTTCCCAAAAGTTTTTGATATATTTAAGGCTTAGGACTTATTAGAAACACATTTGAGGTGGTTATGAATAAAATTGCACGTCTTTCAGCACTGGCCGTTGTTCTGGCTGCATCCGTAGGTACCACTGCATTTGCTGCAACTTCTACCGTAACCGGCGGTTACGCGCAGAGCGACATGCAGGGTAAAGCGAACAAAGCTGGCGGTTTCAACCTGAAATACCGTTACGAGCAAGATAACAACCCGCTGGGCGTTATCGGTTCCTTCACCTACACCGAAAAGGATAATAACAGCAACGGTACTTACAACAAAGGTCAGTACTACGGCATCACCGCTGGTCCGGCTTACCGTCTGAACGACTGGGCAAGCATCTACGGCGTAGTGGGTGTTGGTTACGGTAAATTCCAGAACAACAACTTCCCTAATAAATCCGATATGAGCGACTACGGTTTCTCCTACGGTGCTGGTCTGCAGTTCAACCCGATCGAAAACGTTGCCCTGGACTTCTCCTACGAGCAGTCTCGTATTCGTAACGTTGACGTCGGCACCTGGATCGCTGGCGTGGGTTACCGCTTCTAATCACTCCGGTGATATAAAAAATCCGCCTCCTGGGGCGGATTTTTTTTGCCTGCTGACCGCCAGCCCGGCCGGTTGGCCGGCGCTGACCGCGTCGTTTTAGTTGATGGTGAACTCATCGCTGCCGAGGTGTGAATAGTCCACCTTCTGCAGCTGGAAGTTGGTGATATACACCGGGCCGGCCTTCTGCTCAGAGATAAACCGATAGCGCGGGGCGATTTCCGCCGCCTTGATGCCGGTCCATTGCGAGAAGAAGCTGAGGAAATCATTCGCCGAGCGCTGCGCCTTAATGACTTTATGCGCTTTGTCATCGCTGGAGAGCACCATAAACGGCACCTGGAAGTTCTGCTGGAACTTATCGTCGTGCGCCAGATACTGCACCTCTTTGCCTCGCTCCTTGAACGCCAGACCATGATCGGAAAAGTAGGTCAGGGAAAAGGTGTCGCCGGAATTTTGCAACTGGCTGTAGAGCTTAGCCAGCAGGGTATCGGTTTGCGTCATGCTGTAGAGATAGCAGGAGGTCTCTTTCGACTGGACGAAAACCGTATATTTGCCTTTGGTCCGGTCGCAGGCCTGCGGGTGCGAGCCCATCAGATGCAGAACAATCAGCTGCGGCTGGGTGCGCTGGGTGGAGAGCACCTGCTCGGTCAGCTTCAGTAACTGCTCGTCCTGGGTGTTTTTATTGGCTTCGAAATCGCCGTTTTTCAGGAACTGCACTTCATCCGCCCGTTTGGCGATACTGGCGATAGCGGTGTCGTACTCGCCGATCTGCCCCTGGTTGGAGAACCACCAGGTCTGGAAACCGGCGCGGTTGGCGAGGGTGACAAAGTTATCCTGAAACTGCGGTTTGCCATCGACCACCCGGTTAAGGGTCAGGCCGAGGGATTTTTGCGTCGAGCCGCTGGCGGCGACGTAGTTGTTAAACAGATACCCGTTCACCGAGCTGGCAAACGGCGTGTTGTCCCAGTGGCCACCGAAGGCGCCGAGGGCGTCGCGGCGGGCGCTTTCACCGATCACCACCACATAGAGATGGTACTTCGGCTTCACCGCCAGCACGTGCCAGCTATCTTTCATGCCGGCCAGCTGCGCCATCCGCGCCTGCTCGTCCAGCACCTCGTTATTATTCACCACCACGTCTTTGACAAAACGGAAGGCCGGGTATCCAGTATCGATCACCTTGAATACACCGCCCCAGGCGAGATTTTGCACCGGCTGAAGAAAGAAGATCCCGATGCTGAACAGCAGGCCCAGGGTCTCCATTTTTCCCCAGCGGGTCTGCTCGACGATCCTGCGGCGGACCGCGATGATCCCCAGCGCGAAGATAAATACCGCCAGCAGATAGTTGTACCACGGGAAAATGGTGAGGATTTCCGTGGACTCTTCCACGTTGGTGGCGTGCAGCGCCAGCAAGGTATTGAAGTTGGGCGCGCCGTAAGCCTGGCCAAACGGGTAGTAGAGGGCCGCCAACAGAGAATAAGCGCCGACCACTCCTTTCTGCACGCGCGGAAAGGCACGCCACAGAAGATGTAATACGCAGGTAAATGCCACGGTATAGAGCAGGCTAAATTCATAGCCCAGCGCCAGGTTAATCAACAGCGATTGTAAAAAGTAGAATCCTGTCCATGGGTTCAGTGCCAGTCGGCGGGCGACCAGCGTATCTTTCAGAGTGGTGACATTCATAGTAAACAATCAAAAAGAGGCCATGCGCATCCCCTGGCTTCAAGGGGTAAAACCTGCTGGACAGTGCGTGAAGAGGGTCTCTGCGAGCCGCGAATGTGGCAGGGCTGTGCAAAGATAGGGCTTGTAAATGGTAAGGTCAACCAGACATAACAGATTGTTTTGCGAGGACGCTTACAAAACTTGAAAAAAGGTGGGGGAAACGGGATAAACCGGTCAGTTTAGCGGCAGATGATGACGGAAAAATGAAGCGGCGTACCGCGACGCCGCCTTAGCGATGGGGTTTGTCCTGCTGCGGTTTACCGTTGATCATCTCGCACAGCATACCGAGCAGCATTAAGCGTACTTTAAAGGGTGAATGGCTGAACACGTTTAAGCACCTCTTGAATTCGTTCATCTGCTCTCCTCCTGCCTGTTCGCTCCATCATTCCCTGATGGATGTTTGCATTATATACAGATATAGCACAGGCTATATTTTATAGCTATGGCTAAAACGTTAAATTTTTGTGCTCTTGGCGCAATCCATTACAATGTGGATCTTTTTATATGATGCTTGACGCGTCACACGAATGAGGAAGCACAATGAACCGTCGCGCAGGTAAGCCAATAACAAAAAAAGTGACGCAGTTAGTAAATGTTGAAGAGCACGTTGAAGGGTTCCGCCAGGTGCGGGAAGCGCATCGGCGCGAGCTGATTGACGACTATGTTGAACTGATTTCCGACCTCATCCGCGAGGTGGGCGAGGCGCGTCAGGTGGATATGGCCGCCCGGCTGGGGGTCTCGCAGCCCACCGTCGCCAAGATGCTCAAACGGCTGGCCAGCGTCGGCCTTATCGAACAGATCCCGTGGCGCGGCATATTCTTAACCGCGGAGGGTGAGAAGCTGGCCCAGGAGAGCCGCGAGCGCCATCAAATCGTGGAGAACTTCCTGCTGGCGATCGGCGTCAGTCCGGAGATCGCCCGTCGTGATGCCGAAGGGATGGAGCATCACGTGAGCGAAGAGACGCTGGCGATGTTCCTGAAATTTACCCAAACACAGGGATCTCAGGAAGCATGACTCTTCCCTTCGTCCAGTCGCTGCTGCGCGATCGTTTTCTCCATCTGCTGCTGATTATCGCCTGCGTGCTCAGCGTGATGGTGCCGTTTGTCCCGGCAAGCTGGCCGGCGGCCATTGACTGGCATACCATCATTACCCTCAGCGGCCTGATGCTGTTGACCAAGGGGATTGAACTGAGCGGCTATTTTGACGTGCTGGGGCGTAAAATGGCCCGCCGCTTTGTCACCGAGCGTCAGCTGGCTATGTTTATGGTGCTGGCGGCGGCGCTGCTGTCCACCTTCCTCACCAACGACGTCGCGCTGTTTATTGTGGTGCCCCTGACCCTGACCCTGAAGAAGTGGTGCGCCATCCCGGTAAACCGGCTGATTATTTTCGAAGCGCTGGCGGTGAACGCCGGGTCGCTGCTGACGCCGATCGGCAACCCGCAGAACATCTTGCTGTGGGGACGCTCCGGTCTCTCTTTCCCTGGGTTTATCGGCCAGATGCTGCCCCTGGCGGCGGCAATGATGCTGACCCTGCTGGCGCTGTGCTGGTTCTGTTTCCCGGCAAAGCGGCTTACCTACCAGAGCAGCGATATGGCACCATCGTGGCAGCCTAAGCTCGTCTGGAGCTGTCTGGGGCTCTATCTGGTGTTCCTGACGGCGCTGGAGATGGATCAGGCGCTGTGGGGACTGGCGCTGGTGCTGCTGGGCTTTCTGGCGCTGGCCCGGGCGGTGATCGTCCATGTTGACTGGTCGCTGCTGCTGGTGTTTATGGTGATGTTTATCGACGTCCATCTGCTGACCCAGCTTCCGGCGCTGCACCAGGTGCTGAGCGGGGTCGGGACGCTCTCCGGCGGTGGGCTGTGGCTGACCGCCATCGGCCTGTCGCAGGTGATCAGCAATGTGCCCTCGACCATTCTCCTGCTCAACTATGTCCCACCGTCGATCCTGCTCGCCTGGGCGGTTAACGTGGGGGGCTTTGGTCTGCTGCCGGGCTCGCTGGCCAATATCATCGCCCTGCGCATGGCTGGCGATCGGCGGATCTGGTGGCGTTTCCATCTCTACTCCATTCCCATGCTGCTGTGGGCGGCTCTCACCGGCTATTGGCTCTTCAAACTCTGCGCCTGATTTCCGCAGCAGTCTGCCGCCCTCCACGTCGTTCGACAGGATCGCCCTCCGGGGCGATCTTTTTTTTGCCCGGCTCACAGAAAACGATCCCTGGCTTTGCGCATCCGTTCGCTTTTCGATATATGACTAGTCATGAAATTTAAATGACTAGTCATATATCGAGGCGCAGGATGAACAACAGACTACCGGCAGATTTCTTATGGGGTAATTCCGTCTCCAGCATGCAGACGGAGGGGGCGTGGAACGAGGGCGGCAAGGGGATGTCGGTGTACGATATCCGGCAACCGGCAGAATTCGCTTCCGACTGGAAGGTGGCGACCGACTCCTATCATCGCTTTAGGGAAGATTTCGATCTGATGCAGGATCTGGGCATGAACTGCTACCGTTTTCAGATCGCCTGGAGCCGGGTGTGCCCTGAGGGAGACGGCGAGTTCAATGAAGAGGGCATCGCCTTCTACCATCAGTTTATTGATGAACTGATCGCCCGCGGCATCGAGCCGATGATCTGCCTGTACCACTTCGATATGCCGCTCTCGCTGGCGGAGCGCTACAACGGATTTACCGACCGCCGGGTGATGGACGCCTTTATTCGCTATGGCCAGAAGATGATCGCCTGCTATGGCGACAAGGTGAAATACTGGCTCACCTTTAATGAACAGAATCTGTACCATTCGCCGGAAGCGTTTCTGATTTCCGGCTACCTGCAGGGGGAGAAGACCCTGCGCGAGCTGTACCTGATCCAGCATCATGTGATGATGGCGCACGTCCATCTGACCGATCACCTGCATCAGACGAAGCCGCAGTGTCTGATGGGCGGGATGCTGGCCCACGCCCTGGTTTATCCGGCGACCTGCAAACCACGCGATATCCTGTGCGCCCAGCAGCTGGACGAGTTTTTAAACCAGAACCTGCTGCGGGCTTACGCCGGGGAGGGCTACAGCCCGGAGGTGATGCATTTTGTCGCCACAGAAGGGTTCGATGATATCTATCGTCCGGAGGATCTCGCGCTGATGGCGACGGTGAAGGTCGATTATCTGGCGTTCAGCTATTACGCCAGCCGGACGCTGAACAGCGACGCGATCCCGCCGGGAACGGCGGTCAACAACTATATGCTGTTTGGCAATCAGGATAACCCGTTCCTGAACGCGACAGAATGGAACTGGCAGATCGATCCGCTGGGCTTCCGGACCATCATCACCCGCTATTATAACGACTGGCGCCTGCCGGTTTTCCCGATTGAAAACGGCATCGGGGTGATTGAGTCGTGGGACGGTGAACATCCGGTTGCCGACGATTACCGCATCGCCTACCATCGCGACCATATCAACGCCATGAAAGCGGCCATGTTTGAGGATGGGGCGCAGGTGATCGGCTATCTCGGGTGGGGATTAATCGACATCCTCAGCTCGCAGGGCGATATGCGTAAGCGCTACGGCGTGGTCTACGTCAATCGCGAGAACCATGACCTCAAGGATCTGCGGCGGGTGCCGAAGAAGAGCTATGCGTGGCTGAAGCAGGTGATCCACAGCAATGGCGACGTGATGTAATGGTGTTCTGGCGGTCAGACCGTGGATCCTGCCCGCCAGCCACTCACTGAATGTATAAGGACCGGGGAATGACGGCGAAGTATCTGCAAATCGCGCGGGAAATAAAAAAACGGATCATCAGCCAGCAGTATCCTGCCAGCGCGCCGTTACCTGACCAGTTTGCGCTGGCGGCAGAGTTCAGCACCAGCCGGATGACCATCCAGCAGGCGATGCGCCAGTTAATCGTCGAAGGGCTGATCTATACCCGCAAAGGGCAGGGCACCTTTGTGCGGAAAAATTTCCTTCAGCTGTCGCAGTGGGAGCTGCCCGGCAGCGACTATTTCGGTGCCACCAAAACCTGGGAGCATCTTGGCGAGGTACAAAGCGAAGTGGTGCGCTTTGAGGTGCGTTTTCCCACTGACAAGGAGCAGAGTTCGCTGCTGATCGACGCTGATGCCCCGGTGTATGACTTTGTTCGCCTGCGGTTGCTCAACGGGGAACCGGTGTCGCTGGATCTGACGGTCATGCCGGTGGGGCTGGTGCCGGGGCTCAATAAAAGCCATCTGGAAAGCTCGGTGTTTCGCTATATCCAGGAGACGCTGGGGCTGAAGCTGATGGGATCTTACCGCGTGGTGCGGGCGATGAAGCCGGATGAACTGGATAAACAGCATCTTCACTGCGAGCCCACCGATCCGGTGCTGGAGGTGGAGCAGGTTATCTATCTGGAAGACGGCACGCCGCTGGAGTACGCCCACTGCCACTATCGCTACGACCACGGCGGGATTATTCTGGTGAATAACGGCTAGACCGGGGGCCCCGGTTGGCGCAGCGCTTAGCAGGGCCAGGGTGTTGTCAGGTTCAGTCGCCAGGCAAGGCGTCAGCCGCAGCCCGGCACAACACCGATAAAAAAACGGCGGGCATCAGGCCCGCCGTTTTTCTTGTCATGCAGAACTTAGTTCAGACGCACCGGCATACCGGAGCGGTTCTGGATAGCCTGCTCGACCACGTTCTGATCGACATCAGACTGGCTGGTGATCGCCTGTACCGGCTGAGTCAGGGTGATCGGCACGATCTCGCCGCCCTGGAACTGCGCTTCGGTGGTCGACAGCGGGTTGTGAACCTCGATGTAACGGCTGCCGTCCGGCTCGGTGGTGGCTTTTACCGGCTCATCGATAAACTGCACGCGGGTGCCGACCGGCACGTTCTCAAACAGGAATTTGATGTCATCGTTGCGCAGACGTACGCAGCCATGGCTCACGCGCAGGCCGATACCGAAGTTAGCGTTGGTACCGTGGATGGCGTACAGACGGCCGATATACAGCGCGTACAGGCCCATCGGGTTATCCGGACCGGCCGGTACGACGGCTGGCAGCGGGTTGCCGGCGGCAGCGTATTCTGCATGCATCTTGGCGGTCGGCGTCCAGGTCGGGCCAGCCTTCTTACGTTCGACTTTGGTGGTCCAGTTGATTGGCGTGTCTTTGCCTAACTGGCCGATACCGATCGGCAGAACAATCACGGTGTTAGTGCCTTTCGGGTAGTAGTACAGACGCATTTCGGCGCTGTTGATGATGATCCCTTCATGGACGGTATCCGGCAGGATCAGCTGCTGAGGGATGTTCAGGACGCTACCGCCCTTCGGCAGATAGGTATCCACCCCCGGGTTGGCTTCCAGCATGTTGGAAAGCCCCATCTGATATTTCGCCGCGAAGTATTCCAGCGGCTGCTTGTTATCATCCGGAATGGTGATGACCTGGTTCTGACCAACCAAACGGCTGCCATCGGTTGGCAAAGGATAGGTGACAGCAGACGCTGTATTGCAAAAGCCTACGATGGCGAAGGCTGCCGCTAAGAGTGTAGATAATTTCATAGTTTTTAATGTCGTGTGCGAAATCAACGCCACACAGGCCTTTGTTAATGATTGAGACAGTAGATGGGAGCGCATTATATGTGCATTCCGCTGAACAGGTAAATCAGATGTGTACGAAATCACATTTTTTTCCCTGTCGCCTCGGCTGCCGCGCCCTGGCGTTCGGGGCGACGAGGGTTAGTCTTCCAGCAGCCGGGCCTGCAGCGCCGCGCGGACCGGGGCGGTAAGCTGGTACTCTTCTGCCAGCCAGGCGTCGACATTGCCATAGCGCTGCTGAATAGCCGACAGCGCGGCGGCGAGATAGGACTCTTTCACCGTCAGGATGTCCGCCAGGCTCTGGCGCCCCTGGGCCGTCAGGTCGTTGCCGAGCATCTCCAGCATCCAGGCCTCCACCTGCGTCAGCATGCCATGGGTAAGGAGATACTCCTCCATCACCGTCTCGCTGTCGCATCCGACGGCGAACAGGGTTAACGCGCAGCCGACGCCGGTGCGATCTTTACCGACCGCGCAGTGTTGCAGCAAGGCGCCGTCGAAAGGGGTCGTCAGCCATGCGGCGAGCTGGCGATAGGCCGGATTGTTAAACGGCAGCTGGCGATAGAGTTGCAGCATAAACTGCTCGCCGTTCAGCGCATTAAGGGTGGCGGCATTCAGCTCGGTGACCTTCGCGTTGACCTCGCCGATCGGCGGATTGGCCGGCGCGTTGAGATAGTGGGTGAGCGGGCTCAGTTTGTCCGGCGTGCGCTGTACTTCACCGGGGTCGCGGTAGTCGAGCACCCGGCTGAGCGGCAGGGTATCCAGGTGGTCGAGATCCTCTGCCGTTAGCCGGTTTAGCGCACCGGAGCGTAGCAGCTTGCCGCTGCGTACCCGGCGTCCGTCGGCGGCGCGCTGGCCGCCCAGGTCGCGAAAATTAATGCCGCCCTGCAGGGATAAAAAGGCCGGATGTCGCGGTTGGCTGGTGGTCATGGGGCTCCTCATCATCACGTACAGAATAACGGTTTGCGCGCAGGTCTCTGGCGCATCTGACAAAGACCTTAGCACAAGCGCCGCGGCGGAATTTACCGCAGACCGTGAAAAGTGCGTCATTTACTGGCATAATGTCTGCTGTATCACACCCCTCATACTCTTTTTTCAGGATATCCCCGTGCTAGTATCCAGCAACGTTACCATGCAGTTTGGCAGTAAGCCGCTGTTCGAAAATATCTCCGTTAAATTTGGCGGCGGCAACCGTTATGGTCTGATCGGCGCCAACGGCAGCGGTAAATCGACCTTTATGAAGATCCTCGGCGGCGATCTCGAACCGACGCTGGGCAACGTTTCTCTCGACCCGAACGAGCGCATCGGTAAGCTGCGTCAGGATCAGTTCGCCTTTGAAGCGTTCACCGTGCTGGATACGGTCATTATGGGCCACGGCGAGCTGTGGGAAGTGAAGCAGGAGCGCGATCGCATCTACTCCCTCGCCGAGATGAGCGAAGAAGATGGCTATAAAGTGGCCGACCTGGAAGTGAAATATGGCGAAATGGATGGCTACTCTGCTGAAGCGCGCGCGGGCGAACTGCTGCTGGGCGTGGGCATTCCGGTTGAACAGCATTACGGCCCGATGAGCGAAGTCGCCCCAGGCTGGAAGCTGCGCGTCCTGCTGGCGCAGGCGCTGTTCTCTAACCCGGACATTCTGCTGCTCGATGAACCGACCAACAACCTGGACATCGACACCATTCGCTGGCTGGAGCAGACGCTGAACGACCGCGACAGCACCATGATTATCATCTCGCACGACCGTCACTTCCTGAACATGGTTTGCACCCACATGGCGGATCTGGACTACGGCGAGCTGCGCGTCTATCCGGGCAACTACGACGAATACATGACGGCGGCCACCCAGGCGCGTGAACGTCTGCTGGCGGACAACGCCAAGAAAAAAGCGCAGATTGCCGACCTGCAGTCCTTCGTTAGCCGCTTCAGCGCCAACGCCTCTAAATCGCGTCAGGCCACCTCGCGCGCGCGTCAGATTGACAAAATCAAGCTGGAAGAGGTTAAAGCCTCCAGCCGTCAGAACCCGTTTATCCGCTTCGAGCAGGATAAGAAACTGTTCCGTAACGCGCTGGAAGTGGAAGCCCTCACCAAAGGCTTTGAAGACGGTCCGCTGTTCAAAAACGTCAACCTGCTGCTGGAAGTGGGCGAGAAGATTGCCATTCTGGGCGCCAACGGCGTGGGTAAATCCACGATGCTGAAAACCCTGGTGGGTGAACTGCAGCCGGACAACGGCACCGTGAAATGGTCTGAAAACGCGCAACTCGGCTACTATGCGCAGGATCATGAGTACGAGTTCGAAAACGACCTGACGGTCTTCGAGTGGATGAGCCAGTGGAAACAGGAAGGCGACGACGAGCAGGCTGTGCGCAGTATCCTTGGTCGACTGCTGTTTAGCCAGGATGACATCAAGAAGCCGGCGAAAGTATTGTCCGGTGGTGAGAAGGGCCGCATGCTGTTTGGTAAGCTGATGATGCAGAAGCCAAACATCCTGATAATGGATGAACCGACCAACCACCTGGATATGGAATCCATCGAATCGCTGAACATGGCGCTGGAGATGTATCAGGGTACCCTGATCTTCGTCTCCCACGACCGTGAGTTCGTCAGCTCGCTGGCCACCCGCGTGCTGGAGATTACCCCGGAACGGGTGATCGACTTCAGCGGCAACTACGAAGACTACCTGCGCAGTAAAGGTATCGAGTAATCCCGCTTCGTTACCCGGGTTGCGGCTACGCCTTACCCGGGCTACGCCTGGCATGTGACCTGTAGGCCCGCGCAAGCGTAGCGCCGCCGGGCAATAACCGCGTGTAAAGAGCCACTTTCGCGCCGGATGGTGGCTGCGCCTTATCCGGCCTACGGTCCGTGCCATTGTGAGCTTAAGAGCTCTATCTTGTACCCATGGTTACTGAAACTGTCCGTTACCCGGGCTACCAAACCGCACAGTGTTGTAGCCCCGGTAAGCGGTAGCGCCACCGGGGATTTTGAGGCCACCAGTTTGTAGCCCGGATTAGCGTAGCGCCATCCGGGAACATTATTAAATCCAGGCCGGGCGAGGCGTAAGCCGCCGCCCGGCATATGCTCAGAGCCTCCACTCCGTTCCTTCGACGCCATTCACCAGCAGTTTGCGTTTTTCTCCCGCCGGTAATGACAGCTTCAGCGCTTTCCACACCGGGCGATAATTGCCGCGGGCGTTGACCTTCAGGTTGATAGTGCTGCTGTCGCACGCCATTTCCCACTCCAGCCACAGCGCATCGCCCTGTTTATAGCCCCAGCTTTCGCCGTCATCCTCAAACAGCAGACCCGAAGTGGTTCCGACGCCTTTCAGCGGGAACAGCTGCAGTTCGCGGCGATCGTCCTGTTGCGCAGCAACATGGCGGATGCGCTCGCTAAGCGGCAGTCCGGCCCCGGCGCGCACCAGCAGCGGCAGTGTTTCCAGCGGCGCGTCGAGGGTGACCCACTGGCCGCCGGTGAACCACTGGTGGCTGTAGAAATCGTACCATCCGGCCTGATTATCCGGCAGCCACACCTCACGCTGGCGGGCGCCAGGCTCGACCACGCTGGCCACCAGCAGATCGCGGCCCAGCAGGAAGTCATCGCATTCGGCGAAGGTCTGCGCGTCGTGCTGATGATCGAGGAAGGTCGGGCGCAGCATCGGCTCGTCGTCAGCATGCGCCTGCCACAGCAGGGTGTACAGATAGGGCAGCAGGCGGTAGCGCAGCTCAATAGCGGAACGAATGGCCGGGGTGACGGCCGGATACATCCAGGCTTCGTTGACCGTCTGGTCGTCATTCCACGAATGAATAGTAAAGCGCGGGTGCATCACGCCGTTTTGTACCCAGCGCACGAACAGCTCCGGCTCAGGTTTATCGCCGGAGAAACCGCCGACGTCGTGGCCGACGTTAAACAGCCCGGAAAGGCTCATGCCCAGCCCCATGCGGATGTTATAGCGCAGCGTATCCCAGTTGGTGCGGTTATCGCCGCTCCAGGTCTGGACGTAGCGCTGCATCCCGGCGCAGCCGGAGCGGGAGATGAGATACGGACGCTTTTGCGGCGCAAAGCGCTGCTGGGCCTCCATCGAGGCGCGCATCATCAGCAGCGGCATCACCGGGCGAATATGCTTGATGGCGATTTCACGGCCAAAGCCGTAGCAGCGCGCTTCGCCGTCCCACACCTCATACTCGTTATTATCGTTCCAGGTCGAATCAATGCCCATCTCCAGCAGCTGGCTGGTGACCCCTTCCTGCCACCAGGCCACGGTTTGCGGATTGGTAAAGTCTAGATGCGATCCTTCATCGTCCCAGAAGCTGGAGCGCTCCGGAGCGTCGGTTTGCGAATCGCGAACGAAGAGACCGCGCTCCGCCACCTCGCCATAGCGCGGATGGTCCTGCAGCAGGCAGGGTTTGATATTGGCGGCCAGCTTCAGCCCGGCGTCGTGGAACGACTGGCTCATCGCTTTCGGCTGCGGCACCTTGTCGTGGTTCCAGTTAAAGACGTAGCGCTTGCCGTTAATCGACGTATAGCCGGAAGAGAGCTGGAACGAATCGCACGGAATAGCGTGCTCATCGCACAGGCGGATGAAGTTCATCAGCTGATTTTGCGCATCCGGCGCGTCGGTATAGTGCATGGTCGAGCCGCTGTAGCCGAGGCTCCATTTGGGCCCGAACAGGGTTTTACCGGTCAGACGGACGAAGGATTTGGTCACATCCAGCACCTGTTTACCGGTGAACAGGTAATAATCGATATCGCCGGCTTCCGCCTGCCAGCGGCGATAGGCGGTATGATAGTTGTCGATTTCGTTACCCAAATCCAGCCAGCAGCTGCTCAGGTTGTCGTAAAACAGGCCATAGCTAACGTCGCTGCGTTGCGTGATGGTGAACGGAATATGTTTATACAGCGGGTCGGTGCTGGCGGCGTTGTAGCCCATGGCATCAAGGTTGCGCATTTCATAACGCTTACCGGTGCGCTGCAGGTCGCCGGCCTTTTCGCCCAGGCCATAGAAACGCTCGTCTTTGCGGCGGCTCAGATAGTGGGCGACGCCGTCGCCGTGGGCATTGGCCAGATAGGCGCTGGTGGGGCGGTCGTTGGCAAGTTGCTGCCATTCCCCGGCATCGTCGCGATAGCTCCACTCCAGCCACAGCGGCTGATGGACGGTGACGCGCAGCTGGCGGGTGGCGATGGTTAGCGTATCGCCCTCCTGGGTCAGCTGCCAGGCCGGGAGACTAAAACCGCTGAGGTCATCCCGGGCGCGGCCTTCCCACGGCACATCCTGCTGCGGAGCGATGCTCCAGGTGCGATCCAGCGCCAGCTGGCCCTGGCGTTTCAGCAGCACGCGGAATAGATTCTCTTCCAGTACGTACAGGCACAGGGTGTGCTGGCCATCGACCGTCAGTTCAACGTGATGCTCCAGCTGTTGATGCAAACTCCAGTGTTTCAACGTCTTCATATCTTACATCCACTCTCAGGCGCGCTTGGCGCGACGTTCAGCAATAAATGCCACCAGGAAAACGGCGCCAATCAGGTCAAAGAAACCCATGGCGATGAACAACGGGTTGAAGCCAATTTTGTCGGCGGTCACCCCGATTAATAACGAGAACAGGAAGCTGGCGATCCACGCCGCGGATCCGCGCATACCGTTCACCGTCGCCATTTGTCCCTTGTCGAACGACTCCACCACCAGCGCGCTGAGCATGCAGGAGATGATCTGATGCCCGAAGCCGCCAATGGAGATCAGGACGATGGTGATATAGGGATCGCGGGTGATAGCGACGAGGGCCAGGGAGATCATCAGAAACGCGCCGGTCACCGAGCTGGCGATCACCGAGTTGACTCGCGTACAGCCGAACCAGCGAACGTACAGGCGGGTGAGGTAGCCGCTGACCACGCTGCCGAGGTCGGCGGCAAGGAACGGCAGCCAGGCGAACATGGCAATCTGCTTGAGATCCATGCCGTGCTCTTTGGCCAGGTACAGCGGTACCCAGAAGCTCAGCACCGCCCAGGCGGGCTCGGCCATAAATGCGGGAATGGCGATCCCGTAGAAACGTTTATTCTTCGAGACGGTTTTGAGTGCGGTAAAGAAGGGCTGTTTCACCGGCGGCGCTTCGTTATCCTGCTTGATGTACTCGAGCTCGCTTTTGCTGAGATTGGGGTGCTTTTCCGGGTTCTGATAGAAGGCCCACCACAGCACCACCCACAGCAGGGCCAGCGCGCCGGTAAACATAAACGCCCCCTGCCAGCCGAAGGAGGCATGGGCGAAGTAGATGATCGGCGGAGCGAGCATGGCGCCGATGGAGAACCCGACGCCAGCCCAGCCGGCGGCGATTGGCCGTTCAGACTTCGGGAACCACTCGCCGATGGTCTTGGCGTTGGCCGGGGTGGCGGCCGCCTCGGCCCCGCCCATAAAGAAGCGCAATATAGCCAGGTGCAGCCAGCTGCCGGCCCCGGCGTGGGCGATGCAGGCCAGCGCCCACAGGGTGGCGCAGATCATAAACCCGAGCTTCAGGCCGATGACGTCGATAAGCCAGCCACAGAGCGGTTGGAAAATCGTGTAAGCCAACTGAAACGCGCCGACGATCCAGGAATATTGTTCGGTGGTGATACCGAGCGTCGCTTTCAGTTCCGGGGCGATAATCCCCAGCGAGTTGCGTGTGATGTAGTTGACGGTGACGCCAAGTAAAAACAGGACCAGCACCCACCAGCGCAGGTTTTTTACCACCCGGCGCGTTTTGCTGACCGCGATATCATTGTTGAGGCCTTGACTCATAGCACACTCCACATGACGTTAGTAGGGGGAAAGTGACGATCTCAATCCGTGAGCGGTCACGTAGTGTTGTTAACTATTTGAATAGTCTATTTTTTTATCTCAACACCATTGGTATAACTAGTATGGGAGATGTTGGACCAATTCAGGCTAAGGGAGAAAAAACGTCGGGCAAAGCGCTATTTATGCAAGTTTTTTCATGAAATGACCGGGATCTCAAATTTTGCGCTGTCATTTGCTTACTGGGAGCACTTTGGCGATTATGAAAATTCTTTCATTTTCCAATCGGAGCTGGATCACAAAATGGATAAAAAGCTGCGCGTCGCCGAAATCGCCGCCCGCACCGGGCTGTCGGCCAGTACCGTTTCGCGCGTCCTGGCCGGGAAGGCGAATACCAGCGACAAGGCGCGCCGGGCGGTGCTGGAGTGCGCCCGCGAGCTGGGGGTCATGCAGGGACTGGCCGCCGGACGTCTGTTGCTCAATAATCTGCTGGTGTTTGCCCCACAGCGCGCCTTCGATGAGCGGTCGGATATCTTCTACTACCGGGTGATCCTGAGCATCAATAACGCGCTGGCGGCGCATGAAGTGCGCCTGCGCTACTGCGCGCTGGACGAGAACGACAGCGACGCCAATCTGTTTCTTGCCCGCATGAACGAAGCGGAGACCCAGGCCGCGGTGCTGCTGGGGATCGACGATCCGCATATTCATGGCCTGGCGGCGGACCTGGGCAAACCCTGCGTATTGATCAACTGTCGGGATGAAGGGATGCGGCTGCCGTCCATTGCCCCCGATCATCGTCTGATTGGCCTGTGCGCCGCCCGCTATCTGTTTGATATGGGGCATCGCGTGGTGATGAACGTCATGTGCCTGCGCCGCTATACCATGGAGCTGCGGCTGGGGGGGATCCAGGAGGCGTGGCGCGCGCGCAATTTGCGCTTTACCGCCAGCCGGGATCTCATCAGCGTCGCCAACTTTAGCGCCAGAGAGACCGAAGAGCAGGTGGGGGCCTGGCTTGATGGCTTACAGGGCAGGCCGTTGCCCACCGCTTTCCTGGTGGGCGGCGATTTTATGGCCGCCGGCACGGTCAGCGCATTGCAAAAGCGCGGCCTGCGGGTGCCGCAGGATGTCTCGGTGATGAGCATCGACGGGTTTAATCTGGCGGCGATCCAGGAGGTGCCGCTGACCGCAGTGCATGTGCCGCGGGATGAGCTGGGCAGCGAGGCGGTGCACCTCCTGCAGCAGCGCCTGCTGCGCCCGGAGGCGCCGCACGGTTCGCTGCTGCTGCACGGCACGCTGGTGGTGCGCGATTCGGTACGGCGGATCCGGCCGGGCAAAGGCCATACCGCCGTGGAGCCGCAGGGGCTGTATGACGATTAAACCGGGATACCCAGCGCCCGTTTGCCGTGGATGTTCAGATCCTCCAGGGTGAAGCGCCCCTGCCAGCTGGCCTCATAGTCCTCGCGCGGGAAATCACCCGGCGAGGCCCCTTTTTCCAGAGCGATTTTCACTTTCTGCGCGTAGGCGAGGTTCTTCTCGCACATCGGCGCCGCCGGAATGTACATCACATTGCCCCAGCCCTGCTGATTTTCCACCGGCGCCACCGAGTGAATGACGTCGCAGTGCCACCAGACGGAATCGCCAGCGTTCAGCGCCGGGATCGAACTGAGGGCTTTGATCAGCAGCGGGTGCCACTGCTCAGAGATCGGCAGCACTCTGCCCGGCGCGACGCCGCACAGCTCATCCTCCGGCACATCGTCAAGCAGCGGGCGCAGCAGCACATAGGCCATCGCCTCGGGGATTGGCACCACGTGCAGCAGTCCCTGACCCGGGATCATATCCGACAGCGCGGTCCAGCCCTGGAAAGTGCGGAACACCGAGCACTTGGTGGTGTTGTCGACAGTGTATTCTTCCACTTCAGTACGGTGCGCGGCGTCCCACGGATCGTAAGCGTCGACATGACCGTTAAAGACGTTGGCGAAGACCTGCTGGTAGGCGGGGAGCAGCCAGCGCTCCAGCGCACCGGAATCGGTATGCGCGCCCAGCCCTTTCGAGGTGGTTCCCGGCGGACGGCGGCGAATGCGGTCGGGGTAAATGACGCTGACGTCCGGATCGAACCAGCGCTTGCCGTCCTGCTCAAAGCGCCACAGGCGGTTAAGGAAGGACTGCGTCGCCGCCATTTCATCGCTCTGGCGGGCCTGCATTTGCGAGGGCGACCAGTAGATGGGATAGATTTCCGGCCGCGAAGCCTCAAGCGTACCGAAGAAGCTGTCGCCTGGCCCTTTGTAGACCTCGTCGAAATGGTTCAGATCCAGATATTCCAGCATCGCGGTATCCCAGGCCAGCGCCTGTTCGCGCGGAAAGTGGCCTTTGATCACCGCGCAGCCCCGGCGCTTAATGGCCGCGCGCTGGGCATCGCTCACGGTTCCCTCGGCGATATCGCGGAACGGAATGGTTGGCCAGACCTCCTGGCCTGCGGCTTTCAGCGTCTCAATCTCCTGCAGGCGCTCGCTGATGCGCGCTGAGAGCTTATCGAACACCGTCTGGACGTCGCCGATTTGCGCCCGCAGCGCCTGCTTCATCTGGCGAATCGCCGCTTTGTGGTCGGCGGGGAGTGTTTCGTGGGTCGGGAGAGCAGCCATAATAACCTCGCTGTATCTTTCATTCGAAAGTGTTAAATCTTACAAACGTTAATTTAAGTTAAAATGGAGTTAATGCAAGTTTAAAATCTTGCTGCGGCGCACAAAATGGACAAGCCGGGGCGCGCAGCCCCGGAGAGCGGTCAGGCGTTGAAGGGAGCGCGGTTATCGAGGACGGCCTGAATGACGTTCAGCGCGCCGTCATGATTATTATCGTCGGTCGCGTATCCGGCGATATCTTTGATGCTGTCGGCGGCGTTACCCATGGCGAAAGCGTATTTCACCAGCTTCAGCATTTCAGCGTCGTTGCCGCTGTCGCCGATGGCCACGCACTGCTGCGGCGACAGGTTCCAGCGCTTGAGCAGGCGGCTGATGCCGTTGGCTTTATGCAGACCGGGAATAATCAAATCGACAAAGCCAAAGCCGCTGGTGACCGGCTTCATAATGCCGTCGAGCGAGACGTGCAGTTTATCGATCAGCTGCGGGATCTCGCTGTCCGGCAGGTTCAGAGAAAATTTGAACAGCGTATCGTCGATGGCGTGATAGTCGCTTACCCGCTGCAGACGGTGGTAGTGCTTTGACATCAGGTCGACGAAGGCGTCCGGGGCGTTATCGCTCACGTAGGCGCTGTGCAGGCCGCAGGCGACGAAGTTCAGCTGCGGATCTTTGAGTAATTCGCCAATCACTACCTGCGATTCGTGGCGGGTCAGTTCGCCGTGGAACAGCTGCTTACCATGCTCAAAGACCAGCGCGCCGTTTTCGGCGACGAACGAGATTTGCTCGCGGATCTCCGGGAAGAAGGAGATCAGCTGATAGTACTGGTTGCCGCTGGCGACAACGAATTCAATGCCGCGCTGCTGCAGCTGGGCGAATTGCGCCAGAAACCGCGAGCGGTCGTAGGTTTTGGCGTCATTGAGAAAAGTTCCGTCCATATCGGTGACGATAACTTTAACGGTCATAAGGGGATGCTCCTGGCTTAACTTCGACCAGTAACATTCTAATTACAATGTGATGGGGAGCACAAATTTATTTCGAATGAAAGTTCACGCATTCAGAAAATGCCGGGAGGCGGCCTTGCCTTTCCCGGCCAGCAGGACAGGGGAGGCCCGCTAAGCGTCGCGCCAGCGGGCCTGAAGGGCTACAGCGTATGCTCGGTACGGGCGATGATATCGTCCTGGGTATCCGGCGACAGAGCGGTAAAGAACGCCGAGTACCCGGCGACGCGCACCACCAAATCGCGGTACTGATCAGGATGTTTCTTCGCCTCCAGCAGCGTGTCGCGCGAGACAATGTTGTACTGGATATGCCAGCCTTTATGCACCTCGAAGAAGGTGCGCAGCAGCACCATCAGCTTCTGCTTGTCGGACGCGTTTTCTAGGGTGGACGGATTCAGCTTCTGGTTTAGCAGCACGCCGCCGAGGATCGCCCCGGTGGGCAGTTTACCTACCGAACTGATGACCGCCGTCGGCCCCAGATGGTCGGTTCCGGAGGCCGGGCTGGCCCCTTCCGCCAGCGGAGTGTGCGCTTTACGGCCATCCGGCGTCGCCATGGTCTGCGCGCCGAACGGAACGTTGGCGGAGATAGAGGACGTGCCGGCGTAATAGTTGCCGCCGATCGGGCCGCGGCCATAGCGCGGGTTGTGATACTGCTTCAGCTCGTCGATATAGGTCTGGTAGGCCCGCGCCAGCAACGCGTCCACGCTGTCATCATCGTTACCGTACTTCGGCGCGCCATTGATCAACCGCTGGCGCAGCTGCTCGTGGGTCAGGCCGTCAAAATCTTCCGCCAGCGCCTTCGCCAGTTCCTGCTGGCCGATAACGCCCTGATCGAAGACCAGCTTTTTCACCGCCGCCAGGCTGTTGCCGAGGTTGGCGATGCCCACCTGCAGGCCGGACACCCAGTCATACTTAGCGCCGCCCTGCTTAATGCTCTTCGCCCGTTCGATGCAGTCGTCCACCAGCGCCGAACAGAGAATATCGTGGACGTTCTCTTCCAGCATAGTATCGACCACATACTCAATCTCAATCGACTTACGGGTGTAGTAGCGGATCTGGCGGTCCCAGTCGGCCAGCACCTCGTCGAAGTTAGTGAAGTTGCCTTTCGACAGGGCGTGCTCCTGCGGCAGGAACACCTGGCCGCTGGTGGCATCGCGGCCGCCTTCCAGCGTCGCCAGCATCACCCGCGCGAAGTTGATAAAGCTCATGCCGGTGCAGCGATAACCCCATTTGCCGCCGACCGCGGTTTCGATGCAGCCGATGGCCGCATAATCGTAGGCATCCTGCGGCTCGATTCCCAGCTTGATAAATTCCGGGATCACGATCTCGTCGTTATTAAACGCCGGCATGCCGAAGCCGCAGCGGATCACCTGGACGCAGGCGTCGAGGAAGTCGTTGCTCATTCCGGCGTGGTAGCGCACGCTGAGGTTCGGCTGGGTGGAGCGCAGACGACCGCAGGATTCCAGAATGGCGTACGACAGCGGGTTGACCGCGTCCTGCGGCTGGCCGTCCACCAGGTTCTGGCCGCCGATGGTGACGTTCTGGTACAGCGGGCTGCCGGCCGAGGCCTTGGAGTGCGAGCCGGAGCGGATCTTGTTGACCTCGAGCAGCTTCAGCCAGCAGCTGTGCAGCAGCTCAATGGCCTGTTCGCGATCCAACGATTGCTGCAGCTCAACGTCGCGGCGGTAGTACGGATAGAGGTACTGGTCCATGCGGCCAAAGGAGACCGAGTGGCCATTGGATTCAATCTGCAGGATCAGCTGAATGAAGTAGCACAGCTGCAGCGCCTGCCAGAAGGTCTTCGGCGGCTCATGGGCGATGATGTCGCAGTTTTCGGCAATCGCCAGCAGCTCATCGCGGCGTGCGTCACGGGATTCTGCCGTCGCCATCTCGCGCGCCAGCGCGGCAAAGCGTTTGCTGTGGTCGCTGACCGCCGCCAGCACAATATCAATCGCTTTCAGGAACTGTTCGCCGTGCAGGTCTTCCAGCACCGTCAGGTTGATGCGCGACCGGCGTTCGGCGACTTTCGCGCGCATGCCGTCCAGTCCTTTCTCCAGCAGCAGCGGGTAGTTGACCGCCAGGTGGGCGTCGCCGGAGGTCATGTTGCCCTCGGCCTTAATAATGCCGGTGGCGAGGAGCGCTTTCTGCTCATCGGTAAACATGCCGTAGCAGCGGTCCTGCACGGTCTGGCCGCGCCACCACGGGCACACTTCGTGCAGTACGCGCTTGTTCTCTTCGCTGACCGCGAAGCCGGCGCCGGGGCGGTCGGCGAGATCGTCGATCTCTTTCTCGATCCAGCTGACGGTGTATTCCGGGAAGATTGGCGCGGCGCGCACTTCGCTGGCCTGGTTGCCGACGATCAGCTCATCGTGCTTGATCCAGATGGTGCGCTCGGCCAGGTGGTGAGCGAGGGCCAGGGCGCGGCGCACCGGGATCGGCTTATCAAGATGCTGCTGATACATCTCGGTATAGTGGCGGGCGCGTTCGGTACAGACCGGCGGCTTGACGATATGCACCAGCGCCATTTTATGGGCCTGGATACGGGCGCTGAGGGTGTTGAGTTTCAGGGTAGTCATAGGGGTTATCCTCGTAAGATCGCCGTTAGCCCCTTGCTCCGCGCATAATCCTGCGCAAAGGCGAGCAGCTCGGGAGCATCCAGCGGTTTGTCCGGTGCGGTGTAGGGCTGACTGAGTAACTGGTATTTATTCATTCCCAGCGTGTGGTAGGGCAGGAAATGGATTTCGCTGACCCGCAGGCGGTCGGCGGCAAAATCAGTGATGGCGGTAATGTCGGCTTCGCTGGCGTTGAATCCCTGGATTAACGGCACGCGAATAATGATGTTTTTCCCCGCCTGCGCCAGGCGCTGCAGGTTGTCCAGCACCCGGCGGGCGCTGCCGTCGGTCCACTGCCGGAAAACGGCCTCGTCGACGTGCTTCAGGTCGGCGAGAAACAGATCGATGAAGGGTAAAGCCGGCTCAATGTATTTCCACGGGACGTGCAGGCAGGTTTCCACCGCGGTATGGATACCCGCCTGATGGCTGGCCTCCAACAGCGCCTGCGCCAGGGCCGGGTTCATAAAGGGTTCGCCGCCGGAAAGGGTGATGCCGCCGCCGCTGCGATCGTAAAAGGGTTTGTCGCGCAGCACCGTCGCCATGATCTCCTCGACGCTCTTCTCCTCGCCGCACACCGTGAGCGCGGTGGTGGGGCAGCAGTCGCGCAGCGCGGCGATATGGCTGTCGTTAACGTGTTGCCGGTGAATGATCAGACCTTCGAGGGTGCGGGTGATAACCGCCGGCGCCGCCTGCTGGCACAGCTCGCAGCCGGCCAGGCACAGGCGCGGGTCATACAGCAGGTCTTCGCTGCGGGCGCGGCTCTCCGGGTTCTGGCACCAGCGGCAGCCCAGCGAGCAGCCTTTCAGGAAGACGACGGTGCGGATCCCTGGGCCGTCATGGGTGGAATAGCGCTGGATATTGAAGATCATGGCTTACCCTCTTGTTTGCGTATGAATATAAAAACACTTTCGAATGAAAGTTATATTGACGCAAATCAACAAGCGGGATGGCGATAATCGCCAGGGGATAGAATAACGGCAGAGGTCACAACTTCACCGGCGACGACCCTCGCCGGCGGCTGAACGTTAGCGCCTACCGCATACCTCGCACTGCGGGTGGCGCATCAGCTTCATTTCACGAAACTGGCAGGTCATGGCGTCGTACATCACGATTTTCCCGCTGGCGGGCGTGCCGTAGCCGGTCAACAGCTTAATGGCCTCCATCGCCTGCAGGGAACCGATAGTGCCCACCAGCGGGGCCATCACGCCGGCTTCGACGCAGGTGAGGGCGTTTTCGCCAAACAGGCGGCTCAGGCAGCGGTAGCAGGGTTCGCCCTCCTGATACGTGAAGACGCTGATCTGCCCCTCCATACGGATCGCCGCCCCGGAAACCAGCGGGGTTTGGTGGCGGAAGCAGCCGGCGTTGAGCTGGTTACGAATGGCGACGTTGTCGGTGCAGTCGAGCACCAGATCGTGCCCGGCAATCTGCCCCGCCAGCGCCGCTTCGTCCAGTAAGGCATTGAGCGGCGTCAGATGAACGTGCGGATTAATGCGCGCCAGCGCCTCGCGGGCGGAGTCCACCTTCGGCTGGCCGATGGCGGCGTCGCTGTGCAGCGTCTGGCGCTGCAGATTAGAGAGCGAGACGGTGTCGAAATCGAGCAGGGTGAGCTGTCCCACCCCGGCGGCGGCCAGATACTGCGCGGCGGCGCAGCCAAGTCCGCCGAGGCCGACCACCAGCACGCGAGCGGCCTTTAGCCGCTCCTGGCCGTCAAAATCAAAACCGCGCAAAACAATCTGCCGGTTATAGCGCAGCATCTCTTCATCGCTCAGCTCCACGGCCATTACAGCCCCCCAAACAGATGGCTGAACGGTTCGACGTCGACCCATTCGCCCGCTTCAACGTGACCGCGCTCGCGCTCCAGCACGATAAAGCAGTTGCCGAGGCTGAAAGAGCTGAAAATGTGCGAGCCCTGATGACCGGTGGTGGTCACCACCAGCTCGCCGTCCGGGTTGCGCTGCAGAATACCGCGCTGAAAATCGAGGCGGCCCGGGGACTTTTTCAGCCGCGCGGCGGCCCGCACCCGCAGGCGGGTCGCCTGAAGCGGACCGTGCTTACCGGAGAGCTTCGCCAGCAGCGGCTGTACCAGCTGACAGAAGGTGACGGTGGCGGAAACCGGGTTGCCCGGCAGGCCGCAGAACCAGCTGCTGCTGAGCTTGCCGAAGGCGAAGGGTTTGCCCGGCTTGATCGCCAGCTTCCAGAAGCCGATCTCCCCCAGCTCTTCAAGAATGGTTTTGGTGTAGTCGGCTTCGCCCACCGAGACGCCACCGGAGCTGATGACCACGTCGGCCTGCTGGTCGGCGGCGATAAAGGCCTCACGCAGTTGCGTCGGATCGTCAGGAATAATGCCGAGGTTAATGACCTCGCAGCCCAGCTGTTCGAGCATCAGATGCACCGCCAGGCGGTTGGTATCGTAAATCTGGCCGTCGCCGAGCGGTTGACCCGGCAGCTGCAGCTCATCGCCGGTCGAGAAGACCGCGACGCGAACCTTGCGCACCACCTCGACGTCAGCAATGCCCAGCGAGGCCAGCACCGGCAGCTCGGCTACCGTCAGCGGCGTTCCCGCCGGGAAGACCACCGCGCCGTGGGCGATATCTTCCCCGCGGCGGCGAATATGCTGCCCGGCTTTAACCGGCGCGGTAAAGCGCACGCCGGCGTCGGTCTGTTCGGTCTCTTCCTGCATGACCACCGCGTCGCAGCCCGCAGGCACCGGCGCGCCGGTCATGATGCGGATACAGGTGCCGGTGGGCCAGGCGTCGTGAAACGGCTGGCCGGCAAAGGCCTTCCCGGCGACCGGCAGGGCCGCGCCGTCGTTGAGGTCGCTCAACCGGACGGCATAGCCATCCATCGCCGCGTTATCAAAGCCGGGGACATCCAGCGGGGAGATAATGTCATGGGCGGTGACGCGCGCGAAGGCCTGCAACAGCGGTACAGTTTCCGTCGCGCTCAGCGGCGTAATACGATCGAGCATCTGGGTGAGGGCTGTGTCGAGCGGCATCAGTCCGGCGGTAAAATCCATGGGTCACTCCTGCGGGCAAAACGGCGAAAACGCCTATTATGGCAGAAAAGCGGCGCGGGCTGTATGCCACCTGGGTACGAGCTTTACATCGCCCGCCGCTCTTTCTATATTCAAAAATTGTATAAGACATTCAGCAATATAATGATATCAATACCCTTATTCCTGACGTGACCGGCGCCGCGACGCGGTACGACAGGGCGGGGGCTATCCACTTCATCGTTAAGGACTGGCGAAATGGGCAAGGCGGTTATAGCAATTCACGGCGGCGCAGGGGCGATTTCTCGCGCGCAGATGACGCCGGAGCGGGAGCGGGAGTACGTGGCGGCGCTGTCGGCTATCGTCGAAAGCGGGCAGAAAATGTTGGCTGCGGGCGCCAGTGCGCTGGATGCCGTGACCGAGGCCGTCCGTCTGCTGGAGGAGTGTCCGCTGTTTAACGCCGGGATGGGCTCGGTATTTACCCACGATCAAACCCACGAGCTGGACGCCTGCGTGATGGACGGCTACAGCCTGCAGGCGGGGGCGGTGGCCGGGGTCAAACATCTACGTAATCCGGTGCTGGCGGCGCGTCTGGTGCTGGAGGAGAGCCCGCACGTGCTGCTGATCGGCGAGGGGGCGGAAAATTTCGCCTTCTCCCACGGAATGGCGCGCGTCGATAACGATCTCTTTTCCACCCCCGAGCGTCTGTTGCAGCTGCAGGAGGCGAAAGCGGGCGGGGAGATCATCCTTGACCATCACGCCGCTCCGCTCGACGAACGGCAGAAAATGGGCACCGTCGGGGCGGTGGCGCTCGATCTGGCCGGCAATCTGGCGGCGGCGACCTCCACCGGCGGCATGACCAACAAACTGCCCGGACGCGTCGGCGACAGCCCGCTGCCGGGCGCGGGGTGCTACGCCAACAACGCCAGCGTGGCGGTCTCCTGCACCGGCACCGGCGAAGTCTTTATGCGTACCCTGGCGGCCTACGATATCGCCGCCCTGATGGAGTACGGTCAGCTCAGTCTCTATTCCGCCTGCGAGCGGGTGGTGATGGAGAAGCTGCCGGCCCTCGGCGGCAGCGGCGGGCTGATTGCCGTCGATCGCGAAGGCAACGTCGTTTTACCGTTTAACAGCGAAGGCATGTACCGCGCCTGGTGCTATGCCGGCGATACGCCGACCATTGGCATTTATCGCGAATAGAACAAGGGAGAGGAGAGTGCCGCAAACTCACGAAACGGATACCTGCGAAGTACTGGTGGTGCGCAACCTGAACGTGGCGTTCCGCCAGCAGGATGCGCCAGAGGTGCAGGCCGTGCGTCAGCTTTCCTTCAGCCTGCGCCGCGGCGAGACGCTGGCGATTGTCGGGGAGTCCGGTTCGGGAAAATCGGTCACCGCGCTGGCGCTGATGCGTCTGCTTGACGCCGCCAGCAGCGAGGTGAGCAGCGAGGGGCTGTGGCTGCGACGGCGCAACCGGCAGGTGATCGCGCTCAATGAGCAATCGGAGGCCGAAATGCGCCGGGTACGCGGCGCGGATCTGGCGATGATTTTTCAGGAGCCGATGACCTCGCTGAACCCGGTATTCACCATCGGCGAGCAGATCGCCGAATCCCTGCGCCTGCACCAGGGGCTGGGGCGCGAAGAGGCGCTGCGCGCGGCGAAAAAGATGCTCGACCAGGTGCGTATTCCTCAGGCGGAAGAGATGCTCTCACGCTATCCGCACCAGCTCTCCGGCGGCATGCGCCAGCGGGTGATGATCGCCATGGCGCTCTCCTGTCGGCCGGCGGTGCTGATTGCCGACGAGCCGACCACGGCGCTGGATGTCACCATTCAGGCGCAAATTTTGCAACTTATCGCCGTCCTGCAAAAGGAGATGGCGATGGGGGTGATCTTTATCACCCACGACATGGGGGTGGTGGCCGATATCGCCGATCGGGTGCTGGTCATGTATCGCGGCGAGGCGGTGGAGACCGGCAGCGTCGAGGAGATTTTCCGTTCCCCGCAGCATCCTTATACGCAGTCGCTGTTGGCGGCGGTCCCCCGGCTGGGGGAGATGCGCGGTCAGGATCTGCCGCGCCGCTTTCCGCTACCGGGGCAGCCGCTGGCGGAGACAGACACGCCAGACACGGTGGTGGCGGGGGAGCCTATTCTGCAGGTGCGCGATCTGGTGGCCCGTTTCCCGGTGCGCGGCGGACTGCTCAATCGCGTGACGCGCGAAGTGCATGCGGTGGAGAAGGTGAGTTTTGATCTCTGGCCGGGAGAGACCCTGTCGCTGGTGGGGGAGTCCGGCTGCGGCAAGTCGACTACCGGCCGGGCGCTGCTGAGGCTGGTTGAGACCCAGGGGGGGACCATTACCTTCGATGGTCAGCGGATCGATACCCTCTCCGGCAGCAAGCTGCAGTCCCTGCGGCGCAATATTCAGTTTATTTTTCAGGACCCTTACGCCTCGCTCGATCCGCGCCAGACGGTCGGCGATTCGATTATGGAGCCGCTGCGGGTGCATGGCCTGCTGGACAGGGAGGCGGCGCGCGAGCGGGTCGCCTGGCTGCTAAAGCGCGTGGGGCTGCAGCCGGAGCATGCCTGGCGCTACCCCCACGCCTTTTCCGGCGGCCAACGGCAGCGGATCTGCATTGCCCGCGCGCTGGCGCTTAATCCGAAGGTGGTGATTGCCGATGAGTCGGTGTCGGCCCTGGATGTCTCCATTCGGGCGCAGATTATCAATCTGATGCTCGACCTGCAGCGCGAAATGGGCATCGCGTTTCTGTTTATTTCCCATGATATGGCGGTGGTGGAGCGCATCAGCCACCGCGTGGCGGTGATGTATCGCGGCCGGATTGTCGAAATCGGCCCGCGCCGCGCGGTGTTTGAAAACCCGCAGCACCCCTATACCCGTAAGCTCATGGCCGCCGTACCGGTGGCCGACCCGGCCTACCGTCATCCGCAACGGGTCCTGCTGTCAGATGACGTTCCGGGCAATATTTATAAGCGGGGCGAGGAGATCGCCAGCCCGCCATTGCAGCAGGTTGGGCCGGGCCACTTCGTCGCCCGCGACGCCGCCGATGTGCTGGGCAGAGCATAACAACACATAACGCACCTTTTCAGGAGAACACGATGACACAACCTGTTTCACGCAAATGGTGGCTGGCGCTGAGTATCGCGGCGGCCCTGGCGAGCGCCCCCGCTTTTGCCGCCAAAGATGTGGTGGTGGCGGTCGGGTCTAACTTCACGACGCTCGACCCCTATGATGCCAACGATACCCTGTCGCAGGCGGTGGCGAAGTCCTTTTATCAAGGCCTGTTCGGCCTTGATAAAGAGATGAAGCTGCAAAATGTCCTTGCCGAGAGCTACACCGTGTCGCCGGATGGCCTGGTGTACACCATCAAGCTGCACAGCGGGGTGAAATTCCAGGATGGCACCGACTTTAACGCCGAGGCGGTCAAGGCTAACCTCGACCGCGCCAGCAACCCGGAAAACCATCTTAAGCGCTATAACCTGTATAAAAATATCGCCAGCATCGAGGCGGTCGATCCAACCACGGTGAAAATTACCCTCAAGCAGCCGTTCTCGGCGTTTATTAATATTCTCGCCCATCCGGCGACGGCGATGATTTCGCCGGCGGCGCTGAAAAAATATGGCAAAGATATCGGCTTCCACCCGGTGGGCACCGGGCCGTATAAGCTCGATACCTGGAACCAGACCGACTTCGTGAAGGTCAGCAAGTTCGATGGCTACTGGCAGCCGGGGCTGCCGAAGCTGGATTCCATTACCTGGCGACCGGTGGTCGATAACAATACCCGGGCGGCGATGCTGCAGACCGGCGAGGCGCAGTTCGCCTTCCCGATCCCCTATGAGCAGGCGCCGCTGCTGGCGAAAAACAGCAAACTGGAGCTGGTGGCCAGTCCGTCGATCATGCAGCGTTACATCAGCATGAACGTGACGCAGAAGCCGTTCGATAATCCGAAGGTGCGCGAAGCGATCAACTACGCCATCAACCGCCAGGCGCTGGTCAAGGTGGCGTTTGCCGGCTATGCCACCCCGGCGACCGGCGTGGTGCCGCCGTCGATTGCCTACGCCCAGAGCTACCCCGCGTGGCCTTACGATCCGGCGAAAGCGCGCCAGCTGCTGAAAGAGGCCGGCTACCCCAACGGGTTTAGCACGACGCTGTGGTCGTCACATAACCACAGCACCGCGCAGAAAGTGCTGCAGTTTACCCAGCAGCAGCTGGCGCAGGTGGGCATTAAGGCGCAGGTGACGGCGATGGACGCCGGTCAGCGGGCGGCGGAAGTGGAAGGTAAAGGGCAGAAAGAGAGCGGGGTACGGATGTTCTATACCGGCTGGTCCGCCTCCACTGGCGAAGCCGACTGGGCGCTGTCGCCGCTGTTTGCTTCCCAAAACTGGCCGCCGACCCTGTTCAACACCGCCTTTTACAGCAACCCGCAGGTGGATAGCGCGCTGAGCGAGGCGCTGAAAACCACCGATCCGCAAGAGAAAACCAAACTCTATAAAGCGGCGCAGGATATTATCTGGAAAGAGTCGCCGTGGGTGCCGCTGGTGGTGGAGAAACTGGTCTCTGCCCACAGCAAGAATCTCACCGGCTTCTATATCCAGCCGGACACCGGCTTCAGCTTCGAACAGGCAGATTTAACACCGTGAAGGTCGAGATGATGCCCTCCGGCACGGGTGGGAGGGGGGCGGTTTTTCCGCGGGGCGGGTGGTGGAGGTACGATGCTCAACTATGTGATTAAGCGCCTGCTGGGGCTGATCCCCACCCTGCTAATCGTCGCGGTGCTGGTGTTTCTCTTCGTCCATATGCTGCCCGGCGATCCGGCGCGGCTGATTGCCGGACCGGAAGCCGACGCCCAGGTGGTGGCGATGGTGCGCCAGCAGCTGGGGCTTGACCAGCCGCTGCATGTCCAGTTTTGGCACTACATCACCAACGTGCTGCGCGGCGATTTTGGCATGTCCATGGCCTCGCGGCGTCCCGTTGCCAGTGAGATAGCCAGCCGCTTTATGCCCACCCTGTGGCTGACGCTGGCCAGCATGAGCTGGGCGGTGCTGTTTGGCATGGCGGCGGGGATCGCGGCGGCGGTGTGGCGCAATCGCTGGCCTGACCGTCTGGGAATGGCGCTGGCGGTGAGCGGCATTTCGTTTCCGGCCTTTGCCCTCGGCATGCTGCTGATGCAGGTGTTTTCGGTTGAGCTGGGCTGGTTGCCGACGGTGGGCGCCGACAGCTGGCGGCACTATATTTTGCCTTCGCTGACCCTTGGCGCGGCGGTGGCGGCGGTGATGGCGCGCTTTACCCGCGCGTCGTTCGTCGATGTGCTGCATGAAGACTATATGCGTACCGCCCGGGCGAAAGGGGTGAGCGAAACGCGGGTGGTGCTCAAGCATGGTCTGCGCAATGCGATGATCCCGGTCGTCACCATGATGGGGCTGCAGTTCGGTTTTCTGCTCGGCGGCTCGATCGTCGTGGAGAAGGTCTTCAACTGGCCGGGGCTGGGGCGACTGCTGGTCGATTCGGTAGAAATGCGCGATTACCCGGTGATTCAGGCGGAAGTGCTGCTCTTTTCGCTGGAGTTTATTCTTATCAATTTAGTGGTGGATGTGCTGTACGCGGCCATAAACCCGGCTATCAGGTATAAGTAAGGTGCGATTGCTTAACTGGAGAAGGCAGGCGGCGCTGAACGCCATGCCGGGCATCAGGCCCGGTGAGATCCATACCCCCTGGCATGAGTTCTGGCGGCGCTTTCGGCGTCAGCCGGTGGCCATGGGCGCCGGTATTTTTGTGCTGTTGCTGATTGCGGTGGCCATCGTCGCCCCATGGATAGCGCCGTACGATGCGGAAAATTATTTTGACTATGACCGGCTTAACGAGGGGCCTTCGCTGGTGCACTGGTTCGGCGTCGACTCGCTGGGGCGCGATATTTTCAGCCGGGTGCTGGTGGGCGCGCAGATCTCGCTGGCTGCCGGGGTGCTGGCGGTGCTGATTGGCGCGGCCATCGGCACGGTGCTTGGGCTGCTGGCCGGGTACTATGAGGGCTGGTGGGACCGGCTGATTATGCGTCTGTGCGACGTGCTGTTCGCCTTTCCGGGGATCCTGCTGGCGATCGCGGTGGTCGCCGTCATGGGCAGCGGGATGGCCAACGTGATTATCGCCGTGGCGATCTTCTCGATCCCGGCGTTCGCCCGGCTGGTGCGCGGCAATACTCTGGTATTAAAGCAGCAGACTTTTATTGAATCGGCGCGCAGTATTGGCGCCAGCGATGCCACCATCCTCTTCCACCACATCCTGCCGGGGACGGTGTCGTCAATCGTGGTTTATTTCACCATGCGCATTGGGGTATCGATTATTTCGGCGGCCAGTCTGTCGTTTCTCGGCCTCGGCGCGCAGCCGCCCACGCCGGAGTGGGGTGCCATGCTCAACGAGGCGCGGGCGGATATGGTGATGTCTCCGCACGTGGCGCTGTTTCCGGCGGTGGCGATTTTCTTGACCGTGCTGGCGTTTAATCTGCTGGGAGATGGCCTGCGCGATGCGCTGGATCCGAAGTTAAAGGGGTAGGGGACGTCGGGGGACGGTCTGGCGCACGACGGGGGGATAAGCTGCATCGGTTGCCACTTTCTCATCCGGGAAAAGCGTTTATCACGTGTGGCGTCAGCGCATATTGCGCTCCCGGTTAATTTTCTGCGTTATGTCTCTTACGGCGCAGGGAGTGCACAGGGGGCGGCCAGTCGCCGCCGCCCCCTGTACCCCCGGGCTCCGGCCAGCAAAATCGCCACTGCGTGGTGCCTTCGACTTATCCCTGCAGGCTTCGGGTCGGGCCGAGGCAGCGTCCGTGCAAAACACGGCCCTCAGCCCGCATCCATGCGGGCTGCCCCGGCCTTCCGGGAACGTCTCAGCGATTTTGAGGCCGCCAGCACCGGCAGTTTCAGCAAGGCTGGTGAATAAATTAACGACAGGTCGTAAGAACGTAGGCCGGGTCAGGCGTAGCCGCCACCCGGCATAAAAGTGGCTCCGTGCCTGATGTCATCGCCCGGTGGCGCTGCGCTTACCGGGCCTACGAGGTATGAGCCTGTGAGAGGGAACTGTAGGCCGGGTAAGGCGGAGCCGCCACCCGGCATAAAAGTGGCTCCGTGCCTGCTGTCATCGCCGGGCCTACGATGTGTCAGCCTGTGAGAGGACCCTCCAGGCCGGGTAAGGCGTAGCCGCCACCCGGCAAAATAACGGCGCAACAGGATTGCCTGGAAGGTAATCGGCGCTGCGCTTGCCGGGCCTGGGGGGGAGCCTACGGGAGGCCCCCCCAGGCAGGGGAATGCGGGAAGCTGGACTAGATCCGGGTTCCCCACAGATCGTATTCGTCGGCGTGCTCGACTTTCACCCGCACCACGTCGCCCGGCTTAACGCGGGTTTCGCCGTTCAGGTAGACCGCGCCGTCGATTTCCGGGGCGTCGGCCATGCTGCGGCCAATGGCGCCTTCTTCATCCACTTCATCCACCAGCACCAGGATTTCGCGGCCCACTTTTTCCTGCAGACGCTCGGCAGAGATCTGCTGCTGAAGCTGCATAAAGCGGTTCCAGCGCTCCTCTTTCACCTCTTCCGGCACCTGGTCCGCCAGCTCATTGGCGGTGGCGCCTTCAACCGGGCTGTACTTGAAGCAGCCGACGCGGTCGAGACGCGCCTCTTTCAGGAAGTCGAGCAGCATCTGGAAATCTTCTTCCGTTTCGCCCGGGAAGCCCACGATAAAGGTGGAGCGCAGGGTCAGATCCGGGCAGATTTCACGCCACTGCTTGATGCGCGCCAGCTGACGGTCCGCGGATCCTGGACGCTTCATCAGCTTCAGGATACGCGGGCTGGCGTGCTGCAGCGGAATATCGAGGTACGGCAGAATTTTGCCTTCCGCCATCAGCGGGATCACATCGTCGACGTGCGGGTACGGGTAGACATAGTGCAGGCGCACCCAGATGCCGAGCTTCGCCAGCTCTTCGCACAGGCTGACCATGCTGGTCTTCACCGGCATACCGTTGTGGAAACCGGTGCGGTGCTTGACGTCGACGCCGTAGGCGGAGGTGTCCTGCGAAATCACCAGCAGCTCTTTCACGCCAGCGTCAGCGAGGCGTTTGGCTTCCGCCAGCACTTCGCCAATCGGACGGCTCACCAGATCGCCGCGCATGGACGGAATAATGCAGAAGGTGCAGCGATGGTTGCAGCCTTCGGAAATTTTTAAGTAGGCGTAGTGGCGCGGCGTCAGCTTAACGCCCTGTTCCGGCACCAGGCTCAGGAACGGGTTGTGCTTCGGCTTTGGCGTATAGTGGTGGACGTGCTCCAGCACCTGCTCATAGCTGTGCGGACCAGTGATCTCCAGCACCTTCGGGTGCACTTCGCGGATCTGATCCTCTTTTGCGCCGAGACAGCCGGTGACGATCACCTTACCGTTCTCTTTCAACGCTTCGCCGATCGCTTCCAGCGATTCCTGCACAGCGCTGTCGATAAAGCCGCAGGTGTTAACGATCACCATATCGGCGTTGTCGTAGGTAGGTACGACGTCATAACCTTCGGTGCGCAGTTCGGTCAGGATACGCTCTGAGTCCACGAGGTTTTTCGGGCAGCCCAGGGAGACGAAGCCGATTTTCGGCTGGTGCGTGACATTGCTCATAGCTTAAAAAGTGTTCAATTATTGGAATGGTCAGGGCAGGAATTCTACAGATCTTTGCGAAAAAGAGTATAGCTCCGTCACGGTTAATGGTGAAAAAGCGCACCCAACCCTACCTTTCACGACCCTGCCGCTACAGCGGATCCCGCACGCCCCGGGGCAGAGGGGCGGGAAACGCTTCCGGCACGCCGTGCGCGCGGGCGGCGACTCATGCCCGGCGTTGCTGCCGGGCAGAGACTTATTGCGCCGGGGTGACGGCTCCGGAGGGGGCGACGCCGGGCTTTTTCGGCTCGCGCTTATCCTGCAGCGTGAAGACAGAGATCAGAGTAAAGAGCCCGGCGATGCCGCCGAGGATCAGATAGGTGTCGGCGAAGCCAATGGTATCGTACAGATAGCCTGCCAGCGGCGAGTAGATGGCGGTGGCGATCGAGGCGACAAACAGCACCAGTAAATAGACTGTTGAAGAGAGCTTGTGGTCGAAGTTGGCGGCGATGAATTTAAAGACCGACACCAGAATTAACGGTTTCTCCAGGGCATGCATCATTTTTACTGCGCCAATCCACACCGGTCCGAGAGGCACCGCCGAACCAACAATACGTACCGACATGATCAGCCCGGCAATGATCAGCGCCCACTTGGCGCCGGTCCGGTTAACAAACCACGGCATCAGGCATAAGAACAGCGTTTCGCCGCACACCTGAATGGAGGCGAGGATCCCATACCAGCGGTTGCCTTCCTCCGGCGTCGGGAACTGCAGCGAGAAATACTGGGCAAACTGCTGATCGTAGGTGTCATAAATCTGCGTGACGAACAGGGTAAAGATCAGCAGCATCCAGAACTGGCGGTTCTTCGCCAGCTCAAGGGCATGGGAGACCTTCAGCGATTCGCTTCGCGCCACATCGGCGTCAGTTAATTCGATTTTGGTCAGCATAAAGCAGACGGCGGCGATGACGATGGCGAGGCTGGCGAGCCAGAAGGCCAGATTGGGATTGCTGTCGATATATTTACCGACGATCCAGGCCGCGGCCGCCCAGCCTAACGAGCCCCACATCCGCACCCGACCGTATTCGAACTGGTAGCGGCGGGAAATCTTATCGATATAAGAGTCGATTACCCCGCAGCCGGAGTTAAAGATGATCCCCAGATAGATCCCCCCCAGCAGCGCGCCAATCCAGAAGCTGTGCATCAGCAGCGGCGCGTAAACGTAGATAAAGAAGGGGCCTACCGGCAGGAGCAGCGCCACCAGCAGCCAGATAAGGCGTTTTTTCAGGCCGAACTTGTCGGAGATAAAGCCGAAGAAAGGCTGCATCAGCAGGGCGATAAAGGCGTTGACCGAATAGAGCAGGCCGGTTTTCGTGGCGCTGATGCCAAGGTGCTGGGTGGTCCAGATGACAAAGAAAGCCATGGTCGACGACCAGGCGAACAGGTAGAGGAAATCGAAAAGACTCAACAGAAGGTAGTTTCTTTTACCGGGCGTCATGGTTCAGTTCCTTGCAAATGGGCAGAGAGATTATCAGCGAACCGCGGTCGCTGTTTTTATTAAATGTTATACGTATTACATTAATGATTTGTTATGGCATCCTGACTGGCGATCGCGCAATAGCGCCAGCAATATAATGTGATCATTGCAGCACTATTTTGGCCTTTTTATAGCGGCGAATGCGAATTGATTTCTTTATGAAATCAAATGTGATCGTATAACATTATCTTTGTTATATACCTGACAAAGCGGCAAGGTTGTTACATTGTAAAGGGTGTTAAAGGCTTGGGAATAATTGACCTGGCGCATCATTTTGTACAAAAAATAACCGTATTATGAATGAGGTAAAGGACGACAGAGGAGGAACCGTGATGAGCGTTGACAGACTATACCGCCACCTTTTGCAGAAGCTCATTAACGCCAATATCGATATTGACGCCTATCTGCAGCTGCGAAAGGCCAAAGGCTACATGTCAGTCAGCGAAAATGACCATCTGCGTGAAAACTTGTTTGAGCTTTGCCGTGAAATGCGTGCCCAGGCGCCGCGCCTGCAGAATGTCATTTCACCGGAGGAGAGGGATGCCCTTCGTTTGGCCGGCGAGTCCGTCGCCGCCGCTGCAGTATGCCTGATGAGCGGACATCATGATTGTCCGCTGTACATCGCTGTTAACGTAGAGAAGCTAGAACGCTGTCTGACAGGATTGACTTCAAATATTCATAAATTGAATAAATTGTCGCCAATCCCTCATGCCTGATCGGCTGAAACCCAGGGGAAGTGGACGCTTCCCCTGTTAAAGGTTATGTAAAAATCCCCGCGCAAATTTCCCCGCTGGCTACCCTTTAGCGCAGAGCTGACGAAAGGAGAATGCCATGCGTCCGATCCCGCTGCTGTTGCTATTAAGCGCCCTGTCGCTGCCGGCCCTGAGCCAGGCCGCGGTGCGGGTGGAAGTATTGCAGAACCGGCTGGCCCATCCGTGGAGCCTGGCGTTTCTCCCCGGCGACCAGGGCATGTTGATTACTCTGCGCGGCGGCGAGCTCAAGCGCTGGCAGCCGGGTAAAGGCTTGTCGGCGCCGATAGCCGGCGTGCCGCAGGTGTGGGCCAACGGCCAGGGAGGCTTACTGGACGTGGCGCTGGCCCCGGATTTCGCGCAGTCTCGGCGGGTGTGGCTAAGCTATGCGGAGAGCGACGCCAGCGGCAAAGCGGGCACTGCGGTGGGCTACGGGCAGTTGAGCCAGGATGCCACGCAGCTGACGAACTTCACCGTGGTGTTTCGCCAGCAGCCGAAACTCTCCGTCGGCAATCATTTTGGCGGCCGGCTGGTGTTCGACGGCAAAGGGCATCTGTTTATCGGCCTCGGGGAGAACAATCAGCGTCCCACCGCTCAGGATCTCGGCAAGCTGCAGGGAAAAGTGGTCCGTCTGACGGAGACCGGGGGCGTTCCGCCGGATAATCCCTTTGTTGGCCGGGCCGACGTGAGGCCGGAGATCTGGGCATACGGCATCCGCAATCCGCAGGGTATGGCGATGAATCCGTGGAGCGGGGCGCTGTGGCTGAACGAGCATGGCCCGCGCGGCGGGGATGAAATTAATATCCCGCAGGCGGGAAAAAACTACGGCTGGCCGCTGGCGACGCACGGCATTAACTACAGCGGCCTGCCCATTCCGGAGGCCAGGGGCAAGACGGTGCCGGGGACCGAGCCTCCCCTGTATGTCTGGCCGGTCTCACCGGGAGTGAGCGGGATGGCCTTTTACGCGGCGCAGACCTTTCCCCAGTGGCAACATAAGCTGTTTATCGGCGCGCTGAAGGAGACATCGCTGATTGTTCTGGCGGTGGACGGCAATCAGGTCCATGAGGAGGGGCGCCTGCTGGAGGCGCGCGGGAAACGGATCCGCGACGTCCGCGTGGGACCCGACGGCTATCTGTATGTGTTAACCGACGAGTCTAACGGCGAGCTATTGCGGCTGAGTCCGGAGAGTTAATTTCAGGTGACCGGGATCTGCACCACTTCGCGCCAGGCCGGACGCTGGCTAATCTGCTGATACCAGCGCTGCAGATGGGGACGCGGTTGCCAGCTGTCGAGGATCGACAGCAGGTTGTAGACGAAGGGGGCGACGGCAATATCGCCAAGGCCGAACTGCTCGCCGGAGAGCCACGGCGTTTTCGCCAGCTCGTCATCCAGCATGGCGAACAGCGCTTCGCAGGCGCTGATCCCCGCGGCGATGGCCGCCGGGTCGCGTTGCTCCGGCGGCGTCCTCACCAGACCCATTAACACCGGGCGATGGGCGGGAGAGAGCGTGCCGTTGGACCAGTCCATCCACTTATCGCCTTGCGCGCGCTGCGCCGGCGCGGCCAGCCACAGACGGTCAGCGCCATACTGGGCGGCAAGGTAGCGAATAATCGTATTTGATTCCCACAACACCACCCCGGCGGCATCGTCCTTTAACAGCGGCACCAGCCCGTTGGGGTTCATCGCCAGATATTCCGGGTCACGATTGAGACCAAACTCCAGCCCGGCGAGGATCTGCTCATACGGCAGATCCAGCTCCTCCAGCACCCAGCGCACTTTCTTCACGTTGGTCGAGTTATTACGTCCCCACAGTGTAATCATTTTCGCTCCTGAGTTTGTTTCACTGCCGTTGCAGCGCGATCGGCGATCATGTTGGGATAAAGTTAATATTTAGGCAATCACGATCAAAAAAATTGTTCTGATTAAAGCACAGCGGCATGTTATTGCGTAAACTTTAAAAACTTTACCAACTCGCTGTTTCTTTAAGGTCATTTGTACGCTTTACTCACCGGTTGCTGCGGCGCGGTCAGAGTGGCGCGGCATATTTTGTTTGGAAAGGATACTTGGGTGGCTCTTATGATGCATGACGCTTTTTCCCTTCGCGGCCTCGCGGCAGGTTGCGCGCTGTTATTTCTTGTCGCACCTGCGGTGCAGGCTGCAGAACAACTCCCCGACGCCCCTTCGATTGACGCTCGCGCCTGGATCCTGATGGACTACGCCAGCGGGAAGGTGCTGAGCGAAGGCAATGCCGATGAAAAACTCGACCCGGCCAGTCTGACGAAGATTATGACCAGCTACGTGGTGGGGCAGGCGATAAAAGCGGGAAAAATTAAACTGACCGATATGGTGACCGTCGGGCGCGATGCCTGGGCGACCGGCAACCCGGCGCTGCGCGGTTCATCGGTGATGTTCCTCAAGCCCGGCATGCAGGTTTCAGTAGAAGATCTGAACAAAGGGGTCATCATTCAGTCCGGTAACGACGCCAGCATTGCCATTGCGGACTACGTGGCGGGCAGCCAGGACGCTTTCGTCAGCCTGATGAACGGCTACGCCAAAAAAATGGGGCTGACCAACACCACCTTTATGACCGTCCACGGCCTCGATGCGCCGGGGCAGTTCAGTACCGCCCGCGATATGGCGTTACTGACCAAAGCGATGATCCACGACGTACCGGAAGAGTACGCGGTACATAAAGAGAAAGAGTTTACCTTTAATAAAATTCGCCAGCCAAACCGTAACCGCCTGCTGTGGAGCACCAACCTCAACGCCGATGGCGTGAAAACCGGGACCACCGCCGGGGCCGGCTATAACCTGGTTTCTTCGGCTACTCAGGGCGATATGCGTCTGATTGCCGTGGTGCTGGGGACCAAAACCGACCGCATTCGCTTTAACGAGTCGGAAAAACTGCTGACCTGGGGCTTCCGCTTCTATGAAACCGTGACGCCGATTAAACCGGATGCCACCTTCGTCACCCAGCGCGTGTGGTTTGGCGATAGCAGCGAAGCGAAACTGGGGGCCGGCGAAGCGGGCTCTATCACCCTGCCGAAGGGCCAGCTGAAAAACCTGAAAGCCAGCTACACCTTAAACCAGCCGCAGCTTACCGCGCCGCTGGAGAAGGGGCAGGTGGTCGGGACTATCGACTTTAAGCTGAATGATAAAACCATCGAGCAGCGCCCGCTGATCGTCATGGAGCCGGTTAAAGAGGGCGGCTTCTTCAGCCGGATGATCGACTTCGTACTGATGAAACTGCACGGCTGGTTCGGCAGCTGGTTCTCCTGATGCCATGACCGCGCCCGGCGGGGCGCGGTCAGTTACGCTTCAATAGTGACGCTTCAATACAGCAGGGAGATCTGCTGTGCCTTCGCCAGCGCCACCAGCTCATCATCCGGGCAGATATCGCTGGCGATCACGTCAAACTTCGCTAACGCCCCCATGCGCGCCGGACGCACTTTGCCAAACTTGCTGTGGTCGACCACCAGCACGTGGTAGCGCGCGTGTCGCATCGCCCAGTGTTTGACCGGCAGCTCCTCCAGGTTATAGCAGGTCGCCCCCTGTTCGCAGTCAATGCCCGCCGCCGAGTAAAAGGCGATGTCAGGGCTCAGATGGCTGAGGGTATCCTCAAGGCTCAGCGGCATAAAAATCGCGTTGCTGGCATGAAATTCTCCACCACACAGGACCGCGCGGCACTGGGGCTTTTCCTGCAGGGCCAGAAAGGTGTTCAGGGAGTAGCAGACGCCGGTGAAGGGCAGGGCATCGTCAATGGCGTCGATGATCCACGGGGTGGTGGTCCCGCAGTCGAAGAAGGCCATCTGATGGGGCTCCAGCAGCGCGGCCGCATGGCGGGCGGCGCGGCGTTTCTCCTCGACCAGCCGGGTCTTTTGGTCGCTGAGCAGGTAATGGGTGGCGCTGCGCGGCTCCAGCACAATGTATCCGCCGAGCAGCACGACCGGACCGCTGTGGCCGTTGAGGTCGCGACGAATGGTCATTTCCGACACCCCAAGCAGGGAGGCCGCTTCTTTCAGATGCAGCTTATCGCTGCGCTTGAGTGCCTGAATGAGCTGACTGATGCGTTCGTCACGGCGAGTTTCCATATTCCCTCTGCGCTAAAATCGCCCTGCGGAGGCAGGGCGTTAGCGGGATTTTACCTGTCGCTTGCGGGTTAGTCACGCGGTGGCCGCCGCGACGGTCGGCGTTTAGCCTCGCACCCAGCCTTTGCGGATCGGCAGGGAGAAGCAGAGGCGATAGAGGCGCTGCAGCTGACGGTACAGCGCCGGGCCGACAGTATGCCAGATTAGCGCCGCGCCAAGGCAGCCGCACATCCCGGCCAGCAGGCCGCCAACCATGTCCAGCGGCCAGTGGACGCCGAGATAGACGCGGGACCAGGCGATGGCGGCGGCAAGGGCCATCAGCAGGGCGCCGGACCACAGGCGATGCCAGAACAGGAAGGCCAGGGCAAAGGTAAAACTGACGGTGCCATGGTCGCTGGGGAAGGAGTCGTCCGCCGCATGGTGCAGGAAGTTATAGCCCACGCCGGCGACAAATGGCCGATCGTGCGGATAGAGGTGGCCGATCGCCCATGAGACGGTCAGGCTGATCGTCAGCGCCAGCATCAGCTTAAACACCATCTGCCGCTGGGCAGGCCCCCACAGCCACAAGGCCACCACCAGCAGGGGCACGATCAGAATCAGATCTTTAGCGATGAAAATCGCCACCTCAATGGCCCACTGCGGCGAGGCCGGGGTTGCGTTGAGCAGGGCGAACAGCGCGTAGTTAATATTTTCCAGCATAGACTTCCAGGCTCGTTGGTCCGATAGCAAATAAGCCGCCTACCCTAAATAAAAGCGGTGCGGAGATAAAGCAGTATTGTCTTAAAGATCAGGTTGTTATGAAATGTCGACTCCTGAGGCGCGGCGCTAACCCCCTGAAAAGCGTCAGTATATCCTTTGTCACATTGCTGAAACATAAACGGAATATATACGCCGAGTGAATTGCAAAGAAGAAGCCTGACGGTGGCGCGCAACTCGCAATATTGTGCGGTGTCACCCACAATTCACTATCTCCGCGCCGGGAGTTTCATTACACTTTGCGCGATTTTTGATAGATAAGAGATTTCATGCAAAATTATTCGCTTTCAGGCCGCCGCCTCGGAAGGCAGGCGCTGCTGTTCCCGCTATGTCTGGTGCTGTACGAGTTTTCCACCTATATCGGCAACGATATGATCCAGCCGGGTATGCTGGCCGTGGTTCAGGAATTCCAGGTGGGCAACGAGTGGGTACCCACCTCGATGACCGCCTATCTGGCCGGCGGCATGTTTTTACAGTGGCTGCTGGGGCCGCTGTCGGACCGTATTGGCCGCCGTCCGGTGATGTTGACCGGGGTGGTGTGGTTTATCGTCACCTGCCTGGCGACGCTGCTGGCGCAGACCATTGAGCAGTTCACCCTGCTGCGCTTCCTGCAGGGGATCAGCCTGTGCTTTATCGGCGCGGTCGGCTACGCGGCGATCCAGGAGTCCTTTGAGGAGGCGGTGTGTATTAAAATCACTGCCCTGATGGCCAACGTGGCGCTGATTGCTCCGCTGCTGGGGCCGCTGGTGGGCGCCGCCTGGGTGCATATCCTGCCGTGGGAGATGATGTTCGTGCTGTTCGCCGTGCTGGCGGCCATCTCGTTTGTCGGCCTGCAGCGGGCGATGCCGGAGACCGCGACGCGGCTGGGTGAAAAGCTGTCGGTCAAAGAGCTGGGCCGCGATTATCGCCTGGTGCTGAAAAACCTGCGCTTCGTCGCCGGCGCGCTGGCCACCGGCTTTGTCAGCCTGCCGCTGCTGGCGTGGATTGCCCAGTCGCCGGTCATTATTATCAGCGGCGAACAAGCCACCAGCTATGAGTATGGCATGCTGCAGGTGCCGATTTTCGGCGCGCTGATTGCCGGCAACCTGGTGCTGGCGCGCCTGACTTCGCGCCGTACCGTGCGCTCGCTGATTATCATGGGCGGCTGGCCGATCGTGTTTGGCCTGCTCCTCTCCGCGGCGGCGACGGTGGTCTCTTCCCACGCCTATCTGTGGATGACCGCCGGCCTGAGCTTCTACGCCTTCGGGATTGGCCTGGCGAACGCCGGCCTGGTGCGCTTAACCCTGTTCGCCAGCGAGATGAGCAAAGGCACGGTTTCGGCGGCGATGGGAATGCTGCAGATGCTGATCTTCACCGTCGGCATCGAGCTCAGCAAACATGCTTACGAGCTGGGCGGCAATGGGCTGTTCAGCCTGTTTAACCTGCTGGGCGGGGTGCTGTGGCTGGGGCTGATGATCTACTTCCTGAAAGATAAAAGCGTCGGCAATTCGCAGCAGGGGTAACCGGTTTTCAACCCGGATGCGCTTGCATCCGGGTCTTATCAGGCGAACGGCGCTTCGCGATCCAACACCTTATCGATAATCTGCAGAACCCCCTCTTCGTTGTTGTGCGGCGCATGATAGCGGGCGACGGCTTTGACGTCTTCCCGGGCGTTGGCCATGGCGAAGCCAAACCCGGCGTGCTGCAGCATTTCGATATCGTTGCCGCTGTCGCCGAACGCCACCACCTCATGATCCTCGATGCCCCAGCGCTGCTGCAAAATACGCAGGCCGTTGGCTTTGTGCACCCCCGGGATAATTAAGTCGATGCTGCCGTAGCCGGTGGCCACTGCGGTCACCATGTCCCCCAGCGCCGCGTGCAGCCTCGGCTGAATTTCCGGGATCAGGCGGTCCGGCACGTTGAGACCAAATTTGAGGATGGTGTCATCGAGATGGTTAAAATCATCCACCAGTTCAAGGCGGTGATAATACTTCGCCGCCACCGTCTTCAGCGCGTCGTTGTAGCGGTTGAGGGTGTAGGCGCTGCGCTTCCCGCAGGCGATGATTTCGATATTCGGCAGCGTCTGCAGATGATCGACCACGGCGTTGAAATGGTGAACCGGCAGCTGGCAGTTGAAGACATCTTCATTGCCGCTCACTACCCAGCCGCCGTTTTCCGCCACGAAGGCGATCTGGTGGGCGATCTCCGGAAAGAAGGAGATCAACTGGTAGTACTGGTTGCCGCTGGCGACCACGAAGCGAATGTTCTGCTCGCGCATTCGTTGATACTGGGCGAGGAAGCGCGGCCGGTTGTAGGTTTTGGCATCGCTTAAAAAGGTGCCGTCCATATCCACCGCAATCAGTTTGATGCTCATTAGCTGTTCTCCATAACGGGTTCAGACTGTGGCTTAGCCACCGCGCGGGCGACCAGCGCCGCCACCATCACCAGGCCCAGCACCACCAGCATCGCGCTGCGCAGGCCGAAGTGCTCGCCGAGGAAGCCCAACAGCGGCGGCCCGACGAGGAAAGCAAGATACCCGGTAATCGCCACCACGCTGACGCGCTTAGGGGCATCCGGACCGGTATCGCTGGCGGCGGAAATAGTCAGCGGGAAGCCGAGCGAGGCGCCGATGCCCCACAGCAGCACCGAGATGCCCGCCACCCAGGGGTTATCGACGAAGATAATCAGGCCGATACCCAGGGCGCCCATCACCGCGCTGCCGCGAACCACCGTCACCCGGCTGTAGCGATCGATAAACCAGCCGCCGGTAAAGCGGCCCAGCGTCATGCCGAGGGTGAAGCCGGCATAGATCAGCGAGCCGGAGGTGGGGCTAAAGCCGTGGCCGTCCACCATCAGCAGCGGCAGCCAGTCATTGGCCGAGCCTTCGGCAAAGGCCATCGCCAGGACGATGACCCCGATAAGCAGCAACTGCGCGTCGCGCCATACCGGCAGACCTTTCGCCTCGCCGTGGGCGGCTTCGGCGGCATTTTTACCGGTACCCTCCGGAATGGCGCGGATGGCAATGGCGATGGGCAGAATGGCCACCAGCGCGGCCGCCAGAATATGCGGAGCGGCGGGCAGGCCGAACCCGGTCACCGCCATGCCCACCCCGGCGCCGAACAGGGTGCCAAAGCTGTAGAAGCCGTGCATCATCGGCAGCACCGTTTTATTCATCTCCCGCTCAACCGCCGCGCCCTCGACGTTAATGGCGACCTCTGCCGAGCCAAAGCTGGCGCCAAAGATGGCCAGACCGAAGGCGAACAGCGGGGCGGAGGTGACCCACAGCGCCAGGCTGAGCACCAGCATGCCGAGTACGGCGAAGGACATGGTGGTGCGGATGACCTTGCGGGTGCCAAAGCGCTTCACCAGCCACGCCGAGCAGAGAATACCGCTCATCGATCCCACCGACAGGCCAAACAGCACGACGCCCATCTCTGCGGTAGAAAGCGCCAGCAGATCGCGGATCGCCGGCGTGCGGGTGGCCCAGGAAGCCATTAATAAGCCGGGGATGAAAAAGAACATAAACAGCGCCCACAGTCGAAGCTGGAGCGCTCTGCGCGAAGATTGCGTCGTCATCCGTAAACGCCTTAAAGGAGAAGAGTGAAGACAACAGTAGCAAGCATGTGTACATTTGTACATAAACCGGAAGAGGAAAATCATGGCCCGTAGACCGAACGATCCGCAGCGCCGCGAGCGCATCCTGCAGGCGACGCTGGACACCATCGCGGCGCACGGCGTCCATGCGGTGACGCACCGTAAAATCGCCACCTGCGCGAATGTGCCGCTGGGGTCGCTGACCTACTATTTCAGCGGCATCGAGGCGCTGATCGCGGAGGCGTTCAACCTGTTTACCGCCGAGATGTCGGCGCAGTATCAGCAAAGCTTCGCCGGAGTAACGAACCGGCAACAAGCCTGCGATGCCATCGCGGAGCTGATCTTCAGCGCCCAGGTGACCACGGCGCGCAATATGGAGCTGATGTACCAGCTGTACGCGTTCTGCAGCAGCCAGCCAGCGCTGAAGGCGGTGATGCAGAACTGGATGCGGCGCAGCCAGCAGACGCTGGAGCAGTGGTTTGCCCCCGACACCGCCCGCGGCCTTGACGCCTTTATTGAAGGGATGACCCTGCACTTTGTCACCGACCGCGCGCCGCTGTCGAAGGCGGCGATCCGCATGTTGGTCGGGCAGCTGGCAGGGGAGAGGGCGCAGGAAGAGGGGCGCTGAGGCGGCGTTTCAGCCGGAATGGCTAAACGCAGGCAACAAAAAACCCATCAACCTTGAACCGAAGTGGCGGGGTTGATGGGCTCCACAAAATGGGGACATCAAAGAAAAGCAGTGGCATTACTTATGACTGATGCCCTGAGAAAAAGTTCTGCCTGTGGCGGCTTTTTTCGCAAAAAATTTATTGTAGCCCTGGCCAGATGATCACGATGAGCGTCCCGGCGAGGGTGAGCAGCACGTTGGCGATGGCGTAGGTGCCCGCATAGCCGAGCGCCGGGATGTTGCTGCGCGCGGTATCGCTGATGATCTCCATCGCCGGGGCGCAGGTGCGGGCCCCCATCATGGCGCCGAACAGCATCGCCCGGTTCATGCGCAGCACGTAGGCGCCGAACAGGAAGCAGATCACCACCGGCACCAGGCTGACGATAAGCCCGGCCGCCAGCATCTGGCCGCCGACGGCGCCCAGCCCGTTATTGATCCCGGCCCCGGCGCTGAGCCCGACCCCGGCCATAAACACCATCAGGCCAAACTCTTTCACCATGTTCAGCGCCCCCTGCGGGATATAGCCGAAGGTTGGGTGGTTGGCGCGTAGGAAGCCAAGCATGATGCCGGCGAACAGCAGGCCGGCGGCGTTGCCGATGCCGAAGCTGAAGGAGCTGAACTGGAAGGTGATCATGCCGATCATCAGGCCGACGATAAAGAAGGCGCAGAAGGCGAGGAGGTCGGTCACCTGGCTGTGAATGGAGATAAAGCCGATGCGGTCGGCTACGGTCTTCACGCGGCGGGCGTCGCCGCTGACCTGCAGCACGTCGCCTTTGTTCAGCACCACGTTGTCGTCGATAGGCATCTCGATCTGGCTGCGAATGACCCGGTTCAGGAAGCAGCCGTGATCGGTAAGCTTGAGCTGCGCCAGGCGGCGGCCGACGGCGTTGTGGTTTTTGACCACAATCTCTTCGGTGACGATGCGCATGTCGAGCAGGTCGCGGTCGAAAACCTCTTTACCGTTGCGGAAGCTCGGGTCGAGGCGGGCGTGCGCGTCCGGGTAGCCCACCAGCGCAATATCGTCGCCCATCTGCAGCACCGCGTCGCCGTCCGGGTTGGCCAGAATGCCGTTGCGGCGGATGCGTTCGATATAGCAGCCGGTCTGGCGATAAATGCCCAGCTCGCGCAGATTTTTGCCATCCGCCCATGCCACCAGCTCCGGGCCGACGCGATAGGCGCGGATCACCGGCAGGTAGACTTTACGTTTGGAATCGGTATCGAGGCCGCGCTCGCGGGCGATTTGCTGGGCGCTGGTCTGCAGATCCTGATGCTGCAGCTTGGGCATATAGCGGGCGCCGACGATCAGGCTCACCAGACCAACCAGGTAGGTCAGGGCATAGCCGAGGCTCAGGTGGTCAAGCGACTGCGCCAGCTGATCGCTGGGCAGGCCGAAATGGCGCAGGGTGTCCCCCGCGCCCACCAGCACCGGGGTGGAGGTCATCGCCCCCGCCAGCATACCGGCGGTGAGCCCGATATCCCAGCCGAACACTTTACCCAGCACCATGGCGATCAGCATCGCGCTGCCGACCATCACCAGGGCCAGCATCAGATAGTTTTTCCCGTCGCGGAAAAAAATCGAAAAAAAGTTAGGACCGGCTTCCACGCCGACGCAAAAAATAAACAACATAAAGCCGAGATTAAGGGCATCGGTGTTAATCGCGAAATGCTGCTGACCTAATAATAGAGAAACGACTAAAACGCCAATGGAATTACCAAGTTGTACTGAGCCGAGACGCAGTTTTCCCAAGCATAGTCCTAATGCAAGTACAACGAATAATAACAGGATGTAATTCCCGTTTAACAAATCTGCGACGTTTATATTCACGAAAGCCAACTTCTCGTTTACTAGTAAGTTGTTGAAGGAAATGGTTATTTGGTCTAAGGTTGCTCAGGCGTTCGCGTTGTCGCGAACCTATTCTGGCACCCTGTTATAACCAGCAAAAATATACCCGCTAGTTTAATCCTTCCTGGATGCGGCGGCTAGTGACAATCGTTTTTAGGCTGGTAGGGGAGTTATTGGCATGGATTGCCGAAATGCTTTATCTGACTGGGCGACGTGGACGTGAGTTAGAGGCAACATCAGGAGGATACGGTGAAATCTGAGCGTAGTTGGGCCGGCATTATCTGTGGCTTCGTTCTGTTCATTGTGGTGTGCTTATCGTTGTTGTTACATATGAAAGGGGCCTTTCGCGCCAGCGGCAACCCGGAGCTGGGCCTGCTCTTCTTTTTGCTGCCAGGGGCGGCGGCGAGCTGTCTCTCTCCCGGACGGCGGGTGCTGCGTCCTTTGCTCGGCGCGATACTGGCGGCGCCGGTCTGTATGGTGACGATGCGGCTGTTTTTCGTCACGCACCGGACGTTCTGGCAGGAGATGGCGTGGGTACTGAGCGCGGTGTTCTGGTGTGCGCTCGGGGCGTTGTGCTTTTTGTTTATCTGCGCCTGGCTTGATACCTGGCGCAGTCATTCATCGAGTAAATAAATTTACTCAGGCAAACAGGCCAAGGTTCTCTTTCGCCCAGGCTTCGAAATCGGTGCAACCGCCGATGTGTTTCTGGTCGACGAAAATCTGCGGTACGGTTTCAACCGGTTTGCCGACGGTTTTTTCCAGATCAGCTTTGCTGATGCCTTCGGCGTGAATATCCACGTAACGGTAGTTAAAGTCATCACGCTCGTTGGTCAGTTTTTCTGCCAGCTCTTTGGCGCGAACGCAGTAAGGGCAGCCTGGACGACCAAAAATAACGGTAAACATTGCTTCTCTCCTTAAACCTCAGCCGGATGGCGAATGGCGCTTATGATGCCTGCATTGGCCGGTGAGGGAAAGAAGGTTCTGCCTTTTGCTTCGATGGTTTACGGCTATGTTTGATAAATGTCGTACTATCAAAACCCGTATACTGACCCGGCGGCGCGGTGGCATTGGCTGGCGCGCCGCGTTTATCAACCGGAGAGGCGTGATGCGAAAATTTGCCCCGTTGCCAAAAAGCATACTGCTGGTTGAGATCCTCGGGATGGGGCTGTTAACCCTCGCCTGGCTCTCGCTTAACCAGTATGTCCAGCTGCCTGCGCCCATTGCCAGCCCGACCGCGGCGCTGGTGATGCTCTTTGCCGGGATCGTGCTGATGATCCCCGCCGCCATCGTCGTGATGTGGCGGATGGCGCAGATCGTGGCCCCGCAGTTAACTCACTCTCCTGAGCCTGAATCCTTGTCTGACAGAGAAAAACGAAATGACGCCGACCATTGAGCTGCTGCGCAGCCACCGTTCTATCCGCCACTTCACCGATGCGCCCGTGAGCGACGAACAGCGCGCGGCGATTATCGCCAGCGCGCAAGCGGCATCTACCTCGAGTTTTTTACAGTGCACCTCCATCATCCGTATTACCGACCCGGCCCTGCGTGAACGTCTGGTCCCGCTGACCGGCGGCCAGCAGCACGTCGCCCAGGCGGCGGAGTTTTGGGTCTTCTGCGCCGACTTTAACCGCCACCTGCAGATCTGCCCGCAGGCGGAGCTGGGGCTGGCGGAACAGCTGCTGATCGGCGTTGTCGATACGGCGCTGCTGGCGCAAAACGCGCTGACCGCCGCCGAGTCCCTCGGGCTGGGTGGCGTCTATATCGGCGGGTTGCGCAACAGCATCGAGGCGGTGACCGAGCTGCTGGAGCTGCCGCAGCACGTCCTGCCGCTGTTCGGTCTTTGCCTTGGCTGGCCGGCGGATAACCCGGACATCAAGCCGCGGATGCCGGCCGCCATGCTGGTGCATGAGAACCGCTATCAGCCGCTGGATAACGCGCTGCTGGCGGAGTATGACGAACAGCTGGCGCACTATTATCTGTCGCGCGGCAGCAACGCCCGCCGCGATACCTGGAGCGATCATATCCGTCGCACTATCGTGAAAGAGAGTCGTCCGTTTATTCTCGACTATCTGCATAAGCAGGGGTGGGCAACGCGCTGATTACGTGTACACTGCTGCTCCGGCCAGGCGGTATCCGACGCTGGCGGCAGGAAAGGTGGAAGTGTGTTCGATAGCTGAGGCCCGCCAGTGCGGGTCTTTTTGCAGAGGTGCAGGATGAAAATTGCCATATTATCCCGGGATGGAACGCTTTATTCATGTCGACGCCTGCGCGAAGCGGCGCAACAGCGCGGGCATCAGGTCGAGATCCTCGATCCGCTTTCCTGTTATATGAACGTCAGCCCGGTGGCCTCTTCGATCCACTATAAAGGGCGCCAGCTGCCGCACTTTGATGCGGTGATCCCGCGCATTGGCTCGGCGATTACCTACTATGGCACCGCGGCCCTGCGTCAGTTTGAGCTCCTGGGAAGCTATCCGCTGAACGAATCGGTCGCCATCACCCGCGCTCGCGATAAGCTGCGCTCGCTGCAGCTGCTGGCGCGCCAGGGCATCGATCTGCCGCTGACCGGCATCGCTCATTCCCCCGATGACACCAGCGATCTGATCGCCATGGTCGGCGGCGCGCCGCTGGTGGTGAAGCTGGTGGAGGGCAGCCAGGGGATCGGCGTGGTGCTGGCGGAGACCCGCCAGGCGGCGGAGAGCGTGATCGACGCCTTTCGCGGGCTGAACGCCCACATCCTGGTGCAGGAGTACATTGCCGAGGCGAAAGGCTGCGATATTCGCTGCCTGGTGGTCGGCAATGAGGTGGTGGCGGCGATCGAACGGCGGGCGAAAGAGGGCGATTTTCGCTCTAACCTGCACCGTGGCGGCATGGCGACGGTGGCGCAGATTAGCGATGAGGAGCGCGCCATTGCCATCAAGGCGACGCAAACCCTGGGCCTGGACGTCGCCGGTGTCGATATTTTACGCGCCAGCCGCGGGCCGCTGGTGATGGAGGTGAATGCCTCGCCCGGACTGGAAGGCGTGGAAACCACCTCCGGCGTGGACATCGCCAGCAGGATGATCGCCTGGATCGAGCGCCAGGCGACACCGGAATTCTGTTTGAAAATAGGCGGCTAACCGCCGGATGCAAGACTGTCATGGTATGCGGCGCTTTTTTTGCGTAAGCTATGGCGTCGTTTTTCCACTGTAAGAGGTCACAGGCACTATGGATTCACTGGTCGTTCCAGGTCTGGATACGCTACGTCGCTGGCTGGATGAGATCGGCATCAGCTTTTTTGAGTGCGATTCCTGTCAGGCATTGCACCTGCCGCATATGCAGAATTTCGACGGTATTTTTGATGCCAAAATTGACCTGGTGGATAACGTGGTGCTCTTTTCCGCCCTGGCGGAGGTGAAGCCGTCTGCTTTACTGGCGCTGTCGGCGGATCTCTCGGCCATCAACGCCAGTTCGTTAACCGTGAAGGCGTTTATCGACATTCAGGACGATAATTTGCCCAAGCTGGTGGTCTGCCAGTCGCTGTCTATCGGCCCCGGGGTGACGATGGAGCAGTTCGCCTGGTTCTTCCGCCAAAGCGAGGAGCAGATCTCGATGGTGATCCTCGAAGCCGGCGCCAATCAGCTGCTGTACAAAGGCGAAGAAGAAGAGCCGGCCGCGGAAAACGTGCAATACCATTTTCTTCACTAAACCTGCCTAAAATTAGCGCAGCCACTACCGCAGCGGCTGCGTATTACCCGCTTTTATTCTGCATTTAACCTTTCTTTAAAGCATTATTCACCGCCATTCAGGCCGTTTTGGCTTATCACGTAGACCGTTATTGCATAAAAATTTGATAAAAGGCGTTTTTTTACCTGGGCTATAGCCTCTTATTCTGGCTACAGTTATTCTGGCGATGCTTCCAGTTGCGAGCAACCACTCCGGGAGAGATCCGCTCTCCTTTTCTCAGGCAATGAAAAAATATGCATGATTTTTGCATGCGTAGAAATGCGTATATTTGAGCCCGTAAGTTAACGGGCGTTGAGAAGGAAAAGAGATATGACCGCCTTTGGTAAAAAATGGTTAACAGGTCTGGTTACGGGTGCGCTGATGGCCGTCTCTGCCGGTTCGCTCGCCGCCGAACAAAAAACCCTGCATGTCTATAACTGGTCTGATTATATTGCGCCGGACACCGTGGCCAATTTCGAAAAAGAGACCGGGATTAAAGTCGTGTATGACGTTTTTGATTCCAATGAAGTGCTGGAAGGTAAATTAATGGCCGGCAGCACCGGTTTCGATCTGGTGGTGCCATCGGCCAGCTTCCTTGAGCGCCAGCTGGCGGCGGGCGTGTTCCAGCCGCTGGATAAGAGCAAACTGCCTAACTGGAAGAATCTCGACCCCGAAGTGCTGAAGCTGGTCGCCAAGCATGACCCGGAGAATAAATACGCCATGCCTTACCTGTGGGCGACGACGGGCATTGGCTACAACGTGGATAAGGTGAAAGCCGTCCTCGGCAAAGATGCGCCGGTGGACAGCTGGGATCTGGTGCTGAAGCCGGAGAACCTTGAAAAACTGAAAAGCTGCGGCGTCTCCTTCCTCGACGCGCCGGAAGAGATTTTCGCCACCGTGCTGAACTACCTTGGCAAGGATCCGAACAGCAGCAAAGCGAATGATTACACCGGTCCGGCCACCGATCTGCTGCTGAAGCTGCGGCCGAACATCCGCTACTTCCACTCTTCGCAATATATTAACGACCTCGCCAATGGCGACATCTGCGTGGCGATCGGCTGGGCAGGGGACGTCTGGCAGGCGGCGAACCGCGCGAAAGAGGCGAAGAACGGCGTCAACGTCTCCTACTTTATTCCGAAGGAAGGCGCCCTGGCGTTCTTTGACGTCTTTGCGATGCCGGCCGACGCTAAGAATAAAGATGAGGCCTATCAGTTCCTTAACTATCTGATGCGCCCGGATGTGATCGCCAAAATCAGCGACCAGGTGTTCTACGCCAACGGCAACAAGGCCTCTACGCCGCTGGTCAGCGAGACTATCCGTAACAACCCGGCGATTTATCCGCCAGCGGATGTGTTCGCCAAACTGTTCACGCTGAAGGTGCAGGATCCGAAGATCGACCGCGTGCGGACCCGCGCGTGGACCAAAGTGAAGAGCGGTAAATAAACTCTGACGGCCCGGTAAGCGGGCCGTATCAGAACGGCACTCGCCGGGAAATGGCAGCGCGCCCGGCGAGCAGAAGCACCAGGATGGTGCACCTGCACTGTTAAGCACGAAGTATGGCACCGGACCATATGGTGATCGTTTTTTTGCCGGAGAGCACCCGATTGAACGACGTAATGCCCCGCCCACAGGCGAAAGCCCCCAAAGCGCTGACCCCGCTGCTGGAAATCCGTAACTTAACCAAGTCGTTTGATGGCCAGCACGCTGTCGACGATGTCAGTCTCACTATTTATAAAGGCGAAATTTTTGCTCTGCTCGGCGCATCAGGCTGCGGGAAATCGACCCTGCTGCGCATGCTGGCGGGCTTTGAGCAACCGACCGCCGGACAGATTATGCTCGACGGCGTGGATCTGGCGCGCGTACCGCCCTATCAGCGGCCTATCAATATGATGTTCCAGTCCTACGCCCTATTTCCCCATATGACCGTTGAGCAGAATATCGCTTTCGGTCTGAAGCAGGATCGTCTGCCTAAGGCGGAAATCACCGCCCGGGTGCAGGAGATGCTGGCTCTGGTGCACATGCAGGAGTTCGCTAAACGTAAGCCGCACCAGCTCTCTGGCGGTCAGCGCCAGCGCGTCGCGTTGGCGCGCAGCCTGGCGAAACGACCAAAGCTGCTGCTGCTCGACGAGCCGATGGGGGCGCTGGATAAAAAGCTGCGCGATCGCATGCAGCTGGAGGTGGTGGATATTCTTGAGCGCGTTGGCGTGACCTGCGTGATGGTGACTCACGATCAGGAAGAGGCCATGACCATGGCGGGCCGTATCGCCATCATGAACCGCGGCAAGTTTGTGCAGATTGGCGAACCGGAAGAGATTTACGAGCACCCGACCACCCGCTACAGCGCCGAGTTCATCGGCTCGGTGAACGTCTTTGAAGGGCTGGTGAAAGAGCGTCTGGAAGATGGCCTGGTGCTGCGCTCGCCGGGACTGGTGCATCCGCTGAAGGTCGACCCCGACGCCTCGGTGGTGGACAACGTGCCGGTGTGGGTGGCGCTGCGTCCGGAGAAGATCATGCTGTGCGATGAGCCGCCGGCGGATGGCTACAATTTTGCCGTCGGCGAGGTGATTCATATCGCCTATCTGGGGGATCTCTCCATCTACCATGTGCGCCTGCAAAGCGGGCAGATGATCAGCGCCCAGCTGCAGAATGAGCACCGCCATCGGAAAGGGACGCCCACCTGGGGTGACGAGGTGCGTTTATGCTGGGATGCGGACAGCTGCGTTGTACTGACGGTGTAAGGAGAGGGCGATGAGTACCGTTGAATCCCCGTCAGGGGCGAAAAAACCGGGCGGCTTCGCGCTGTGGGCGGCGCGCCTGCAGATGGCGCATGGCCGCAAGCTGGTGATCGCGCTGCCCTATCTGTGGCTGATCCTGTTGTTTATGCTGCCGTTCCTGATCGTGTTCAAGATAAGTCTTGCCGAGATGGCGCGGGCGATCCCTCCCTACACCGATCTGATGGAGTGGGCGGATGGTCAGCTGACGCTGACCCTTAACTTTGCCAACTTCCTGCAGCTGACCGACGATCCGCTCTATTTTGAGGCTTATCTGCAGTCGCTGCAGGTGGCGGGCATCTCGACGCTCTGCTGCCTGCTGCTGGGCTATCCGCTGGCCTGGGCGGTGGCGCACAGCAAGCCGTCGACGCGCAATATTCTGCTGTTGCTGGTGATCCTCCCGTCGTGGACGTCGTTTTTGATCCGCGTCTATGCCTGGATGGGACTGCTGAAAAGCAACGGGGTGTTGAATAACTTCCTGCTGTGGCTAGGGGTTATCGATCAGCCGCTGGAGATCCTGCACACCAACCTGGCGGTATATATCGGTATCGTCTATGCCTATCTGCCGTTTATGGTGCTGCCTATCTACACCGCGCTGACCCGCATCGACTATTCGCTGGTGGAGGCCTCGCTGGATCTCGGCGCCCGGCCGCTGAAGACCTTCTTTCAGGTGATCGTTCCGCTCACCAAAGGGGGGATTATCGCTGGCTCCATGCTGGTGTTTATCCCGGCGGTGGGGGAGTTCGTGATCCCGGAGCTGCTGGGCGGGCCGGACAGCATTATGATTGGCCGCGTGCTGTGGCAGGAGTTCTTTAACAACCGTGACTGGCCGGTGGCTTCGGCGGTGGCGATTGTCATGCTGCTGCTGCTGATCGTGCCGATCATGTGGTTCCATAAGCACCAGCAAAAACAGATGGGAGAGCAGGGATGAACGACTTGCCGGTAGTACGCTCGCCGTGGCGCATTCTGATCCTCGTGCTCGGGTTCACCTTCCTCTATGCCCCGATGCTGATGCTGGTGATCTACTCCTTCAATAGCTCAAAGCTGGTGACGGTCTGGGCCGGGTGGTCAACGCGCTGGTATAGCGAGCTGTTCCACGATGACGCGATGATGAGCGCGGTGGGGCTCAGCCTGACTATCGCCGCCTGCGCGGCGACGGCGGCGGCGATCCTTGGCACCATCGCCGCGGTGGTGATGGTGCGCTTTGGACGTTTTCGCGGCTCCAACGGCTTCGCGTTCATGATCACCGCGCCGCTGGTCATGCCGGACGTGATCACCGGGCTCTCGCTGCTGCTGCTGTTCGTGGCGCTGGGACATGCCATCGGCTGGCCGTCGGATCGCGGGATGCTGACCATCTGGCTGGCGCACGTCACCTTCTGTACCGCCTACGTGGCGGTGGTGATCTCCTCGCGCCTGCGTGAGCTGGACCACTCGATCGAAGAGGCGGCGATGGATCTGGGCGCCGCGCCGCTGAAGGTCTTCTTCGTCATCACGCTGCCGATGATTATGCCAGCGGTGATCTCCGGCTGGCTGCTGGCCTTCACGCTGTCGCTGGATGACCTGGTGATCGCCAGCTTTGTCTCCGGTCCCGGGGCCACGACCTTGCCGATGCTGGTCTTCTCCAGCGTGCGCATGGGGGTCAACCCGGAGATTAACGCACTGGCGACGCTCATCCTCGGCGTGGTCGGCGTTGTTGGTTTTATCGCCTGGTATTTGATGGCCCGCGCAGAAAAGCAGCGAGTGCGCGATATCCAGCGTGCAAGACAAGGCTGAACCACCTAAAATCGGTACAGCAGCCTCCGGTCGGCGCCACTCTGTGGCGCCGTTTTCATGGAAGACATTACGTTGGGATTGTTTACGAAAACTCGCTCATCGCATGCCCGCCTTAACGTCCCTGCGCTGGTGCAGGTGGCGGCCTTTGCGATTATTTTGATTCGCGGTCTGGATCTGCTGATGATCCTCAATCTGTTGGGCCTGCAGGGGCTGAACGAATTCATACACCGTAGCGTCCAGACCTGGAACCTGACGCTGGTCTTCCTCGGCAGCCTGGCGCTGGTGTTTATCGAAATCTGGTGCGCCTTCTCGCTGGTGAAAGGGCGCAACTGGGCGCGCTGGGTTTATCTGCTGACGCAGATGATAGCCGCCGGCTACCTGTGGGCGGCGTCGCTGGGCTACGGGTATCCGGAGCTGTTCAGTATTCCCGGCGAATCCAAACGGGAGATCTTCCACTCGCTGGTGATGCAAAAACTGCCGGATCTACTGGTCCTGACGCTGCTGTTTGTGCCAGCGACCTGCCGTCGGTTTTTCCGCCTGCAATAACGGTGATACAATCCCCGCCCCTGGAATTTTGAAGGTCAATTATGCATTGCGCACTCTACGACGCCGGCCGCTGCCGTTCCTGTCAATGGCTGGAACGGTCGGTTCCGCAACAGCTCGCCGATAAAATGGCCGACCTGCGCACGCTGCTGGCGGCAATCCCCGTCGCCGACTGGGGCGAGCCGGTCAGCGGGCCGGAGGCGGCTTTCCGTAACAAGGCCAAAATGGTGGTCAGCGGCAGCGTGGAGCGTCCGCTGCTGGGGATGCTGCACCGCGATGGCACCCCGGTGGACCTCACCGACTGCCCGCTCTATCCCGCCGAGTTTGCGCCGGTGTTTGCCGGCCTGAAGCCCTTTATCGCCCGCGCCGGGTTAACTCCCTACAACGTCGCGCGCAAGCGCGGGGAGCTGAAATATCTGCTGCTGACCGCCAGCCAGCAGGGGGAGATGATGCTGCGCTTCGTGCTGCGCTCAGAGGCCAAGGTGGCCCAGCTGCGCGCCGCGCTGCCCTGGCTGCAGGCACAGCTCCCACAGCTCAAGGTGATCACGGCGAATATCCAGCCGGTGCATATGGCAATCATGGAAGGCGAGCAGGAGATCTTCTTCACCGAACAGCAGGCGCTGGGCGAGGTCTTTAATGAGGTGCCGCTGTGGATCCGTCCGCAAAGCTTCTTTCAGACTAACCCGACGGTAGCCAGCCGGCTGTACGCCACCGCCCGCGACTGGGTGCGCGCGCTGCCGGTCCAGCATATGTGGGATCTGTTTTGCGGCGTCGGCGGTTTTGGCCTGCACTGCGCGACGCCGGCGATGCGCCTGACCGGGATAGAGATAGCCCCGGAAGCGATCGCCTGCGCCAGGCAGTCTGCCGCGCAGCTGGGGCTCGGCAATCTGCATTTTCAGGCGCTGGACTCCACGCGGTTCGCCACGCATGAAGCGGATATCCCGCAGCTGGTGCTGGTCAACCCGCCGCGACGCGGCATTGGCGCTGAACTGTGCGACTATTTAAGCCGCATGGCGCCGCCCTACATTATCTATTCCAGCTGTAACGCCCGCACCATGGCGACCGACATTGCCCGTCTTAGCGGCTATCGCGTCGAGCGGGTCCAGCTGTTTGATATGTTCCCTCATACCGCCCACTACGAAGTGCTGACCCTGCTGGTCCGCGAAGTTTAAACAAAATGTGAAGGCTTTGCGCCGCCGAAATCGGGTAAGCTTGACGCAGCATGTTTTGTTATTGGTGGGGGGAATCTAATGGCCAAAACCATTCTGCTGGTGGAAGATGATGAGGATATAGCCACGCTGCTGCGGCTCAATCTGCAGGATGAGGGCTATCAGATTGTGCATGAGGCCGATGGCGGCCAGGCCCTCGCCCGACTGGAAACGCGGGTCTGGGATGCGGTGATCCTCGATTTGATGCTGCCCGGCGTCGATGGCCTGGAGATCTGCCGGCGCATCCGCCAGATGACCCGCTATCTGCCGGTGATCATCATCAGCGCTCGCACCAGCGAAATGCACCGTGTGCTGGGCCTGGAGATGGGCGCCGACGACTATCTGGCGAAACCCTTTTCGTTACTGGAGCTTATCGCCCGCGTTAAAGCGCTGTTTCGTCGCCAGGAGGCGATGGGGCAGAACCTGCTGATGGACGCCGGGCGCCTGTCCTGCCATGGTCTGAGCATCGATCCGCTGTCCCGCGAAGTGAGGCTGCGCGGCGAGATGGTGGACCTCACGCCGCGCGAATTCGAGCTTCTGTATTACTTTGCCCGCCATCCCGGGGAGGTGTTTTCCCGGCTGGCGCTGCTGGAGCAGGTCTGGGGATATCAGCATGAGGGCTATGAGCACACGGTCAATACCCATATCAACCGCCTGCGCAGTAAAATCGAACGTGACCCGGCCGAGCCGGACATCATTCTGACCGTCTGGGGAAAAGGCTATAAGTTCGCCCCGGTGACCCAGGAGGCCGCCCCGTGATCCGCCGCCTGAGCCTCAGCCAGCGGCTGGCGCTGGTGGTGGTCTCCCTGCTGATGCTGTGCGCGGCGGCGGTGTGCGCCGTTCAGTTACACAGCAGCGCGCAGTATGGCAACGCCATGGTGCAGCGCCTCTCCGCCGGACTGGCTCAGCAAATTGTGGCCCGCGAACCGCTGCTGGACGCCCACGGCGAGGTCAACCGGCAAACCCTGAAGTCGCTGTTTGACCGCCTGATGACCTTTAATCCCAGCGTGGAGCTCTATCTGCTGTCGCCTGATGGCGACCTGCTGGCCGATGCGGCGCCGCCGGGCCATATCCAGCGCCAGCGGATCGACATGGCGCCGGTACAGGTTTTTCTCACCGGCAGTACGTCGCCGGTGTATGGCGACGATCCCCGCAGCCTTGACGGGCGAAAAGTCTTCAGCGCCGCCCCGCTGCGCGTCGACGGCCAGCTGCGCGGCTACCTGTATATCATTTTGCAGGGGGAGACCTTTAATCAGCTGGCGGCCGACGCCTGGCAAAAAACGCTGTGGAGCATTGTTCTGTGGACCCTGCTGCTGGTGGCCCTGTTTGGTCTGCTGGCGGGAGGCCTGGCATGGTTCTGGGTTACCCGGCCTGTCCGCCAGCTCACCGCCCAGGTGGCGGCGAACGATCGGGACAGCATCAGCGCCATCAAAACCCTGGCGGCCCGCACGCCGGAGCCACAGCCCGGTAACGAGGTAGCGGTCCTTGAGAACCGCTTTATTGACCTTGCCCGGCAGATAGCCGGTCAGTGGGATCGGCTGGCCGACAGCGACCGCCAGCGCCGCGAATTTGTGGCCAATATTTCCCACGATTTGCGCACACCGCTGACTTCGCTGCTGGGGTATCTGGAAACGCTGACCCTGAAGGACGAACGGCTGACCGCCGAGGAGCGCAGGCAGTATCTCACCATCGCCCTGCGCCAGGGCAACAAGGTGCGCCATCTTTCACAGCAGCTGTTTGAGCTGGCGCGACTGGAGCACGGGAGCATTAAGCCGCAGCGCGAGCGTTTCGCGATGGCGGAGCTGATTTCCGACGTGGCGCAGAAGTTTGAACTCACCGCCCGCACGCGCGAGGTGAACCTGCAAATTGATGTGCCGGGGCCGTTGCCGCTGATCAACGCCGATGTGTCGATGATTGAGAGGGTGGTGACCAACCTGCTCGATAACGCGATGCGGCATACTCCCGTCGGCGGGGAGATCCGTCTGGCGGTCTGGCAGGAGAATCAACAGCTCCAGGTTGAAGTGGCAGACAACGGAACGGGCGTCGATGCCGCGCTGCGCGATGATCTGTTCCAGCGGCCGTCGGCGTTGTCTACCCAGGCGTCGCGGGAGGATCGCGGTGGGTTAGGGCTGCTGATTGTGAAACGGATGCTGGAGCTGCACGGGGGCGGGATCCGGCTGGTGGAGTCGGTAAGCGGGGCGCGGTTCAGGTTCTTCGTGCCACTTTGAGAAATTGCCGGGTGGCGGCTACGCCTTACCCGGCTACGGGGACGGAGCAGGCCGGGTAAGCGCAGCGCCACCCGGCAAAAAAGTTACTCCGGGAACCACTGGTTGCTGATTTTCTGGTAGGTACCGTCGGCTTTAATCGCCTTCAGCGCGGCGTTCAGTTTCTCCAGCAGCGCCTTGTTATCCGGGCGCACGGCAATCCCAAGGCCGGTGCCAAAGTATTGCGGATCGGTTACTTTCGGCGTGGCTGCCCCCAGCTGCGGGTTGGTTTTCAGCCACTCGTTGACCACCGCCGTGTCGCCGAACACGCCGTCGATACGGCCATTTTTCAGGTCGATAATCGCGTTCTGGTAGCTGTCATAGGCGACGGTCTTCACCTCAGGATGTTTATCCTGCAGATATTTCTGGTGGGTGGTGCCGTTTTCCATGCCGATCCGTTTGCCTTTCAAATCATCGAACGAGTGGAACGCGTCTTTTTTGGCGATCACCAGCGCGGAGTTGGCGTAGTACGGGTCGGTGAAGGCCACCTGCTTGCTGCGTTCCGGCGTAATATCCATTCCGGAAATCACCGCGTCATACTTCTTAAACTTCAGCGCCGGGATCAGGCTGTCAAACGCGTGGTTGGTAAAGGTGCATTCTGCCTGCATTTGTTTGCACAGCGCATGGGCCAGATCGATATCAAAGCCGACAATCTGGTTATTCGCGTCCATCGATTCAAACGGCGGATAGGTCGCGGACACGCCGAAGCTGATTTTCTCCGCGGCGGCGGCGCCGAAGGTGAACGTGGTGAGCAGTGCAGCCAGAACTAACTTTTTCATCGTGGAACTCCCGTCTGTCAATCTTATGATTATTCGCCGTGTCTGCGGCATAGGGTGACAATGCCATTAAATGAATTTGTATTCAATAAAAATGATTAAATATTTTATTTGGTATAAAAAAAGACGGACAGGTATTAGACTTGTCCGTCTTGTTGTTCGCTTATTATGCAAATACGCCAGGCGCTAGTTACGCCGTTCGAAAGCTAGCGCTTTGCGCTCCACCAGGCGCATCAACAGGGTCAGCAACCCGTTGACGATGAGATAAATAATCCCGGCGGCGCCGAACACCATCACGTCGTAGGTCCGTCCGTACAGCAGCTGGCCGTGACCCATCACTTCCATCAGGGTGATGGTGTAGGCCAGAGAGGTACTTTTGAACACCAGCACCACTTCGTTGGAGTAGGACGACAGCGCGCGTTTAAAGGCGTACGGCAGCAGGATCGCCAGGGTATCCTTTTTACTCATCCCCAGCGCGCTGCACGACTGCCATTGCCCGTCGGGGATCGCCCGGATGGCGCCGTAAAACAGCTGGGTGGTATAGGCGGCGCTGTTAAGCGACAGGGCGATCAGGGCGCACAGCCACGGCTCGGAGATAAGATGCCACAGCCATGGATATTCCTGCAGCGAAGGAAACTGCCCGGGGCCATAGTAGATCAGGAAGATCTGCACCAGCAGCGGCGTACCGGTAAACAGGGTGATGTAGCCGCGCACTATCCACACTAGCCCCGGCGTCTTCAGCGTCAGGATAATGGTAAAGATCAGCGACAGGATCAGCGCCACGATAATCGACGCCACGGTCAGCGTCAGGCTGGTATGCAGGCCTTTCAGCAGTTCGGGTAAGTAGTCGAGCATCAGCCTGGTCTCCGTTCGAAGCGCGTCGCACGCTGGTCAATCCGCTTAAGGATGTATTGACTCAACAGGGTGATGACGAGATAGATTGCTGCGGCAATGATATACCAGTTAAAGGGCTCCTGAGTGCGGGTGGCGATGCTTTTGGTCTGCAGCATCAGATCGTTGACGCTGATCAGGCTCACCAGCGCGGTGTCCTTCAGCAGCACCAGCCACTGGTTGCCGAGACCGGGCAGGGCATGGCGCCACATCTGCGGCATCACCAGGCGGAAGAAAATGGCCGCTTTCGACAGCCCCAGCGCCTGGCCGGACTCCCACTGACCCTGCGGAACGGCTTTCAGCGCGCCGCGCAGCGTTTGCGAGGCGTAGGCGGCATACAGCAGCGACAGGGCGATCGCCCCGCAGAGGAACGGACTGACGTCAAAGTTCTCAATCTGCATCTGCACCGGGATCTGCGTGAACCCGAGCGGGATGGTGAAACCGTCAGAGAGCGTCAGCAGCAGCTGGGACGAGCCGAAATAGATAAACAGCACCACCAGAATTTCCGGTAGGCCGCGCAGAATGGTCACAATGCCGGTTGCAAGCCAGGCTACCGGGCGCCATTTCACTGACTCCAGTACCGCGAAGAGCATCGCCAGGACGAGGCCGATGGCGAGCGCGCAAACGGCAAGGCCGACGGTCATCCCGGCGGCGCTTGCTAGTGGAAAAATTTCGTTCATTCAGTCTTACTTCTGGAACCATTTGTTATAGATGGTCTGGTAAGTGCCGTCTTTCTTCACTTTTTCCAGCGCAGCGTTAAATTTCTGCTGCAGGTCGGTGTTGCCCTGACGCACGGCAATGCCCAGCCCGGTGCCGAAATAGGCTTTGTCGGTCACTTTATCGCCCACGGCCGCCAGCTTCGGATTGCTCTTCAGCCATTCGGTGACCACGGCGGTATCACCGAAGACCGCGTCAATACGACCGTTCTGCAGATCCAGCTTCGCATTCTGGTAGCTGTCGTAAGGCACGGTAGTGATTTCCGGATGTTTATCGGTGATAAATTTCTGGTGGGTGGTGCCGTTCTGTACGCCCACTTTTTTGCCCTTCAGCTGGTCAATGCTGGTGAACTTGCCCTGCTGACCGACGAACAGCGCCGAGTTGTCATAATACGGGGTGGAGAACAGGACCTGCTTTTCACGCTCAGGCGTGATGTCCATCCCGGCCATGACCGCGTCGAAACGGCGGAATTTCAGGCCCGGGATCAGGCTGTCAAAGGCCTGGTTGGTAAAGGTACAGGTGGCGTCGATCTCTTTACACAGCGCGTTAGCCAGATCCACATCGAAACCGACGATCTGGTTGTTGGCATCCACCAGCTCAAACGGAGGGTAGGAGGCCTCGGTGGCGAAACGAATGGTTTGCGCGGCGGAAGCGGAGAGGCTCATGCCTGCGAGCAGGGCGGCAATCAGTACTTTTTTCATCGTCATTTCCCCGAAAAACATCAGTGTGAAAGATAGTTTTTAAACGCGTCAGTTTGCGGATGCGTGAAGCAGGAGGCATCCCCTTGCTCGACGATATGGCCATTTTCCATATACACCACCCGGCTGGCCGTCTTGCGCGCCACTTCAACTTCATGGGTGACGATAACCTGGGTGATGCCGGTTTCAGCCAGCTCGCGGATGATGCTAACGATCTGGGCGGTGATTTCCGGGTCGAGCGCCGCGGTAGGCTCATCGAACAACAGAACCTGCGGCTCCATCATCAGCGCGCGGGCGATCGCCACACGCTGCTGCTGACCGCCGGATAAATGCAGCGGGTAACGATCGCTGTAGGGCTTCAGACGCAGGCGCTCCAGCAGCTTCTCAGCGCGAGCCAGCGCCTGATCCTTGCTTAACCCCAGTACGCGACAGGGGGCCTCGATCAGGTTCTGCTGTACCGTCAGGTGCGGCCACAGGTTGTACTGCTGAAAGACCATGCCGACGTTCTGGCGCAGTTCGCGAATCGCTTTATCGGACGGCGCTCTGGTGAAGTCGAAATGGTTACCGGCGATGGTTAATGAACCGGAACGCGGCATCTCCAGCAGGTTGAGTACGCGCAGCAGCGAGCTCTTCCCGGCACCGCTGGGGCCGAGCAGCACCAGCGTTTCCCCCTGCGGGCAATCCAGCGTGATGTCGAACAGCGCCTGGTGCGCGCCGTAGAAGCAATTAATGCCGTTTAGTTTAATACTCATCTGGGCAGTCTGATACGAATAGCTATTGAGGCCGCAAATACTACCTTTGGCAGAATAGTTATGCAATATTTATGCGTTAAAAGTTAAATCTAAACCACGTTTAGCTTTAAAGTTAGCACAAAATATTGCCTGGTGGGTGAGGGGGGAGTAAATGTCGGCATTCTCGGGGCGAATACCGACATTTTACCGGGGTTATCGTTTCAGCGACGTTGCTTCAACTCCGGAACTAACGTTTCTCCAGACTCTGTCGCAACGTCCCGGCCGGCGCGTGGCTGTTGTGGCCGAGATAGCGAACGTCATCGACGGCCCAGCACTGGCCTTCCTGGATCATCAGCACTTCGTCTTTCCAGCTCTGGGTTCCCTGCTTCAGCTCCACGCGCAGCGGAATGTTGCGCGCATCGCGATTAGGGATGGTTGAGGCGCTGGCGACGACGGCGCTGTCCGCCGGGGTGCTGCTGCTGGAGAACAGGTTAGCCTGCAGCAGTTTGCTGTTGGCCGGATCCTGACGGGCGTCATTGAGTAGCTTCGCCAGGGCGTCGCTGAGATAGGGGCGCAGCGCCGCCGGATCCTGCGTACGGTTCTGGAGCTGGGTGTCGTAGAATTTTTGCGCTACGTCGTCAGGGCCGCCTTCGACACAGGGGCCGCTGCGGGTGCCATTATCTTTATAGGCCGGGGTGACGGTCGTACAGGCGCTGAGCGCCAGCGCGCAAGGGAGAAGTGCTGCAAGAAGTTTGTAGCGCATGATGATTTCCTTATAAGCGAACTACGTTTTCAGTTTCCGTTAAAGCATAGCGTATAGCGTACGGATTGTACTTGACGCAAAGAGCTAAGACCTTGATGTGACTACGGCCTTAGGGCAGGACATCGACAGGGGAGATCGCTGTATGATATTAAGGCAGGAAAATCTGGGGGCCGTTTAAAAATAAACAGACTTTTCGGGCAAACAAGAAACATTACCCGGGCAATATGATAATGTTTCTTGAAATATAAGATTAATTACTTCTTCTTATAGATGTTAGCGGAGATGTGCAGTTTTTTATCGGTATTACCGGAAGAGAGCACGATAACGTCTGCGCCTTTCTCATCGGCCTTTTTAATCAGTTCTTCACGGGCATCGCTGGGTGCAGTCTGACCGGTAGAAGAAATGGTACCGATTTTAGTATATTGCGTATGGACCTTATCGAAGGCTTCTTTCGTTAAAATTTCTGCAGAGAAGGCGTTCGCCGTTAAAAACAATGCTGCACCTGCCACTAAAGCTGCATATTTCATATTTTTAGACTCCATTGTTTATCTTGCTATCATCATGCTCTTGTTTTATCTCACCAATGAGCGGTTTCAGATTGTACTAACACCGTTTTTTTTTCAAGTGCAATACTGCAATTTTATGACGGTTAGTTAACTCTTTTTTAAAGAAAAGATGACGTATTTCGCATTGATAATGCTTGCTTTTTTTTGCCAGATACACATAGGGAGAGGACCAGACCCTTTTCATCTGACGTTAGCAGAAAATCAGCTTAAGGCGCCGGGGCAGAAAGGGGGCAGCGTTGACAGACATTCCCGGAAACATGGTTTATCATAAAGCAAAGCAGGGTCTGCGCCCATGGTCATGCAGGTCACCAGGGAGATAAGATGTTAACAAATAAGCAAGAGGGCGTCCGCCAGCTGCGAACCGAGCTGTGGGCCACCAGAGATAATGTCCAGCGCCATGCGCTATCCATGAGTATGCCCTGGCTGGCCTTTGTCAATATCGCTTTTGCGTTAATGGTTTTCTTCCGCAATTTTATCTTTACTCATTTTGATAAGAAGCTGTTAACGCACCAGGCGGTTATTCCTTATGTCGAAGTCGCGCTGATCGCGGTTATTATTATTTCGGTAATTTTAGCCATTATTGCCGTCACGCCGCGCCTGGCGCAGGGGCGCTATACGTTGAGCATTATCACCGGCCTGCAGCTGGCACTCAGCCTGTGCTGGTCCCTGAGTAATTACTGTTTTATCTTTTTCTGGACACTGCCCTTCGCCTGGCCGCTGCTGGTGATATTAATGACCACCGGCCTCGCCGCGCTGTATCACCATTGGCCCGGCATTATCGCTTTTTTGCTTCCGCTATGGGGAACCGCCCTGCTGGCGGGACTACAGATCCACCCTCACACTGAGGTCCGCTTTTTGATCCTGTGGGGCATTTTTACGGCGATTTTACTCTATGGCAGGCGTATTCTTAAGCGCTGGTATGATGAGGCCTGGAATACGCATCAGGAAAATATGCGGCTTATTCAGCGGCTGGAAAGCATTGCCAACCAGGATGCATTAACCGGGACCGCGAATCGCCGAGCGCTGAATGCCTATCTGGCGGAGATTTGGCAGCAAAAAACGCCGTTGGCGCTGATGATGATCGACGTCGATTACTTTAAGCGTTACAACGACCACTATGGCCATCAGGCTGGCGACGATTGCTTATCGACTGTCGCCCAGGTGCTTAAAATGGCGGTACGGGCCGAGGGCGATCTGGTCGCCCGCTACGGCGGCGAAGAGTTTGTCATCGCCCTGCCGGGGGTTTCCTTAGCGCGAGCCACCTCCATTGCCGAGCGCATTCAGCAGAAAATTAGCGAGGCGGCGATCCCCCATGAGGCTTCGGCGGTGGCCTCGGTGGTGACCGTCAGTATGGGGGTCGTCGCCTCCGACGGCACGGTTCCGATGGAGACGCTGATCGCCCGGGCGGACAGCGCGCTGTACCAGGCGAAAAATAAAGGACGAAATCGATGGTCTTATTAACCCGGAGACGCTGCCGGGCAAGGATGAAAGAATGACACGGATTGCGCTGATCGCGCTGCTGGCGTTACTGCTAAGCGGCTGTGCCGGCGAAAAAGGGATTATCGATCGCGATGGATACCAGCTGGACACCCGCCATCCGGCGCAGGCGGCCTATCCGCGAATAAAAGTGCTGGTGATCCACTATACGGCAGACAACTTTGATACTTCTCTGGCGACCCTGACCGATAAAGAGGTCAGTTCCCACTATTTAATTCCTGAACAGCCGCCGCGCCACCATGATAAACCGCGGATCTGGCAGCTGGTGCCGGAAGAGGATCTGGCTTGGCACGCCGGTGTCAGCTACTGGCGCGGCAGCACGCGCATCAACGATACTTCCATCGGTATTGAACTGGAAAACCGCGGCTGGCAGAAGACCGCGGGAGGTAAAAGCTTTACTCCCTTTCACCCGGAACAGATCGCAGCCCTGATCCCGCTGGCGCGCGATATTATCACCCGCTACCACATCGCGCCGCAGAACGTGGTGGCCCATGCGGATATCGCCCCGCAGCGCAAAGACGATCCGGGGCCGTTGTTCCCCTGGCAACAGCTGGCGCAGCAGGGGATTGGCGCCTGGCCGGACGAGCAGCGGGTGGCTTTTTATCTGAACGGGCGGCCGCCCAGTGAGCCTGTGGACCCTGAGGTGGTGCTGGATTTGCTGGCGCGCTACGGCTATCAGGTCACGCCGGAGATGACTCCCGCGCAGAAGAAACGGGTAATTATCGCCTTCCAGATGCACTTCCGCCCCCAGCGCTGGGATGGCGTAGCGGATGCGCAAACCGAAGCGATAGCCGAGGCGCTGTTAGAGAAATATGGCCAGGGTTAGCGGTGAAGTTTACCGTGGTCGCGTAACCAGGCGGCGGTACGCACAATCCCGTCGTCCAGCGTCACCACCGGCTGATAGCCCAGCTCATCCTGCGCGCGCGTGATATCGAGCGTAAAATCAAAATTAAGTTTAGAGACGCCGTAGTGGGTAAAGGCCGGCTCTTTGGCCGTTTTATCGCCAAAACGCTCCATGCTGCGGGCGATAATATCCAGCATCGGGTAGGGAACTGAACGGATCCGGCATTTGATGCCCAGCTCATCGATCAGTTTCTGCACGATGCTGCGCAGAGTGCGCGGTTCGCCATTGCTGATATTCCACGCGCGGGCGGAGGGAAGATGATCGCAGGCAGGCTGGCTCGCCAGCCACATCGCGTGGACGGCATTTTCATAATAGGTCATATCGACCAGCGCGCTGCCGCCCCGCGGCAACAGGACGCTGCCGTAGTGCTGCATCATTTGCGCCAGCCGGGGAATAAAGACTTTATCGTGCGGCCCGAACAGGCTCTGTGGGCGCAAAATGGTAAAACGGGTGTGCGGGTTGGCCTGCGCCAGCAGGTTGATCACCTCTTCGCTGGCCGCCTTGCTGCGGGCAAACTCATTGGCGAAGCGGTGCGGGCGGAAATCTTCCTGAATATCGCGATGGTGGTGATAATCAAAATAGAGCGAGGGAGAAGAGATATGGACGAAATTGCGTACGCCCCATGCTACCGACCATTCGCCGAGGCGGCGGGTGGCGCGGACGTTAGCGAGATCGAAAGCCTGCTGCGTGCCCCAGGGCGAGGTGAAACTTGAGCAGTGCCACAGAGTATCGATACCGGCGAGCATCACTTTAGCCTGCGAAGAGACCAGCTCGGTTAAATCTGCCGGGATGAATTCCGCCCCCATTTTGCTCAGAAGCTTACCCATCGCTTCGTTGCGCCCGGTCGCTCGCACGCTGATGCCCTTGTTGCGCAGATATTCCACTGCGTTGCGGCCTAATCCGCTGGTCGCACCGGTAACCAGTACCTTCATATTACTCTACTGTCCCAGAAAAGAATTTCGTGCGCATTTTTCCGTGATTCTCCCGACTATGCAATGAGAATCATGAAAGAATAATGCTTATCCTTCGACTCTGCCTGAGATTTGTTCGGCCAACCGGGCGATGCGTTGCGCCATACCGCGGAAAATAAACAGGTGCGCCGGGATCATCAGCAGCCAGTAGACCAGGCCCGGCATACCGTGCGGGTGCCACCAGGCGCGGACGTCCAGTTCACGACGATCGCCTTTATCGTTAATGGTAAAGCTTAACCGGCCCAGTCCCGGCGCTTTCATGCCGAACAGCAAAGTGAGCTGTTTTTCTTCCTCCACGATAATCACCTTCCAGCTGTCGACCGTATCGCCGGTCTGCAGATAGTCGCGCTGCGGTCGCCCTTTGGCCAGCCGGTGGCCGACCAGCAGATCCATCGCGCCGCGGGTTTTCCACAGCAGATTGCCGAAAAAATATCCCTCTTTACCGCCGATTTGGTTAACGACCTGCCACAGAGCTTTGCGGCTCGCCTGAGTGGTGATGGTGCAGCCTGCCTGTTTCGGATAATAGCCATACTCCGGTCGCCAGCGGGCGAAAGCCTGGGCGTCGTAGCCCCAGTCGCTGGAGTTTACCAGCTGCTCTTCTTCTTTCAGGGTGCGGCGAACCGCCTGATCGAAGGGGAGCAGCGTTTGCGGGATCAGCGCCCGCAGCGTCCGGTCATCGGCGATCAGATCGTGCTTCAACCCCTGAATTAGCGCTTTGGCGATGGTCGGCGGCACCGAGGTGATGACATTGAGGAACCACACCGAGATCCAGCGCGTCGGCAGGGGAATCGGAATGAGCGGGCGGTGTTTGCCGCTGACGGCCATAAAGCGAATGAACTGCTGCTGATAGCTTAACACCTCCGGACCGGCGGCTTCGAAGACGCGGTGCGCGTCGGAAGGGTGATTCAGTAGCTCAACGAGGTCAACGAGCAGGTTTTCCAGCGCGACAGGGGTGGTACGCGAACGCACCCAGCGCGGGGGGGTCAGCACCGGCAGGTTATAGACCATATCGCGCATCACCTCGAAGGCGGCGGAGCCGGCGCCGACGATAATTCCGGCCCGCAGCTCGGTTACCGGCACGCCCGACTCGCGCAGGAGATCGCCGGTGACCTGACGAGCGCGCAGATGGTCGGACTGCTCCTGCGCTGGAGCCTGCAGCGAGCTGAGAAAGATAATCTGACGCACCGGCGTCTGGCGCAGGGCATCGCGAACATGCGTCGCCACCCGACGCTCATGGGCGATAAAATCGCCGCCTTCGCCCATGCCGTGTACCAGATAGTAAAGGGTATCGATACCTGTGAGCAGCGCAGGCAGAGCCTGCGGCTGATTGAGATCGACTGACCGGCAGGTGACGCCGGGCAAAGCGAGTTTTTGCAGTCGGTCGGTATGGCGCGCCGCCGCCAGCACCGGATAACCCCGCGCGCTTAATTCGCGGACTAAATGTTGACCAATATAGCCGCTGGCGCCGAGCACCAAAACCGATTGCGACACGCCTGACTCCTTAGCGTTGTAAAAAAGCCTGCCAGTGGGCGACCACTTCGCTCAACTGCTGACGATTGACATCCAGGTGAGTGACCAGACGGACGATGGGCGAGGCGTTGATCAGCACGCCGCGCGCCTGCATAAACTCGCCGAGCGCCCGGGCCTGTTCATCACCGACGCGAACGAACAGCATGTTGGTATCGTGACGGGTGACGTCGGCGCCGATGGCGCGCAGCTGATCCGCCATCCACGCGGCGTTATCATGATCCTCCTGCAGGCGCTGCACGTTATTTTTCAGCGCGTACAGCCCGGCGGCGGCCAGAATGCCCGCCTGGCGCATCCCGCCGCCGACCATTTTCCGCCAGCGAACGGCGCGGCGAATATACGCCTCACTGCCGACCAGCAGCGAGCCAACCGGGGCGCCAAGCCCCTTTGACAGGCAGATGGTGAAGGAGTCGCAGTACTGGGCGATATCGCGCAGCTCACAGCCGTAGGCGACCACGGCGTTAAAGATGCGCGCGCCGTCGACGTGCAGCGCCAGATCGCGCTGGCGGGTAAACGCCCAGGCTTCCTGGAGATAGTCGCGCGGCAGCACCTTACCGTTATAGGTGTTTTCCAGGCTCAGCAGGCGGGTCGGGGCAAAATGGATATCGTCAGGTTTGATTTTTGCTGCGACTTTATCCAGCGGCAGCGAGCCGTCCGCCGCGGCGTCAATCGGCTGCGGCTGAATACTGCCGAGAACCGCCGCCCCGCCGGCTTCGTACAGATAGTTATGCGCCCCCTGGCCGACGATATACTCTTCGCCGCGCTGGCAGTGGCTGAGCAGGCCGACGAGGTTGGCCTGGGTGCCGGTGGGCAGAAACAGCGCCGCCTCTTTGCCGGCCAGGTCGGCGGCGTAGCGCTGAAGTTCATTGACGGTAGGGTCGTCGCCATACACATCGTCCCCGACCGGGGCGGCCATCATGGCTTCCAACATGGCGCGCCCGGGACGGGTAACGGTATCACTGCGCAGATCGATCACGGCTTTTCCTTGTTCTGGTTCAGAGTATTGCTTCTGTTTTACCTGAGCCAGTTGGTTTTCGCCAGTTCGATGACTTCATCGCCGCGCCCGCTGATGATCGCCCGCAGCATATACAGGCTAAAGCCTTTCGCCTGCTCCAGCTTGATCTGCGGCGGGATCGCCAGCTCCTCTTTGGCGACCACGACGTCGACCAGCACCGGACCGTCGGTGCGGAAGGCGGTCTGCAGCGCTTCATCCACCTCGGCGGCTTTCTCAACGCGAATACCTTTAATACCGCAGGCTTCGGCGATGCGGGCGAAGTTGGTGTCGTGCAGCTCTGTGCCGTCGGTGAGATAGCCCCCGGCCTTCATCTCCATCGCCACGAAACCCAGCACGCTGTTGTTAAAGATGATAATTTTCACCGGCAGCTTCATCTGCGCCAGCGACAGAAAATCCCCCATCAGCATGCTAAACCCGCCGTCGCCGCACATGGCCACCACCTGACGCTCCGGCGCGGTGGCTTTGGCGCCAATGGCCTGCGGCATGGCGTTGGCCATGGAGCCGTGGTTGAATGAACCCAGCAGGCGGCGTTTGCCGTTCATCTTGAGATAGCGTGCCGCCCAGACGGTCGGGGTGCCGACATCGCAGGTGAAAATGGCGTCTTCATCGGCAAAATGGCTGATCTGCTGCGCCAGATATTGCGGGTGGATCGCCTTCTCGCTGGGCTTCGCCAGATCGTCGAGTCCTTTTCGCGCGTCGCGATAGTGCTCCAGCGCCTTATCGAGGAAGCGGCGATCGGTTTTCTCTTCCAGCAGCGGCAGCAGCGCCTTTAGCGTTGATTTGATGTCGCCCACCAGCGCCATATCAACCTTACTGTGCGCGCCGATGCTGCCGGGGTTAATGTCGATCTGAATAATTTTGGCGTCGGTCGGATAGAAGGCGCGATAGGGGAACTGGGTGCCGAGCAGAATCAGGGTGTCGGCATTCATCATGGTGTGGAAGCCAGAAGAGAAGCCAATCAGCCCGGTCATGCCCACATCATACGGGTTGTCATACTCGACATGCTCTTTACCGCGCAGCGCATGGACGATGGGGGCTTTAATTTTCGCTGCGAACTCCACCAGCTCCTGGTGGGCGCCGGCGCAGCCGCTGCCGCACATGAGCGCGATATTGCTGGAGTAGCGGATAAGCTGCGCCAGCTTGCGCAGCTCCTCGTCGGCCGGGGAGACCGTCGGCAACGGCGCATGATACCAGTGGCTGCTGGCGCTCTCCGGAGCGGCTTTCAGCGCCACGTCGCCGGGCAGAACCACCACCGAAACGCCGCGGTTAATCACCGCCTTACGCATCGCCACCGCCAGCACCTGCGGGATCTGCTCCGGGGTGGAGACCAGCTCGCAGTAGTGGCTGCATTCGCGGAACAGCTCCTGGGGATGGGTCTCCTGGAAATAGCCGCTGCCAATCTCGCTGGAAGGGATGTGGGCGGCAATCGCCAGCACCGGGACATGGTTGCGGTGACAGTCAAACAGACCGTTGATCAGGTGCAGGTTACCCGGTCCGCAGGAACCGGCGCAGACCGCCAGTTCGCCGGTCAGTTGCGCCTCCGCGCCGGCGGCGAAAGCGGCGACCTCTTCGTGCCGGGTGGCCATCCAGTCGATGGTGCCCATGCGGTTCAGGCTATCGCTCAATCCATTGAGGGAATCGCCGGTGACGCCCCAGATACGTTTCACGCCGGCCTGTTCCAGCGTTTTGGCAATGTATGCGGCCACGGTTTGTTTCATGATCTCCATCTCCTTTTTTTGATAACGCCTTCAAGCTTAGATGAAACTGCAGCGTACGTTGCCGATTTCCCTCAATTTTTCGCTGGTTTTATTGCTGAAGTATTGGGCATGCTCTGGGGTCTCACAGGGTGTAAAACAGGAAGCACATCAAATGGTTAAGGGATTGTTAAACACAGTAAATAGAACGCTGTCGCATGAAGATGCCGGTAAACTCTTGTTACGACTCGCCGTCGGCGGGTTAATGCTCTTTCACGGTTTGCACAAGCTGCTGGATGGCGTGGACGGCATTAGCGGGATGCTGGTGGCGAAGGGGTTGCCGGGGTTTATCGCCTACGGTGTGCTGGTGGGGGAAGTGGTTGCCCCCTGTTTGTTGATTGTCGGCATCCTGACGCGCCCAGCGGCGCTGGTGTTGGCTTTCACCATGGTAGTGGCGTGGCTGATGGTCGGTCTCGGCAAGACGTTTGCGCTTGATGCGGTGGGCGCGTGGGCGATTGAGAATCTGGTCTATTTCTTTGTTGGCGCGCTGGCGATTGCGCTTTTGGGCGCCGGGCGTTACTCGCTGGCCGGTCAGTCGGCCTGGCGATAGCCATGCGCCGAAAGGCGGAACAACTGCGTACGACGTAAAGCAGAAACAGAGGCCGGATAAACCTAGCGTCATCCGGCCTTTTAAGGTCAAGCCAGAACCAGATCGCCCAGCGGGTGACAGGAGCAGGCCAGCACATAGCCGTCGGCGATTTCGCCGTCGGTCAGCGTCATGGTGCTGGTGACGCTATACTCCCCGGAAACGACTCTGGTTTTGCAGCAGCCGCAGACGCCGGCGCGGCAGGCGACGGTCACCGGCACCTGATTGCTCTCCAGCGCATCGAGCAGGGTGGTGCCAACCGGCGCGTAAAATTCTCGCGCCGGCTGCAGTTTGGTGAATTTCAGCCCGCTGGTGGCGGCCTCCGCCACCGGGGTGAAGAACTTCTCCTTAAAGAAGCGGGTAACACCCAGGGCGGCAACGTCCTGTTCAACTTTCTCCATATACGGCGCTGGCCCGCAGGTCATCACGGTGCGGCTGGCGATATCCGGCACGCTCTGCAGTAGTTCCGGGGTCAGACGGCCGGCGACAAAACCGTGCGTCGCGTGGTGCTCCGCCACCAGGGTAACCGGATAGTTGCGCCACTCTTCGGCAAAGATCACATCCTCCGGCGAACGAACGCTATAGATCACCTGCACGTCGGCCTGCGGACGGTACTTCGCCAGCCAGCGGCGCATCGACATGATCGGCGTGACGCCGCAGCCAGCGGCCAGCAGCAGGAACTTATCATCCGCCTTATCCTCGCAGGTGAAATCCCCCATCGCGTCGGACAGCCAGATATAGTCGCCGCGCTTTACGTCGCGGGTGAGCCACTGTGAGCCCGCGCCATCGTCAATACGGCGAACGGTCAACGTAATATATTCGCTGACGCCCGGCGTGGACGAAATAGTGTAAGCGCGCAGGGTCTCTGCCGAATGACGTACGCTGACCAGGGCGTACTGCCCGGCACGGTACGGATAATAGTCATGGCAGAGCAATGAAACGGTCCACACATCCGGCGTTTCCTGATGGATGTGATGCACCTGCATTCGCCACGGGCATTGTGAGGTTGGCATGGTCATCAGGGACTCCTTACGCGCTCAGCAGCTGCTGCATATCTTGTTCCACGGTGGTCACGGAACGCAGACCAAACTTCTCATTGAGGATAGCCAGCAGATCCGGAGTGAAGAAGCCAGGAGCCGTCGGGCCGGTGACAATGTTTTTCACGCCGAGAGACAGCAGCGTCAGCAGGATGACGATCGCTTTCTGCTCGAACCAGGAGAGCACCAGCGACAGCGGCAGATCGTTGACGCCGCAGCCCAGTTTTTCTGCCAGCGTGACCGCCAGAATAATCGCCGAGTAGGCATCGTTGCACTGCCCGGCATCCACCAGACGCGGCAGGCCTTCGATATCGCCGAAGTCCAGCTTGTTGAAGCGGTATTTACCGCAGGCCAGGGTCAGGATCAGGCAGTCGTCCGGCACGCTGGTGGCGAAATCGGTGAAATAGTTACGTTCCCCGCGGGCGCCATCGCAGCCGCCGACGAGGAAAATGTGACGCAGTTTTTCCCGGCTGACCAGATCGATCAGTGTGTCCGCCGCGCCGAGCAGGGTCTGACGGCCAAAGCCGACGGTGATCAGATGCGGGATCTCGCTGTACGGGAAGCCAGCCATCTGCTGCGCCTGGGCGATAACCGGCGCGAAGTCTTCACCTTCCAGGTGGTTCACGCCCGGCCAGCCGACGATGCTGCGGGTCCAGATACGATCGTCGTAGGCGCCGACGGTGGGGTCGATGATGCAGTTAGAGGTCATGACGATGGGGCCCGGGAAGCGGGCGAACTCCACCTGCTGGTTCTGCCAGCCGCTGCCGTAGTTCCCAATCAGGTGTTTGAATTTACGCAGCTCCGGATAGCCGTGCGCCGGCAGCATTTCCCCGTGGGTATAGACGTTAACGCCGGTGCCTTCGGTCTGCTCCAGCAGGTTATAGAGATCTTTCAGGTCATGGCCGGAGATCAGGATGCACTTGCCCTCGGTCGCTTTAACGTTGACCTGGGTTGGGGTCGGATGACCGTATTTGCTGGTCTCACCGGCGTCCAGAATGCTCATGACTTTGAAGTTCATCTGGCCGATCTCCATTGAGCACTCCAGCAGCGCGTTCATATCGGCAGGCCAGGTACCCAGCCATGCCATGATTTTATGGTACTGGGCGTAGATGTCGTTGTCATACTGGCCGAGAACGTGCGCGTGCTCCATATAAGCCGCAGCGCCTTTCAGGCCGTACAGGCACAGCAGGCGCAGGCCGAGAATGTTCTCGCCGATGGCCGCTTTGTCTTTGTTCGGGGTAAATTCCGCCGCCTGACGCTGCAGGTCGCCCAGATCGTCGCTAGCCAGTTGCAGAGCGGCCATCGGATTGTTAACCGTCGCGTGGGCATCAATGTTCAGGCACTGCGCTTTAAGCGCTTCACGCATGGCGATAGCCTGGCGCGCATAGCCAACGATACGCGGGGAGTCGAAGTTAACGTTAGTCAGCGTAGAGAAAAAAGCGCGCGGCGCAAAGCTATCGACGTCGTGGTCGATAATGCCATATTCGCGGGCCTTGAGCGCCCAGGCGGAGAGGCCTTGCAGTGACGCAATCAGCAGATCCTGCAGATCGGAGGTTTCCGCTGTTTTACCGCACATCCCCTGCGCGTAAGAGCAGCCGTTGCCGGCCGGGGTACGAATGGTTTGTTCACATTGCACACAAAACATGGTCACACCTTTAAAGTTATATTTGATATACATGTTTAAGGTTATGCCCGAGCGCGTGAGGAGAAAAGGTATTTCTGATACAACTTAAAGGGAGATTGATTTAGCGCAAAATTGGCGGCAGGAAGTCTGCCGCCAGCGCCTGCTCAGGCGGCAAAAAAGGCGATCAGGATCGGGACCAGCAGGCTCAGCAGAAAACCGTGCACGATGGCGGCAGGGACGATCTCCACGCCCCCGGAACGCTGCAGCACCGGTAAGGTGAAGTCCATGGAGGTGGCGCCGCACAGCCCCAGCGCCGTGGAGCGGCTACGGCGAATCAGGCCCGGAATTAACATGATGGCCAGCAGCTCGCGGCACAGGTCGTTAAAGAACGCCGCGCTGCCGATCACCGGGCCAAAGGATTCGGTCAGTAAAATACCGGAGAGTGAATACCAGCCGAAGCCGCTGGCCATCGCCAGACCGGTCTTTAGCGGCAAATCCAGAATAAAGGCGTTGAGGATGCCGCCGAGTAATGAACTGGCCGTGACCACCACGGCGACGATCATTCCCCGCCGGTTGAGGACTATTTGTCGCAAACTCATTCCATTATTGCGTAATTGAATACCGACGAGGAACAGGAGAAAGATCAGCGTATATTCGCTGGCTTCGGTGGCGTGTTGTAAAAAAGACAGGCCGGTCAGGCCAAGCAAGAAACCGAGCACCACCACACCGCACAGCTGGAGTGATTCCAGGGCCATGGCCAGGCGCGAGGGTAATTTCTCCTGACGATGCAGACTGCGCCAGGGCATTTTTCTTTCCAGCCACAGCAGAGCGGTAATATTACACAGTAAAATGATGACCACGCTCACCGCGGCGTAATGCAATATCGCCAGCAGATTGCTGGCCAGATTGTCGAGAAACGCCAGGCTGATACCCATAAAAAAGAGGATCACATAGACAATCCAGCTCAGCATCCGGTTAATCAGTTTTAACGCGGAGGAGTGACGAAGAGGCAGTAAATAGCCGACGACCAGCGGCAACAGAATGATGAATAGTCCCGAGAACATGAACGATGCAACCCTTGCATGATGAGAATAGCGCTCATGACACTATCCAAATAGCCGGGCCGAGTAAAGCTGTCGCCAGAAAGAAAAAGCCCGGGGACCCGGGCTTTAGAAAAGATTAATCGCGTTTTTCCAGCAGAGTGCGGTACAGCACGCCGCCGAGGATCCCGCCGACGATCGGCATGACCCAGAACAGCCACAGCTGCTGCAGCGCCCAACCGCCCTGGAAAATCGCCACCGCGGTGCTGCGCGCCGGGTTGACTGAGGTGTTGGTGACCGGAATGCTGATCAAATGGATGAGGGTCAGCGCCAGGCCGATAGCGATCGGCGCGAAGCCCGCAGGCGCGTGTTTGTCGGTAGCGCCATGGATAACCAGCAGGAAGCCGCAGGTCAGTACGATTTCAATAACGATAGCCGACAGCATAGAGAAGCCGCCCGGGGAGTGTTCGCCATAGCCGTTGGAGGCAAAACCGCTGGCGGCGGCATCAAAGCCGGCTTTACCGCTGGCCACTACGTACAGCACCGCGGCGGCAATAATTCCGCCGACCACCTGGGCGATAATATAGCCAATGACCTCTTTCGCCGGGAAACGACCGCCGGCCCACAGGCCTAAGGTCACCGCCGGGTTGAAATGACCGCCGGAAATATGGCCAACCGCATACGCCATGGTTAATACGGTTAAACCAAATGCCAGCGCCACGCCGGCAAAACCGATACCCAGCTCGGGAAATGCTGCGGCAAGGACGGCGCTACCGCAGCCGCCAAATACAAGCCAGAAGGTGCCGAAGCATTCGGCTGCTAATTTTCTGAACATAACCACCTCAATTTAAATGTATACGCGCACGAGCGGACCGTGCCGTTCTTTATTTATCGTGATAAGGGACGACGATAAAAATAAAGCGGCGTTATTCTAGAGATAATCGCCGTCCCAGAGCCAGTTAAATATATTGATATTATTTGATTTAGGGCAAGGTGAAGGGATTGCGTTTGCCAGTTTAACTATTCCTATATCCATCCAAGATTATCAATAGTGTAGAACATAACGTCTGAAATAAAACTATTTTGTTTGATGAATAATCAACAGCGGTTAATAGGCGGTAAGTGTGTAATTTTATGAATATATTTAACCTCCTGAATAGGATGCGCGAGGTGACCAAGCGGAGTGTCATCTTGCCGCCGCCCTCGCTATACTGTTGATTACTGAAGGAGAGTGGTGGTTTAGCGGAGGGGATATGCTTCTTGAGCGCGTAGAAATCGTCGGTTTTCGCGGTATCAATCGTCTGTCGTTGATGCTCGAGCAAAATAACGTCCTGATCGGGGAAAACGCGTGGGGGAAGTCCAGTCTGCTTGATGCGCTGACCCTGCTTTTGTCGCCAGAGTTCGATCTTTATCACTTTGTTCGCGATGACTTTTGGTTCCCCGCGGGCGACATCCAGGGGCGCGAGCACCATTTGCATATTATTCTGACCTTCCGCGAAACGGAGCCGGGACGCCATCGGGTGCGGCGTTTCCGTCCGCTTCAGCGCTGTTGGGTGCCCTGTGATGACGGGTATCACCGGGTGTTCTACCGCCTGGAAGGCGAACTCGCCGATGACGACAGCGTGATGACCCTGCGCAGTTTTATCGATGGCGAAGGCGAAGCGCTGGCGCTGGAGGATATCGATGAGCTGGCCAGACACCTGGTGCGTTTGATGCCGGTGCTGCGCCTGCGCGATGCGCGCTTTATGCGGCGCATTCATAACGGAACGGTACCGCACTCGCCGCAGATAGAGATCACCGCCCGCCAGCTGGATTTTCTGTCCCGCGAACTGGTCAGCCACCCGCAAAATTTATCCGACGGTCAGATCCGCGAGGGGTTGTCGGCCATGGTGCAGCTGCTGGAGCATTATTTTGCCGAGCAAAGCAGCGCCCAGACGCGACATCGCCTGATGCGGCGGCGTTCCCATGATGAACAGCGTAGCTGGCGTTATCTGGATATTATCAACCGGATGATCGACAAGCCCGGCGGGCGCAGCCATCGGGTGATCCTGCTGGGGCTGTTCGCCACCCTGCTGCAGGCGAAAGGGACGGTGCGCCTCGATCGCGACGCGCGGCCGCTGCTGTTGATTGAAGATCCCGAGACCCGCCTGCATCCGATCATGCTCTCCGTCGCCTGGCATCTGCTGAATTTGCTGCCGTTGCAGCGGGTGACCACCACCAACTCCGGAGAGCTGCTGTCCCTGACGCCGGTGGAGCAGGTGTGTCGGCTGGTGCGTGAATCGGCGCGGGTGTCGGCATGGCGGCTGGGGCCCGGCGGAATGAATGCCGAAGAGAGTCGGCGCATTGCCTTTCATATCCGCTTCAATCGCGCCTCATCGCTCTTCGCCCGCTGTTGGTTGCTGGTGGAGGGGGAGACGGAAACCTGGGTTATCAACGAACTGGCCCGCCAGTGCGGCCATCATTTTGATGCTGAAGGGGTGAAAGTCATTGAATTCGCCCAGTCGGGCCTGAAGCCGTTGATCAAATTCGCCCGCCGGATGGGGATCCAGTGGCACGTGCTGGTGGACGGCGATGAGGCAGGGAAAAAATATGCCGCGACCGTACGCGGCCTGCTGAATAACGATCGCGAACTGGAGCGCGACCATCTGACCACTCTGCCGGCGCTGGATATGGAACACTTTATGTATCGTCAGGGATTTGATGACGTTTACCACCGGGTGGCGCAGATCCCGGATAATGTGCCCATGAATATGCGGCGGGTGATCACCAAGGCCATTCATCGTTCATCCAAGCCGGACCTGGCGATTGAGGTGGCAATGGAAGCCGGCCGCCGTGGGGTGGACGCAGTGCCGACGCTGCTGAAAAAAATGTTCTCGCGGGTACTGTGGCTGGCCCGCGGTCGCGCCGATTAATCTCTTCACCGTCGGGGGGCTCGGCGGCGCAAAGCTCTCCGGCAGCTAAACAAAACGTCATTGGCGCGAAAAATGGATGTTCTGTTGCCAATGGGTTTCGATAGAATCACCGCCTGGAGCGGCAGGGAAACAGCAGGAATCGGAATATGAAATTGAAGGGAAAACGCAGGACCGTCTGGTGGCTGTTGGCGATCGTGGTGCTGGGTCTGGCGGTCTGGGGATGGCAGATCCTCAACGCGCCGCTGCCGCACTACCAGACACTGGTGGTGCGCAAAGGCGACCTCCAGCAGAGCGTGCTGGCTACCGGCAAGCTGGATGCCCTGCGAAAAGTTGACGTCGGCGCCCAGGTCAGCGGACAGCTGAAGACGCTGCACGTGAATATCGGCGATAAGGTCAAAAAGGACCAACTGCTGGGGGTTATCGATCCTGAGCAGGCGCAAAACCAGATCAAAGAGGTGGAAGCGACGTTGATGGAGCTGCGCGCCCAGCTCAATCAGGCGCGCGCGGAGAGTAAGCTGGCGCAGGTGACCCTGGCCCGTCAGCAGCAGCTGGCGCAGCGCCAGCTGGTCTCGCGACAGGACCTCGATACCGCGGCCACCGACCTGGCGGTGAAACAGGCGCAAATCGGCACCATTGAAGCGCAAATTAAGCGCAACCAGGCGACGCTCGACACCGCGAAGACCAACCTCGACTACACGCGGATCCTGGCTCCGATGGCTGGCGAAGTGACGCAAATTACCACCCTGCAGGGACAGACGGTGATCGCTGCCCAGCAGGCGCCGAATATTCTGACCCTGGCGGACCTCAGCACCATGCTGGTTAAAGCGCAGGTCTCCGAAGCGGATGTCATCCATCTCAGACCGGGGCAAAAGGCGTGGTTTACCGTGCTGGGCGACCCGTTAACCCGCTATGAAGGCAAGCTGAAGGACATTCTGCCGACGCCGGAAAAAGTCAACGACGCCATCTTCTATTATGCCCGCTTCGAGGTCCCGAACCCGCAGGGGATCCTGCGCCTCGACATGACCGCGCAGGTGCATATTCAACTGGCCGAGGTGAAGAACGTGATCACCATCCCGCTGAGCGCCCTGGGCGATGCGGTCGGTGATAACCGCTACCACGTCCGGCTGTTGCGTACCGGCGAGGTCAAAGAGCGTGAGATTGTCATTGGCGCGCGCAATGATACCGACGTCGCGGTGGTGCAGGGACTTGAAGAGGGGGATGAGGTGATCGTCGGCGAGAGCGCGAGCGGGGCGGCAAAATGACGGCCCTGCTCGAGCTGCGTGATATTCGTCGCAGCTATCCTTCCGGCGACGGCAGCGTTGAGGTCCTCAAGGGGATCACCCTCAGTATCCATGCCGGGGAGATGGTGGCGATCGTGGGCGCCTCCGGCTCGGGTAAATCAACGCTGATGAACATCCTTGGCTGCCTTGATAAACCCACCAGCGGCACCTATCGGGTGGCGGGAACCGATATTGCGCAGCTGGATGGCGATGCGCTGGCCCGTCTGCGGCGGGAACACTTTGGTTTTATCTTTCAACGCTATCACCTGCTGTCGCATCTGACCGCCGCGCAGAACGTCGAAGTGCCGGCGGTGTATGCCGGCAGTGAACGGCGGGCGCGCCTGGCGCGCGCTCATGAGCTGCTGGCGCGCCTGGGGCTTGGCGATCGCGCCGACTATCAGCCGTCGCAGCTGTCCGGCGGCCAACAGCAGCGGGTCAGTATCGCCCGTGCCCTGATGAACGGTGGGGAAGTGATCCTCGCCGATGAGCCGACCGGCGCGCTGGACAGCCATTCCGGCGAAGAGGTGATGGCGATCCTGCACCAGCTGAAAGCGCAGGGGCACACGGTCATCATTGTCACTCACGATCCGCAGGTCGCCGCTCAGGCGGAGCGGATCGTCGAGATCCGCGATGGCGAAATCGTCCGCAACCCCTCCGCCAGCCGCCAGGGCGGTGGGCTGCGCGCCCGTCAGCAGGAGGAGCCCTCGGCGTGGCGTCAGTTCACCAGCGGCTTTCGCGAGGCGCTGGTCATGGCCTGGCGGGCGATGGCGGCGAATAAAATGCGCACCCTGCTGACCATGCTCGGCATTATTATTGGGATTGCCTCGGTGGTGTCGATCGTCGTGGTGGGCGATGCCGCCAAACAGATGGTGCTGGCAGATATTCGCGCGATAGGCACCAATACCATTGACGTCTACCCTGGCAAGGATTTTGGCGATGACGACCCGCGCTATCAGCAGGCGCTGAAGTATGACGACTTGCTGGCGATCCAGAAACAGCCGTGGGTGCGTTCCGCTACGCCGGCGGTGTCAAAAAGCCTGCGTCTGCGCGCCAACAATATTGACGTAGCCGCCAGCGCGGAAGGGGTGGGGCCGCAATACTTTAATGTTTACGGCATGACCTTTAGCGAGGGCAATACCTTTAATGAGCTGCAGCTCAACAGCCGGGCGCAGGTGGTGGTGCTCGACAGCAATACCCGTCGCCAGCTGTTTCCCAATAAAGCGAAAGTGGTGGGCGAGGTGATTCTGGTGGGCAATATGCCGGCCACGGTGATTGGCGTTGCGGATGAAAAGCAGTCGATGTTCGGCAGCAGTAAAATTCTCCGCGTCTGGTTGCCCTACACCACCATGGCGGGAAGGGTGATGGGCCAGTCGTGGCTGAACTCGATCACCGTCCGCGTTCATGAAGGCTATGACAGCGACACCGCTGAAAAGCAGCTGCTGCGTTTGCTGGAGCTGCGGCATGGTAAAAAAGATGTATTCACCTGGAATATGGACAGCATCTTGAAAACCGCCGAAAGGACCACACATACCTTACAGCTGTTCCTGACATTGGTGGCGGTGATCGCCCTGGTGGTCGGCGGGATTGGCGTGATGAATATTATGCTGGTGTCGGTGACCGAACGAACGCGTGAGATAGGCATCCGCATGGCGGTTGGCGCCCGGGCCAGCGATGTGCTGCAGCAGTTTCTCATTGAAGCGGTGCTGGTTTGCTTGGTCGGCGGCGCGCTGGGGGTCACATTGTCGCTGATGATTGCGTTTATTCTGCAGCTGTTTCTCCCCGGCTGGGAGATCGGTTTTTCGCCGCTGGCGCTGGTGACAGCGTTTCTCTGTTCGACGTTAACCGGGGTGCTGTTTGGGTGGCTGCCGGCGCGCAATGCGGCGCGGCTCGATCCGGTGGATGCCCTGGCGCGGGAGTAGTCGGGATGAGAAATAAAAATGCCAGTCAGAAGGACTGGCATTTTATTAGCAGGATGTACACAATGAAGCAAAAGAGTTATGCAGCCGTTTCCGCTTCCACAGGGACGATCACGCTGGCGTGGTTGCCTTTTGGCCCCTGGTGAACATCAAACCGAACGGCTTGTCCGGCTTTTAGCGTTCTGTAACCATCCATCTGGATGGTGGAGTAATGGGCGAAAATGTCTTCGCCGCCGCCCTCAGGGCAGATAAAACCGAACCCTTTGGCATTGTTGAACCACTTAACAGTACCCATTTCCATACTTCGACATCCTTCGTAAATCTTTATTAGTAAGATGGAATGAACCGGTGGTGGAGTGACGAGTTGTTCAATTGCTCGCCAACTCTCGCCACTACAATTTAGAGAAATACGAAAACGCGTCAAGCGATTGAGGAGGGGGAGCGGCGAAAAATGCGTCAAAATTTGAAGCAGTTAACGCTATTGCCGGGGAATGTGACAGCCGTCGCGGATAGAAGCGATAGATGATAGTTATCTATGATCTGTTGTAGATTTGTGATGAGCATAACCTCTGGTCATCGACAGGCCTCCGCCTGTTGGCAACAGCAACCGATGATGAACACTGACGATGAGTAAGAGAGATTGGCTGGACTTCGAGCACCTGGTTGACGACGAAGTTCGTGATGCGATTAAACCGCCATCTATGTATAAAGTGATATTGGTCAATGATGACTACACTCCAATGGAGTTTGTTATTGACGTGTTACAAAAATTCTTTTCTTATGATGTTGAACGTGCAACGCAACTGATGCTCACGGTTCACTATGAAGGTAAGGCGATTTGTGGCGTGTTTACCGCGGAAGTGGCGGAGACCAAAGTCGCTATGGTGAATCAGTACGCGAGGGAGAACGAGCATCCATTGCTGTGTACGCTGGAAAAAGCCTGAATACAGGCATGAAAATTGGGGGAGGTGCCTATGCTCAATCAAGAACTGGAACTCAGTTTAAATATGGCTTTCGCCAGAGCGCGCGAGCACCGTCATGAGTTTATGACCGTCGAGCACTTGCTGCTGGCTCTGCTAAGCAACCCCTCGGCCCGTGAGGCCCTGGAAGCGTGTTCAGTGGACCTGGTGGCATTGCGTCAGGAACTTGAAGCCTTCATCGAACAAACCACACCCGTCCTGCCAGCCACAGAAGAAGAGCGCGACACCCAGCCGACGCTCAGCTTCCAGCGTGTGCTGCAGCGCGCCGTCTTCCACGTGCAATCTTCTGGCCGCAGCGAAGTGACCGGCGCCAACGTGCTGGTGGCGATTTTCAGCGAGCAGGAGTCGCAGGCCGCCTACCTGCTGCGTAAACATGAAGTGAGCCGACTCGATGTGGTGAACTTCATTTCTCATGGTACACGCAAAGACGAGCCGAGCCAGTCTTCCGATAACAGCGGAAGCCAGCCTGGCAATGAAGAGCAAGCCGGCGGGGAGGAACGTATGGAAAACTTCACCACCAACCTCAATCAGCTTGCTCGCGTCGGCGGCATTGATCCCCTGATCGGCCGTGAAAAAGAGCTGGAGCGCGCCATCCAGGTTCTGTGCCGTCGGCGTAAAAATAACCCGCTGCTGGTGGGAGAATCCGGCGTCGGTAAAACCGCCATCGCCGAAGGCCTTGCCTGGCGTATTGTGCAGGGCGATGTGCCGGAAGTCATGGCTGACTGCACCATCTACTCGCTCGATATTGGTTCTCTGCTGGCCGGGACGAAATACCGTGGCGATTTTGAAAAACGCTTTAAAGCGTTGCTCAAACAGCTGGAGCAGGATACCAACAGCATCCTGTTCATTGATGAGATCCACACCATCATCGGTGCGGGGGCGGCGTCTGGCGGTCAGGTCGATGCGGCTAACCTGATCAAACCGCTGCTTTCCAGCGGCAAGATCCGGGTGATTGGCTCCACCACTTACCAGGAATTCAGCAACATCTTTGAGAAAGATCGTGCGCTGGCCCGCCGTTTCCAGAAAATTGATATTACCGAACCGTCGGTGGAAGAGACCGTCCAGATTATCAACGGTCTGAAGCCGAAGTACGAAGCGCACCACGATGTGCGTTATACCGCCAAGGCGGTGCGTGCCGCGGTTGAGCTGGCGGTGAAATACATTAACGATCGTCATCTGCCGGATAAGGCGATTGACGTGATTGACGAGGCAGGGGCGCGGGCGCGCTTAATGCCGGTCAGCAAGCGTAAGAAAACGGTCAATGTGGCGGATATCGAGTCAGTGGTGGCGCGCATTGCGCGGATCCCTGAGAAGAGCGTCTCCCGCAGCGATCGCGATACGCTGAAAAACCTTGGCGATCGACTGAAAATGCTGGTCTTTGGTCAGGATAAGGCCATCGAGGCGCTGACGGAAGCCATCAAAATGGCGCGCGCCGGGCTGGGCCATGAGCACAAGCCGGTGGGTTCATTCCTGTTCGCCGGGCCGACCGGGGTGGGGAAAACCGAAGTGACCGTGCAGCTGGCGAAGGCGCTGGGTATTGAGCTGCTGCGTTTTGATATGTCCGAATATATGGAACGTCATACCGTCAGCCGTTTAATCGGGGCGCCTCCGGGCTACGTCGGCTTCGATCAGGGCGGGCTGCTGACCGATGCGGTGATTAAACATCCGCACGCGGTGCTGCTGCTCGATGAGATCGAAAAAGCGCATCCGGACGTGTTCAACCTGCTGCTGCAGGTGATGGATAACGGAACGCTGACCGATAACAACGGACGTAAAGCGGACTTCCGCAACGTGGTGCTGGTGATGACCACTAACGCCGGGGTGCGGGAAACCGAGCGTAAATCGATTGGCCTTATCCAGCAGGACAACAGTCCGGATGCAATGGATGAGATCAAGAAGATCTTTACGCCGGAGTTCCGTAACCGTCTCGACAACATTATCTGGTTCGATCACCTCTCCACCACGGTGATCCATCAGGTTGTCGACAAGTTTATCGTCGAGCTGCAGGTTCAGCTGGATCAGAAAGGCGTCTCCCTGGAAGTCAGCCAGGAAGCGCGCGACTGGCTGGCGGAAAAAGGCTACGACCGGGCGATGGGGGCACGTCCGATGGGACGCGTCATTCAGGACAACCTGAAAAAACCGCTGGCGAACGAGCTGCTGTTTGGCTCGCTGGTCGACGGGGGGCAGGTGACGGTCTCTCTGGACAGCGTGAAAAATACGCTGACTTACGACTTCCAGAGCGCGCCGAAGCACAAACCGGAAGCCGCCCACTAAGGCGATATCTTGCATGTAAAAACCGGCCATTGGCCGGTTTTTTTTGCTGGCTGGCGGTAGAAATGAAAAGACCGGGAATTATCCCGGCCTTCAGCATCTGACGCCTTAGTGGCGAAAACAATCAGCGACTACGGAAGACAATGCGGCCTTTGCTCAGGTCGTACGGGGTCAGCTCAACAGTCACTTTGTCGCCCGTCAGAATGCGGATGTAGTTTTTACGCATTTTACCGGAGATATGCGCGGTTACCACGTGACCGTTTTCCAGTTCTACGCGGAACATAGTGTTAGGCAACGTTTCAAGTACGGTGCCCTGCATTTCAATATTGTCTTCTTTGGCCATCTAGTCCTCTGGGGTATCACTACCGTAGTTTTGAACCGGCAAGATAATGCCGAAGTTCATCATGTAAGTAAAGTTTTACGTGTCTACCCTGAATCATTCACCTTACCGCAAGGCGCGCAGTCAGCACGCCGGCAATGGAAATATGACGGGTATGAATCGCCGAAGTAGTTTTGGCGCATTGCCCGGGACACACACGGCCATGCCGCGTGACAGGCGCAAACGTAAAGGGGAGTGACAGAACGATGGGCGTTATCTGACTCTTATTATTCCCAAACGGCGGCGGGGCAACAGGCAGAAGCTACTCTACCGCGCAATTATACCATCCTGACGCAAAATGTGCTGAAAACATTTTATTATCCGCCCGGAAATAGCACCCGTGGTACCCAAAATCGCTCGGGTAGACGGTAGCCGCGTAATACCGACAGATAGTCCAGATAATCGCGGCGGGGAATATCCACTGCGCCTAATGACGCGGTGTGGTTGTTCAGCACCTGACAGTCAATTAATTTACCGCCGCTCTGCGCAAAGTCCTGGCAAAATACCAGCAGCGCGGTTTTAGAGGCATTTTCCGCCCGGCTGAACATCGACTCGCCGCAAAACAACGCCCCCTGCGCCACGCCGTACATTCCCCCCACCAGGGTATTCTCCTGCCAGACTTCAATAGAGTGGGCATGGCCCAGCTCATGCAGCTGGTGATAGGCGCGAACGATGCTGCTGGTTATCCAGGTGCCTTCGTCACGATCGCTGGCGCAGCCCTCAATCACCTCGCCAAAGGCATGATTGAGCGTGACGCGGTAGGGGGAGCGCTGATGAAAGCGCTTCATGCTGCGGCTGAGATGGAACTGCTCCGGCCAAAGCACTGCCCGGGGATCGGGCGACCACCAGAGGATCGGGTCGCCGGGGGAAAACCAGGGAAAAATACCACGCTGATAGGCCATCAGCAGACGCGCGGGGCTTAGATCGCCGCCGAGCGCCAGCAGGCCGTTAGGTTCACGCAGGGCGCCTTCCGGAGAAGGGAAGGCGATAGAATGCCGGGAGAGCTGAACCAGACGCATTTTAACCTCAATACGCATCAGCAAAAATTAGATAATAGCCTACAGACGCTGTTTAAACTGGAAGTACCGGCCCTGTTTAGCGAGCAGCTCCGCGTGACTACCTTGCTCAATTATCTGGCCGTTGTCCATGACTATTATCTGATTAAAACGCGCCAGGCCTCGCAGGCGGTGGGTGACCATCAGCACGGTTTTCTCGCGCATGACTTCCGCCAGCAGATGCAGGATCTGGCTTTCGGTGGCGGCATCCAGACCTTCTGTCGGTTCATCCAGCAGCATCAGCGGCGCATCGTGGAGCAGCGCGCGGGCAATGGCCAGCCGGCGCAGTTCGCCGCCGGAAAGCTGGCGTCCGCCTTCGCCCAGCCAGCCGTTGAGTCCGCCATCTTCCAGCAGTTTTTCCAGGCCTACCTTCTCAAGGGTGGCGCAGAGCAGAGTGTCATCAGCCTCAGGCGCCGCCAGCCGCAGGTTGTCGCGCAGGGTGGCGCTGAACAGATGCACGCGCTGCGGCACCACGCTCATTGACTGCCGCAGGGTGGCTTCGCTCAGCCCGGACAGCGGCTGGTCGTTGAGCAATATCTCTCCCTGCGCCGGATCCCATGCGCGGGTGAGCAACTGCAACAGCGTCGACTTTCCGCAGCCGGTTCGGCCAAGAATAGCGATATGTTCCCCGGCGGCAATCTGCAGGGAGATGTTCTCCAGGGCGGGGGAGGGCTGCTGCGGGTAGCGGAAGGTGACCTGCCTGAAGGTTAAGGCCACCTGCGCAGGCCTGCTGGCCTCGCCCTCAACGAAGGAGACTTCCGGCTGCTGGTCAGTGATCTGCGAGATCCGCAGCGCGGAGGCGATCACCTGACCTAAATGCTGGAAAGCGCCGGTGACGGGCGCCAGGGCTTCGAAAGCCGCCAGGGCGCAGAAGACGAACAGGGCGATCAGCGCCCCGGGCTGACTGTTGCCGCCGACGCCGTCTGAGGCCAGCCAGAGCATGGCCACCACGGCGATTCCGCCGATTAACAGCATTAGCGCCTGTGAAAGCGCGGTCAGCTCGGCCTGGCGACGCTGCGCGTCCTGCCAGCTGAGCTCGGTTTTTTCCATTTGCGCGCGATAGCGGTCGCTGGCGTTAAACACCATCAGCTCCGCCTGGCCCTGCAGCCAGGCGGTAAGCTGTTGCCGATACTGGCCGCGCAGCTGGGTCATACTCTCTCCGGCCGGTTTACCGGCGCGATAGAACAGCGGCGGCATAACCAGCAGGGTCACCAGCATGATGCCGCCGAGCGTCAGCGCGAGGGTAACGTCGAGCAGGCTTAATCCGCAGGTCACCACCACAATCACCACCAGCGCGCCGACCAGCGGCGAAATGACCCGCAGGTAGAGATGATCCAGGGTGTCGACGTCGGCGACTACGCGGTTGAGCAGTTCACCCTGGCGAAAGCGCGCCAGCCCCGCCGGAGAGAGGGGGAGCAGTTTGCTGAAGGTGAAGACGCGCAGGTGCTGCAGCACGCGGAAGGTGGCATCGTGGCTGACCAGACGCTCGAAATAGCGTCCGGCGGTACGGATAATCGCTGCGCCGCGGACGCCCGCAGCGGGCAGCATATAGTTAAAACTGTAGATCCCGGCGACGCCCACCACCGCAGAGGCGGAGAGAAACCAGCCGGAGAGCGTCAGCAGGCCGATACTGGCCAGCAGGGTCACAATAGCCAGTACGATGCCGAGCAGCAGCATCCATTTGTGGCGTTTATACAGTGCCAGATAGGGTAAGAGCGCGCGCATTTAAATCTCCTCCTGACGATGGGCCAACAGCGCCGAGAAGACCCCGCCGGCGCGGGCCAGCGTGGCGTAGTCGCCTTGTTCGATAATCTGTCCGTCCTGCATCACCCAGACGGCATCCCAGTCCGCCAGTCCCTCAAGCTGATGGGTAACCAGCAGCGTGGTTTGCTGGGTGGAGGCGTGGGTCAACGCCTGCATGACCCGTTGTTCGCTATGGGCGTCGAGGCTGGCGGCGGGTTCATCCAGCAGCAGCAGGCGGCACGGCACCAACAGCGCGCGGGCGACCGCGATACGCTGCGCCTGGCCGACCGACAGACGGCCCGCCTGATCGCCCACGGCGGTATGGATCCCATCCGGCAGCAGAGCGATAAACTCGCTCACCCAGGCCTTGTCCAGCGCCAGCCGAAGCTGGGCATCGCTGGCTTCCGGCCACGCCAGCAGCACATTTTCCCGCAGCGTGGCGGCAGGAAGCTGGGGATTCTGCCCCACCCAGCTTAACAGGCGACGCCAGCGATCGGCGTCCAGCTCGCGCAGCTCGACGCCGTTGACCTTCAGCGAACCTTCATAGGGCAAAAAGCCGAGCAGGGTGTTCAGCAGGGAACTTTTCCCTGAGCCGCTCTGCCCCACCAGCACCACCCGCGCGCCTGCAGGCAGTGAAAAATTCAGCGGCCCGGCGAGGACTTTCCCGTCGGGAGATTTAATCAGCAGATCGCGTGCTTCCACGCCAATCAGATCGTTATCATTTAAGGTTTTTTCGCCACGCTCCACCTGGGTCAGCGGGGTTTCCATAAACGTTTTCAGACTGTCCGCAGCGCCGACGGCCTGGGCTTTGGCATGGTAGAAGGTGCCCAGGTCGCGTAATGGCTGGAAAAACTCCGGGGCGAGGATCAGCGTCAGGAAGCCCGCCATCAGCGTGACGCCCGCGCCATAGTGGCCGAAGTTAAGTTCGCCAAGGTATGAGAAGCCGAAATAAACCGCTACCAGCGCAATGGAGAGCGAGGTGAAAAACTCCAGTACTCCGGAGGAGAGGAACGCCAGGCGCAGGACTTCCATGGTGCGTTGGCGAAAATCCTGTGAGGCGTCGCGAATATTATCCGTTTCGGCCTGACCGCGGTGAAAAATACGCAAGGTTTCCATGCCGCGCAGACGGTCGAGGAAGTGGCCGCTGAGGCGGGCCAGCGCCTGGAAGTTACGCCGGTTGGCATCGGCGGCGCCCATCCCAACCAGGGCCATAAACAGGGGGATCAGCGGCGCGGTGCCGAGGAGGATCAGCGCGGCGGCCCAGTTGATCGGGAAAATAGTGATAACGATCAGCAGCGGCACGCAGGCCGCTAGCGTCATCTGCGGCAGGTAGCGGGCATAATAGTCATGCATATCGTCGATCTGCTCGAGGATAAGCGTCGCCCAGCTGCCGGCCGGTTTGCCCTGGATCCACGCCGGGCCCGCCTGCTGGAGACGGTCGAGCACCTGGCGGCGAATTTCATAGCGAATATGCTGCCCGGCCTGAAAGCCGACCCGTTCACGCAGCCAGACCACCCAGGCGCGCAGCACAAAGGTCAGCACCAGCAGGGTCAGCGGCAGCAGCAGGGCGGTCGCAGGAATATTCTCCATCACCATCCGGTGCAGGATCCGCGCCAGGAACCAGGCCTGCGCCACGATCAGCAGACCGCTCGCCACGCCGAGGAGGCGGGAAATCATCAACCAGCGACGGGAGATAATGCTTTGCTGTTTTAACCAGCGGGTTAACTCTTGTTGACGGGTTTTATTCATTGCGCGCTTAGCAGGTGTCGTTATGGGAATATTGGGCACGGCAATGTTACATCGCGGCAAAAATAAAGGCGACTTTTCGTCGCCTTCTTTACCTTTGTTACTGACTTGTAAAGATTATTTGCACGCGTCAGCCAGACCGTCGAGGTAACGTTCAGCGTCCAGCGCCGCCATGCAGCCGGTGCCGGCGGAGGTGATAGCCTGACGATAAATATGGTCCATGACATCGCCGGCGGCAAACACGCCCGGGATGCTGGTCTGGGTCGCGTTGCCGTGGATACCGGACTGCACTTTGATGTAGCCGTTCTCCAGCTCCAGCTGACCTTCAAAGATGGCGGTGTTCGGGCTGTGGCCGATGGCGACAAACAGACCGGCTACTTCCAGGGACTCGACGTTGTCGCTGTTTTTGGTATCGCGCAGACGCAGGCCGCTGACGCCCATCTGGTCGCCGGTCACCTCTTCGAGGGTGCGATCGGTATGCAGCACGATGTTGCCGCTTGCCACTTTGTCCATCAGGCGTTTGATGAGGATTTTTTCCGCACGGAAGGAATCGCGACGGTGGATCAGATGTACCTCAGAGGCGATGTTCGACAGATACAGGGCCTCTTCAACCGCGGTGTTGCCACCGCCGATCACCGCCACTTTCTGGTTGCGATAGAAGAATCCGTCACAGGTGGCGCACGCGGAAACGCCGCGGCCCTTGAAGGCTTCTTCGGAAGGCAGACCCAGGTAACGGGCTGAAGCGCCGGTGGCGATAATCAGCGCGTCACAGGTGTATTCGCCGCTGTCGCCGGTCAGACGGAACGGCCGGTTTTGCAGGTCGACGCGGCTGATATGGTCGAAAATAATCTCGGTTTCAAATTTCGCGGCATGTTCGTGCATGCGCTCCATCAGCAGCGGACCGGTCAAATCGTTCGGATCGCCTGGCCAGTTTTCCACTTCCGTCGTGGTGGTCAGCTGACCGCCTTTTTCCATCCCGGTGATCAGCACCGGTTGCAGGTTGGCGCGCGCGGCATAGACCGCCGCGGTGTATCCCGCAGGTCCAGAACCAAGAATAAGCAGTTTACTGTGTTTGGCTGTGCCCATGAGATCCCCATAATAATTGGCATACATTGGGCTGGGATTGTAGGGAATTTGTTGTCGTAAAAAAAGAGCGCAGCGATTTTGTTAACGATGTGTGCAATAGAAGCGGCCGATGAATTGGCGATTTTCCCGGCAAGGAATATAACTATTTCTACTGTTGGCGGGACAATTATAAGACGAAAAAATGAGAATCAACCAGGGTGGATGATGAATATCTGGCATCTTGTACTAAAAATCGATGTTTTGCTTTGACAATCCCCTGTGCTTTTGCGAAAACATTCAAGGAAGAAAAAAAGCAGTATTTGGCGTGCGGCGAATTTTCATGCACGCAAATGCCATTTTTATCCGGGTTAACGAAATCTACGCATGGTGTGGACAGACGCCATGCGTGATATCGGTGACTGCCGTCAGGCAACGGGCTTCTCACGTACCCCTGGGTTACCTAATGTCGTACGGGTAATAACAGGATGGGCTCTGGCAGTGAAGGCACAGAGCCGGAACAGGAGTAGGGAAGGAATACAGAGAGACAATAATAATGGTAGATAGCAAGAAGCGCCCTGGCAAAGATCTCGACCGCATTGATCGTAACATCCTGAATGAATTGCAAAAAGATGGGCGAATTTCTAACGTCGAGCTTTCTAAACGGGTGGGACTTTCTCCGACGCCTTGCCTTGAGCGTGTGCGTCGTCTTGAAAGACAGGGTTTTATTCAGGGCTATACGGCGCTGCTCAACCCGCATTATCTGGATGCATCACTTCTGGTATTTGTTGAGATTACTCTGAATCGTGGCGCACCGGATGTGTTTGAGCAATTTAACGCCGCAGTGCAAAAACTTGAAGAAATTCAAGAGTGTCATCTGGTTTCCGGTGATTTCGACTATCTGTTGAAAACCCGCGTACCGGATATGTCAGCGTATCGTAAATTACTGGGCGAGACCTTGCTGCGCCTGCCGGGCGTTAACGACACCCGTACCTATGTGGTAATGGAAGAAGTCAAGCAAAGTAATCGTCTGGTTATTAAGACGCGCTAACACGGAACAGGTGCAAACTCGACGTAGTTTGATTACACTCCTGTTAATCCATACAGCAACAGTGCCGGGGAGACCCGGCGCTGTTGTCCGTTTTAGCAGCAGGCAGGAAACAGCCTGATACCTGGAGAGCCTTTCTTGAGCCAGGAATACACCGAAGACAAAGAAGTCAAACTTACCAAACTCAGCAGCGGGCGCCGACTCCTTGAGGCGATGCTCATCCTTTGCTCCCTCTTCGCCATCTGGCTGATGGCGGCATTACTGAGCTTTAACCCCTCGGACCCAAGCTGGTCGCAAACGGCATGGCATGAGCCTATTCATAATTTAGGCGGCGCCCCCGGCGCGTGGCTTGCCGATACCCTGTTTTTCATTTTTGGCGTCATGGCCTATACCATCCCGGTGATCATCATCGGCGGATGCTGGTTTGCCTGGCGGCATCAGGAAAACGACGAATACATTGATTATTTCGCCGTTTCTCTGCGTCTCATCGGTGCGTTAGCCCTGATCCTGACCTCCTGCGGTCTGGCGGCGATTAACGCCGATGATATCTGGTACTTCGCCTCTGGCGGGGTGATTGGCAGCCTGCTGAGCACCACCCTGCAACCGCTGCTGCACAGCAGCGGCGGCACCATCGCTCTGTTGTGCATCTGGGCGGCCGGCCTGACGCTGTTTACCGGCTGGTCGTGGGTCAGCATTGCGGAAAAACTGGGCGGCGGCATCCTGTCCGTACTCACCTTTGCCAGCAACCGCACCCGTCGGGATGATACCTGGGTCGATGAAGGCGAATACGAAGACGACGATGAAGAGTACGACGACGAAGAGGCGGCAACCCCCCAGGAGTCGCGTCGGGCCCGTATCTTGCGCAGCGCGCTGGCGCGGCGTAAACGTCTGGCCGAGAAGTTTACCAACCCTATGGGGCGTAAAACCGACGCGGCGCTTTTCTCCGGCAAACGGATGGACGACGGGGAAGAGGCCGTGCAGTACAGCGCCAGCGGTGCGCCTGTCGCCGCCGACGATGTACTGTTTTCCGGCGCCAGCGCCGCGCGTCCCGCAGAGAATGATGTGCTATTTTCCGGCGCCAGCGCCGCGCGCCCGGGCGATTTCGACCCTTACGATCCGTTGCTGAACGGCCACAGTATCGCTGAGCCGGTGGGCGCAGCGGCGGCGGCCACTGCCGCGCCGCAGGCGTGGGGCGAGTCGACGGCGGGCCATCAGGGCGCTGCGCCGGCTTATCAGCCAGAAGCCAGCTATCCGCCGCAGCAGGCCTACCAGCCTGAACCCGCCCCGTTCCAGCAGGCTGCTTATCAGCCGCCAGCGGGGCAACCCGCGCCGCAGGCGTATCAGCCAGAGCCAGCGCAGTATCAACAGCCGGTTTACGATCCGCATGCCGGACAACAGCCTGCGCCGCAGGGCTATCAATCCGAACCTGCACAGTATCAGCAGCCGGTTTACGATCCGCATGCCGGTCAGCCTGCGCCGCAGGGCTATCAATCCGAGCCTGCACAGTATCAGCAGCCGGTTTACGATCCGCATGCCGGTCAGCCTGCGCCGCAGGGGTATCAACCCGAGCCTGCACAGTATCAGCAGCCGGTTTACGATCCGTATGCCGGACAACAGCCTGCGCCGCAGGGGTATCAACCCGAGCATGCGCCGCACCAGCAGCCGGTTTACGATCCATATGCCGGGCAACAGCCTGCGCCGCAGGGGTATCAACCCGAGCCTGCACAGTATCAGCAGCCGGTTTACGATCCGCATGCCGGTCAGCCCGCGCCGCAGGGGTATCAACCCGAGCCTGCACAGTATCAGCAGCCGGTTTACGATCCGCATGCCGGTCAGCCCGCGCCGCAGGCGTATCAGCCTGAGCCCGCGCCGGTACCTGCCGCGCAGCCAGAGCCTGAGGCCGTGCAGGAAGAAGTGAAACGTCCGCCGCTCTATTACTTCGAGGAAGTGGAAGAGAAGCGGGCGCGCGAACGCGAGCTGCTGGCTTCCTGGTATCAGCCTATTCCGGAGCCGGAAAGCCCGATCGCCACCAAACCGCTGACGCCGCCAGCCGCCACGTCCAAACCGCCCGTGGAGTCAACCGTGGTTTCTGCGGTGGCGGCCGGGGTGCATCAGGCAACGGCTGCCAGCGGCGGCTCAGCGGCCGCGACGACGGCGACCGCCGCGTCCGCAGCGACGGCGCCATTGTTCAGCCCGGCCTCCAGCGGACCGCGGGTACAGGTGAAAGAGGGCATTGGTCCAAAACTACCGCGGCCTAATCGCGTTCGCGTCCCGACGCGTCGGGAATTGGCCTCCTACGGCATCAAGCTACCGTCGCAGCGGGAAGCAGAGCAGCGCGCGCGGCAGGCAGAGCGAGACCCCCATTATGATGATGGGCTGCTCTCGGATGAGGAAGCGGATGCTATGGAGCAGGATGAACTGGCTCGCCAGTTCGCCGCCACTCAACAGCAGCGCTATGGCCATCGCTGGGAAGACGATAACGCGACTGATGACGATGATGCCGACGCCGCGGCGGAAGCGGAGCTGGCGCGCCAGTTTGCCGCCACCCAGCAGCAGCGCTACGCCTCCGAGCAGCCGCCGGGCGCCAATCCGTTCTCGCCGGCGGATTACGAATTCTCGCCGATGAAAACTCTGGTCAATGAGGGGCCGAGCGAGCCGCTGTTTACGCCGACACCTGAAGTACAGCCGCAGCAGCCAGCCCAGCACTATCAACAACCGGCCGCCGCTCCGCAGCAGGGTTATCAACCTGCGCAGCACCAGCCGGTACATCATCAGCCAGTGCCGCCGCAGCCTTACCAGACTGCGCCGCAGTCCGTGCCGCAGCACCAGCCGGTTACCCCGCCGGGGCATCAGCCTGCCGCGCCTGCGCCGCAGGAGAGCCTGATCCACCCGCTGCTGATGCGCAATGGCGATAGTCGACCGCTGCAAAAGCCGACGACGCCGCTGCCGTCGCTGGATCTGCTTACGCCGCCGCCCAGTGAAGTCGAGCCGGTGGATACCTTTGCTCTCGAGCAGATGGCACGACTGGTGGAAGCGCGACTCGCCGATTTCCGCATTAAAGCGGATGTGGTGAACTACTCGCCGGGGCCGGTGATCACCCGCTTCGAACTGAATCTGGCGCCTGGCGTCAAAGCGGCGCGAATCTCTAACCTGTCACGGGATCTGGCGCGTTCGCTGTCCACGGTCGCCGTGCGCGTGGTGGAGGTGATCCCGGGTAAACCGTATGTCGGGCTTGAGCTGCCGAATAAAAAGCGCCAGACCGTCTACCTGCGTGAAGTGCTCGACAACAGCAAGTTCCGTGATAACCCGTCACCGCTGACCGTGGTGCTGGGTAAAGACATCGCCGGCGATCCGGTGGTGGCCGATCTGGCGAAAATGCCGCACCTGCTGGTGGCCGGTACCACCGGTTCCGGTAAGTCGGTCGGCGTCAACGCCATGATCCTCAGCATGCTCTACAAGGCGCAGCCGGAAGATGTGCGTTTCATCATGATCGACCCGAAAATGCTGGAGCTGTCGGTCTACGAAGGTATTCCGCACCTGCTGACGGAAGTGGTTACCGACATGAAAGACGCCGCCAATGCGCTGCGCTGGAGCGTCAACGAGATGGAGCGTCGCTACAAGCTGATGTCGGCGCTGGGCGTGCGTAACCTGGCGGGCTATAACGAGAAGATTGCAGAAGCGGCGCGCATGGGTCGTCCGATCCCGGATCCGTACTGGAAGCCAGGCGACAGTATGGACGCCGTGCACCCGGTACTGGAAAAGCTGCCGTACATTGTGGTGCTGGTGGACGAATTCGCCGACCTGATGATGACCGTCGGTAAGAAGGTGGAAGAGCTGATCGCTCGCCTGGCGCAGAAAGCGCGTGCGGCGGGGATCCACCTGGTGCTGGCGACGCAGCGTCCGTCGGTGGATGTCATTACCGGTCTGATTAAGGCCAACATTCCGACGCGCATCGCTTTTACCGTGTCGAGCAAAATTGACTCGCGTACCATTCTGGATCAGGGCGGTGCGGAATCGCTGCTCGGGATGGGGGACATGCTCTACTCCGGGCCGAACTCCACCACGCCGGTGCGCGTCCATGGGGCGTTTGTTCGCGACCAGGAAGTCCACGCCGTGGTTCAGGACTGGAAAGCCCGCGGTCGTCCGCAGTATGTAGACGGCATTACCTCCGACAGCGAAAGCGAAGGCGGCGGCGGTGGCTTCGACGGTGGTGAAGAGCTGGATCCGCTGTTCGATCAGGCGGTCAGCTTTGTGACCGAGAAGCGTAAAGCGTCGATTTCCGGGGTGCAGCGCCAGTTCCGCATCGGCTATAACCGTGCCGCGCGTATTATCGAACAGATGGAAGCGCAGGGCATTGTCAGCGAGCAGGGCCATAACGGTAACCGCGAAGTACTGGCGCCGCCGCCCTTTGAATGAGTGCAAAGTTGGGTAAATAAGCGCAAAATCAGCCAATTCTTCTGTCCCGCCGCCGTCGGCGGTCCTACATTAGGGGCAGAAGAGGCTCCCGCGTCGGGAGTGACGCACATAAAGGAAGAACAATGAAAAAACTCGCAATCACCTGTGCATTACTGTCTGGTATGGTCGTCAGCCAGGTCTGGGCAGATGCGGCCAGTGACTTAAAAAGCCGTCTTGATAAAGTGAGCAGCTTCCATGCCAGCTTCACGCAAAAAGTCACCGACGGCAGCGGCAACGCCGTGCAGGACGGACAGGGCGACCTGTGGGTAAAACGCCCGAATCTGTTTAACTGGCATATGACCCAGCCGGATGAGAGCGTCCTCGTTTCGGATGGTAAAACCCTGTGGTTCTATAACCCGTTCGTCGAGCAGGCCACGGCGACCTGGCTGAAAGACGCCACCAGCAACACGCCGTTTATGCTGATTGCCCGCAACCAGTCCAGCGACTGGCAGCAGTACAATATCAAACAAAACGGCGATGATTTTGTGCTGACGCCGAAAAGCGGCAGCGGCAACCTGAAGCAGTTCACGATCAACGTCGGTCGGGACGGCACCATCCATCAGTTCAGCGCCGTCGAGCAGGATGATCAGCGCAGCAGCTATCAGCTGAAATCGCAGCAGAACGGCGCCGTCGACGCATCTAAGTTCACCTTTACGCCGCCGAAAGGGGTGACGGTGGACGATCAACGTAAGTAGAGGCGAAAGTGAGCAATCTGTCGCTCGATTTTTCCGACAACGCGTTTCAACCTCTGGCCGCTCGCATGCGGCCAGAAAATTTAGCGCAGTATATTGGCCAGCAGCACCTGCTGGCGCCGGGCAAACCCCTGCCGCGGGCGATCGAAGCCGGGCACCTGCATTCGATGATCCTCTGGGGGCCGCCGGGCACCGGCAAGACTACCCTGGCGGAAGTGATCGCCCGCTATGCCAGCGCCGATGTCGAACGGATCTCGGCGGTGACCTCCGGGGTGAAAGAGATCCGCGAGGCCATTGAGCGCGCGCGGCAGAATCGCCACGCCGGCCGACGAACGATTCTGTTTGTTGACGAAGTGCATCGCTTCAATAAAAGCCAGCAGGATGCCTTTCTGCCGCATATTGAAGATGGCACCATCACCTTTATTGGCGCGACCACCGAAAATCCCTCCTTTGAGCTTAACTCGGCGCTGCTCTCCCGCGCCCGCGTCTACTTACTGAAATCGCTCACCACCGACGATATCGAGCAGGTGCTTGACCAGGCGATGCACGATAAAACCCGCGGCTACGGCGGCCAGGATATCGTTTTGCCGGATGAGACCCGCAGGGCCATCGCCGAACTGGTGAACGGCGATGCGCGGCGGGCGCTGAATACCCTGGAAATGATGGCCGATATGGCCGAGAGCGATGATGCGGGCAAGCGGGTGCTGAAGGCGGAACTGCTGACCGAGATCGCCGGCGAGCGCAGCGCGCGCTTTGATAATAAAGGCGACCGTTTCTACGATTTGATTTCCGCCCTGCATAAGTCAGTGCGCGGGAGCGCGCCGGACGCGGCGCTCTACTGGTACGCGCGGATCATCACCGCCGGGGGCGATCCGCTGTACGTTGCCCGCCGTTGTCTGGCGATTGCCTCGGAAGACGTCGGCAACGCCGACCCGCGGGCGATGCAGGTGGCCATTTCGGCGTGGGACTGCTTTACCCGCGTCGGGCCGGCGGAAGGCGAGCGGGCGATTGCCCAGGCCATTGTCTATCTGGCCTGCGCGCCGAAGAGCAATGCGGTCTACACCGCCTTTAAAGCGGCGCTGGCCGACGCGCGAGACCGTCCGGACTATGACGTTCCGGTGCATCTGCGCAATGCGCCGACGAAGCTGATGAAAGAGATGGGCTACGGGCAGGAGTATCGTTACGCTCATGACGAACCTAACGCCTACGCCGCCGGTGAGCAGTACTTCCCGCAGGAAATGGCGCAAACGCGCTATTATCACCCGACAAACCGGGGGCTTGAGGGCAAAATTGGCGAAAAGCTCGCCTGGCTCGCTGAACAGGATCAAAATAGCCCGATAAAACGCTACCGCTAATTGAGGCGTTGCGGTAAGGTTATTACACTATTTCCGTGGTCGTAGTCTGCGGCCACTATTCTTTTTTTAATTCGATAAGCACAGGATAAGCATGCTCGATCCCAATCTGCTGCGTACCGAGCCAGACGCAGTCGCAGAAAAACTGGCACGCCGGGGCTTTAAGCTGGATGTAGATAAACTTCGCGCGCTTGAAGAGCGTCGTAAAGTTCTGCAGGTGCAAACGGAAAACCTGCAGGCGGAGCGCAACTCCCGATCGAAATCCATTGGCCAGGCGAAAGCGCGCGGGGAAGACATCGAGCCATTACGCCTGGAAGTGAACAAACTCGGCGAACAGCTGGATGCCGCAAAATCCGAGCTGGAAGCGCTGCTGGCGGAAATCCGCGATATCGCGCTGGCGATCCCGAATATACCTCACGATGACGTGCCGGTTGGCCGTGACGAAAACGACAACGTTGAAGTCAGCCGCTGGGGCACGCCGCGCCAGTTCGATTTCGACGTGCGCGATCACGTGACGCTGGGTGAAATGCACGGGGGGCTGGATTTTGCCGCCGCCGTTAAGCTCACCGGTTCGCGCTTCGTGGTGATGAAAGGCCAGCTGGCCCGTCTGCACCGCGCCCTGGCGCAGTTCATGCTGGATCTGCACACTGAACAGCATGGCTATAGCGAAAACTATGTCCCGTACTTGGTTAACCAGGACACCCTGTATGGCACCGGCCAGTTGCCGAAATTCGCCGGCGACCTGTTCCATACCCGTCCGCTGGAAGAAGAGGCTGACAACAGCAACTACGCGCTGATCCCGACGGCGGAAGTGCCGCTGACCAACCTGGTGCGTGATGAAATTATCGATGAAGACGATCTGCCGATAAAAATGACCGCCCATACGCCGTGCTTCCGTTCCGAAGCAGGTTCTTATGGTCGCGACACCCGCGGTCTGATCCGTATGCACCAGTTCGATAAAGTTGAAATGGTGCAGATTGTCCGTCCGGAAGACTCGATGGCGGCGCTGGAAGAGATGACCGGCCACGCCGAGAAAGTGCTGCAGCTGCTGGGTCTGCCGTACCGTAAGGTCGCGCTGTGCACCGGCGATATGGGCTTCAGCGCCTGCAAAACCTACGACCTCGAAGTGTGGGTTCCGGCGCAGAACACCTACCGTGAAATCTCTTCCTGCTCTAACGTCTGGGATTTCCAGGCGCGTCGTATGCAGGCCCGCTGCCGCAGCAAGTCCGACAAGAAGACTCGCCTCGTTCATACTCTGAATGGTTCTGGTCTGGCGGTAGGTCGTACCCTGGTGGCGCTGATGGAAAACTATCAGCAGGCCGATGGCCGTATCGAGATCCCGGAAATCCTGCGCCCGTATATGCGCGGCCTCGAATATATCGGTTAATTTTTACCTTCTCCCTTAAAAGCGCCTGCGGGCGCTTTTTTTACATCCTTATTGATACCGGGCAATAATCCCATCCGCGAATGCAGTGATACTCCCTTTGGATTAAACCAGCATAAAAAACCAATAATATTTCAAAGCAATATATATATGACTATATAGCGCTTGTCAGTTTATTGTGAGCAACCAAAGCGAGTATCCATGAAAATTAAAGCCCCCGATGCTTTACTGGCTGCTGAGGTAAGCCGCCGTGGTCTGATGAAAACCACGGCAATAGGCGGCCTGGCGCTGGCCAGCAACGCACTAACGTTACCCTTTACCCGACTGGCGCATGCCGCCGATACGCCGGCACCCGCCAACGAGAAGGTGGTCTGGAGTGCCTGTACCGTCAACTGCGGCAGCCGCTGCCCGCTGCGCATGCACGTGGTGGATGGCGCGATTAAATACGTCGAAACCGATAATACCGGTGACGATAACTATGACGGCCTGCATCAGGTGCGCGCCTGCCTGCGCGGGCGGTCTATGCGCCGCCGGGTTTATAACCCCGATCGGCTGAAATATCCGATGAAGCGCGTAGGCAAACGCGGTGAGGGTAAATTCGAGCAAATCAGCTGGGAAGAGGCGTTCGATATCATCGCCAGCACGACGCAGCGGCTGATTAAAGAATACGGCAACGAATCCATCTATCTGAACTACGGCACCGGTACGCTCGGCGGCACGCTGACTCGTTCCTGGCCGCCAGGAAAAACGCTGATTGCCCGTCTGATGAACTGCTGCGGCGGTTATCTGAACCACTATGGCGATTACTCTTCGGCGCAGATTGCCGAGGGCCTCAATTATACCTACGGCGGCTGGGCCGACGGCAATAGTCCATCGGATATTGAAAACAGCCAGCTGGTGGTGCTGTTCGGCAACAACCCCGGGGAAACGCGGATGAGCGGCGGCGGGGTGACCTACTATCTTGAGCAGGCGCGCCAGAAATCCAATGCCCGGATGATCATTATCGATCCGCGCTATACCGACACCGGCGCCGGACGCGAAGATGAATGGATCCCGATTCGCCCCGGTACCGATGCGGCACTGGTATCGGGTCTGGCGTGGGTGATGATCACCGAGAATCTGGTCGATCAGCCGTTCCTCGATAAATACTGTGTGGGATACGACGAGAAAACCTTGCCTGCCGATGCCCCGGCCAATGGCCACTATAAAGCCTGGATCCTTGGCCAGGGCGCCGACGGTATCGCCAAAACGCCGGAGTGGGCCTCGGCCATAACCGGTATTCCGCGCGAACGCATTGTTAAACTGGCGCGCGAAATTGCCAGCGCCAAACCGGCCTATATCAGCCAGGGCTGGGGGCCGCAGCGTCACGCCAACGGCGAAATCGCCACCCGGGCTATCGCGATGCTCGCCATTCTGACCGGTAACGTCGGGATCAACGGCGGCAACAGCGGCGCGCGCGAGGGCTCCTACAGCCTGCCGTTTGAGCGCATGCCGACGCTGGAGAATCCGGTTCAGACCAGCATCTCGATGTTTATGTGGACCGATGCGATTGAGCGCGGCCCGGAAATGACCGCCCTGCGCGATGGGGTGCGTGGCAAAGATAAGCTCGATGTGCCGATCAAAATGATCTGGAACTATGCGGGCAACTGCCTGATCAACCAGCACTCAGAGATTAACCGCACCCACGAGATCCTGCAGGACGACAAGAAGTGCGAGATGATTGTGGTCATCGACTGCCATATGACCTCGTCAGCGAAATACGCCGATATTCTGCTGCCGGACTGCACCGCCTCTGAGCAGATGGATTTCGCGCTGGATGCCTCCTGCGGCAACATGTCCTACGTCATCTTTGCCGACCAGGCCATCAATCCGCGTTTCGAATGCAAAACTATCTATGAGATGACCAGCGAGCTGGCGAAGCGCCTCGGCGTCGAGGAAAAATTTACCGAAGGCCGTACCCAGGAAGGCTGGATGCGCTATCTGTATGAGCAGTCGCGCACAGCGATTCCCGACCTGCCGGATTTCGACACCTTCCGTCAGCAGGGCATCTATAAGCAGCGCGATCCGCAAGGGCACCATGTGGCTTATAAAGCCTTCCGTGAGGATCCGCAGGCTAATCCGCTGACCACGCCTTCGGGCAAGATTGAAATCTATTCGCAGGCGCTGGCGAAAATCGCCGCCACCTGGGAGCTGCCGGAAGGCGATGTCATCGATCCGCTGCCGATCTACACCCCGGGCTTCGAAAACTACAACGATCCGCTGACGGCGAAATACCCGCTACAGCTGACCGGCTTCCACTATAAATCGCGCGTCCATTCAACCTACGGCAACGTCGATGTACTGAAGGCTGCCTGTCGGCAGGAGATGTGGATTAACCCGATCGATGCCCGCCAGCGCGGCATTGCCAACGGCGATCGCATTCGCATCTTCAACGACCGTGGGGAAGTGCATATCGAAGCGAAGGTGACCCCGCGCATGATGCCGGGCGTGGTCGCGCTGGGGGAAGGGGCCTGGTATAACCCGGACGCCTCGCGCGTGGATCAGGCGGGCAGCATTAACGTGCTGACCACCCAGCGCCCCTCGCCGCTGGCGAAGGGGAACCCGTCGCATACCAACCTCGTCCAGGTTGAGAAGCTGTAAGGAGTAACCGATGACAACTCAGTATGGATTTTTTATTGATTCCGCCCGTTGCACCGGTTGCAAGACCTGCGAACTGGCCTGTAAGGACTACAAAAATCTGACCCCGGAGGTCAGCTTCCGCCGCATTTATGAATATGCCGGCGGCGACTGGCAGGAGGATAACTGCGTCTGGAATCAGAACGTGTTCGCCTATTACCTCTCCATCGCCTGTAACCACTGCGAAGATCCGGCCTGCACCAAGGTCTGTCCGAGCGGAGCGATGCACAAGCGCGAAGACGGTTTTGTGGTGGTCAACGAAGAGGTGTGCATTGGCTGCCGTTACTGCCATATGGCTTGTCCTTACGGCGCGCCGCAATATAACGCCGACAAAGGCCATATGACCAAGTGTGACGGCTGCCACGAGCGCGTCGCCGACGGGAAAAAGCCGATCTGCGTCGAGTCCTGTCCGCTGCGGGCGCTGGATTTCGGGCCGATTGCCGAACTGCGCGCTAAGCACGGCCAGCTGGCGGCGGTGGCGCCGTTGCCTTCGGCGCACTTTACCCGGCCGAGCATCGTGATCAAACCTAACGCCAATGCCCGGCCGTGTGGCGATACCACCGGTTACCTGGCAAACCCGAAGGAGGTGTAAGATGGGAAACGGATGGCATGAATGGCCGCTGATGATCTTTACGGTCTTCGGCCAGTGCGTCGCGGGCGGCTTCATCGTCCTGGCGCTGGCGCTCATGACGGGCAAGCTTTCCCGTGAGCAGGAGCAGCGCGTGGTGGGTAGCATGTTCGGCCTGTGGGTATTGATGGGGATCGGGTTTATCGCCTCGACAATGCACCTCGGTTCGCCGCTGCGGGCCTTTAACTCGCTCAATCGCGTAGGGGCCTCATCGCTGAGTAATGAGATAGCCAGCGGGGCGATCTTCTTCGCCGTCGGCGGGATTGGCTGGCTGCTGGCCGTGTGTAAAAAGCTGCCTGCCGGACTGCGTAGCCTGTGGCTGGTCGCGACCATGGCGCTTGGGGTGATCTTCGTCTGGATGATGGTGCGGGTCTATAACACCATCGACACGGTGCCGACCTGGTATACCGTCTGGACGCCGCTGAGCTTCTTCCTGACGCTGTTTATCGGCGGCCCGCTGCTGGGCTACCTGCTGCTGCGCGTCGCAGGCGTCGACGGTTGGGCGCTGCGCCTGCTGCCGGTGGTCACTTTACTGGCGCTGCTGGTGAGTATCGTGGTGGTCCTGATGCAGGGGAGTGAACTCGCCACTATCCGCAGCTCAATTCAGCAGGCCTCCGCCCTGGTGCCGGATTATGGGCTGCTTATGGCCTGGCGCGTGGTGCTGCTGGCGCTGGCCCTGGCCTGCTGGTGCGTGCCGCAGATCCGCGGTCGCAAGCCGGCGGTCTCGCTGCTCGGCCTGGCGTTTGTTCTGGTGCTGGCGGGAGAGATGATTGGCCGCGGCGTATTCTATGGTCTGCATATGACCGTCGGGATGGCTATCGCCAGTTAATCAGCGTCATCATGCCGGCGCAGGCGTGCCGGCATGATGAAAACGTGCTGTCGATAGATGAAATTTTTCAACTGAAATCAACGTCGACATTTATTAATAAATTAAGAAAAACAACAGCGTATTATCTGTTGCCTCATCTTTATCCCTTCTGTGGATAAAAAACTTCTATCGTGCCCGGCAAAACCGCGTCAGGCCTGATTTCAGGTGGATTGACAATGTTTTTAGCGGTGGCATGATGCGCTCGCGATCTGAACATTCCTCACGGTTTTTACCCATGACCATCTACACCCGGCCAGTGCAAATGCTGCTCTGTGGCCTGCTTTTACTGACCCTGGCGATAGCGGTGCTGAATACGCTCGTCCCGCTCTGGCTCGCCCATGAAAATATGCCAACCTGGCAGGTCGGCATGGTGGGGTCATCCTATTTTACCGGCAACCTGGCCGGTACGTTGCTTGCCGGCTGGGTGATCAAGCGCCTGGGGTTTAACCGCAGCTATTATCTCGCGTCGTTAATATTCGCCGTCGGCTGCGTAGGGCTGGGGATCACCGTGGGTTTCTGGACGTGGCTGAGCTGGCGTTTTATCGCCGGCGTAGGCTGCGCGATGATTTGGGTGGTGGTGGAAAGCGCGCTGGTCTGCAGCGGCACTTCACGCAGCCGCGGTCGTCTGCTGGCGGCGTACATGATGGTCTATTACGTCGGTACCGTACTGGGCCAGCTGATGGTCAGTAAACTCCCCACCGATTTAATGAGCGTCCTGCCGTGGGTGACGGGTCTGGCGCTGGCGGCGATCCTACCGCTGCTGTTTACCCGCATCATGGGGCAGGCCGAAGAGCCACATGAAACGGTACGTATCTGGCCGATGCTGAAGCTGCGCCAGGCGCGCCACGGGGTCAATGGCTGCATTATCTCAGGGATTGTCCTCGGCTCGCTGTATGGTCTGATGCCGCTGTGGCTGAACCATCAGGGCGTCAGCGACGCCGGCATTGGCTTCTGGATGGCGGTGATGGTTAGCGCCGGGATCCTCGGCCAGTGGCCGGTAGGGCGCCTGGCAGACCGCTACGGTCGCCTGCTGGTGCTGCGGGTGCAGGTGTTTGTGGTGATTCTGGGATGTATGGCGATGCTCAGCCAGGCGGCGATGGCGCCGGCGCTGTTTGTGTTGGGCGCTTCGGGCTTTACCCTCTATCCGGTGGCGATGGCCTGGGCCTGTGAAAAAGTGGAGCACCATCAGCTGGTGGCAATGAACCAGGCGCTGTTGATGAGCTATACCATCGGCAGCCTGCTGGGCCCGACGCTGACGGCGATGCTGATGCAGAACTTCTCGGATAACCTGCTGTTTATTATGATCGCCAGCGTGTCGTTTATCTATCTGCTGACCCTGCTGCGCAAAGCCGGGCATCATCCAACGCCGGTGGCGCACGCCTGACCCTGTAGCGCGCAGCGCATGCTGCGCGTCATCCGTTTTAATAGCCTGTGCTTACTGCAGTAGAGCCGGTTTGCATAAGAATGCAACGGGCTGGACGGTAACAGCTTCCCACGCCGTTGCAGGCCGGCATAAGCGCATCACCGGCCCGGGCGGGATTAGTACATCACTTTGTGCCCATATTGCTCAAGGATGCCTTTGACTCGCTCCATGGTCTCTTTCTTCGGCGGATGGACGCCGTCCAGCTTGTACTCTTCGCCCATCGCTACCCATTTGTGTTTGCCCAGCTCATGGTAGGGCAGTAGCTCGATTTTTTCGACATTGCCCATATCGCGGGTAAATTCGCCCAGGCGGTGCGCGGAATCATCATCGTCTGACCAGCCCGGAACCACCACGTAGCGGATCCAGACATTGATATTCTTCTTCGCCAGATACTGGGCGAATTCCAGTGTACGATGGTTAGAGACGCCGACCAGGTTCTGGTGAATCTCATCGTTCATCTGCTTGAGATCCAGCATCACCAGGTCTGTTACCTCCAGCAGTTCGTCGATAACGGGATCGTAGCGACGAACAAAGCCATTGGTATCGAGACAGGTATGAATACCTTCCTTCTTACAGGCGCGGAACCAGTCGCGAACAAACTCCGCCTGCAGGATCGCTTCGCCGCCCGATGCGGTGACGCCGCCGCCGGAAGCATTCATAAAGTGACGATAGGTCACCACCTCTTTCATTAACTCTTCAACGGTGATTTCTTTGCCGCCGTGGGTATCCCAGGTATCACGGTTATGGCAATACAGGCAGCGCATCAGGCAGCCCTGGAAAAAGGTAATAAAGCGGATGCCCGGGCCATCAACGGTGCCACAGGATTCAAAGGAGTGAATGCGACCAATAACTGACATTGCGGTGTTTTCTCCAGATGTGGCCCATCCGGGGCCGTGTTGGTGCACAGCTCAGCGGCTGTGTCGAGTCTGTTTTGACAGATACCCAAAGTATAGATAACTGGCAAAGCAGGCTAGGGCGGGGATTGCTTGTTAAAAAGGCCCCACTGATGTGGGGCCTTTATTGTACGCTTTTTCAGTCAGCCAGGGAATTACATGGTCTGAGTGAAGGTACGGGTAATAACGTCCTGCTGCTGTTCTTTAGTCAGGGAGTTAAAACGTACAGCGTAGCCAGATACGCGGATGGTCAACTGCGGATATTTTTCCGGGTTTTCCATCGCGTCGAGCAGCATTTCGCGGTTCATCACGTTCACGTTCAGGTGCTGACCACCTTCGATGGACGCTTCGTGGTGGAAGTAACCATCCATCAGACCCGCCAGGTTGGTCTTACGAACTTCGTCATCTTTACCCAGCGCGTTCGGTACGATAGAGAAGGTGTAAGAGATACCATCTTTCGCGTAAGCAAACGGCAGTTTCGCTACGGAGGTCAGAGAGGCAACAGCACCTTTCTGGTCACGGCCGTGCATCGGGTTAGCACCTGGTCCGAACGGCGCGCCAGCGCGACGACCGTCTGGGGTGTTACCGGTTTTCTTACCATATACCACGTTAGAGGTAATGGTCAGAACAGACTGAGTCGGGATCGCGTTGCGGTAGGTGTGCAGTTTCTGAATTTTCTTCATGAAACGTTCAACCAGGTCAACGGCCATGTCATCGACGCGAGCATCGTTGTTACCAAACTGCGGGTATTCGCCTTCGATTTCGAAGTCGACAGCCAGACCGTCTTCGTCACGAATCGGTTTAACTTTCGCATATTTGATTGCAGACAGGGAGTCAGCAGCAACGGACAGACCCGCGATACCACACGCCATGGTGCGGATAACGTCACGGTCGTGCAGCGCCATCAGAGAGGCTTCGTAGCTGTACTTGTCGTGCATGTAGTGGATGATGTTCAGCGCAGTGACGTACTGTTTAGCCAGCCAGTCCATGAAGTGATCCATGCGTTCCATCACTTCGTCGAAGTTCAGAACGTCGCCTTTGATCGGTTCAGATTTCGGACCCACCTGCATTTTCAGTTTTTCATCCACGCCGCCGTTGATAGCGTACAGCATGGTTTTTGCGAGGTTGGCGCGAGCACCGAAGAACTGCATTTGCTTACCAACAACCATCGGGCTTACGCAGCATGCGATAGCGTAGTCGTCGTTGTTGAAGTCCGGACGCATCAGGTCATCGTTCTCATACTGCAGAGAAGAGGTATCGATGGACACTTTAGCAGCGAATTTCTTGAAGCTCAGCGGCAGTTTTTCAGACCACAGGATAGTGATGTTCGGCTCCGGAGACGGCCCCATGGTGTACAGGGTGTTCAGGAAGCGGAAGCTGTTTTTGGTCACCAGAGTACGGCCGTCAACGCCCATACCGCCGATGGATTCTGTTGCCCAAATCGGGTCACCGGAGAACAGTTCATCGTATTCCGGGGTACGCAGGAAGCGAACCATACGCAGTTTCATGACCAGGTGGTCAACCATTTCCTGCGCGTCTTGCTCGGTGATTTTACCCGCCTGCAGGTCACGTTCGATGTAGATATCCAGGAAGCTGGAGGTACGACCGAAGGACATTGCCGCGCCGTTCTGAGATTTAACGGCAGCCAGGTAACCGAAGTAGGTCCACTGGATAGCTTCCTGAGCGGTGGTCGCCGGACCGGAGATGTCGTAGCCATATTTAGCCGCCATCTCTTTGATCTGGCCCAGCGCGCGGTGCTGTTCAGCGATTTCTTCACGCAGACGGATGGTCGCTTCCAGATCTTCGCCGCTTTCCAGTTTCGCTTGCAGAGAGTTGAACTGGGCGAATTTGTCTTTCATCAGGAAGTCGATACCGTACAGCGCAACGCGACGGTAGTCACCGATGATACGACCACGGCCGTAAGCATCCGGCAGACCGGTCAGCACGCCGGATTTACGGCAGCGCAGGATGTCCGGAGTATAGACGTCGAAAACGCCCTGGTTGTGAGTTTTACGGTACTCAGTGAAGATTTTTTTCAGCATCGGGTCCAGCTCGCGATTGTACGCTTTGCAGGAACCTTCAACCATTTTAATACCACCGAACGGGATGATCGCACGTTTCAGCGGCGCTTCGGTCTGCAGACCAACGATTTTTTCCAGACCTTTCTCGATATAGCCTGCGTCGTGAGAGGTGATGGTGGAAGCCAGGGCAGTGTCAAAATCAACAGGCGCGTGAGTGCGGTTTTCCTGTTTTACACCTTCCATTACGCTGTCCCACAGCTTGGTGGTCGCTTCAGTCGCGCCAGCCAGGAAGGATTCGTCGCCTTCATATGGGGTGTAGTTTTTTTGAATAAAGTCACGGACGTTGACTTCATTCTGCCAGTCACCTTTCGCAAAACCTTCCCAGGCTGTGGCTAACTTTTCATTAAGCTCGGACATGTAACACCTACCTTCTTAAGTGGATTTTTTATTTACTGCCTGAAACAACCCTTAGTGATGGTCGTTGCCACGCAGGTAAATGACCCAGTATGTCAACCCGACCAGCAGACCCCCGCCGATAATGTTCCCGATAGTTACCGGAATCAGGTTATCAGTGATGAAGTTCATAACGGTCAAGTGAGAGAAACTTTCCGGAGTCGAACCGATTGCGGTCCAGAATTCCGGGCTTGCAAAGTTGCGGATTACGATACCCATCGGGATCATAAACATGTTGGCGATGCTGTGCTCAAAGCCGCTGGCAACGAACATCGCTACCGGCAGGACCATGATCATCGCTTTATCCATCAGGCTACGACCGGAATAGCTCATCCATACGGCGAGACAAACCATCAGGTTAGCGAGGATACCCAGGCTCACGGCCTCCACAAAAGTATGGTGCATTTTGTGGTCAGCGGTCTGCAGGACATTGAGCCCCCAACCGCCGTTGGCAGTCATATATTCGCCTGATAACCACATCAGCAGCACAAACAGCAGTGCGCCCACCAGGTTACCAAAATAGACGTTGAGCCAGTTTTTTGCCAGTTGCCCCCAGGTAATTCGACCGCTGGCTTTCGCCACCACGATCAATACCGTAGAGGTAAAGAGGTCAGCGCCGCAGATAATGCACAGAATCAGACCCAGGGAAAAACAGACCCCACCGATAAGCTTGGCAATCCCATAAGGCATCGCGGCAGTGCCGGTGGTCGCGGTGATATAGAATACGAAAGCGATGGAGATGAAAACGCCAGCGGTGATCGCCAGATAAAAGGTCTTCATCGGATGCTTCGTTGCTTTATAGACACCTGCTTCTTCGGCGACTTTCGCCATCGCGGCAGGGAGCAAAAGATCAAAAGGGTTGTCAGCTTTCACACTAACTCTCTCTTTATATAAGTTGGCGGTGAGATACTAACAAAGCATTATAGAAGGGAAATTGATATAGATCATATCTCACCGGAACTATATGCCTTTTTAGTGTGTGGTTTTTGTGTTTTTAGTGATTAAATGATTGAATATTATGAAGAAAATAAATTTTAAAATTTATAAGTTATGTTGAATTTTTTCGTTTTCACGCCATTTTTTGAGTTAATTAATATGGAGTATTTTATTTAAAATTAACGAATGGTAAATCTTATAAGCGCATTATTTACTATTAATTAACTTTGCAACTACAAACTATAGTGGCCGCCTCGTCAGGTGAAATCAACGGAGCCGCATTGGGCTCCGTTGCTGGTCACCACGATGGCGCGCTTAGGGCTTATTTTGCCCAGAACGCCGCCTTCGCTCGCTGCAGTTTTTCATAAGCCTTCAGTAGCGACTGATGGGCCGGGAAGGCCTGCAGATCGCTGTCGACAGCCTGAAGGCCATAGAACGGCGCTTCCCCGCTCAGCGCCGCGCTGGCGGCTTCGACCGCTTCGGCGCCGTACATACGGATAAAGGCGTTCAGGTATTGCAGCGGCTGACGCTCCTCTTCCTGGCTCAGCAGCAGCAGGGTCTGCAGGCAGCGATAGTAGTTAGCGCGTTCCGCGCTGAAGACCGAAGCGTTGAACTCCATGGTCCACTCGGTCCAGATCAGCGCCTGCTCCAGATCGCCGCCGGCCAGGGCCAGCATGGCTTTCAACTCGCCGACGCGCAGGGTATACCAGCCGTTGTCTTTGCCGGTGGCGAGGCCCAGCAGTTCGCGAACGCGGGTGAAATCATCCAGGCCTTCATCGTCCATCTGCTCGATCAGCGCCAGGTAATCTTCTTTTTCCCACTCGCTGCCCGGCAGGGACAGAATGGTGTCGCGCAGATGAGCGCCCATGCTGTTGTTCGCCAGCCACAGATCTTCCGCCGGGTAAATATCCGACATCCCCGGGACGATGATACGGCAGGCGTAAACGCCCAGGTGCTCGTAGTCGGCGATATACACTTCTTTATCTTCGGCCTTGAAGATGGCCATCAGGGTGGCGAACTCTTCTTCTGTGGTGCCGGAGAAGCTCCAGTCAACGAACGGATAGTCGGCATCCTGCTTGAACATATCCCAGGAAATCAGGCCGCTGGAGTCGATAAAGTGGGTTTCGAGGTTAGCATGCTCGGCGACTTCTTCGTCGTCGAAGGTCGGCGGCGTGAAGACGTCGAGATCTTTCAGGCTGCGGCCCTGCAGCAGTTCGGTGACCGTACGTTCCAGCGCCACGCCGAAGTCCGGATGGGCGCCGAAAGAGGCGAAGCAGGTGCCGTTTGCCGGGTTAAACAGCACGACGCAGATAACCGGATACTTGCCGCCCAGCGAGCCATCATAGGCAAAGATCGGGAAACCTTCGGCTTCCAGTTTGGCGATCGACTCTACGACGCCCGGATAGCGCGCCATGACCTCCGCCGGGATCTCCGGCAGGCTGATGCTTTCGGCGATGATGCGGTTTTTGATATGGCGCTCAAAGACTTCGGACAGGCCCTGCACGCGAGCTTCATTACGGGTGTTGCCAGCGGACATGCCGTTGGAGACATACAGGTTGCCGACGATATTCATAGGAATATAGACCGTTTCGCCGTCGGACTGGCGGGTAAAGGGCAGGCCGCACACCCCTCGCTCATCGTTACCGGATTGCAGATCCACCAGCATGCTGGCCGTCAGCTGATCGTCCGGATCGTAGAACGCGAGCAGGCGGGCATCCAGCAGACCTTCCGGGACGTCGTCGTTTTCGGTCAGCGGGAACCACTTTTCGTTCGGGTAGTGAACGAACGGGCCGTTAGCGATAGTGTCGCCTAACCAGAAGTCAGCGAAAAAATAGTTGGTGGACAGGCGCTCGAAATATTCGCCCAGCGCGGAGGCGAGGGCTGCCTTTTTGGTGGCGCCTTTACCATTGGTAAAGCACAGCGCGCATTCCTTATCGCGAATGTGAACGGACCACACGTGCGGCACCGGGTTCAGCCACGAGGCCTCTTCGATATCAAATCCGAGGTCGAGCAATTTTTGCTGGAAGCGAGCGATGGAATCTTCCAGGGCGGCATCTTTGCCGGGAATAAACGTTTGGGTCATGGCGATCACTTTTGTCGTACGGAAAGCGCGCAATGATACGGCTTTTATCTGACAGGTGCTATCTCCATCATCTGGCTATGCTTAGAGACATCTTTTAATGCTCAGGGAGATGATAATGAAAGCCTTTGACTGGCAGAGGATGGCGCTCGATAAAGTGCCGGTGGAATTTCTCGGCGAGGTGGCGTTGCGCAGCCTCTACACCTTCGTTCTGGTCTTTATTTTCCTCAAAATTACCGGACGGCGCGGCGTGCGGCAGATGTCGCTGTTTGAGGTGCTGATTATTCTGACCCTCGGCTCGGCGGCGGGGGACGTGGCGTTTTATGACGATGTCCCGCTGTTGCCGGTGCTGGTGGTCTTCGTTACGCTGGCGCTGCTTTATCGCGGCATCATGTGGCTGATGGGGCATAGTGAAAAGCTGGAGGATCTGCTGGAGGGCAAGCCTATCGTGGTGGTGGAGGAGGGGCAACTGGCATGGGAGAAACTGCATGCGGAAAATATGACCGAATTCGAATTTTTTATGGAGCTACGGGTCAACAGCGTCGAGCAGCTCGGCCAGGTGCGGCTGGCGATCCTTGAAACCAATGGCCAGATCAGCGTGTTTTATTATCCCGATGACGAAGTGAGGGCCGGGTTGTCGATTCTCCCGACGCACTGCACCACGCGCTATACCACTATTCCTCAGGAGGGGATCTACGCCTGCGTACGCTGCAGCATCGTGATGGCGATGCAGGCGGGAGAAAAGCGAATATGTTCCCGCTGCGCAAATGCAGAATGGTCGAAGGCCAGCCGGGCGAAACGGCTCACCTGACAGCAAATATGTCGGTTTTATTACGTCAAGCCGATAGATTCTGTTGTGTGACGGCTGCCGCGTTTTGCCGTCGGCGAGTTTTAGCCATTGCGGACCGTGTCACTGAATGATAAAACCGATAGCCACAGGAATAACTTATGCCCGCGGCGGTTCGCGGGCAAAACAACATAGCAACGTGGTGAGGGGAAATGGCTCAGGTCTATAACTTCAGTTCGGGCCCGGCAATGCTGCCGGCGGAAGTACTCAAACTGGCTCAGCAGGAACTGTGCGACTGGCACGGTCTGGGTACGTCGGTCATGGAAATCAGTCACCGTGGTAAGGAGTTCATCCAGGTGGCAGAAGAGGCAGAACAGGACTTCCGTTCTCTGCTGAATATCCCTTCCAACTATAAAGTGTTGTTCTGTCATGGCGGCGGCCGCGGCCAGTTCGCCGGGATCCCGCTGAACATCCTCGGCGATAAAAACGTCGCTGACTATGTGGACGCTGGCTACTGGGCCGCCAGCGCGGTCAAAGAGGCGAAGAAATACTGCACGCCTAACGTCATCGACGCGAAAATCACCGTCGACGGCAAGCGCGCGGTCAAGCCAATGAGCGAGTGGCAGCTGACGCCGGGCGCGGCGTATCTGCACTACTGCCCGAACGAAACCATTGACGGTATCGCGATTGATGATACGCCGAACTTCGGCGACGACGTCATCGTGACCGCCGATTTCTCCTCCACCATTCTGTCCCGCGAAATTGACGTCAACCGCTTCGGCGTGATCTATGCCGGCGCGCAGAAGAATATCGGCCCGGCAGGGTTGACGCTGGTCATCGTACGTGAAGATCTGCTGGGTAAAGCCAGCGTGGCCTGCCCGTCAATCCTCGACTACACCGTGTTAAGCGAGAATGACTCGATGTTTAACACGCCGCCGACGTTCGCCTGGTATCTGGCCGGTCTGGTGTTTAAGTGGCTGAAACAGCAGGGCGGCGTTGCCGCGATGGACAAGATCAACCAGCAGAAAGCCGAACTGCTGTATGGCGTGATCGATAACAGCGGCTTCTATCGTAACGATGTGGCGCAAGCCAACCGCTCCCGTATGAACGTGCCGTTCCAGCTGGCGGACAGCGCGCTGGATAAACTGTTCCTTGAAGAGTCGTTTGCCGCCGGGCTGCACGCGCTTAAGGGCCACCGGGTGGTGGGCGGCATGCGTGCCTCCATCTACAACGCGATGCCGCTGGACGGCGTGAAGGCGTTAACCGACTTTATGCTGGACTTCGAACGCCGTCACGGTTAATCGCCCGTTTCTTTCTTCCTCCCCGCGGCCTGTCTGCGGGGTTTTTATTCTGTTTGTTTGAGAGTGAAGTTTGATGGATTCCCTGACGTTACAACCCATCGCACGCGTAGAGGGCACCGTGAACCTGCCAGGTTCGAAAAGCGTCTCCAACCGCGCGCTGCTGCTGGCCGCCCTGGCCCGCGGCACGACGGTGCTGACCAACCTGCTGGACAGCGACGATGTGCGCCATATGCTGAATGCCCTGAGTGCGCTGGGGGTTCAATACACCCTGTCTGCTGACCGTACCCGCTGTGAAGTGACCGGCAACGGCGGCCCGCTGCATGCCGCAGCGGCACTGGAGCTGTTCCTCGGCAACGCCGGTACCGCGATGCGCCCGCTGGCGGCAGCCCTGTGCCTTGGCAGCAACGATATCGTGCTGACCGGCGAGCCGCGAATGAAAGAGCGCCCGATCGGCCATCTGGTGGATGCCCTGCGTCAGGGCGGCGCTCAGATCGACTATCTGGAGCAGGAAAATTATCCGCCGCTGCGCCTGCGCGGAGGGTTCCAGGGGGGCAACGTTGAAGTTGACGGCAGCGTCTCCAGCCAGTTCCTGACCGCGCTGCTGATGACCGCGCCGCTGGCGCCGCAGGATACCGTGATCGCCATTAAGGGCGATCTGGTGTCAAAACCCTATATCGACATTACGCTGCACCTGATGAAAACCTTCGGGGTTGAGGTGGACAACCAGTCTTATCAGCGCTTTGTGGTGCGCGGCAAGCAACAGTATCAGTCGCCGGGGGATTACCTGGTGGAAGGGGATGCTTCATCGGCCTCGTATTTCCTTGCCGCTGGCGCCATTAAGGGCGGCACGGTGAAAGTCACCGGTATCGGCCGCGGCAGCGTACAGGGCGATATTCGTTTCGCCGACGTACTGGAAAAAATGGGCGCCACCGTCACCTGGGGCGACGATTTCATCGCCTGTACCCGTGGCGAGCTCAAGGCTATCGATATGGATATGAACCATATCCCGGACGCCGCGATGACCATCGCCACCGCCGCGCTGTTCGCGCAAGGAACCACCACGCTGCGCAATATCTACAACTGGCGGGTCAAGGAGACGGACCGTCTGTTCGCCATGGCGACCGAGTTACGTAAAGTGGGCGCCGAGGTGGAAGAGGGTGAAGATTATATTCGCATCACCCCGCCGGCGACGCTGAAGTATGCTGAAATCGGCACCTATAACGACCACCGGATGGCGATGTGCTTCTCGCTGGTGGCGCTGTCTGATACGCCGGTGACCATCCTTGATCCGAAGTGTACGGCGAAAACTTTCCCCGACTATTTTGAGCAACTGGCGCGGATCAGTACGCCGGCCTGAATGACGCGAATTTAAGGTAACAACGCCGACCTTCAGGTCGGCGTTTTTTTTATCTCTGCTTGTCGGATACGAAACTAAATGCTAGCCTTGCTTGCTTGTAAATATAGGATTTATAAGCATTTATTATGCTAATCAATGGATGATTGATATGAGAAATACAAAAGTAATGCTGGCTTTGGCCGTTTCCGCCACGTTGTTGGCAGGTTGTAAAAATATGCAGGGGATGGACACCAACGCCCTCGTCAATTCAGGAATGACGGCTTACAAAGCGGCGACGCTTTCTGACTCTGAAGTCAAAACGCTTTCCGACGATGCCTGTAAGCAAATGGATAGTGAAAATAAACTGGCTAGTGCATCAAGTAAGTACACCAAACGTCTGAACAAAATTGCCAAAGCGTTAGGAAATAATATCAACGGCACGCCGGTAACCTATAAGGTTTATATGACATCCGACGTCAACGCCTGGGCAATGGCCAACGGCTGCGTCCGCGTCTATAGCGGCCTGATGGACATGATGACCGATAATGAAGTTGAAGCGGTTCTGGGCCATGAGCTGGGTCACGTAGCGCTCGGACACTCGCGCAAAGCGATGCAAACCGCGTATGCGACTATTGCCGCACGCGATGCAATTTCAGCGACCAGCGAAGCGGCTGCAAACTTGTCTAAATCTCAGTTGGGCGATATCGCTGAGGGAATGATCAACTCTGCGTTCTCCCGCTCGCAGGAGTCGGATGCTGATGATTTCTCTTACGATCTGCTGAAAAAACGCAACATCAGCACTCAGGGGCTGGTGGGCAGCTTCGACAAACTGGCCAGCCTTGACGCCGGCCACAGTAAATCTCTGTTCGATTCACACCCGCCTTCAGCTGAACGCGCGCAGCATATCCGCGACCGTATCGCTGCAGATAAAAAGTAAAACTGCCTCATCTTCCGGGCTGATGCTCTATCAGCCCGCTATAATTGCTCAATTCTTCCGCATGAGATTTCCAGTTATCTGTAATTTAAAAGCAAGACTCACTTTCCGCCGAAGAGATGCGTATAATGCGCGGCGTTTAGATATTTATGCGCCTTGCTGAAGGAGAAAAAGATGACGGCAACAGTTCCGGTAATCACCATTGATGGGCCTGGCGGTGCGGGTAAAGGTACGTTATGCAAGGCAATGGCGGAAGCGCTGGGCTGGCATCTGTTAGATTCAGGCGCGATCTACCGCGTTCTGGCGCTGGCGGCGCTGCATCATCATGTTGACGTGGAGTCCGAAGAGGCGCTGGTGCCCCTGGCTGCCCATCTTGACGTGCGCTTTATTTCTACTGACGGCAACCTCGAAGTGGTGCTGGAAGGGGAAGATGTTAGCGGCGAAATTCGCACCCAGGAGGTCGCGAACGCCGCCTCGAAAGTGGCGGCTTTCCCTCGCGTTCGCGAAGCGCTGCTGCGTCGCCAGCGCGCCTTTCGTGAACTGCCGGGGCTGATTGCCGACGGGCGCGATATGGGCACGGTGGTTTTCCCGGACGCGCCGGTGAAAATTTTCCTCGATGCCTCGGCCGATGAGCGGGCGCATCGCCGCATGCGGCAGTTGCAGGAAAAGGGCTTTGATGTTAACTTTGAACGTCTTTTGTCCGAGATAAAAGAGCGTGACGATCGCGATAGAAATCGCGCCGTGGCGCCGCTTGTCCCGGCTGCCGATGCATTAGTTCTCGATTCAACCGAACTAAACATTGAGCAAGTGATTGAAAAAGCGCTACAATATGCGCGCGAAAAATTGGCCGTTGCGTAAGCCTTAACCGGTCACGCGCCGAAGCCTCCGAATTATAGCAGTACCCCGCGGCAATGGATGGTCAGCGGGTATGTGAAACAACCCCATCCGGCACGGAGCCAGGTGGACGTTAATATTAACCTGAAGATTAAACATGACTGAATCTTTTGCTCAACTGTTTGAAGAATCCTTAAAAGAAATCGAAACCCGCCCGGGTTCCATCGTTCGTGGTGTTGTTGTTGCTATCGACAAAGACGTAGTACTGGTTGACGCCGGTCTGAAATCTGAGTCCGCCATCCCGGCTGAGCAGTTCAAAAACGCCCAGGGCGAGCTGGAAATCCAGGTTGGTGACGAAGTTGACGTTGCTCTGGATGCAGTAGAAGACGGCTTCGGTGAAACTCTGCTGTCCCGTGAGAAAGCTAAACGTCACGAAGCTTGGATCACGCTGGAAAAAGCTTACGAAGACGCTGAAACTGTTACCGGTGTTATCAACGGCAAAGTTAAAGGTGGCTTCACTGTTGAGCTGAACGGTATTCGTGCGTTCCTGCCGGGTTCCCTGGTAGACGTTCGTCCGGTGCGCGACACGCTGCACCTGGAAGGCAAAGAGCTTGAGTTCAAAGTCATCAAGCTGGACCAGAAGCGTAACAACGTTGTTGTTTCTCGTCGTGCCGTTATCGAATCCGAAAACAGCGCAGAGCGCGATCAGCTGCTGGAAAACCTGCAGGAAGGCATGGAAGTCAAAGGTATCGTTAAGAACCTCACTGACTACGGTGCATTCGTTGATCTGGGCGGCGTTGACGGCCTGCTGCACATCACCGATATGGCCTGGAAACGCGTTAAGCATCCGAGCGAAATCGTAAACGTTGGCGACGAAATCACTGTTAAAGTGCTGAAGTTCGACCGCGAGCGTACCCGTGTATCCCTGGGCCTGAAACAGCTGGGCGAAGATCCGTGGGTAGCTATCGCTAAACGTTATCCGGAAGGTACCAAACTGACCGGTCGCGTGACCAACCTGACCGACTACGGCTGCTTCGTTGAAATCGAAGAAGGCGTTGAAGGCCTGGTTCACGTTTCCGAAATGGATTGGACCAACAAAAACATCCACCCGTCCAAAGTTGTTAACGTTGGCGACGTAGTGGAAGTAATGGTTCTGGATATCGACGAAGAGCGTCGTCGTATCTCCCTGGGTCTGAAGCAGTGCAAATCTAACCCATGGCAGCAGTTCGCGGAAACCCACAACAAGGGCGACCGTGTTGAAGGTAAAATCAAGTCTATCACTGACTTCGGTATCTTCATCGGCCTGGACGGCGGCATCGACGGCCTGGTTCACCTGTCTGACATCTCCTGGAACGTTGCAGGCGAAGAAGCAGTTCGTGAATACAAAAAAGGCGACGAAATCGCAGCAGTTGTTCTGCAGGTTGACGCAGAGCGTGAGCGTATCTCCCTGGGCGTTAAACAGCTGGCGGAAGATCCGTTCAACAACTACGTTGCTCTGAACAAGAAAGGCGCTATCGTTGTTGGTAAAGTGACTGCAGTTGACGCTAAAGGCGCAACCGTAGAACTGGCTGACGGCGTAGAAGGTTACCTGCGTGCTTCTGAAGCATCCCGTGACCGCGTTGAAGACGCAACTCTGGTTCTGAGCGTTGGCGACGAAGTTGAAGCGAAATTCACTGGCGTGGATCGTAAGAACCGCGTAGTGAGCCTGTCTGTACGTGCGAAAGACGAAGCGGAAGAAAAAGACGCTATCGCTACCGTGAACAAGCAGGAAGACGCGAACTTCTCCAACAACGCCATGGCTGAAGCGTTCAAAGCAGCGAAAGGCGAGTAATCTTTGTCATTCAGGTAATAACAACCTGAATAGTGACGAGTTTACTTGACAGATTGCAGGATTCGTCCTGTAATCAAGCACAAAGGGCGGCTACGGCCGCCCTTGTTTAAGCTGTTAGCTAATTTTTGCCTTGAAGGAAACCGGAGGAATAATGACCAAGTCAGAATTGATTGAAAGACTTGCCAGCCAGCAATCTCACATTCCGGCGAAAGCGGTGGAAGATGCTGTTAAAGAAATGCTGGAACATATGGCCTCAACGCTTGCTCAAGGTGAGCGCATTGAAATCCGCGGTTTCGGCAGCTTCTCTCTGCACTATCGAGCACCTCGCACCGGACGTAACCCGAAAACTGGTGATAAAGTCGAACTGGAAGGTAAGTACGTTCCGCACTTTAAGCCCGGGAAAGAATTACGTGACCGCGCCAATATTTATGAAGGGTGAGTTGCACGACGTGCAACCTGCCTGACGATAAAAGCACCTTTGGGTGCTTTTTTTGTACCCGCCATTTACGTCCCGCCTCGCAAAACAAAAGTGCCTGACTGCAAGCGTGACGATTGTCTGGAACGCTGCACGCGCGCCTGAATACTGCCCCAGGACGCCAGCCTCGCTTTGCGTAACACTGCCCGCTCACAGGGAGGTGTTTATGCGTCTACCATGGCTTGCCGGATGCGCCATCATCGCAATACTGCCGCTACTCTGGCTACCCGCGTTGCCGGGGCCGGGCATTCTGGCGGTCGCCGGCGTACTGGCGATATTGCTGACCCGTCTGCGCGGGACGGTCGTCGCCGTTGTGACGATGACGCTTCTGCTGATGGTCTGGGGAGTTTTAAGCGCGTATCAGGCGCTGTGGCCAACGCAGCACCTCACCGGCGCCGTCCGTCAGGCGGAAGTGATCCTCCACGAGACGGATGGTCAGACCCTGCACCGCGGGCAGATTGTGCGCCTGGCGGGTCGCTTCCTCTTCCCTCCGGTTGGCGTGACTTTATACGGGGAACTTGCACCTGCGCCCGTCTGCGAGGGGCAGCGCTGGATGATGACGCTGCGCCTGCGGCCGGTGCATGGGCAGCTCAATGACGGGGGCTTCGACAGCCAGCGCTATGCGCTGGCTCAGCATCGGCCGCTGAGCGGGGGGATCGTCGCCGCTTCCGCGCTGGATACCCGCTGCAGTCTGCGCGCCCGCTACCTGGCGTCGCTGACCCGGCGATTGCAGACTTATCCCTGGCATCCGGTGATGCTGGGGCTGGGAATGGGGGAGCGGCTGGCGCTGCCGGCGGAGATAAAAGTCCTGATGCAGAACACAGGCACCTCCCACCTGATGGCTATCTCCGGTTTGCATATTGCCCTCGCGGCTTCCCTGATCGTGCTCCTGCTGCGCGGATTACAGTCACTTTTACCGGGGCGCTGGATCGGCTGGCGGCTACCGCTGCTGGCAGGGCTGGCGGGCGCCGTCGGCTATGCCTGGCTGACCGGTATGCAGCCGCCGGCCCTGCGCACTTGCGTAGGGCTTGCGGTCTGCTGTGCTTTACGTTTGTCGGGTCAACGCTGGACGGCGTGGCAGGTGTGGCTCTGCTGTTTGGGGGCGATACTGGTTGCCGATCCGTTAGCGGTGTTGTCGCAAAGCCTGTGGCTATCCGCCTTCGCCGTGGCGGGGCTGATATTCTGGTACCAGTGGTTACCGCTGCCTGACAGCCGCTGGCGCTGGTCGTGGAAAGCCCTGTTCGCCCTCGCGCATTTGCAGGCTGGCGTGACGCTGCTGCTGATGCCGCTGCAACTGCTGCTCTTTCACGGCATAAGCCTGACGTCGATGGCCGCCAATTTGCTGGCGGTACCGTTAGTGACCCTGCTGGCGGTGCCGCTCATTCTCGCCGGAATGCTGCTGCATCTCACTGGACCGGAGATGGTGGCGTCGCTGATCTGGCTGGCAGCCGATCGCGTGCTGGCGGTATTGTTCTGGGGGTTACGACGTTTACCGGACGGCTGGCTGACGTTGGATGCCCGCTGGCTCTGGATCAGTAGCCTGCCGTGGCTGCTGGTGATGGGCTGGCGTTTTCAGAGCTGGCGACATTCGCCGGCGCTGTGTCTGAGCGTGCTGTTTTTGCTGACGCGGCCATTCAGCCGGCAACCGCCCGCGGACCAATGGCAGGTGACGATGCTGGATGTCGGGCAGGGGCTGGCGATGGTGATCGAGCGTTACGGCAAGGCGTTATTGTACGATACCGGGCCGGCATGGCCGCAGGGCGACAGCGGTCGACAGGTGATTATCCCGTGGCTGCGCTGGCGCCATCTGCAGCTGCAGGGGATTATGCTGAGCCACGAGCATCTTGACCATCGCGGCGGCCTCGAATCGGTGCTGCAGGCATGGCCGCAGGCGTGGGTGCGCAGCCCGCTAGGCTGGTCGCGTCATCTGCCGTGCCATCGCGGCGAGCGCTGGCAGTGGCAGGGACTCACTTTCCAGGCGCTGTGGCCGCTGCCGGGCAGCACGGCAAAGGGAAACAATCACTCCTGCGTGGTGCGGATCGATGACGGTCGCTCCAGCATCCTGCTGACCGGCGATATAGAACGTCAGGCGGAGGAGGCGATGATCAGCCGCTACTGGCAGCATCTGGCGTCTACACTTATTCAGGTTCCCCATCACGGCAGCAACACCTCCTCCAGCGAACTGCTGATCCGGCGGGTGGATGGCGCGGCCGCGCTGGTTTCCGCTTCGCGCTACAATGCGTGGCGGATGCCCTCGCACAAGGTCGTTCAGCGTTATCGCCAGCGGGGGTATCGCTGGTTCGCCACGCCGCAGCAGGGGCAGATAACGGTGGTTTTTTCTGCAGAAGGGTGGCAAATCCATAGCTTACGGGATCAAGTTTTACCACGTTGGTATCATCAGTGGTTTGGCGCGCCCGCCGATAACGGGTAGAATATGCGGCTATTTCAACACAAGCTGGTTTATTGAATGCAGAACGATAAAGATCTCTCCACGTGGCAGACCTTCCGCCGACTTTGGCCGATTATTGCACCGTTTAAAGCCGGGCTAATCGTAGCGGCGGTGGCGTTAGTGCTTAACGCGGGCAGTGACACCTTCATGTTATCGCTTCTTAAACCGTTATTGGATGATGGTTTTGGTAAAACGGATCGCTCAGTGCTGCTATGGATGCCGCTGGTGGTTATCGGGCTGATGGTGCTGCGTGGGATCACCAGCTACATCTCGAGCTATTGTATCTCCTGGGTTTCCGGCAAAGTGGTGATGACCATGCGTCGTCGCCTGTTCGGCCACATGATGGGTATGCCGGTGGCATTCTTTGACAAGCAGTCTACCGGGACGCTGCTGTCACGTATCACCTATGATTCCGAGCAGGTCGCTTCCTCTTCTTCCAGCGCGCTGATCACCGTGGTCCGCGAAGGGGCATCGATTATCGGCCTGTTCGTGATGATGTTCTATTACAGCTGGCAGCTGTCGCTGATCCTGATCGTACTGGCGCCTATCGTGTCGGTAGCAATCCGCGTGGTCTCCAAGCGTTTTCGCAATATCAGTAAGAATATGCAGAACACGATGGGGCAGGTCACCACCAGCGCCGAGCAGATGCTGAAAGGGCACAAAGAGGTGCTGATGTTTGGCGGCCAGGAAGTGGAAACCAAACGTTTTGATAAGGTCAGCAATAAAATGCGCCTGCAGGGGATGAAGATGGTTTCCGCCTCGTCTATCTCCGACCCGATCATTCAGCTTATCGCCTCCCTGGCGCTGGCCTTTGTCCTGTATGCCGCCAGCTTCCCGAGCGTGATGGACACCCTGACCGCCGGGACCATTACCGTGGTCTTCTCCTCCATGATTGCGCTGATGCGTCCGCTGAAGTCGCTGACCAACGTCAATGCCCAGTTCCAGCGCGGGATGGCGGCATGCCAGACGCTGTTTGCGATCCTCGATTCCGAGCAGGAAAAAGACGAAGGTACGCGCGTCATTGAGCGGGCGAAAGGCAATCTCAAGTTCGAGAACGTCACCTTTACCTATCCGGGTCGCGAAGTGGCCGCGCTGCGCAATATCAATCTCGATATCCCGGAAGGGAAAACCGTGGCGCTGGTGGGACGCTCCGGGTCGGGTAAATCGACCATCGCCAGCCTGATCACACGCTTCTACGATGTCGACGACGGGCAGATCCTGCTGGATGGCCACGACCTGCGCGAGTACAAGCTGAGCTCGCTGCGCGACCAGGTCGCGCTGGTTTCACAGAACGTGCACCTGTTCAATGATACCGTTGCTAATAACATCGCCTATGCCCGTACCGAAGAGTACAGCCGCGAGCAAATTGAAGAGGCTGCGCGGATGGCCTACGCCATGGACTTCATCAACAAGATGGACAATGGCCTGGATACCATCATCGGCGAAAATGGCGTGATGCTGTCCGGCGGCCAGCGCCAGCGTATTGCTATCGCCCGTGCGCTACTGCGTAACAGCCCGATCCTGATCCTCGATGAAGCCACCTCGGCGCTGGATACCGAGTCCGAACGTGCGATTCAGGCGGCGCTGGATGAGCTGCAGAAAAACCGCACCTCGCTGGTTATCGCCCACCGTCTGTCAACCATTGAGCAGGCTGATGAGATCGTGGTGGTTGAAGACGGGCGGATTGTGGAGCGCGGAACGCACCACGACCTGCTGGAGCATAAAGGCGTATACGCCCAGCTGCATAAGATGCAATTCGGCGAATGATCGCGCGCATCTGGTCCGGTGAATCGCCGCTGTGGCGCCTGCTGCTGCCGCTCTCCTGGCTGTATGGCCTGGTGAGCGCGGTGATTCGCCTCAGTTATCAGCTGGGGTGGAAAAAAGCCTGGCGCGCGCCGGTGCCGGTGGTGGTGGTCGGTAACCTGACCGCCGGCGGCAATGGTAAAACGCCGGTGGTGATCTGGCTGGTGGAGCAGCTGCAACAGCGCGGCATTCGCGTTGGGGTGGTCTCCCGCGGCTACGGCGGTAAAGCCGAACGCTACCCGCTGGTGTTAACTGACCGGACCAGTACGGCGCAGGCAGGCGATGAACCGGTGCTTATCCATCAGCGCACCGGCGCGCCGGTGGCTGTCTCTCCACTGCGCAGCGACGCGGTGAAATCGCTGCTCAGCGCGCACGATCTGCAAATTATCGTGACCGACGATGGTTTGCAGCACTATAAGCTGGCGCGGGACCGGGAAATTGTCGTCATCGACGGCGTGCGCCGCTTTGGCAACGGCTGGTGGCTGCCTGCCGGGCCAATGCGCGAGCGGGCGTCGCGCTTGCAAAGCGTTGATGCGGTTATCGTCAACGGCGGCGTGGCGCGTCCGGGAGAGATCCCGATGCAGCTGCGTCCCGGGATGGCGGTCAACCTGCTCACCGGCGAACGTCGCGATGTCTCTACCTTGACTAACGTGGTGGCAATGGCCGGCATCGGCCATCCGCCGCGCTTTTTCGCCACCCTCGAAAGCTGTGGCGTCCAACCGGTCAAAACCGTGGCTCTGGCGGACCATCAGGCGCTGAGCCAGGCCGATGTCGCCGCCCTGGTAACCGCCGGGCAGACGCTGCTGATGACCGAAAAAGACGCCGTGAAATGTCGCGATTTCGCCGCTGCGAACTGGTGGTATTTACCGGTCGACGCCATAATGGCCGATGAACGCGCACAGCGGTTGCTTGCGGACTTAGCGACGTTGGCGCAACGTTAACCGACGCGCCGGCTTTGCTCGCCGCTGTGCTGGAAATCCTGACGGAGAACCTGCATGTCGGTATTGCAACTATCGCTTAATGAGGCGCGCCACCTCCATCTCGCGGCGCAGGGGTTATTAAAAAAGCCCCGGCGTCGCGCTCGCCCAAATGACATCCTTTCCACCGTCCAGCAGATGTCGCTGCTGCAAATCGATACCATCAACGTGGTGGCCCGCAGCCCCTACCTGGTGCTGTTCAGCCGTCTCGGCAGCTATCCGCAGCACTGGCTGGATGAGTCGCTGCGCAACGGCGAGCTGATGGAATACTGGGCGCATGAAGCCTGTTTTCTGCCGCGCAGCGATTTCGCCCTTGTACGCCACCGGATGTTGAACCCCGACAAGATGGGCTGGAAATATCATCGCGCGTGGATGGAGGAGCATGCCGGCAGTATTGCAGAGCTGGTGGCGCATATCGGCCAAAACGGGCCGGTTCGCTCGGCGGATTTTGCCCACCCTCGCAAAGGCGCCAGCGGCTGGTGGGAGTGGAAACCGCATAAGCGCCACCTGGAAGGGCTGTTTACCGCCGGGGAAGTGATGGTGGTGGAGCGGCGCAACTTTCACCGCGTGTATGATTTAACCCGGCGGGTGATGCCGCACTGGGACGACGAGCGCGATGCGCTGTCCCGCGACGCCGCAGAGGCCATCATGCTGCGCAACAGCGCCCGCAGCCTCGGCATCTTTCGTCCCCAGTGGCTGGCGGATTACTATCGTTTACGTCAGCCGGCGCTACCGGGTCTGCTGGCGGCCTGGCAGGAAGAGGGTCTGGTGACCCAGGCCAACGTGGAAGCGCTTGGCGAGATGTGGCTACATCGCGATGCGCTGGCGCAGCTGGAGTCCGCGCCCGGCGGTAAACTTACCGCCAGCCATAGCGCCGTGCTCTCGCCCTTCGACCCGGTGGTCTGGGATCGGAAACGCGCTGAGCAGCTGTTCAACTTCAGCTATCGCCTGGAGTGCTATACCCCTGCGCCGAAGCGTCAGTATGGCTACTTCGTACTGCCTCTGCTGCACCAGGGAAAACTGGTCGGGCGGATGGACAGTAAAATACATCGCAAAAGCCGGGAACTGGAGATCTTCGCCCTGTGGCTGGAGGATGGGGTGAAGATCACCCGCGGTCTGGAGCAGGGGCTGCGCCGGGCGATCAACGATTTCGCACGCTGGCAATCGGCAGAGCGGATCCTGTGCCGACGCCTGCCGGAAGGGCTGTTTGTCGGCCAGACGCAGGGGTGGGAAATCGATGCCGATTGATCCCGGCGCCGACCTTCCTGTGTTATGCTGCTGAGAAATCTATCCGGTCCATCAGGAGGAAACATGGATCACCGTTTACTTGAAATCATCGCCTGCCCGGTCTGTAACGGTAAGCTGTATTACAGTCAGGATAAGCAAGAACTTATTTGCAAACTTGATAGTCTGGCGTTTCCGCTCCGCGACGGCATCCCTGTGCTGCTGGAGACAGAAGCGCGTCCGCTGGCGGTAGAAGAGAGTCACTCATGAGTTTCGTGGTCATTATTCCTGCGCGTTTCGCCTCCACGCGCCTGCCGGGAAAACCACTGCAGGACATTAACGGCAAGCCGATGATTGTCCATGTGCTGGAGCGCGCCCGCGAATCCGGCGCGGAACGCATTATTGTCGCCACCGATCACGAAGATGTCGCCCGGGCGGTTGAAGCCGCCGGCGGCGAGGTCTGCATGACCCGCGCCGACCATCAGTCCGGCACCGAACGGCTGGCGGAGGTGGTGGAGAAGTGCGCGTTCAGCGATGACACCATCATCGTCAATATCCAGGGCGATGAGCCGATGATTCCCCCGGCTATCGTCCGCCAGGTGGCGGAGAATCTGGCTGCCAGCACCAGCGGAATGGCGACACTGGCGGTACCGATCCACGATGCGGAAGAGGCGTTTAATCCAAATGCGGTCAAAGTAGTGATGGATGCGCAGGGCTATGCGCTCTATTTCTCCCGCGCCACCATTCCCTGGGATCGCGATCGCTTTGCCCACTCCCGCGACGCCATTGGTGATTCTCTGCTGCGCCACATCGGCATCTATGGCTATCGCGCCGGCTTTATTCGCCGCTACGTCAGCTGGGCGCCAAGCCCGCTGGAGCAGATTGAAATGCTCGAGCAGCTGCGGGTGCTGTGGTATGGCGAGAAGATCCACGTCGCCGTGGCGGCCGAAGTGCCCGGTACCGGCGTCGATACCCCTGAAGATCTGGCGCGCGTCCGCGCTGAACTGCGCTAGTCCTCTGCCCCCTCCTTGCAGGAGGGGATATCCCCACCAGTTTTATGCTTTTTTTGCCCATTTTTGATCTTATCCGATGACAACCCAGGTGCGGGCGCTCATTATGAAATCAGTAGTGTTCATAGGGGTAATCGACAATGGAACAGTTGCGAACCGAACTCAGTCACCTGCTTGGCGAAAAGCTGAGCCGGGTGGAGTGTGTCAGTGAAAAAGCCGCTACGGCGCTGTGGTCCCTGTATGACGCGCAGGGAAATCCGATGCCGCTACTGGCGCGAAGTTTCACCACGCCCGGGGTGGCGCGGCAGCTGGCCTGGAAGATCTCCACTCTGGCGCGCAGCGGTACGGTGCGCATGCCGGTGGTCTACGGCGTGATGACGCACGAAGAGCATCCCGGGCCGGACGTGCTGCTGCTTGAGCGCCTGCGCGGCGTCCCGGTGGAGGCGCCCACCCGCACCCCGGCGCGCTGGGAGCAGCTGCAGGAGCAGATCGTCGAGGCGCTGCTGGCCTGGCATCGTCAGGACAGCGGCGGCTGCGTGGGGATGGTCGATAATACCCAGGACAATCTGTGGCCGAACTGGTACCGGCAGCGGGTGGCGATGTTGTGGAGCACCCTGAACCTGTATCAGGACACCGGCCTGACCATGCAGGATAAGCGGGTTTTGTTCCGCTCTCGCGAATGTCTGCCGGAGCTGTTCCGCGATTTCAATGATAATGCCGTGCTGGTGCACGGCAATTTCACCCTGCGCAGTATGCTGAAAGATCCGCGCAGCGACCAGCTGCTGGCGATGGTCGGCCCGGGGATGATGCTGTGGGCGCCGCGGGAGTACGAACTGTTCCGTCTCGCGGAGGGGGGCCAGGCCGAGCAGCTGCTATGGCGCTACCTGCAGCAGGCGCCGGTTTCCGAGGCCTTTGTCTGGCGGCGCTGGCTTTATCTGCTGTGGGATGAGGTGGATAGTCTGGTCAATACCGGGCGCTTTGACCGCGCCCGTTTCGACCTCGCCGCAAAATCACTCCTGCCCTGGCTCGCCTGAGCTGCCTTTCAGCCATTGCCAAACGCGACCGAGCGTTTCATAGCCGACCCGGTCGCTGTGCATCAGCCACACCGGAGAAGGAATGACCCGCTCCCACGGATTGAGCGGTGACGTGATCGCCATCTGATTAGCCGGTGCGGGCAGCGGGTCCAGACCGGCATGGCGAAAGAAGATCATCGCCCGCGGAAGGTGTGACGCCGAGGTGACCAGCAGGAAGGGGGCGTCGCCGATGGCGCCCTTCACCGCCAGCGCTTCCTCTTCCGTATCTTTCGGCTTATCGAGCACGATGATATCGCTGCGCGGTACGCCGAGGCTCTCCGCCACTCTCGCCCCGGCCTCCGCCGTGCTGACGGGGTTGGTTTTTGCCGCCGCGCCGGTAAAGATCATTTTCGATCCCGGATTCTCCTGCCACAGGCGAATGCCCTCCGTCAGGCGCGGCAGGCTGTTGCTGATAAGGTTAGAGCTTGGCGCCCACTCCGGGTTCCAGGTATAGCCGCCGCCCAGCACCACCACGTAGCTCACCGGCTGCTCGCCGCGCCAGGTGGGATAGCGATCTTCTATCGGTTTAAGCAGGCTGTCTGCCACGGGCTGCAGGCTCAGCAGCGCCAGCAGCAGCCAGCCGAGGCTCACGCACAGCTTCCCGGTACGTTGAAAGCGGCTGAACCATAACAGGGCGATCCCGATACCGATCAGCAACAGCAGGGCAGGAAGCGGCAGCAGCAGACCGCCGACGATCTTTTTTAGCGTGAAAAGCATGCCAGATGGTTCCTTTTTTAACCATATAACCAAAGTTATGTTCGGATCTTATAACAGATCGCTTCATTCTCGGCGCGGGTATGACAAAATAGCGGTTTTGTGTTGGCTTGTGGAGTCGCCCGTGCAGGATCGCAATTTCGATGACATTGCTGAAAAGTTTTCGCGCAATATTTACGGCACCACAAAAGGCCAGCTGCGCCAGGCGATCCTCTGGCAGGATCTGGAGCCGCTGCTGGCGCAGCTGGGGCCGGGACCGCTGAGGGTACTGGATGCCGGCGGCGGCGAAGGGCAAACGGCCATTAAAGTGGCGCAACTGGGCCATCACGTGACGCTGTGCGATCTCTCCGCTGAAATGGTGGCCCGCGCCCGCCAGGCTGCTGTCGATAAAGGTGTGATCGACAACATGCATTTTGTACAATGCGCGGCTCAGGATATTGCGCAGCACTTGGAAAGCCCGGTCGATCTGGTACTGTTTCATGCGGTGCTGGAGTGGGTGGCGGAGCCCCAGGCGGTGCTGCGTACCCTGTGGTCGACGCTGCGTCCTGGCGGCGGCTTGTCGTTGATGTTCTACAATGCTAACGGCCTGCTGATGCACAATATGGTTGCCGGTAATTTCGATTACGTACAACTGGGCATGCCAAAAAAGAAAAAACGCACGCTGTCGCCGGATTATCCGCGTGAGCCGCAGCAGGTTTATCACTGGCTGGAAGAGATTGGCTGGCAAATTGTCAGCAAAACCGGCGTGCGGGTGTTTCATGATTATCTGCGTGAAAAACGCCAACAGCATGACAGCTATGCGGCGCTGCTGGAGCTGGAGACGCGCTACTGTCGTCAGGAGCCGTACCTCAGCCTGGGTCGTTATATTCATGTCACCGCGCTTAAGAGCCAGGCTCATAGCCGCAGATGCAAGGATAAAGTATGAGTGAATTTTCCCAGACAGTCCCCGAACTGGTTGCCTGGGCCAGGAAAAATGATTTTTCTATCTCGCTGCCGGTCGACAGGCTCTCTTTCCTGCTGGCGATCGCCACCCTGAATGGCGAACGGCTGGAAGGAGAAATGAGCGAGGGAGAACTGGTGGATGCGTTCCGCCACGTGAGTGATGCGTTTGAGCAGACCAGCGAAACCATCAGCCAGCGCGCCAATAACGCCATCAACGATTTGGTGCGCCAGCGTCTGCTGAACCGCTTTACCAGCGAAATTACCGAAGGCAATGCAATCTATCGTCTGACGCCGTTGGGGATCGGGATCACCGATTATTATATCCGGCAGCGCGAATTTTCGACGCTGCGTCTCTCGATGCAGTTGTCGATCGTCGCCGGCGAGCTGAAGCGCGCGGCGGACGCGGCAGAAGAGGGCGGCGATGAGTTTCACTGGCATCGCAACGTTTTTGCCCCGCTGAAGTATTCGGTAGCGGAAATTTTCGACAGCATCGACCTGACGCAGCGCATCATGGATGAGCAGCAGCAGCTGGTAAAAGACGATATCGCGCAGCTGTTGAACAAAGACTGGCGCGCGGCGATTTCCAGCTGTGAACTGTTGCTGTCGGAAACTTCCGGTACCCTGCGTGAACTGCAGGATACGCTGGATGCGGCGGGAGATAAGCTGCAGGCGAATCTGCTGCGCATTCAGGATTCGACCATGGCGCGCGACGATCTCCATTTTGTCGACCGGCTGGTGTTCGATCTGCAAAGCAAGCTCGACCGCATCGTCAGCTGGGGCCAGCAGGCGATTGACCTGTGGATCGGCTATGACCGCCACGTGCACAAGTTTATCCGTACCGCTATCGATATGGATAAGAACCGCGTCTTCGCTCAGCGTCTGCGCCAGTCGGTACAGACCTATTTTGATGAGCCGTGGGCGCTGACTTACGCCAACGCCGACCGTCTGCTGGATATGCGCGACGAGGAGATGGCCCTGCGCGATGAAGAGGTCACCGGCGAGCTGCCTGCGGACCTTGAATTTGAAGAGTTTAACGAAATTCGCGAGCAGCTGGCGGCGCTGATCGAAGCGCAGCTGGCGGTCTATAAAGAGAAAGGAATACCGCTGGATCTCGGCCTGGTGGCGCGGGAGTTCCTGGCGCAATATCCGCGCGGGCGTCACTTTGACGTGGCGCGGATCGTCGTGGATCAGGCGGTACAGCTGGGCGTCGCCCAGGCAGATTTCACCGGACTGCCAGCCAAATGGCAGCCGATTAATGATTACGGAGCCAAGGTACAGGCGCATGTCATTGACAAATATTGAACAAGTGATGCCGGTTAAGCTGGCGCAGGCGTTGGCCAATCCGTTATTTCCGGCGCTGGACAGCGCCCTGCGCGCGGGCCGACATATCGGCCTCGACGAGCTGGATAATCACGCATTTTTGATGGATTTCCAGGATTATCTGGAAGAGTTTTATGCTCGCTATAACGTCGAGCTGATCCGTGCGCCGGAGGGCTTCTTCTACCTTCGCCCGCGTTCCACAACCCTGATTTCACGCTCGGTGCTGTCCGAACTGGATATGATGGTGGGCAAAATTCTTTGCTATCTCTATCTCAGCCCGGAGCGCCTGGCAAATGAAGGGATTTTCACCCAGCAGGAGCTGTATGACGAGCTGCTGACCCTGGCGGATGAATCCAGGCTGCTGAAGCTGGTCAACAACCGTTCCACCGGTTCGGATCTGGACCGCCAGAAGCTGCAGGAAAAAATGCGCGCGTCGCTTAACCGCCTGCGCCGTCTGGGGATGGTGTGGTTTATGGGCCATGACAGCAGCAAGTTCCGTATTACCGAATCGGTATTCCGCTTTGGCGCCGATGTGCGCGCCGGCGACGACCCACGCGAGGCGCAGCGCCGCCTGATCCGCGACGGGGAAGCGATGGCCCTGGAAAATCACCTGCAGCTCAATGATGAGAATGAAGAGAACCAGCCGGATAGCGGGGAGGAAGAGTAATGATTGAACGCGGTAAGTTTCGCTCGCTGACGCTGGTTAACTGGAACGGTTTCTTTGCCCGGACCTTTGATCTTGATGAACTGGTCACCACCCTCTCCGGGGGGAACGGCGCCGGTAAGTCGACGACCATGGCGGCCTTCGTCACGGCGCTGATCCCCGATTTAACCCTGCTGCACTTCCGTAACACCACCGAAGCGGGGGCCACCAGCGGCTCACGCGATAAAGGCCTGCACGGGAAGCTGCGAGCCGGGGTCTGTTACTCCGTGCTCGACGTCATCAACTCCCGCCATCAGCGCGTGGTGGTCGGCGTGCGTCTGCAGCAGGTTGCCGGGCGCGATCGCAAAGTCGATATCAAGCCTTTCGCCATTCAGGGGCTGCCCACCGCTATCCTGCCGACCCAGCTGTTAACCGAAACGCTGAACGATCGCCAGGCGCGCGTGGTCAGTCTCAATGAGCTGAAAGACAAGCTCGAGGCGATGGAAGGGGTCCAGTTTAAGCAGTTCAACTCGATCACCGAGTATCACTCGCTGATGTTCGACCTGGGCGTGGTGGCGCGTCGTCTGCGTTCGGCCTCCGATCGAAGTAAATACTATCGCCTGATCGAGGCCTCGCTGTACGGCGGGATCTCCAGCACCATTACCCGCTCGCTGCGCGACTACCTGTTGCCGGAAAATAGCGGCGTGCGTAAGGCATTCCAGGATATGGAAGCGGCGCTGCGGGAAAACCGCATGACCCTCGAGGCGATCCGCGTCACCCAGTCCGATCGCGATCTGTTCAAACACCTGATCAGCGAAGCCACCAACTACGTGGCGGCGGACTATATGCGTCACGCCAACGAGCGGCGCATTCATCTTGATAAGGCGCTGGAGTATCGTCGCGATCTCTTTACCTCGCGTTCGCAGCTGGCGGCAGAGCAGTATAAGCACGTCGACATGGCGCGCGAGCTGCAGGAGCATAACGGCGCAGAAGGCGATCTGGAAGCGGATTACCAGGCCGCCAGCGATCACCTGAACCTGGTGCAGACCGCACTGCGTCAGCAGGAAAAAATCGAGCGCTACGAAGCGGATCTCGACGAGCTGCAGATCCGTCTGGAAGAGCAGAACGAAGTGGTGGCGGAAGCCATCGATCGCCAGGAAGAGAACGAAGCCCGTGCCGAGGCCGCCGAGCTGGAAGTGGATGAGCTGAAAAACCAGCTCGCCGACTATCAGCAGGCGCTCGACGTGCAGCAGACCCGCGCCATTCAGTATAACCAGGCGCTGCAGGCGCTGGAGCGCGCGAAGGCGCTGTGCCATCTGCCGGATCTGACGCCCGAGAGCGCCGACGAGTGGCTGGAAACCTTCCAGGCGAAAGAGCAGGAAGCGACGGAGAAAATGCTGTCGCTGGAACAGAAAATGAGCGTGGCGCAAACCGCGCACAGCCAGTTTGAACAGGCCTACCAGCTGGTGGCGGCGATTAACGGCCCGCTGGCGCGCAATGAAGCCTGGGACGTGGCGCGCGAATTGCTGCGCGACGGCGTGAACCAGCGTCACCAGGCCGAGCAGGCGCAGGGGCTGCGTAGCCGCCTCAACGAGCTGGAGCAGCGCCTGCGCGAGCAGCAGGACGCCGAGCGCCAGCTGGCTGAGTTCTGCAAACGGCAGGGCAAACGCTACGATATCGACGATCTGGAAACGCTGCATCAGGAGCTGGAAGCGCGCATCGCTTCGCTGGCCGACAGCGTTTCTAACGCGCAGGAACAGCGCATGACCCTGCGCCAGGAACTGGAGCAGCTGCAGTCGCGCACTCAGACGCTGATGCGCCGGGCGCCGGTCTGGCTGGCGGCGCAGAACAGCCTTAACCAGCTGTGCGAGCAGAGCGGTGAGCAGTTTGAGTCCGGCCAGGAGGTTACCGAATACCTGCAGCAGCTGCTGGAGCGCGAGCGCGAAGCTATCGTTGAACGTGACGAGGTCGGTGCCCGCAAGCGCGCCATCGACGAAGAAATTGAGCGTCTCAGCCAGCCGGGCGGTTCGGAAGATCCGCGCCTCAACGCGCTGGCGGAACGGTTCGGCGGCGTTCTGCTGTCCGAGATCTACGATGATGTCAGCCTTGACGATGCGCCGTACTTCTCCGCGCTGTACGGTCCGTCGCGCCATGCCATCGTGGTGCCGGATCTGTCGCAGGTTGCCGAGCAGCTTGAAGGACTGGAAGATTGTCCGGAAGATCTCTATCTGATCGAAGGCGATCCGCAGTCCTTTGACGATAGCGTATTCAGCGTGGATGAGCTGGAAAAAGCGGTGGTGGTGAAGATCGCCGACCGCCAGTGGCGTTATTCGCGCTTCCCGTCGCTGCCGCTGTTTGGCCGCGCCGCGCGTGAAAACCGCATTGAAACCCTGCATGCCGAGCGTGAATCGCTGTCCGAGCGTTTTGCGACCCTGTCGTTTGACGTGCAGAAAACTCAGCGTCTGCATCAGGCCTTTAGCCGCTTCATTGGCAGCCATCTGGCAGTGGCCTTTGAGGACGATCCGGAAGAAGAGATCCGCAAACTCAACAGCCGCCGCGGCGAGCTGGAGCGCGCGCTGAGCGCCCATGAAAGCGATAACCAACAGAACCGCGTGCAGTATGAGCAGGCGAAAGAGGGCGTGTCGGCGCTCAACCGCCTGCTGCCACGCCTGAATCTGCTGGCGGATGATACGCTGGCCGACCGCGTGGATGAGATCCAGGAACGTCTGGACGAAGCGCAGGAGGCCGCGCGCTTTATTCAGCAGCACGGCAACCAGCTGGCGAAGCTGGAGCCGATTGTTTCGGTGCTGCAGAGCGATCCGGAGCAGTTTGAGCAGCTGAAAGAAGATTACGCCTATGCGCAGCAGACCCAGCGCGATGCGCGCCAGCAGGCTTTTGCCCTGGCGGAAGTCGTCCAGCGCCGGGCCCACTTCAGCTACTCCGATTCGGCGGAAATGCTCAGCGGCAACAGCGATCTCAACGAGAAACTGCGCCAGCGCCTGGAGCAGGCGGAAACCGAACGCAGCCGCGCGCGCGACGCGATGCGTGCCCACGCGGCGCAGCTTAGCCAGTACAATCAGGTGCTGGCCTCGCTGAAGAGCTCGTATGACACCAAGAAAGAGCTGCTCAACGATCTGTATAAAGAGCTGCAGGACATTGGCGTGCGCGCCGATGCCGGCGCGGAAGAGCGTGCCCGTGCGCGTCGCGATGAGCTGCACATGCAGCTGAGCAATAACCGCTCCCGTCGCAATCAGCTGGAGAAAGCGTTGACCTTCTGCGAAGCGGAAATGGACAACCTGACCCGCAAACTGCGCAAGCTGGAGCGCGATTACTGCGAAATGCGCGAGCAGGTGGTGACCGCCAAGGCGGGCTGGTGCGCGGTGATGCGCCTGGTGAAAGACAACGGCGTCGAGCGTCGTCTGCACCGCCGCGAGCTGGCCTATCTCTCCGCCGACGAGCTGCGCTCCATGTCGGATAAGGCGCTCGGTGCGCTGCGTCTGGCGGTCGCCGATAACGAACATCTGCGCGACGTGCTGCGTATCTCGGAAGATCCGAAGCGCCCGGAGCGCAAAATTCAGTTCTTCGTTGCCGTCTACCAGCATCTGCGCGAGCGTATCCGCCAGGATATTATCCGCACCGATGATCCGGTGGAAGCGATCGAGCAGATGGAGATTGAGCTCAGCCGCCTGACCGAAGAGCTGACAAACCGCGAACAGAAGCTGGCCATCAGCTCCCGCAGCGTGGCCAACATCATTCGCAAAACCATTCAGCGCGAGCAGAACCGTATCCGAATGCTCAACCAGGGATTGCAGAGCGTCTCCTTCGGCCAGGTCAACAGCGTGCGTCTGAACGTCAACGTGCGCGAGACCCACTCGACGCTGCTTGATGTGCTCTCCGAGCAGCATGAACAGCATCAGGATCTGTTCAACAGCAACCGCCTGACCTTCTCGGAAGCGCTGGCCAAGCTCTATCAGCGCCTGAATCCGCAGATCGACATGGGGCAGCGCACGCCGCAAACCATCGGCGAAGAGCTGCTCGACTACCGCAACTATCTGGAGATGGAAGTGGAAGTTAACCGCGGCTCCGACGGCTGGCTGCGCGCGGAGTCCGGCGCGCTGTCCACTGGGGAAGCGATCGGTACCGGGATGTCGATTCTGGTGATGGTCGTCCAGAGCTGGGAAGATGAATCCCGCCGCCTGCGCGGCAAGGATATCTCGCCTTGCCGTCTGCTGTTCCTCGATGAAGCGGCGCGTCTCGACGCCCGCTCCATCGCCACGCTGTTCGAGCTGTGCGAACGTCTGGAGATGCAGCTGATTATCGCGGCGCCGGAGAACATCAGTCCGGAGAAAGGCACCACCTATAAACTGGTGCGTAAGGTGTTCAATAATCACGAACACGTCCACGTGGTGGGGCTGCGCGGGTTTGCCGCGCCGCTGCCGGAAGCGCTGCCGGGAACAGCCGACGCCTCCTGAGGCTGCGGCTACATTCTGGCGGCTAAGCGGTGAAGAGGGCAACGTTATGTTGCCCTTTTTTTCTATCCAGCCCGGTATGCGAGGGTGGTATAATCTTTAAACTTCTTTACATTAGGTAAGGCAAAAGCCTTTTCATCTTTATATACTGAAAAAAGAGCCCCATTTTTGTGGGCAGCAATGTGTGACAACAGGGGGCAAGGGATGTTGCTAAAGAAACGGTATGGTCGTCCATTGTCAGCGCTCAGCCTGAGCCTGGCACTGGCATTTGCTCCGCTGTTCAATGTCCAGGCCGAAGAGCCTGAAGTCGTACCCGGCGACAGTTCTGCGGCGCCCGCCGAGGTTTCCGCCGCGCTGGCGCAAAGCGATGGGCAATCGCCGGCGGTCGCGAAGCTGGCCGGTGAGCAGCCGCTGTCGATGGAGGCGGCGGCAAACAGCCGCGCCCAGATCGAGGCGCTGTTGCCGGCAGGGTACAAACCCGTCTTTATGAATCCGCTGGTGTCGCTGTACGCCGCCAGGGATATGAAACCGATGTGGGAAAACCGCGAGGCAGTGCAGGCGTTCCAGCAGCAGCTGGCGGAGATCGCCATCGCCGGTTTTCAGCCGCAGTTTACCACCTGGGTCAGCCTGCTGACCGATCCCGCCGTCAGCGGCATGGCGCGCGATGTGGTGCTGTCGGACGCCATGATGGGCTATCTGCACTTTATCAGCGGCATCCCCACCCAGGGGACCCGCTGGTTGTACAGTTCAACGCCGTACAAGATGGCGACCCCGCCGCTGTCGGTGATTAACCAGTGGCAGCTGGCGCTGGACAATGGCTCCCTGCCGGCGTTTATCGCCGGCCTGGCGCCGCATCATCCGCAGTATGAAGCCATGCATCAGTCGCTGCTGGCGCTAGTGGCTGATTCTCGCCCATGGCCGCAGATGACCGGCAGCGGCTCGCTGCGCCCCGGCGAATGGAGCAATGATATCGGCGCCCTGCGCGAGATCCTCCAGCGTACCGGAATGCTGGACGATACCGCCAATATCGTTCTGCCCGGCGATGTGGTGAGCCCGTCGGCGAAGAAAAAGAGCAAACCTGCGGCGCGCGGCGTGTACGATCGCCAGCTGGTGGAGGGGGTTAAGCGCTTCCAGGCGATGCAGGGGCTGGGGGCGGATGGCGTCATCGGCCAGTCGACTCGCGACTGGCTCAACGTCTCTTCCGCGCAGCGCGCAGGGGTGCTGGCCCTGAACATTCAGCGTTTACGCTTACTGCCGGGCAAACTGTCCACCGGCATTATGGTCAATATTCCGGCGTTCTCGCTGGTCTATTACCAGGACGGCAGCCAGGTGCTGGCCTCGCGGGTAATTGTGGGGCGTCCGGATCGCAAAACGCCAATGATGAGCAGCGCGCTGAATAACGTGGTGGTCAATCCGCCATGGAACGTGCCGCCAACCCTGGCGCGCAAAGATATCCTGCCGAAGGTGCGTAACAATCCGGGCTATCTTGAGCAGCATGGCTACACCGTCATGCGCGGCTGGAACAGTAAAGAGACCATCGATCCTTATCGGGTCGACTGGTCGACCATCACCGAGAACAACTTACCGTTCCGTTTTCAGCAGGCGCCCGGAGCGCGTAACTCGCTCGGACGCTACAAGTTCAATATGCCGAGCTCCGATGCCATCTACCTGCACGATACGCCGAACCATAACCTGTTCCAGAAGGATGTTCGTGCGCTCAGTTCCGGCTGTGTGAGGGTGAATAAGGCTTCGGAGCTGGCCAATATGCTGCTGCAGGATGCGGGCTGGAACGACACGCGTATTTCCGATGCCCTGAAGCAAGGGGACACGCGCTATGTCAATATTCGGCAAAATATACCGGTGAATTTATATTACTTAACGGCGTTTGTGGACGCTGATGGACGTACACAATATCGAACAGATATTTACAATTACGATATCACCGCGCGATCCAGCGCACAAATTCTGACGAAAGCTGAGCAATTAATCAGGTAAATGAAGTAGTTCAATGGATTTTGTTGTCCTAGCACTGGGTAAAAAAGGGCGCTGCTCCTCTGCAGCGCCCGATTTTCCTGGGGTGAGGCTGCCTTGACGTTGGCAATAATGCCCGGTAAGGTGCCTTTCGTGCGCCAGAAGTGCATATACATATCATTCCGCTCAATGCGTGACGCAGTCAGCGCGAACGCTCTCTTTTGCCGGGCAGCATCACGGCTGTGGCGAGCGATGGCGTGCTGGGGTTCAGCATCGCGCAAAGCGGAAAAAGTATATAACGATTCATTGACTGTAGACCTGATTATCATGGACAAATTTGACGCTAATCGCCGCAGATTGCTGGCGTTGGGTGGTGCTGCGCTGGGTGCTGCCGCCATTCTCCCTGCGCCGGCATTTGCCACCCTCTCGACCCCCCGTCCGCGTATTTTGACGCTGAATAACCTGCATACTGGTGAATCACTCAAGGCGGAGTTTTTCGATGGCAGAGGCTATATTCAGGATGAATTAGCAAGACTTAACCATTTTTTCCGTGATTACCGCGCGAATAAAATTAAGTCCATCGATCCAAATCTGTTCGATCATCTTTATCGGTTGCAGGGACTACTTGGCACCAACAAACCTGTCCAGCTTATCTCTGGCTATCGTTCCCTCGATACCAATGATGAGCTACGCGCACGAAGCCGTGGTGTAGCAAAGCACAGCTATCACACCAAGGGGCAGGCAATGGATTTCCATATTGAAGGTATTTCGTTAAGCAATATTCGCAAAGCGGCGTTATCTATGCGCGCAGGTGGTGTAGGATATTACCCACGTAGTAACTTTGTGCATATTGATACCGGTCCCGTAAGGCACTGGTAACGAAAGGAGCGTCATGAACTATCGTATTATTCCGGTTACCGCGTTCGCGCAGAACTGTTCTCTTATCTGGTGCGAACAAACCCGGCTGGCGGCGCTGGTCGATCCTGGCGGCGATGCTGAACGTATCAAAGCGGTGGTGGCGGAGGCTGGCGTCACGCTGATGCAGATCCTGCTGACGCATGGCCATCTCGATCACGTCGGCGCCGCTGCGGAACTGGCGCAGCATTATGGCGTACCGGTTATTGGTCCGGAAAAAGAAGATGAGTTCTGGCTGGAAGGATTACCGGCGCAAAGCCGGATGTTCGGCCTGGAGGATTGCCAGCCGCTGCGTCCGGATCGCTGGCTCAATGAAGGCGATGTGGTTAATGTGGGGAATGTGGCGCTGCGGGTACTGCACTGCCCGGGCCATACGCCGGGTCACGTGGTCTTCTTTGATGACGCTTCCCGACTGCTCATTTCCGGAGATGTGATTTTCAAAGGCGGGGTGGGGCGCAGTGATTTTCCACGCGGCGACCATGGACAGCTGATCGCGGCCATTAAGGATAAGCTGTTGCCGCTGGGCGATGACGTGACCTTTATTCCCGGCCATGGTCCGCTGTCGACGCTGGGTGAGGAACGCCGCAACAACCCGTTCCTGCAGGATGAGATGCCGGTCTGGTAACCGACCTGACGCGAACGTAAAAAAGGCCGCATTCGCGGCCTTTTTCTTTATAGCGAATAATATCGCTTACAGCACGGCGACGATGGCTTCACACAGCGGCGCCATGTTGTCAGGCGTCATGCCGGCCACGTTGATACGGCCGGACGCGACCGCATAGATGGCGAACTCTTCACGCAGACGCAGCACTTGCTCTTTAGTCAGGCCGCTGAACGAGAACATACCGTTCTGCTTGCTGATAAAGCTGAAGTCGCGGCTCGCGCCTTTCTCCTGCAGGGTGTTGACGAACAGCAGGCGCATACGCTGGATGCGCTGGCGCATATCGGTCAGCTCCTGCTCCCAGATTGCCCGCAGCGCATCGTTGCTCAGGATGGTCGCGACCACGGACGCGCCGTGCGCTGGCGGGTTGGAGTAGTTAGCGCGGATCACCGACTTCATCTGGCTGAACGCGCGGTCCACGGTCTCCTGATCGGCGGCGACCAGGGTGCAGGCGCCGACGCGCTCGTTGTACAGGCCAAAGTTTTTCGAGTAGGAGCTGGCGACCAGCAGCTCTTTATGCAGAGCAGCAAAGGCGCGCAACCCTTCAGCATCTTCTTCCAGACCGCGGGCGAAGCCCTGGTAGGCGAAATCGAACAGCGGCAGCCAGCCTTTCTCGACCGACAGCTGCGCCAGCGTCTGCCACTGATCGAGCGTCGGATCGATACCGGTCGGGTTGTGGCAGCAGCCGTGGAACAGTACCACGTCGCCTGCCTGGGCTTCGTTCAGGCTGGCCAGCAGACCATCAAAGTCCAGCGCGTGGTTAGCCGCATCGTAGTAGGCATATTCACGTACTTCCAGCCCGGCGGAGGTAAACACACTCTTATGGTTTGGCCAGCTTGGATTGCTTACCCACACGCGTTTCACGTCGGTGTTTTTGGCGAGGAAGTCGGCGGCGACGCGCAGCGCACCGGTACCGCCCGGGGTCTGCGCGGTGCGGGCGCGTTTATCGGCGATAATCGCATTGCCTTTACCGAACAGCAGCTCCTGGGTGCAGCGACCAAATTCAGGAATACCATCAATGCCCAGATAGTTTTTAGTCGTTTCATTTTCCAGCAGGTACTGCTCTGCTTTTTTGACGCTGGTCAGAACGGGTGTTTTACCGGTTTCATCCTTGTAAACACCAATTCCGAGGTTAATCTTTTCAGGGCGGTCATCGGCACGAAACAGATCGGCCAGACCTAAAATCGGGTCGGCTGGGGCGGCGGTAATGTTCTCAAACATGACGAGGTTCCATTGTGATTACTGAAGGGAAATCCGCTATCAGGTTAACGGGAGAACAACGAATTGCCAACCGTTTGCGATAAAAAGCGCGAAGGTTTTCGAAAGATACGATCTTTGCCTCAGTAATAGAGAAAAGCAGGACCGAAGTCCTGCTCTGAAGGCATATCACGAAGGGGTGTACTGCAGATTAGAACTGGTAAACGATACCCACGGCCGCCTGGTCGTCGGTCGCTACGCCAGCTGCTTTGGTGTAATCGTTGTCGCTCAGCTGGTTGAATTTATACGCAGCGTAGACGTTCATGTTCTTGTTGAAGTAGTACCAGGTTCCCACTTCAATGTATTTAACCAGATCCGCATCGCCGCCTTCGAAATCAGTACCTGGACGTGCCTGCAGATTTTTACCTTTGGTCTGCACGTAGCCGATGGACGGACGCAGGCCGAAGTCGAACTGATACTGTACAACCGCTTCAAAGTTTTGAGTTTTACCTGCAAAATACTTTTTAGCGGTGGCAGGTGCATCAGACGGGTTGCTCTCAGGAGTCATATTGTAGGTCTGGGAGTACATGACGGCTGCATAGACGTTGTTGGCGTCATACTTAGCAGAGGTCGCCCAGGCTTCGGCTTTGTCGCCATTACCGTCAGCTTTCTGCGCGCTGCTGCGGTTGGAATTAGCGTAACCTGCGGAGAGCGCGATACCGTTGTCGAACGCGTAGGTCGCCGCGGTGCTGAAGCCGTCGCCATTCTGCTTACTGATAGAACGGTCGTGGTCGTTTTTACCCTGGTACTGCAGCGCGAAGCTCAGGCCGTCAACCAGACCGAAGAAGTCAGAGTTACGGTAGGTTGCCACGCCGTTGGTACGGCCGGTCATGTAGTTGTCGGTGTAGTTCCAACCGTCGCCACCCCATTCAACCAGCATATCGGTTGCTGCTTCGACGTCGTAGATCGCGCCGTAGTTACGGCCGTAGTCGAATGAACCATACTCGCCCGCTTTCAGACCTGCGAACGCCAGACGGGTTTTCGTCGGCTGGGAACCTTCAACATTGGAGGCGTCCATGTTGTATTCCCACTGACCGTAGCCGGTCAGCTGATCGTTGATCTGGGTTTCGCCTTTCAGGCCGATAAGGCGTAGGTGGTATCGTCGCTGCTGGTCTTGCCATTGGTGGTCCAGACGTGCTCGCCGACCATTTTTCCGTAGAAGTCCAGTTTGTTGCCGTTTTTGTTATAGATTTCTGCAGCGTTAGCTGCACCGGCTACCAGCAGGGCAGGGATCACCACTGCCAGAATATTGCGCTTCATCATTATTTATTACCCTCATTAATATTTTTTATATGAACACGTGCCACTGCCGTCAATAAGTTCTGTCAATAAAAACTTACAGAACCATTGATGAGAGTTTGGTGTCTGAAGGCATCTTTCCATCCGCGACAACGTTTCGCTAGCCGGAAAATGCTACTAATATCTCATATGAGTAACAAAAAGAAAAAACATGTAACTAAATATGTATTTATGGGAACTTTGTGAACTTAATCAAAATTCCGTTCCACATGGTGAGGTAAATCGCCTTCCCATATCTATCTATATGAATTATTTATGATTAATTTGGATAAGCGTAAATTTGCTCATTTTGTGTGTTGAATTCGCCTTCTTTTTATTCAGCCTTTGTCTTGGCAAGACGTGCGGCGCGTGGTTAAAAAATGAGCAAATTTATCAGGGGTTTTGCTCTGTTATGAACATAAAGTGCGATCTGCATCACCCGGATGCACCGAAACAGTGCGTAACATAAATGTGAATCCGAGGCCTTGATGTTTAAGTTTGTTGAATTTTGATAACAGTAATTGACATAAAAAAAGGCCAGCTTGCGCTGGCCTTTCAGGTTTATGTCAGAAAAATTTAGAATGTCGCGTTGCGCGGGGTCCGCGGGAACGGGATGACATCGCGGACGTTCTGCACGCCGGTCACGTAGGCAATCAGACGCTCGAAGCCCAGGCCAAAGCCGGAGTGTGGAACGGTGCCGTAGCGGCGCAGGTCGCGATACCACCAGTAGTCTTCTTTATTCAGACCCATCTCGGCCATACGCGCGTCGAGCACGTCGAGGCGCTCTTCACGTTGGGAACCGCCGATGATCTCGCCAATACCCGGCGCCAGGACGTCCATTGCCGCGACGGTTTTACCGTCTTCGTTAAGGCGCATGTAGAAGGCTTTAATATCTTTCGGATAGTTTTTCACTACCACCGGCGCTTTGAAGTGTTCTTCAGCCAGGTAACGTTCGTGCTCGGAGGAGAGATCCACGCCCCAGTACACCGGGTTCTCGAACTGCTTGCCGCAGTTTTCCAGAATAGTGACGGCGTCGGTATAATCCACCTGCGCAAAATCAGCGGTGATAAAGCGCTGCAGACGGTCGATAGCGTCTTTATCAACGCGCTCGGCGAAGAACTGCATGTCGTCCGCGCGCTCTTCCAGTACCGCTTTAAAGACGTACTTGAGCATCGCTTCCGCCAGGCCGGCAACATCGTTCAGGTTAGCGAAGGCCACTTCCGGCTCCAGCATCCAGAACTCCGCCAGGTGGCGGCTGGTGTTGGAGTTTTCCGCACGGAAGGTCGGGCCGAAGGTGTAAATCTTCGACAGCGCGCAGGCATAGGTCTCGCCGTTCAGCTGGCCGGAAACGGTCAGGAACGACTCTTTACCGAAGAAGTCTTTGTCGAAATCGACTTTGCCCTGATCGTTACGCGGCAGGTTTTCCAGATCCAGCGTCGACACGCGGAACATTTCGCCGGCGCCTTCGGTATCGGAGGCGGTGATCAGCGGGGTGGAGACCCAGAAGAAGCCCTGCTCATCAAAGAAGCGATGCAGCGCCTGCGCCAGGGTGTGACGCACGCGGGCAACCGCGCCGATCAGGTTGGTGCGCGGACGCAGGTGGGCCACTTCACGCAGATACTCGATGCTGTGACGCTTGGCCGCCATCGGGTAGGTGTCCGGGTCTTCCACCCAGCCGGTCACTTCCACGTTGGTCGCCTGGATCTCAAAGCTTTGACCTTGGCCCTGGGAAGCCACGACTTTACCGGTGACAATCACCGAGCAACCGGTGGTCAGACGCAGCACTTCCTGATTGTAATTGGGCAGAGAATTATTAATAACGGCCTGTACAGGATCAAAGCAGGAACCGTCATAGACGGCGAGGAATGAAAAGCCAGCTTTTGAATCTCGGCGGGTACGCACCCATCCGCGGACCGTGACTTCGCTGTCAACGGCAACGCGGCCCTGGAGTACGTCGGCTACAGGCACAACGCTCATAATAATCTCTCTATATAGTCCAATAAAAAAGTCTCTTCCCCCTACAGCGGGGGGATATCTATGTTACCTGTCATCTTCCATCAGACAAGTAGATTTCGCACAGGGAAGGGTGGATTTCGGAAATAAATACACCTCCGGGGCGTTCTTTGACTCCCCATTTCGACTTTTACACGACTTACTCGATAATGACCGTCATTTCCTGCTTCGCATTTTGCATCGACACGATGGTCCGGAAAGACTTGATATTTCCCGAGGCAAAAAAGAGTTCACGGGTTAGCGCTTCGTATTCCGCCATATCACGGACGTTGATCACGAGCAGAAAATCGAAGTCGCCAGTGACATAGTAGACCTGCTGCACTTGCGGACAGGTTACGAAACGCTGTTTATCCTCCTCAAGCAGATCGAGACGTTCATTCTCAATGGTCACCTGCACCATAATGGTGATGGGTCTTCCCACTTTACTGGCGTCCACTAAGCTAACACTGCCTTTAATCACCCCTGCATCCTCAAGTGCAGCGATACGCCGATTGACTGCCGAAGGAGACAGGCTGATCCGATCGGCGATCTCCCGTTGCGACAAGCGATTATTACGCTGCAAGAGCGTAAGAATTTTTTTATCCCATGCGTCAAGTTTCATCATATATCTCGTCCTGCAAGCCTGTGATCAATCTCACTCATGCAACGTTGTTGCGTGAGAATGATAAAACAGAGTGAAAATTGCGGCGCGATGGGCAACTTTGCGCCAATTAACCGCCGGGCGCAGTGTACCATCACAGGCAGTGGGAAAGCGGCATATCGCGACAAAAAGCCTCTCACACTCTGACTTAACCAATTTAAAGCGACCGTCCTGTCTCAGGCCGCACGGATCCGTGCACCCGTCGTTTAGGCGGAATGGTCGCAAATAACGTTATCGTCCCAGGACGATATGAAAATAGAGGTGCCTGAATAGTGGACACAATTAAATTTCAACTCAACGCCCGGCGGCAGCCCTATGGCCAGGGAGCAGACTTGAGTCTGCTCAATGAAAGCGTGGGGAACGAAGTGCTGGCATTCCATCAAAAATTTCCTGATTACCGGGTCACGCCGCTGCGTAAGCTGGAAATTTTAAGCCAGCGGCTGGGCCTGGGGTCGATCCATATAAAAGATGAAGCCCAGCGATTCGGTTTGAATGCGTTTAAAGGATTAGGCGGATCTTATGCGATGGGGAAATATCTCGCCGCTCTGCTTGAGCGAGATATTACTACGTTGAGCTTTGCCGAGCTTAATTCACCAGCGATTAAGGCGCGTATCAAGGACATCGTATTTGTGACTGCTACCGACGGTAACCATGGACGTGGCGTGGCGTGGGCGGCTGAGCAGCTTGGGCTGCGTGCGGTGGTGTATATGCCAAAGGGCTCGTCACCGGTACGCGCGCAGAATATTCGCCGGCATGGCGCCGAATGCACGATTACTGAACTGAACTACGACGACACAGTTCGGCTGGCGGCCAAAACCGCGCGCGAGCAGGGATGGGTTTTACTCCAGGATACCGCCTGGCAGGGCTACGAGCAGATCCCCACATGGATCATGCAAGGCTATATGACCCTCGCTGTTGAAATCTGGCAGCAATTGGTAGAAAGCGGGGCGCCGATGCCGACGCATCTGTTTTTACAAGCCGGTGTCGGGTCGTTTGCCGGCAGCATCATGGGATATTTCATCGAAAAGATGCAGCAGCAGGCTCCCACCATCATCATCGTTGAGCCGCACAAGGCGAACTGCCTGTATCGCTCGGCAACCATTAATGACGGGCTGCCGCACAGCGTCGGCGGGGATATGTCAACCCTGATGGCCGGGCTTGCCTGTGGTGAACCTAATATCACCAGCTGGCCAATGCTCCGCGACCATGCCACCTGTTTTATTTCCGCCGACGATTGTCTGGCCGTCAATGGCATGCGCCTGCTGGCCGCTCCGCGACCAGGTACTGACGAACCTTTTGTCTCCGGGGAATCCGGCGCTATCGGCACTGGCGTGCTTTACGCGCTGATGACTCAGCCGGAGTATCGCGAGCTTGCCGAATCTCTGCGCCTGAATGCCGATGCACAGGTTCTGTTAATCAGCACGGAAGGAGATACATCACCCGATGTCTATGAAGACATCGTCTGGTTTGGCCGTAATGGTTGAGCGCTATCGACAATAACAAGGGGGCCATCTTACCTACCCTACGAGCCCTCGGTGTGACAAGCGTTCTGACTCATAACGAAAACAAACGCGCTTTCGCGTCATGCACAGAGAGAACCTGACCGATGAATACTGAAAATATAATTATCAATAAAGGATGTTCCGATCCCGCAAAGTGGCATAGCGAAGATACCGTTTGGGTCCTTGGCCTTTTCGGTACCGCAATTGGCGCCGGGGTGCTGTTTCTGCCGATTAATGCCGGAATTGGCGGCTTCTGGCCGCTGCTGATTGTTTTTGTCCTCGCTTTTCCTATTACTTATCTGGCTCACCGCGGTCTGGCGAGATTCATTTACTCTTCCAATACGCCGGAAAGCAGTATTACCGATGTTATTGGCGAGCATTTTGGCGCGCTGGCGGGAAAAGTGTTTACCGTCATCTATTTCTTCGCCGTCTATACCATTTTGATTATGTATGCGGTGGCAATCACCAACACCGCGCAGAGCTTTATCACCCACCAGTTGGCAATGGCCGAGCCTCCCCGGTCGCTGGTGGCCATCGTTCTGATCCTCGGGCTGATGTTTATCGTCCGTTTTGGACAGCGTTTGATAATGCGGGTGATGAGCACCCTGGTTTATCCCTTCATTATCTCGCTTATTTTTATGGCACTTTTCTGATTCCGCACTGGAACGGCGCAATTTTGCAAACCGCAAGCTTCAGCGCCACAGGCGATGGGCAGGGGATCATGTTATCCCTCTGGATGACCTTCCCGGTACTGGTGATGTCGTTTAACCACTATCCCATCATTTCGCCGATGGTGGTGCGCCAGAAGCAGCGTTACGGTCTGGCGCTCGCTGAGGGGAAATGCGCGCAGATCCAGCGCTACGGTATCCTGCTCATGACGGTGGTGGTGCTGTTTTTTGTTCTCAGCTGCGTGTTAAGCCTGTCGCCGCAGCAACTGGCGGAAGCCAAAGCCCAGAATCTGTCGATTTTGTCCTATCTGGCCAATCAGTACGATACACCGATTATTGCCTGGCTATCGCCGATTATCGCCTTTGTCGCTATTACTAAATCATTTCTTGGCCACTACATCGGCGCCTATGAATCGCTGCGCGACCTGATTCTGGAGGCCGCCGCCGCACGCGGGAAAAAACCTGGCATTCGCCTCGTCGACGCGGTCATCCTGGTGTTTATGGTGTTTACCTGCTGGTTCGCCGCGTACAAGAACCCCAGTATCCTCGGTATTATCGAATGCATCAGCGGTCCCACCGGGGCGGCAATTCTTCTGCTGTTGCCTATGTACGCCATTCATAAATTACCGGTGCTTGCCCCCTGGCGCGGTAAAGCGAGCAACGTTTTCGTCACCCTGATCGGGCTTATCACCGTCTCTGCCATTTTTTACGGCATGTTCCAATAACCACCATCACTAGCGAGATGTTTTATGAGTCATTTTCTGCAGATTAACGGCCAACGGCTTATCGATTCCCTGTATGCGCTTGGCGAATATGGTGCGCTGGAAGGCGGCGGCGTATGCCGCCTGGCAGCGACGGCCGAAGATAAAGCCGGCAGGGACTTTGTTGTAGCCCGCATGAAGGCCCTGGGCCTGAGTGTGTCTATTGATGCTATCGGTAATGTCACCGGTGTTTATCACGGCGAGGAGACGTTGCCGATGGTGATGATGGGGTCACATATCGATACCGTCGCTACCGGTGGGTTATACGATGGCAACTACGGCGTTATGGCCGGCCTTGAGGTGATTGCCACCCTCCAGGATGCCGGGATCCGCCCCCGACGACCGTTGGCGGTAACCTTCTTTACTAACGAGGAGGGGGTGCGATTTCAGCCCGATATGATGGGCAGCGTGGTGTTTGCCGGCGAGTATCCGTTGGCGCAGGCGCTCGCGGCAAAAGATCTCGACGGTATCACGCTCGATGAAGCGCTGCGTAGCATTGGTTATAAGGGCGAACGTCAGCCGGGAGATATGGCGGTAGATAGCTACGTTGAGCTGCATATTGAACAGGGACCGATTCTTGATAAAGAGCAAATTGATATTGGCGTTGTTACCGGCGTACAGGGTATTTCGTGGCAGGAATTTACCCTGCGAGGCGTATCGAATCATGCGGGTACTACCCCAATGTCCATGAGACGCGATGCCGGGCTGGCGGCTGCGAAAATCGCTGTTTTTGCCCGTGAGCTGGCGCTAAGCCTTGGTGGTGATCAGGTAGCTACCGTTGGGCATTTCAGCGTGAAGCCTAATCTGATCAACGTCATTCCCAACCATGTCGTTATGTCAGTGGATCTTCGCAATACCGATAATGCGATCTTATGTCTGGCGGAGCAGCAACTGGCAGAATTTGTTGCAAAAACGTCGCAGGAAGAGGGCGTGGAGATAACCAGCCGCTCACTGGTGCGCTTTGAACCGGTCATTTTTGCCGATGAGATCGTCAATGCGGTGGAAGCCGAGGCGGAGCGTCAGGCGCTCAGTTACCGACGTTTGCCAAGCGGCGCTGGACACGATGCACAATTTATGGCGTCGGTATGTCCAGCCGGGATGATTTTTGTCCCCTGCGTTGATGGCATCAGTCACAACGTCAAAGAACACAGTGCGGCCAAAGACCTGATTGCTGGCGCCAATGTGCTGCTGCAGGTGGTTTTACAGCGCGCCCAGCGTATGGACTAATGTTTACAGGAGCAGAGAATGAATCAGCAACAGTTAAAGCAGCAGCTTATCGCCTGGCGTCACTATTTGCATGCCCATCCGGAAAGCGCCTTCGAAGAGCAGAATACTTCACGGTTTATTGCCGAAAAGCTCGAGGCCATGGGCATTGAGGTACACCGCGATATTGGCAAAACCGGGGTAGTGGGGAGATTGAAATGCGGCGACGGCAAGGGCGTTATCGCTATTCGTGCCGATATTGATGCCATTCAATTGACCGAACAGGGAGACCGGTCTTACCGCTCCATGACCGCCGATCGGATGCACGGCTGCGGGCATGATGGTCATACCTGCATTGCATTGGGCGCGGCGCAGTTGCTATTGCAGCGGCAGAATTTTAACGGCACGGTCATCTTTGTTTTTCAGCCTGCTGAGGAGCCTGGCTATGGCGCCAGAGCGATGATGGACGATGGCGTTATTGAACGCTTTGGCATTGAGGAAATCTACGGTCTGCATAATATGCCGGGTATGAAAGCCGGGACTATCGCCACGCGAGTCGGTGGCATTATGGCCAGTGAAGATAACTTTATTATTCGTATTCAAGGGCAGGGAGCGCATGCGGCGCGGCCGCATATGGCGAAAGATCCGCTGGTAATTGCGGCGGAAATCATCCTGGCTTTGCAGACAATTGTTTCGCGAAATGTTGATCCGAACGTGCCAGCGGTCATTTCCTGTACTGAACTGCACACCGACGGCATCCGCAATGCGATTCCGACGCATGTTGAAATCAAAGGGGATACGCGCAGCTTTGTACCGGAGGTGCAGATGCTGCTCGAAGAACGAATGCGTACCATTAGCGAAGCAATTTGCGCGATGCACGGTGCGAGGTGCCAGTTCAGCTATACCCATGAATTTGCGCCAACGGTGAACTGGCAGAAATGCGTTGATGTGGCGGTCACCGCTGCGATTAACGTGGTAGGGGCTGAGAAGGTGGACGGCAACGTCGCACAGATGATGATTTCGGAGGATTTTGGCGCTTTTCTGCAAAAAATCCCCGGCTGTTTCATCTTTTTAGGCAACGGCGATGGTTCAGATGCTCAGGGCAATACACCGTTGCATAATGCCTGCTACGACTTTAATGATGAGATATTGCTAACTGGCGCGGAGTATTTTGCCGAGGTCGTCAGAACCCGTCTGCCGCAGGAGTGATATTGATTGGCCCGATAGCAGAATGCCGTCGGGCCATGTTTTTTAGCTCGCCTTTTTAATCGGCGGCAGGTCGAACGCCTCGCGCAGGGCGCGGACGAAGGCCTTATCGTGGCAGATGGTTTTCCCCGGGCTGTCGGAGAGTTTCGCCACCGGCTTGCCGTTACATTCCACCAGCTTAATCACGATATTGAGCGGTTTAACCTGCGGCAGATCGCAGGTTAAACGGGTACCAATACCAAAGCTCAGCTTCACCCGCGAGGCGAAGTGGCGATACAGGTCGACGGCTTTCGCCAGGTCGAGATTATCGGAGAAGACCAGCACTTTGCTCAGCGGATCGATGCCCAGCTTCTGGTAATGGGCGATGGCTTTTTCACCCCATTCCACCGGGTCGCCGGAGTCGTGGCGCAAACCCTGATAGCGGGTGGCGAACTCCGGACCGAAATCGCGCAGGAACGCATCCATGGTGATGCAGTCGGTCAGCGCGATGCCCAGCTGGTCAGGATACTCTTCCAGCCAGGCGGCGAGGGCCGCCCGCTGGCTGCTGGCCAGGTTCGGGCTGATCTGCTGGTGGGCCTGGAACCACTCATGGGCCTGGGTGCCCATCGGGGTTAAGTTCAGACGGCGCGCCAGATCGTAGTTGCTGGTGCCGACAAACCATGGCTCCTGCTGCAGGCGTTGCACAATGGCTTCCTGTACATCGCGTGAAAAACGACGGCGGGTGCCGAAATCCATCAGGCGGAAGGCGCTCATATCGAGGTCAGCGGTCATGGTGGCGAAGTCGCCTAGCTTATGCTCCAGCGCGTTTAGCGCTTGTTCAACGCCCATGTCGGGTGAACGGTAGCGATGGACCAGCTCGCTTATCACCGCCAGCAGGGGGACTTCCCACATGATGGCTTCCCGCCACGGGCCGGTGAGGCGAATGTTCAGCTTGCCGTTGTCATTGGCGACCGTGACCTGGCGCGGGTCATAGCGAAAATCGCGCAGCCAGTCGAGGTAATCCTGGCGAAAAAAGGGAAGGGTGGACAGCCAGCGATATTCATCATCCCGCAGCCTCAGGTCGCGCATGGACTCCACCTGCTCGCGGATCGCGTCGGCATAAATGCCGAGCAGGTCGTCTCCACGGCAGCGAAACTCCGCCGCCACATGTACATCGCCGTAGCGGTGGAAGACAGCCTGCTGCATGTGCAGCTTGTAGGCATCCGTATCAAGCAGCGAATGCAGTACAGGAGAAGTGAATTGTGTCATGGTGCGCAGTAGCATCCTCTCACTGGAGCGTTCCATCGAAACCAACGCGGAAAAAGGAGGCGGAGTATACCTTTATTACCCGGCTCTGTCCCGCGATGGCGAGCGATGGCGACGCTGACGGTCATTTGCGAGGCCTAGTTTAATATATTGAACATGGATCACACCACAAGCTTTGCGTCGGGTCGAGGGCAATTCGTGCCGCGAGTGTTAACAAAATGTAGCGATTTTCGTGTTTCACGTTGAAAAGATGAAGATTCTGCATAGCGCGATTGACACAACAGGAATAGACTGGGACGACACTTTACCGAAGATGCTAAAGGTTTTTTATGACACAACAGCCCCAAGCCAAATACCGCCACGACTATCGTGCGCCGGAGTATCTGATTAGCGATATCGATTTGACCTTTGACCTGGATGCCGCAAAAACCGTTGTTACGGCCGAGAGCAAGGTCTCCCGCCATGCGGCTGCGTCTGATGTGCCATTGCGCCTGGACGGCGAAGATCTGACCCTGATCGCTCTGCAGGTGAACGGCCAGCCGTGGAGTGACTATAAAGAAGAAAACAATCAGCTGGTGATCGGCGGCCTGCCGGAGCATTTCACCCTGACCATCGTCAATGAGATCAGCCCGGCGGCGAACACCGCGCTGGAAGGCCTGTATCAGTCAGGCGAAGCGCTGTGCACCCAGTGTGAAGCGGAAGGTTTCCGCCATATCACCTGGTACCTGGACCGTCCGGATGTGCTGGCGCGCTTTACCACCAAAATTATCGCCGATAAAGCCAAATATCCGTTCCTGCTCTCCAACGGCAACCGGATGGCGGAAGGGGAACTGGAGAACGGTCGTCACTGGGTACAGTGGCAGGATCCCTTCCCGAAGCCGTGCTACCTGTTTGCGCTGGTGGCCGGTGATTTCGACGTCCTGCGCGACACTTTTACCACCCGCTCCGGGCGTGAAGTGGCGCTGGAATTGTACGTCGACCGCGGTAACCTCGACCGCGCGCCGTGGGCGATGACCTCGCTGAAAAACTCCATGAAATGGGATGAGGAGCGCTTTGGCCTCGAGTACGACCTCGACATCTATATGATTGTCGCCGTCGACTTCTTCAATATGGGAGCGATGGAAAACAAAGGGCTGAACGTCTTTAACTCCAAATATGTCCTGGCCCGCACCGACACTGCCACCGATAAAGACTACCTCGATATCGAGCGGGTGATTGGCCATGAGTATTTCCATAACTGGACCGGCAACCGCGTCACCTGTCGCGACTGGTTCCAGCTCAGCCTGAAAGAGGGGCTGACCGTGTTCCGCGATCAGGAGTTCAGTTCCGACCTCGGCTCGCGGGCGGTGAACCGCATTAACAACGTGCGCACCATGCGCGGGCTGCAGTTTGCCGAAGACGCCAGCCCGATGGCGCACCCGATCCGCCCGGATAGGGTTATCGAGATGAATAACTTCTATACCCTGACGGTCTATGAAAAGGGTGCCGAAGTGATCCGCATGCTGCACACGCTGCTGGGTGAAGAAAACTTCCAGAAAGGGATGCAGCTATATTTCGAACGTCATGACGGCAGCGCCGCCACCTGCGACGATTTCGTCCAGGCGATGGAAGATGCTTCCAACGTCGACCTGTCGCACTTCCGCCGCTGGTACAGCCAGTCCGGTACGCCGATTGTGACCGTCCACGACGACTATAACCCGGAAACCGAGCAGTATACGCTGACCATCAGCCAGCGCACGCCGCCGACTGCCGAGCAGGCTGAGAAACAGCCGCTGCATATTCCGTTTGCCATCGAGCTGTACGATAACGAAGGTAAGGTGATCCCCCTGCAGAAGGGCGGTCATCCGCTGCACCCGGTGCTTAATGTGACCCAGGCTGAGCAGACCTTCGTCTTTGATAATGTCTATTTCCAGCCGGTCCCGGCCCTGCTGTGCGAGTTTTCAGCACCGGTGAAACTGGAATACAAGTGGAGCGATCAGCAGCTGACCTTCCTGATGCGCCATGCGCGGAATGATTTCTCGCGCTGGGATGCGGCGCAGAGTCTGCTGGCGACCTACATCAAGCTGAACGTCAACCGTCATCAGCAGGGACAGCCGCTGTCGCTGCCGGTGCACGTGGCGGACGCCTTCCGCGCGATTCTGCTCGATGAGAAGATTGACCCGGCGCTCGCCGCCGAGATCTTAACCCTGCCGTCGGCCAACGAAATCGCCGAGATGTTCGCCATTATCGATCCTATCGCCATCGCCACCGTGCGCGAGGCGCTCACCCGCACCCTGGCGAACGAGCTGGCGGACGAATTCCTCGCGGTATATAACGCCAATAAGCTCGACAGCTACCGGGTGGAGCACGCCGATATCGGTAAGCGAACCCTGCGCAATACCTGCCTGCGCTATCTGGCGTTCGCAGAGCCGACGCTGGGCGATAAGCTGGTGGCGGCGCAGTATCACCAGGCGGATAACATGACCGACGCGCTGGCCGCGCTGTCGGCGGCGGTTGCCGCTGAGCTGCCGTGCCGCGATGCGCTGATGCAGGAGTATGACGATAAATGGCATCAGGACGGCCTGGTGATGGACAAGTGGTTTATCCTGCAGTCCACCAGTCCGGCGGCCAATGTGGTCGAAACGGTACGCGGTCTGCTGAACCATCGTTCGTTCAGCATGAGCAACCCGAACCGCGTGCGGTCGCTCATCGGCGCTTTCGCCAGCAGCAACCCGGCGGCGTTCCATGCTGAAGACGGCAGCGGCTACCAGTTCCTGGTGGAGATGCTGACGGAGCTTAACCAGCGCAACCCGCAGGTCGCATCGCGACTGATTGAGCCGTTGATTCGTCTGAAGCGTTATGATGAGAAACGCCAGGCGCTGATGCGCGCCGCGCTGGAGCAGTTGAAAGGGCTGAAGGATCTCTCAGGCGATCTGTACGAGAAAATCAGTAAGGCGCTGGCGTAACGGTGGCAAAATCCCCGGTTGCGCTCTTGCTTACCGGGGCTACAGCGCTGTGCGATTTGGTAGCCCGGCCGAGCGAAGCGCGGGCCGGGGACGTTAGTTAGCCATGACTAAACAAACGCGGTGCGCTCTCGCTCTTGCCGCGTTTCATCACCCGATCCAGCACCTCCGCCTCCAGCTCGGCCAGCTTCGCCGAACCGGTGCGCCGCGGTCGCGGAATATCCACGTTCAAATCGAGACCGATCTTCTTCTCTTCAATCAACAGCACCCGGTCGGCCATCGCCACGGCTTCGCTGACGTCGTGGGTCACCAGCAGGACCGTAAAGCCATGCTCCTGCCACAGGGAGACGATCAGCTCCTGCATCTCCAGACGGGTGAGGGCGTCTAGGGCTCCCAGCGGCTCGTCCAGCAGCAGCAGGCGCGGGCGATGGATCAGCGCGCGGGCCAGCGCAACGCGCTGCTTCTGCCCGCCCGATAGCGCCGCCGGCCACTCCTGCGCGCGGCTCTCGAGTCCGACGCTGGCCAACGCCTGCAGGGCGGCGTCGCGCCAGGCGCCTTTTAACCCCAGCCCCACGTTATCAATCACCGTTTTCCACGGCAGCAGGCGCGCATCCTGAAACATCATCCGGGTGTCGTCCTGGATCGCCGCCAGCGGCGTCGCGCCTGCCAGCAGCTCGCCGGCATTCGGCTTTTCCAGGCCCGCCAGCAGGCGCAGCAGGGTGCTTTTGCCGCCGCCGCTGCGGCCCACCACCGCCACAAACTGGCCGCTGGGGATATGCAGATTCAGCTCGTTAAGAATGGTGTTGTCGCCATAGCGTTTAGTCACCCCGTTCAGCAGCAGCGGGATACCTGGGTTCAGACGGGCAGTGTTCATGCGTTAGCCTCCTGAAGATGATACGCCGGGTTCCAGCGCAGCCAGAGCCGCTCCAGCAGCTGGGCGCTGACGTCGGCCAGTTTGCCAAGAATGGCGTAAAGAATGATGGCGACCACCACCACGTCGGTTTGCAGGAATTCACGGGCATTCATCGCCAGGTAGCCGATACCGGCGTTCGCCGAAATGGTTTCGGCGACAATAAGCGTCAGCCACATCAGACCGAGGGCAAAACGCACGCCGACCATAATCGAGGGCAGGGCGCCGGGTAAAATCACGTGACGGAAAAGAGCAAAGCCGGATAAACCATAGCTGCGCGCCATCTCCACCAGCCCACGGTCGATATTGCGGATCCCGTGCCAGGTATTGATATAGATCGGGAACAGGGTGCCCAGCGATACGAGGAAGATCTTGGCGGTCTCATCGATACCGAACCACAAGATCACCAGTGGGATCAGCGCCAGGTGCGGCACATTGCGCAGCATCTGGATCGACGTGTCCAGCAGGCGCTCGCCCCAGCGTGACAGACCGCTGATCAGGCCGAGCACCAGTCCAATGGAACCGCCGATGGCGAAGCCGACCAGCGCCCGCCACGAGCTAATGGCCAGATGCTGCCACAGCTCACCGCTGGCCGAGAGCGTCCAGAACGCTTTCAATACGCCCTCCGGCGAGGGCAGCACCCGCGTCGACAGCCAGCCGACGGACGACGCCAGCTGCCAGACAATGACCGTTCCCACCGGCAGCAGCCAGGGGGCAAGGCGTAACAACAGGGGATGGGTTGATTTTGCCATCAGTGCCTCCTCAGCTCTGCGCCACTTTACGCGGGATAAACTCGTTAGCGACGGCTTCCCCCTGCAGACGCAGGTTGTGCGGCTGCGGAACAGACGGCACCGCGACGTCGAGCAGCGGGAACAGCAGCTCGCCGACCCGATACGCCTCTTCCAGATGCGGATAGCCGGAGAAGATAAAGCTATCGATACCCAGCGCGGCGTATTCATTGATCCGTTCGGCAACGGTAGCGGCATCGCCCACCAGCGCGGTCCCGGCGCCGCCGCGCGCTAAACCGACGCCAGCCCACAGGTTGGGGCTGATTTCCAGCTTATCGCGTCGACCATTGTGCAGTGCCGCCATCCGCTGTTGGCCGACGGAGTCGGTTCTGGCGAAGGCCGCCTGGGCGCGGGCGATAGTCTCATCATCCAGATGGGAGATAAGGCTGTCCGCCGCCTGCCAGGCTTCCTCATTGGTTTCCCGCACGATCACGTGCAGGCGGATACCAAACCGCACCCGGCGACCGTGCCGGGCGGCTTTCTCCCGCACCTGAGCTATCTTCTCTGCCACCTGGGCCGGCGGTTCGCCCCAGGTAAGATAGAGATCGACCTGCTCAGCGGCCAGATCCTGCGCCACCTCAGACGATCCGCCGAAATAGAGCGGCGGACGCGGCTGCTGGAGCGGCGGGAACAGCAGTTTGGCGTCGCGAACGCGCTGATGCTTGCCGTTAAAGGTGACAGTCTCCCCCTCCATCAGCTTGCGCCAGATATGGGTAAATTCAGCCGAGGCCTCATAGCGCTCGGTGTGGTCGAGGAAGACACCGTCGCCTGCCAGCTCGGCGGGATCGCTGCCGGTGACCAGATTGAACAGCGCCCGGCCGTTCGACAGTCGGTCCAGGGTCGCCGCCTGGCGCGCGGCCACCGTCGGCGACACCACGCTTGGCCTCAGGGCGACAAGGAATTTCAGCCGCTGCGTTACCGGGATCATCGAGGCCGCAACCAGCCAGGCATCTTCGCATGAGCGCCCGGTCGGGATCAGTACGCCGGTGAATCCCAGCCGATCCGCCGTCTGCGCGATTTGCTGTAGATAGCCGTAATCGACCGGACGGGCTCCCTCTTCGGTACCCAGATAACGACCATCACCATGGGTCGGTAAAAACCAGAACATATTCAGACTCATGATTTCGCTCCTTGTGCGGCGGCGGGCTGCCAGATGCGGGCCCGGATATCAACTTTTTTCGGCACCAGCTTGTTCTCAAAGAACAGGTCGGCCGTCTGCTGCTGGCGAGCGGCGGTTTCAGCGCTCACCGGGGTCACTGAGGTGGGGGGACGATGGTCCAGATAGCTGGCGATCACCGCTTCCGGTAATCCCATCGTTTTTGCCAGCAGCGTAATGCTTTGCGCACGCTGGCTATGGGTCAGGGCATCGGCCTGGGTAAAGGTATCGAGTACGCCCTCAATAAATGCGCCATTGCGTTCAGCGTAAGGGCGGGAAGCGAGATAGAAGGATCCCGTCTGTTTCAGGTCGGTTCCGTCGGTCAGCACCCGGGCGCCGCCCTGCAGCAGCGCGGCGGAGTAATACGGATCCCAGATCGCCCAGGCATCGACATTGCCCTGCTGGAAGGCGGCGCGCGCATCGGCGGGGGCGAGATAGACCGGCTGAATGTCGCTAAACTTCAAACCTGCGAGCTGCAGGGCGCGCAGCAGCAGATTGTGGGAACTGGAGCCTTTCTGAAAAGCGACCTTTTTCCCTTTTAGCTCAGCAACGTTATGAATCGGGCCGCCCTGCGCCACCAGAATCACTTCCGCTTTGGGCTTTGGCGGTTCCGAACCGATATACACCAGATCGGCGCCGGCCGCCTGCGCAAAGATAGGCGGAATGTCGCCAGTGCTGCCAATATCGATGCTGCCGACGTTCAGCGCCTCCAGCATCTGCGGACCGGCCGGGAATTCAATCCACGAAATATGGGTTTGCGGGTAGCGCTGCTCCAGCAGCTGATGGCTTTTCGCCAGCACCATGCTGACGCTGCCTTTCTGATAGCCGATGCGCAGGGCGTCAGGCGCCGCCGGGGCGGCATGGCCCAGGGCGGAGAACAGCAGCAGCCCGCCGAGGGTCAGAGCGCGGAGAGGATTAAGCATGTTCCACCCCACGCAGAGACGTTAACGACGGGGCGCGGCTGCTGGGGCGATGCAGCGCCTGCCAGAAGGTCTCCAGGGCTTCATCGAGGCGCCGCTGCAGGTTCGGGGTAAACTGCGGCTTGTGCTGGTAATCGGTCACCTGGCTGTCGTCAGCGAAGACGCCATGGAGGATCTCCTGAGCCTTGAGGGCATTCAGCACCGGCTTCAGGGCGTAGTCCACCGCCAGCATGTGGGCGATGGTGCCGCCGGTGGCCAGCGGCAGCACGATTTTGCCCTCCAGCGCCCGCTCAGGAAGCAGGTCGAGCAGCGTTTTCAGGGCGCCGGAAAACGAGGCTTTATACACCGGCGTGGCGATGATCAGTCCGTCAGCCCCGGCCAGCTGCTCATTGAGCGTCTGCAGCGCCGGGTTGTCAAAGCGAGCGTACAGGAGGTCTTCCGGGGCAAAGTTCTGCAGATGCCAGTGGCAGACTTCGATATCGGCGGCGGTGAGCGTCTCTCTGGCGTATTCCAGCAGGGCGCTGGAACGGGAAGGGTAACGCGGGCTGCCCGCAAGCGTAATGACGCGCATCTCTCTCTCCTTATAACTAAATGTTTGCATTTATCTATAATTGATAACATTTGTAGTGAGTGTGACAGAGGGCCATTCTTTCCCTAAATGATTTATCCACCGTTAGATAGCCGAAAAGCGCATAACGGCGCGCGGGGGAGGTAATCGTTTGCGCTGATGGGGGATTTTTTGTCGCAGGTCAATTCCCTTTCCGCAACAGATCGCACATAATACGCCCCCGGTTTGCACACCGGGAATCCAGGAGAGTTCATGTACTACCCCTTCGTTCGTAAAGCCCTTTTTCAGCTCGATCCTGAGCGCGCTCATGAAGTTACCTTTCAACAATTACGCCGTGTCACCGGGACGCCGCTGGAAATACTGGTTCGCCAGAAGGTGCCGGCCAGGCCTGTCACCTGCATGGGGCTGACCTTTAAAAACCCGCTGGGTCTGGCGGCCGGGCTGGATAAAAACGGGGAATGCATTGACGCACTGGGCGCGATGGGTTTTGGATCCATTGAGATCGGCACCGTGACGCCGCGTCCCCAGGCGGGCAACGATAAGCCAAGGATCTTCCGCCTGGTGGATGCCGAGGGGTTGATCAACCGCATGGGCTTTAATAACCATGGCGTCGATAACCTGGTTGAGAACGTGAAAAAGGCGCATTTTGACGGCGTGCTGGGCATCAATATCGGCAAAAATAAAGACACGCCGGTTGAGCACGGGAAAGATGATTATCTGATTTGTATGGAAAAAGTCTATCCCTATGCCGGCTATATCGCCATTAATATCTCCTCGCCGAATACCCCGGGGCTGCGCACGCTGCAATACGGCGAAGCGCTCGATGATTTACTCTCCGGTATTAAAAATAAGCAGCTTGAGCTGCAGCAGAAGCATCAAAAATATGTTCCGGTCGCCGTGAAGATCGCGCCGGATCTTTTGCCTGAGGAATTGATCCAGGTTGCCGATAGCCTCGTGCGTCATAATATTGATGGCGTGATTGCCACCAATACCACCCTCGATCGTTCTCTGGTTCAGGGAATGAAACATTGCGATGAGACCGGCGGACTTAGCGGTCGTCCATTACAATTAAAAAGTACCGAAATTATCCGTATGCTCTCCGCTGAGCTCAATGGCCGCTTGCCTATCATTGGCGTGGGCGGCATTGATTCCGTGATTGCCGCGCGGGAAAAAATGGCCGCCGGAGCTTCGCTGGTGCAGATCTATTCCGGATTTATTTTTAAAGGTCCGCCGCTGATTAAAGAAATTGTTACCCACATCTAATCTTTTCCTCCTCTGAATCCCACCCAGGGCTTTATTTCCGGCCCTGGTTGTTTTATATTCCCTCACTGTTGCTTATTTAAACATTTTAGACTTTTCTTAATTTTAGAAAATATTCTGCGGCAAGTCGCAACAACTTTGCAGAGGCGTATGAAAGGGGACAGGGGGAAAAATGCGGATTAAACCTGACGATAACTGGCGTTGGTATTACGATGAAGAGCACGACCGCATGATGCTCGATCTGGCCAATGGCATGTTATTTCGCTCGCGCTTCGCCCGGCGCATGCTGACCCCGGACGCTTTTGCCCCATCGGGATTCTGCGTCGATGACGCCGCGCTCTATTTCTCCTTTGAAGAAAAATGCCGCGATTTCGAGTTGTCGAAAGAGCAGCGGGCGGAATTAGTCCTCAACGCATTAACCGCGATCCGTTTTCTCAAACCGCAGATGCCGAAAAGCTGGCACTTCGTCGCCCATCCCCATCACTGGCAGCCGAGCGGCGGCGACGCGGCCTGCGTCTGGCTGAGCGATACCGGGGAGCAGGTCAATTTGCTGGTGGTGGAGCCGGGCGATAACGCCGCGCTTTGTCTGCTGGCCCAGCCGGGTCTCACGCTTGCCGGCCGCATTATGCAGCTGGGCGATGTGATTAAAATCATGAACGACAGGCTGCAGCCGGCGCAAAGCGCGGTCAGCTACAGCCTGGGGCAGGCGGTTTAAGGCGCCAGGCGCAGGGCCGTTTTCGGCACGCAGCTGCAGGCGAGAATGGTGCCATCTCCGGCGACCGCATTTTTCTTTAACGGACTCACTTCCCCTTCTTCAAGACGGATGCGGCAGCTGCCGCAGATCCCCGCCCGACACGAGTAGGGTACGCGAATGCCCTGTTGCTCCAGTTGTTCCAGCAGCACCTGCTGGTTATTGCCGGTAAATTGTTGACCCTGCCATTCAATGGCAACCGTGGCCTGCTGCTGCGCCTCGGGAGCCGGGGTATCGTCGCTTTCGCCGGCGCCGTAGGCTTTTGCCGGGCCGCGGGCGATGATTTCCACTTCATCCCCCACCCGGATCACGCCGCTGTTACGGGCAATCAGGTTCTGACCAAAGTCGACATCGCCATTATCCTGCGCGGTGCGGAAGCGCTTTAAGGTTTCCAGCGGCTCTCCGCTGGGATGCTTCTGCCCGCGCTCCGGACTGACGGTGGTAAAAATGCAGCGGCTGCACGGCTTGGCGACGTCAAATACCACCTCGCCGACGCGGATCACTTTCCAGCTGTCTTCATCCCAGGCCGCCGCGCCGGTGACCACGAGATTAGGGCGAAACTGTTCTATGCTTACGCTTGCCGGGCAGCGCTGCTGCAGGTCGCGCAGCGAGGCCTCGTTAGCCAGCAGGTAAGGGTAGCCGTCGGCGAAGGAGAGCGGTACCGCATCGTGGCGCTTCACCCGGCGGGTTAACTGTGGCCCCAGCCAGCGCAGCTGGACATCGCGATTGAAAAAGCCGCTGAGCCACTGATTAACGGCGGCGGGCGCGATAAGGGCGGTAAAATGGTTGCCCCAGACTTCTGTCGGTTCGGCCTGAGGGGCGAAATCGTTAAAACGCACCACGGCGCTGCTGCCGTCCGGTGCGGTCAGGTGAAGGCCATCATGCAGCGGCGCCGGAATAAATTTCACCATTTGCGGAAACTGACGGGCGGTAATAAAGGTGCCGTCGGTTTCGGTGACCATAAACAGGCGATCGAAGGCCAGGCCGCTGATATCGGCAAAGGCGTGGGTCAGGCCCATGCCGCGCATGGATTTAACGGGATGAATAAAAAGACGCGAGAGCGTTACCATACGCTGCCTCCGGGTTCCAAAAATAAGCCTATAACTTTATGACATAGGGCACATATTGGCTATAATGCGCACCAATTTTCTTTAAGTAAAAGTGACGATATGAATTCTCTGTTTGCCAGTACGGCTCGTGGGCTGGAAGAGCTGTTAAAAACTGAACTGGAAGGGCTTGGCGCGACGGACTGCCAGGTAGTCCAGGGCGGGGTCCATTTTCAGGGGGATACGCGCCTGCTGTATCAAAGCCTGATGTGGAGCCGGCTGGCTTCGCGCATCATGCTGCCGCTGGGCGAGTGTCGCGTATACAGCGATCTGGATCTGTACCTCGGCGTACAGGCCATTCCGTGGACGGAGATGTTCAACCCTGGCGCCACCTTCGCCGTACATTTTAGCGGTCTCAATGAGGAGATCCGCAACAGCCAGTACGGCGCGCTGAAGGTCAAAGACGCCATTGTCGACAGCTTCACCCGTAAGAACCTGCCGCGCCCGAACGTCGATCGTGAGTCGCCCGATCTGCGGATCAACGTCTGGCTGAACAAAGAGACGGCGCACATCTCGCTGGATCTGAGCGGCGAAGGCCTGCACCTGCGCGGCTACCGCGATGGCACCGGTATGGCGCCGATCAAAGAAAACCTCGCGGCGGCGATCGTGATGCGCTCCGGCTGGGTGCCGGGCACTCCGCTGCTCGATCCGATGTGCGGCTCCGGTACCCTGCTGATTGAGGCGGCGATGCTGGCGACCGACCGCGCGCCGGGCCTGCACCGCGGCCACTGGGGCTTTGGCGGCTGGGCGCAGCACGACGACGCCATCTGGAAAGAAGTGAAAGCGGAAGCGCAAACGCGCGCCCGTCAGGGGCTGGCGGCATATGGGTCACGCTTCTATGGCTCGGATGTCGACGAACGTGTCATTGACCGCGCCCGTCGCAACGCCCGTCGGGCCGGCATCGGCGAGCTGATCGATTTTGAAGTCAAAGACGTCGCCCAGTTGAATAATCCGCTACCGAAAGGCCCGTACGGCACCGTGATCAGCAACCCGCCGTACGGCGAGCGTCTGGAAAGCGAGCCGGCGCTGATCGCCCTGCACAGCCTGCTGGGCCGGATCATGAAAAGTCAGTTTGGCGGCTGGAACCTGTCGGTGTTCAGCGCCTCGCCGGAGCTGTTAAGCTGCCTGCAGCTGCGCGCCGACAAACAGTTTAAAGCCAAGAACGGCCCGCTGGACTGCGTACAGAAGAATTATCACCTGGCGGAGAGCGAAGGCGGCAAGCCGGCGATGCTGGCGGAAGATTTTGCTAACCGTCTGCGTAAGAACCTGAAGAAGTTTGAAAAATGGGCCCGTCAGGAAGGCATTGAATGCTATCGCCTGTACGATGCTGACCTGCCGGAATACAACGTGGCCATCGACCGCTACGCCGACTGGGTGGTGGTCCAGGAATATGCCCCGCCGAAAACCGTCGATGCGCACAAAGCGCGCCAGCGCCTGTTCGATATTATCGCCGCGACCATCGCCGTACTGGACATGGCGCCTAACAAGCTGGTGCTGAAGACCCGCGAGCGGCAGAAGGGGAAAAACCAGTACCAGAAGATGGCGGAGAAGGGCGACTTTATCGAGGTGCAGGAGTACAACGCGCGCCTGTGGGTCAACCTCACCGACTACCTGGATACCGGTCTGTTCCTCGACCACCGTATCGCCCGTCGCATGCTCGGCCAGATGAGCAAAGGCAAGGACTTCCTGAACCTGTTCTCTTATACCGGCAGCGCCAGCGTCCACGCCGGTCTCGGCGGCGCGCGCTCCACCACCACGGTGGATATGTCGCGCACCTACCTGGAGTGGGCGGAACGCAACCTGCGTCTCAATGGCCTGACCGGCCGCGCGCATCGCCTGATGCAGGCGGACGTGCTGGGCTGGCTGCGGGAGAGCACCGAGCAGTTCGATCTGATCTTTATCGATCCGCCGACCTTCTCCAACTCCAAACGAATGGAAGATGCTTTCGACGTCCAGCGCGATCACATTCGCCTGATGACCGATCTGAAACGTCTGCTGCGTAAAGGCGGCACCATTATGTTCTCGAATAACAAACGCGGTTTCCGTATGGATCATGACGGGCTGGCGGCGCTTGGCCTGAAGGCGCAAGAAATTTCGCAAAAAACGCTGTCGCAGGATTTTGCCCGCAACCGTCAGATCCACAACTGCTGGCTGATTACCGCAGCCTGAAAGGAATAAAGAATGTCACTGATTAGTATGCACGGCGCCTGGCTTTCCTTCAGCGATGCGCCGCTGCTGGATAATGCCGAGCTGCATATCGAAGATAACGAACGCGTCTGCCTCGTCGGACGCAACGGCGCCGGCAAATCGACCCTGATGAAGATCCTCAACCGCGAGCAGGGGCTGGATGACGGGCGCATTATTTATGAACAGGATCTGATTGTGGCGCGTCTGCAGCAGGATCCGCCGCGCAATGTCGCCGGTACGGTGTACGATTTTGTCGCGGAAGGCATCGCCGAGCAGGCGGCCTACCTGAAGGCCTATCATGACGTGTCGCATCAGGTCATGACCGATCCGAGCGACAAAAATTTAAATGAACTGGCGCGCCTGCAGGAGCAGCTCGATAACCTGGGGCTGTGGCAGCTGGACAGCCGCATTAACGAAGTGATTGAGCAGCTTGGTCTCGACGCCAACGCACAGCTGGCATCCCTGTCCGGCGGCTGGCTGCGTAAAGCGGCGCTGGGCCGCGCGCTGGTCAGCGGGCCGCGCGTGCTGCTGCTCGATGAACCCACCAACCACCTGGATATCGAAACCATCGACTGGCTGGAAGGGTTCCTCAAAACCTTTAAAGGCACCATTATCTTTATTTCGCACGACCGCTCCTTTATCCGCAATATGGCGACGCGCATCGTCGACCTCGATCGCGGCAAGCTGGTGACCTACCCGGGCGATTACGATCAGTATCTGCTGGATAAAGAGGAAGCCCTGCGGGTTGAAGAGCTGCAGAATGCGGAATTCGACCGCAAGCTGGCTCAGGAAGAGGTATGGATCCGCCAGGGGATCAAAGCGCGCCGCACGCGTAACGAAGGCCGCGTTCGTGCCCTGAAGGCGATGCGTCGCGAGCGCGGGGAGCGCCGGGAAGTGATGGGCAGCGCCAGAATGCAGGTTGAAGAGGCTTCGCGCTCCGGCAAAATCGTGTTCGAAATGGAGAACGTCAACTATCAGGTTGATGGCAAAGTGCTGGTGAAAGATTTCTCCGCGCAGATCCAGCGCGGCGACAAGATTGCCCTGATTGGCCCCAACGGCTGCGGGAAAACCACGCTGCTGAAGCTGATGCTTGGCCAGCTGCAGGCCGACAGCGGGCGGATCCACGTCGGCACTAAACTGGAAGTCGCCTACTTCGACCAGCACCGCGCAGAGCTGGATCCGGATCGGACGGTGATGGATAACCTCGCGGAAGGTAAGCAAGAGGTGATGGTTAACGGTAAGCCGCGCCATGTGCTGGGCTACCTGCAGGACTTCCTGTTCCATCCCAAACGGGCGATGACCCCGGTGCGCGCGCTCTCCGGCGGGGAACGTAACCGCCTGCTGCTGGCGCGTCTGTTCCTGAAACCCAGCAACTTATTGATTCTCGATGAACCGACAAACGACCTGGATGTCGAAACGCTGGAGCTGCTGGAAGAGCTGATCGATGGCTATCAGGGCACCGTGATGCTGGTAAGCCACGATCGTCAGTTCGTGGATAACACCGTAACCGAATGCTGGATCTTCGAAGGCGGCGGTCGCATCGGCCAGTACATCGGCGGCTATCACGATGCCCGCGGCCAGCAGGCCCAGTCGTTGGCGCAGAAGCAGCCGGCAGCGAAAAAAACGATGGAAGTCGCTCAGCCAAAAGCAGAAACTGTCAAACGCGGTGGGAACAAACTAAGCTATAACCTGCAGCGCGAGCTGGAACAGCTGCCGCAGAAGCTGGAAGCTCTCGAGGCCGAACTGCAGACGCTGCAGGAACAGGTTGCCGATCCCGACTTCTTTGGACAACCGCACGATCGCACGCAGCAGGTGCTGGCAAAGCTGGCCGAAGCGGAACAGGCGCTGGAAGCAGCCTTTGAACGCTGGGAATATCTCGAAGGATTAAAGAACGGCGCCTGAGCCGAGGAGTTGTCATGTGCGATCATCATCATGCTGCGCGACATATTTTATGTCCCCAATGTGATTTGCTGGTGGCTTTGCCGCAGCTGGAGCATCGCCAGAAAGCCGCTTGCCCGCGCTGCGGTACAACGTTAACCACCACGTGGGACGCGCCTCGCCAGCGTCCCACGGCTTACGCGTTGGTCGCGCTGTTTATGCTGCTGTTGGCCAACCTGTTTCCATTTATCTATATGAAAGTGGGCGGGATCAGCAGCGAAATAGAGCTGTTGGAAATTCCCAATGTGTTATTTACCGAGGATTACGCCAGCCTCGGCACCTTCTTTTTACTCTTTGTGCAACTGGTACCGGCCTTTTGCCTGGTCACCATTCTGCTGTTGGTCAATCGGGTCAGGATGCCCGCTGGCCTGAAAGCGTTTCTGGCGCGAATTCTGTTTCACCTGAAGACGTGGGGAATGGCGGAGATCTTTCTTGCCGGCGTGCTGGTGAGCTTCGTTAAGCTGATGGCCTATGGCGATATCGGTATCGGTCTGAGCTTTGTTCCGTGGTGCATGTTTTGTCTGCTGCAGTTACGCACTTTCCAGTGCGTCGACCGCCGCTGGCTGTGGGATGATATTGCCCCCATGCCAGCCATTAGCCAACCGCTGAAGGTCGGAGTGGCCGGCATCCGCCAGGGGCTGCGCTCCTGCGCCTGCTGCACGGCGGTGTTACCGGTCGACCAGACGGTCTGCCCGCGCTGTCATAGTAAAGGAACGGCGCGGCGTAAAAACAGCCTGCAGTGGACGCTGGCCCTGCTGGTGACCTCATTTATCCTCTATCTCCCCGCCAATATTATGCCGATCATGATCACCGATCTGCTGGGCGATAAAATGCCGTCAACCATCATGGCCGGGGTAATTTTACTGTGGAGCGAGGGGTCTTATCCGGTGGCGCTGGTGATTTTTATTGCCAGTATTATGGTGCCGACGCTAAAGATGATCGCTATCGCCTGGCTGTGCTGGAATGCCAATGGCAACGGTGCGCGTGATTCGGAACGCATGCATCTGATCTATGAAGTGGTGGAATTTGTTGGCCGCTGGTCAATGATTGATGTTTTTGTCATCGCCGTACTCTCTGCGCTGGTGCGCATGGGAGGGTTGATGAATATCTATCCCGCCATCGGCGCGGTTATGTTTGCGCTGGTGGTGGTGATGACCATGTTTTCAGCCATGACGTTTGATCCCCGTTTACTGTGGGATCGTGAGCCAGATTCAAGCCATGAGGAAAGACAACAACATGGAAAATAAGAGCGGAGAAGCGAAAGTGCAGAAGGTGAAGAACTGGTCACCGGTGTGGATCTTCCCTATCGTCACTGCGCTGATCGGGGCGTGGATCCTGTTTTATCATTACAGCCATCAGGGACCTGAGGTCACGCTGATCACCACGAATGCGGAGGGGATTGAAGGGGGAAAAACCCGTATCAAGAGCCGTAGCGTGGACGTTGGGGTGGTGGAGAGCGCCACGCTGACCGACGATTTAACCCACGTGGAAATCAAAGCCCGCCTCAATTCCGGTATGCAGAAATTACTGCACAACGATTCCGTCTTCTGGGTGGTGAAACCGCAGGTAGGGCGCGAGGGGATCAGTGGCCTGGGAACATTATTGTCCGGGGCCTATATTGAACTGCAGCCGGGGTCGAAAGGTACGGTGCCGGAGCAGTATCCGCTGCTTGATTCTCCGCCGCTGGCCTCGCCGGACGCCAAGGGGATCCGTATTCTGCTGGAGAGCAGCAAGGCGGGCCAGCTGTCGCCAGGCGATCCGGTGCTGTTCCGCGGCTATCGCGTGGGGTCGGTGGAAACCAGCACCTTCGACACCCAGAAACGTCGTATCACTTATCAGTTGTTCATCAATGCGCCCAATGACCGCCTGGTGACCACCAATGTCCGCTTCTGGAAGGACAGTGGGATCGCTGTCGATTTGACCTCGGCGGGGATGCGCGTCGAGATGGGCTCGCTGTCGACGCTGTTTGGCGGCGGCGTGAGCTTCGATATTCCGGAAGGACTGGATCTCGGCGAGCCGGTGGCGAATAAAACGGAATACCATCTGTTTGACGATCAGAAGAGCATCCAGGATTCGGTCTTTACCGAACATATTGACTATGTGATGTTCTTCAAAGACTCAGTTCGCGGCCTGCAGCCCGGCGCGCCGGTGGAGTTCCGCGGCATCCGTCTGGGAACCGTCGGCAAAGTGCCATTCTTCATTCCCGGTCTGAAGCAGCGTTTGAACGACGACTATCGCATTCCGGTGGAAGTGCGGGTTGAACCGCAACGTCTGGTTAACCAGCTGGGCGGCGATCCGAATATTCGCGCCCACATTGACGATCTGATCAACCGCGGACTGCGCGGCTCGCTGAAAACCGGCAATCTGGTGACCGGCGCGCTGTATATCGATCTCGACTTCTATCCGAAGGCGCCGCCGCGCGGGAAAATGCAGGAGTTTAACGGCTATCCGATTATCCCGACCATCAGCGGTGGTCTGGCGCAGATCCAGCAGCGTCTGATGGATGCGCTGGATAAGATTAATAACCTGCCGCTCAATCCGTTGCTGGAGCAGGCGACGAGCACCCTGGCGCAGAGCGAGAAGACCATGCAGCACGTGCAGACCACGCTGGATAGTCTGAATAAGATCACCTCCAGCCAGTCGATGCAGCAGTTGCCTGCCGATATGCAGACGACGCTGCGCGAGCTGAACCGCAGCATGCAGGGCTTCCAGCCGGGCTCCGCGGCCTACAATAAGATGGTGGCCGATATGCAGCGTCTGGATCAGGTGCTGCGCGAGCTGCAGCCGGTCCTGAAAACGCTCAATGATAAGAGCAATGCGCTGGTATTTGAGGCGAAGGATAAAAAAGACCCACAGCCGAAGGGAGCGAAATAATGAAAAAATGGTTACTCGCGGCAACCGTATGCGTGCTGACGGCATGCAGTAGCGGCGGCGAAAGCAAAACGTATTACCAGCTGCCGGTGGCGCAGGGCGGCGCACAGCGCGCCGCCAGCCAGGGGGCACGTCTGCTGTGGGTTGAGCAGGTCAGCATCCCGGATTATCTGGCGGGTAACGGGGTGGTCTACCAGACCACCGACGTACAGTATGTGATCGCCAATAATAATCTGTGGGCCAGCCCGCTGGACCAGCAGCTGCGCACTACGCTGGTGGCGAACCTGAGCCAACAGCTGCCGGGCTGGGTAGTGTCATCCCAGCCGCTGGGTAGCGAACAGGATACGCTCAACGTCGCGGTCAACGGCTTTCACGGACGCTACGACGGGCGGGTTATCGTCAGCGGTGAGTGGCTGCTAAAGCATCAGGGGCAGCTGATCAAACGCCCGTTTAACATCGTGCTTAAGCAGGATCAGGATGGATATGATGCGATGGTCAAGACCCTGGCGCAGGCGTGGAGCCAGGAGGCGGCAGCCATTGCCAGCGAGCTTAACCGTCTGCCATAAGTAAAATTCATCACGCTGATCTGCCGCGCGGTTCATCTGAGCCGCGCGGCTTTTTTTTGTCAGGTCAGTTCGTTACCGGCCGGTGTGCCAGGTGAACAAAAAATGAACTCTTATATAGGTCACAAATATGACAATGGCGTGAATTTTGCGCATTGACGTCGCCTTCATTTCGCGGTATTCGTAACCCGTGGTTGCACAATTTGCGACCACTGTTTTCTTTTCCACCAGATCAAAGAATGAGGGAAACGAGGCATGAAGAGACAAAAACGAGATCGCCTGGAACGGGCACATCAACGCGGATATCAGGCGGGTATCGCAGGAAGATCGAAAGAAATGTGTCCATACCAGAGCTTGAATCAACGCTCATGGTGGCTGGGAGGCTGGCGAGAAGCCATGGAGGACAGGGTACTAACGGCCTGACACTGTCTCTTTAAAAAAGAAGCCTCCGCATAGCGGGGGCTTCGCCTTTTAATCGCTGCTGAACGTTATCAGAAAGCGGAAGTATCCTGGAACAGACCCACTTTCAGATCGCTTGCGGTGTAGATCAGACGATCGTCAACCAGCACTTCTCCATCGGCAAGGCCCATAATCAGACGACGGTTAACGATGCGTTTGAAGTGGATGCGGTAGGTCACTTTTTTCGCGGTCGGCAGAACCTGCCCCGTGAATTTCACTTCGCCAACGCCCAGCGCACGGCCTTTGCCTTCGCCGCCGAGCCAGCCGAGATAGAAACCTACCAGCTGCCACATGGCATCCAGGCCCAGGCAGCCCGGCATCACCGGATCGCCGATAAAGTGGCAACCGAAGAACCACAGGTCCGGGTTGATGTCGAGTTCGGCCTCAACATAACCTTTGTCGTAGTTACCACCGGTTTCGGTCATTTTGATGACGCGGTCCATCATCAGCATGTTTGGCGCCGGCAACTGCGGGCCTTTCGCGCCGAACAGTTCACCACGACCAGAGGCAAGAAGATCTTCTTTTGTATAGGATTCGCGTTTATCTACCATGTTTTCAGTAAGCCTTATTTTAAGTTCGGGACGCAGGATAGCTAACACGTGTAAGCTGAACAAGTCCGATCAGTTAGAACTTGTCCCACCTAACCAGCGTAGCGGCCACGGAAAACGATGGCGAGTCTCCTGCTGGGTCGCCTGCGCTATCCGCTCCTGAATGGTTTGTCGCAGCGTCTGTCCTTCACCGTCCCACATCAGCTGGGTCAACATCGGCAGCGCTTCGGTAATATCGTCTATTGCCCAGATAGCAAACTGATTGTCGGCAACGGCCTGACGCAGCTCGTGGGTCAGACTAAGATGGCGAACGTTGGCGGCAGGGATAATCACGCCCTGTTTTCTGGTGAGACCGCGCTGCTGACAGATTGTGAAGAAACCTTCAATTTTTTCATTCAGTCCGCCGACCGGCTGCACACGACCAAACTGGTCGACGGAGCCGGTGATCGCGATGCTCTGATTAATCGGCACGTTGGCCAGCGCGCTGATTAAGGCGCAGAGTTCCGCCATGGAGGCGCTGTCGCCATCCACTTCACTGTAGGACTGTTCAAAGGTCAGCGAAGCGGAGAAGGGGAGTTGTTGCTCCAGCTCCAGCTCGGACATCAGAAAAGCCTGCATGATCATCATGCCTTTCGCATGGATGTTGCCGCCCAGCTCGGCTTTGCGTTCGACATCGATAAACTCGCCGTCGCCAATGTGCACGACGCAGCTGATGCGCGAAGGTTCGCCGAAGGCGCGTGGATGACCGGGGAATTCAATGACTGAGAGGGCGTTGATCTGCCCGACGCATTCGCCTTCGGTTTCAATCAGGATCTGTTCCTGCAGGATTTCATCCTGCATACGCTCCGCCAGGTAGCCTTCACGCCACTCCCGGCGCGCCAGCATCGTCTGCATCGCTTCGCCGGTAATCTCTTCGCCTTCGCAGAAGGCGGCAGACTCACGCAGCTGGCGGGCTATCCATAGCGGGCTGAGCGGCAGGGTCTCCTGGTCGCCGGTGTAGCGCGTCCCTTCATCGATCAGCAGTGGCCAGGCATCGCTCGCCGGGCCCGGTAGCTCCAGCTGCTGCGCATTCTGCCATACCCACTGGCACCAGGCCATCAGCGTATCGGCGTCCGCAAACTGCAGGGTGTCTTCATACTCGCTATAGATAGCCTGGGCAGAGAGCTCTGGCTCCATTTCCTGGAAATCGGCCAGCGATTCGCGTTCGCCCACCAGCATGACTTTCAGGCTCAGCGGCATGGAAGGGATGCTGACCGGCAGCGGCCGTGATTCATCAATGGAGAGCCAGTCAAAGCGCTGACGGGTCACCATATTTTTCAGGCGCATCCACAGCAGCGGTTGCGCCAGTAATGCGCGTAGTGAGAGCACCAGCACGCCGCCGTTGGCCTGATGGACCAGGCCAGGCTGGAGTGTGATTTCACCATTAAACTGGCGTACGCAGCCAAACAGCTGTTCCGCCTCCAGCCAATCGGCCGCCACGACCGGAGCGGTACTGGCAAAATTATCTTCAGCGCGTTGCGCCGGCGTGAGTGTCACGTGAGCGCCGTTAACCTCATAGCGAACTCCGTGAAGCGGTGCGGCAGGCTCGTGCAGCGTGCGAGTTTCAGCCGCCAGCCATTGCAGATATTCCGGCTCCTCAGGGGCTTTCACCAACATGAAGGAGGAGACTGCCGGGGTGTATAGCAGCTGCTCAAGCGCATAGAACAACCGCGGCTGCAGATCGCCCGAGAGGGAGGGGGCCGGATGAGAGAGTTCAGCTTGAGCAAACAGCGCCTGGTAAGGTTCCAGATCAGGCGCAAGGTCGGTTCGGGTCAGTTTCGTAATGGTCAAAGTCGCTGTTTTTTAGTTAGATGTAAAGCGCGCAATTATACCTGATGCCGCGTCTGAGCACACGGAGGATTATGGCTACCCCGATGATTACCCGGCCATCCACATCACGAATAATGATTTATATTCAGCACATCAGGAAAAAACTGATATCCTGAAATGAGTTACACGGTCACATTGAGATCGCAATGAAATATCAACAACTGGAAAATCTTGAAAGCGGCTGGAAATGGAAATATCTGGTAAAGAAGCACCGGGAAGGTGAGCTGATTACCCGCTACATTGAGGCCAGCGCTGCGCAAGCTGCGGTAGATGACTTGCTGACGCTCGAGAATGAACCTGTGCTGGTGCATGCCTGGATTGAGCAGCATATGAATCCAGCGCTGATGAACCGCATGAAACAGACCATCCGTGCGCGACGGAAACGCCATTTTAACGCCGAGCATCAGCATACGCGTAAGAAGTCGATCGACCTTGAGTTTGTCGTCTGGCAGCGCCTTGCCGGTCTGGCGCAGAGGCGTGGGAAAACCTTGTCCGAAACCATCGTCCAGCTGATTGAGGATGCTGAGCATAAAGAGAAGTATGCCAGCAAAATGTCGAGCCTGAAGCACGATCTGCAGGTTCTGTTAGGTAAGGAGTAACGGGCTGCCCGTTCAGTGGTGACTAAGGCGCAGGTCGCGCCACACAGGCTACCATCCGCCTCTTACGGCCTTCAGCTTTTAGCCGCTAAAGCGAGCGAGAAGACATAAAAAAACCCGCCGAAGCGGGTTTTTTCATCAGTTATAACTTAAGCCGCAGGCTGAGTTACAACTTCTTTGTAGCCTTTAACTTCGATCTCTACACGACGATCCGGAGCCAGGCAGTCGATCAGGGCAGCGCGAGCTTTCACGTTGTCACAGGTGTTGCCAGTAACCGGGTTGGATTCACCCATGCCGCGAGCGGAGATTTTGCCAGCCGGGATACCTTTAGCAACCAGGTAGTCAACAACGGACTGAGCACGTTTCTCAGACAGCTGCTGGTTGTAAGCTTCGGAACCGATGCGGTCGGTGTAGCCCAGAACAACAGCGGAACCGTCTTTCGGATCCATGTTGCTCAGCTGGGTGTACAGCTGATCCAGAGCCTGCTGACCTTCCGGTTTCAGGGTTGCTTTGTTGAAGTTGAACAGTACGTCAGACTTCAGGGTGAAGTGCTTGGTAGCCACTTCCGGAGCCGGAGCCGGAGCCGGAGCTACAACCGGAGCAGCATCTTCCTGACCGAAACGGTAGGAAACGCCCAGGCTCAGCATGCCGTTATCAGGACGGGTACCCACAGTGCCCGCGTCGCCGATGTTGTTAACCCACTGGTATTCCAGACGGGTAGCGATGTCACGAGTAACAGCCCACTCTACGCCGCCAGCAAATACTGGGGAAACGCCAGTGTCGTGTTCGCTACGGGAAACGCCGGTAGAAGCGTAGTTGCCTTTGGAGTCAGCGCGCCAAACCATGCCGCCCAGACGGGTGTAGATGTCCAGATCGTCAGTGATCGGGTAACCCAGTTTAGCGGTCAGCTGAACGCCCTGAGCTTTGAAAGCACCGTTGTCAACGCTGCCTTTATATGCCATACGGCCCAGCCAGTCGTAACCCATTTCGAAACCGAGGTACGGGTTAACCTGGTAACCACCGAACGCACCAGCACCGAGCTGATCGTTACGGGTCGGACCATTGTTGCCCTGGAAACCGTTACCGTAGAAACCGGTGTCGTGATACTGGGACCAACCCAGTTTACCACCTGCATACCAGGTGTTATCTTTCGGAGCGGCCTGCGCTACGGTAGCGAAGCCAGCCAGTGCCACTGCAATCGCGATAGCTGTCTTTTTCATTTTTTGCGCCTCATTATCATCCAAAATTCGCCATGAAGTTACAAAAGACCTCACGGTTAAATCCTTCACCGGGGGCGTGACTTGTTGTTAACTATGCTGATACATGCAGCGTAAGCCGATCACCCCTGGCGATGTAAAGTCTACAACTTAGTTCGAAACTTACAAGTGTGAACTCTGTCAGGCATATGAAAAAAAAGGGTTGTGTACACAATATTTAACAAATATGGTTGATTTTCGTACACGAAAAAAAGGCACAAATGCCCGTGTGACAGGCATTCCGCGAAAAAGACCTTAAAAAACGCTGTGCCATTACTAGCGGTAAAAAAAAATTCCAGGAATAATCCTAATTTCACTCAATGATACAAATTTGAGTGAATTTTTAGCCCGCTGAGTTGTCTGCCGAGCGTGCCCTGATTTCGGACCGGGCGCATGATGAATCCCATCGCGCAGCCTTCCTGGGCTGCATGCACCAGACGCTCATGTTCATCAGCGGTTAACTCCTCCGCCAGCCAGCAGATAACCACGCTATAGTTACCGGTACGCAGGGCGCGGATCATCGAGTCTAAAGTGTGACTGGGGGAGAGCTGGCTGATTTGCATGACCTTAGACAGCGGCAGACCGGCGGACTGAACCCACTCGCGGCTAAGCTTTTGTTGCGGCGTAAGCCACAGCTGCCAGCGAGACTGTTGACCCAACTGCTGTAATAAAGGTAGCAACAACAACTGTGTCATCATGGGTTGATCTTCACGATAGACAATTTCACTGATCAGCCCATTGGCGGCCTGTTCGCCAGAACGATGAGCGTAGTGGGCTGCCGGAGCAGAGGCCTGTGCTGAACGGTTTGCATGAGCTGAAGTAAACATAGTCTATCCCGCCTGTAGTTACTGTATGCATATACAGTATATCCGCCAGGGGAAAAGATCAACCGCAATTTGTCATTTTGCTGGTGGAAATTTAATCGCTTTCAGCCATCCTGACGGTACAGGTTTGCGGCTACTCGCAACACCATCCTTAACACCGGCTAATCCTTTTTCTCCTGTCTACCAGTTGCAGCAACAGCTGCAATTTTCTGAAAGCGTCTCGCAAAACCGCATTCTGGTGGAAAAGCAGGCAAAAATCATCTTGCTGCTGTCAGGGAAGTCCCTTATGTTTTCCCTTAGCGGATCCGTTAACAACTTAAGTTTAATTACATGATTCACAAAGGAATGATCATGAGAAAACTCGTATGTCCGCGGCTCCCGCAATTTCAGGCCTGCGTCTCTTCGCTGGGTCAACTTCACTCTCGCCCCCTGTTTGGCGGCTACAGCCTGGCTATCGAAGATACCGTGTTTGCGATGGTGGCAGAGGGGAATATTTATCTAAAGGCCTGCGAGCAGAGCGCTGCCTATCGGGTAGAACACCATAATCCTTTATTGATGCTGCGCCGACACGGGCGCATCGTGCCGCTAAAGTATTATCAAATCGACGATGCCTTGTGGCGCGATGAGAAACAGCTATTCCGCTTGTCGCTGATGTCGTGGCAGAGCGCCCAGCGTGAAAAATATCGCCGCCGGTCGTCGGGACGCCTGAAGGATTTACCCAATATCAGCTTTCATATGGAATTGCAGCTGATTCACTCGGGCATTCCAGATGTGTTAGCACTACGGGAGGTGGGCGCCCGCCAGGCCTGGCTAAAGCTGCGCGAGAACAATGCTTCCCTTTCGCACAACGTCTTGCTGGCGCTGGAGGGGGCTATCGTTGGCGTTCATGCCGCCGCGCTCCCAACGCCACGGCGTCAGGAGCTTCTGGAATGGGCGTCTGCGCGCTAATGGACAACGGTTATTCCGTTTGAGCGTGTACCCGCTGCTGCAGGCGGCAGATTTCAGGCAACAGCGCCAGCAGCAGGCCAATCTGCTGTAACACCAGGGGCTCTTTACTGTCCGCGCGAGGCTCCAGATGGTGGATCCGGCTTTGCAGGCTGGTCAACGCCTTCTGCACCCGCTGTTCATCCGCTGGGGTATGATGCAGGGCATCATCCACATAGCAGACCGCATCATCGAGCAGGGCGAGGATGTCCGGCGTGGACAGTTTTTCCCGATGCGCGCCGAGAGCGGAAATGTAGCTGGTGAAGGTATGATTGAGACACAGCAGGCGAAAGGCGGTCTCGCGCTGGGCGGCATCCGCCCGTGGTTCCGTCGACAAGTTCGAGACGACGGAAGCCAGCTCAGCATCGCGGTTGTAGGCGTCACGGCGTGCGACACGGTAGGCCAGCCGGTTGTCGCGGCCCTGGTGGTACTGCTCCAGGATGGCATCCAGATAACGGCAGTTCGCGTTTAGCGCCTGGTCCAGCGCCCGCGGCAGGTTGCGGAATTTCCAGTCCGGCCAGATGAAGCTGACCGCCGCCCAGGCGATGGCGCAGCCGATCAGCGTATCAATGATGCGCGGCAGCGCGACTTCAAAACCTTCGCCAAGCAGGTTAAAGCACAGCAGCACCAGCAGCGTAATAAACATGGTGGCATGGGCGTACTGCACGTTACGAAAGGCGAAGAACAGCACGCCGGTGAGGACGATCAGCAGCAGCTGCCCTTCAACCGACGGTACCAGCAGGAGGACCGGCAGGCCGATCGCCACCCCGACCAGCGTGCCGATGATCCGCAACGCCAGGCGATGGCGGGTGGCGTTATAGTTCGGCTGGCAGACGAACAAACTGGTCAGCAGGATCCAGTAGCCGTGCTGAAGACCGGTAAACTGGATGAAGGCATAGCCGGCGCAAAGCACCAGCGACATACGCACCGCGTGGCGAAAGAGGGCTGACTCTGGCGACATATTGCGCTGCAGGCGCAGCCAGATATCGTTCAGTCCGCCGAGCCTGTCGTCGGCCAGCAGCGTCTCTGTATTACTCCCGGCGGGCGCGGTGGTTTGCACCGATTCAATCGTGGCCAGCTGAGCATCAATGGCGCGCAGGTTATTGAGTAAATAGCCAAGGGCGTTGAGCTGCTCATCGGATGCGCCGCTGGCGCGTACGCGCTCAAGTGCCGCATCGAGATGCATAAACGCCCGTTCGAAGTGGGCATCATGCTGATAGGGTTCGCGCAGCAGAATCGCCCGCGAGAGTTTCTGGCAGGCCTGCGCCTGCATCGAAAGCATGCGCTGGAAACGGAACATCACATCGCTGTAGCGGAACTGGTCACGCAGGGTCTGGTACTGAATATGCGATGAGCTGGCGCGTTCATGAATATCCTGGGCCACAAAGTAATACTGCAGCGTACGACGAGTACCACGCTGTCCCCGGTCGCCTCGTAGTCGGGTCAACAGTGAGACCTTGGTTTGGTTAAGGGTCGCCACCAGTTGGCCGTTGGCGAGGGCCAGATCGTACAGCGGCGCCTGGCTCTCATCCTCAAGGTCTGGATCAAACAGCCGGGATTTGAGCTCCAGATAGCGGGCCAGTTGCTCATAGCTACGCGCCAGGTTGTCCTGCAGTGGACGAATTGGAAAAATCAGATGGCCGGACAACGTCAGCAGGTTGTACCACACGGCTCCCGCCAGCAGGAACAACGGCTGCAGATACCAGTGATCGTACAGCGTGACGCCGAGCATGGTGTAGATGGCGATAAGCAGGGCGCCGAAGGCAATGGTCGCATAGCGCTGTCCGAGGCCGCCAAGCAAAATAAAGCCGATGGTAGACACGGTCAGACCAAGGGCAAACAGCGGCGGCCACGGAAACAGCAGCTCCACGGAGGCGGAGGCGATAAAAAAGCAAACCAGAGTAATAGCGAGGTTGCGCAGGCGGCCCGCCAGACGGTCATCAAGGTCGGTCAGCGCCGCGGCCACGACGCCGAGGGTGAGGGGGATGGTCAGTTTGACTTCGCCGATCCACCAGGGAAACAACGTCGTGCCGCAGAGCGCAATAAAAATGCGTACGTTATAAAGCCAGGCGCTGTTCCAGGTGTAGCGGCGTAGCAGGGGGCTAATCATGTCCGTGTTCCATTCGGTTACTGAAAGCGACGACGCGCATTGGCTTCGCGTGCGGCGCGCGCGGTTTCCACAGAGACGACCCGGCGACCCACCGGCCAGAGGGCGATGGCGGCGATTTTAAAATTAGCGATCCCCACCGGGATGCCAATGATAGTCAGGCATTGGGCGATGCCGCTGAAAATATGCATCAGGCACAACCACCAGCCGAAAAAAATGAACCACAGAATGTTCAGGATGGTGCCGCCGGCGTTCAGCAGGCTGTTTTGGCGACCTGGCTCGAGCTCATCAACATGAATCGCCTCGTTACCATAGGGAAATAACGAAAGGCGAGTGATTTCCCAGCAGGAACGAGTCAGCGGCAGCGTGACGATCAGCATAATGCTGACCAGAGTGGCGAGCAGCCAGCCTAAAGTGGTGGCGAAACCGCCAAGGATAAAGTTCAAAATATTCAGAATGGTACGCATAAAGCCTCGGTTTTGCCCTGTGGATAATAAGACCTGACAATTGTAACGTTTTTTTGCGCTGGAGCACCTGGTCCGGGGCGGTTAAACTGAAAAACAATCCACCCTGATTGAAAATCGACATTATATGGAACTTAAAGCGACAACATTGGGCAAACGCATGGCTCAGCATCCTTATGACAGGGTGCAGTTACTGAATGCCGGGGTAAAGGTTTCCGGCGATCGTCATGAGTATCTTATCCCTTTCAATCAGTTATTGTCAGTGCATTGTAAGCGCGGTCTGGTCTGGGGCGAACTGGAGTTTGTGCTGCCGGACGATAAAGTCGTGCGTTTGCACGGTACCGAATGGAGCGAAACGCAGCGCTTTTATCACCATTTACACACGCTCTGGCAGCAGTGGAGCACGGAAATGAGCGGTATCGCCGCCGGGGTGCTGAAGCAGCAGCTGACAGCCATCGAACGCACCCGGGCAGAAGGTAAGTGGCTGACGCGTCAGCAGGTGGCGGATGTTCAGGATAATATTCGCCATGCGTTAACCGGGCTGCCGATGCCCACCAGCCGGCTTGACGCCTTTGATAACTGCCGGGAGCTGTGGCGGGAATGTCAGCGCTGGTTAGGGGATGTTGAAGCGGCGCGTCAGGCCCATAACCAGGCCTTTACCGAGGCGATGCTGGAACAGTATCGCGGCTTTTTTGACGGCGTGGAATCCTCCCCGCTCAATCCGTCGCAGGCGCGAGCGGTGGTGAACGGCGAGCACTCCCTGCTGGTGCTGGCGGGAGCGGGCAGTGGTAAAACCTCGGTGCTGGTGGCTCGAGCGGGCTGGCTGCTGGCGCGGGGAGAAGCGGCGGCAGAGCAAATTCTGCTGCTGGCATTCGGCCGCCAGGCGGCGCAGGAGATGGATGAGCGGATTCGCGAGCGTCTGGCATCAGACGATATTACCGCCCGCACCTTCCACTCGCTGGCGCTGCATATTATCCAGCAGGGCAGCAAAAAAGTGCCCACCATCAGTAAGCTGGAAAGCGATACTGCGGCCCGCCACGCATTGCTGCTGAAAAGCTGGCAAAAGCAGTGCCAGGAGAAAAAAGCGCAGGCGAAAGGCTGGCGCCTGTGGCTGGAAGAGGAGATGGGCTGGCAGCTGCCGGAGGGGGATTTCTGGCAGGATAAAAAGGTGCAGCGGCGGATGGCCAGCCGGCTTGACCGCTGGGTCAGCCTGATGCGCATGCACGGCGGCTCCCAGGCAGAGATGATCGCTGGCGCGCCGGATGCGGTACGCGATCTGTTCAGTAAACGGGTGAAGCTGATGTCGCCCCTGCTGAAAGAGTGGAAGGCGGCGCTGAAGGCGGAGAATGCGGTCGATTTTTCCGGTCTGATCCATCAGGCGGTCAATATTCTCGATAAAGGCCGCTTTGTTAGCCCGTGGAAACACATTCTGGTGGATGAATTTCAGGATATTTCGCCGCAGCGAGCCTCGCTGCTGGCCGCGTTACGCCGGCAAAATAGCCAAACCACGCTCTTTGCCGTTGGCGATGACTGGCAGGCGATTTACCGGTTCAGCGGGGCGCAGCTCTCCCTGACCACCGCGTTCAACCACTACTTTGGCGAAGGGGACTGCTGTGCGCTGGATACCACCTATCGCTTTAACGGGCGTATCGGCGAAATAGCCAATGGTTTTATCCAGCAGAATCCGCATCAGTTAAGCAAACCGCTGAACAGCCTGACCGCGGGAGATAAAAAGGCCGTCACTCTGTTAGCCGACGATAAGCTGGACGATCTTCTGGATAAATTGAGCGGTTACGTTAAGCCCGAGCAGCGGATCCTGCTGCTTGCCCGCTACCATCATCTGAAGCCCGAGGCGCTTGATAAAGCGGCGACGCGCTGGCCGCACCTCCAGCTTGATTTTATGACTATTCACGCCAGCAAAGGTCAGCAGGCCGACTATGTCATTGTGCTGGGACTGCAGGAGGGAGTGGATGCGTTTCCGGCTCCAGCGCGCGAGTCGATCATAGAGGAGGCGCTCCTGCCGCAACCGGAAGATTTTCCGGATGCGGAGGAACGTCGACTGCTGTACGTGGCCATAACCCGCGCTCGTCACCGGGTGTGGCTGTTATTTAACAAGGCGCAACCGTCGCCGTTTGTCGAGATCCTGCAGGCGCTGGATGTGCCTGTGGCCAGAAAGCCGTGATCGCGGTTCGATTATTTCAGGCGCTCGGCAAGATATCGCGGATAATCCGGGATCAGAATATCGAGCGGTTGAGCGAAGTGCGGCGACTGGATAATAAAGTCGGCGGTGGAGACGTTAGTGGCGACCGGAATGTTCCAGACCGTGGCCAGACGCAGCAAGGCTTTGACATCCGGGTCGTGGGGAACGGCGTTCAGCGGATCCCAGAAGAAGATCAGCACGTCGATTTTCCCTTCTGAAATGAGGGCACCCACCTGCTGGTCGCCGCCCATCGGGCCGCTCAGCATGGCATTGACCTCCAGCCCGGTAGCCCGGGAGACCAGGTTGCCGGTAGTGCCGGTGGCGTACAAAACATGTTGCGCCAGCAGCGCCTGATGGCGAGCAACCCATTTCATCAGCATATCTTTACAGTGATCGTGAGCCACCAGCGCGATATGTTTTTGCGCAGGCAGGGTACGTGTTGTCAGTTCCATATTTTCATTCCGCATTTTGACCTGCTGACAGATTACTGAATGTGGCTGTCGCTGCAAGCATCAGGGATGAAAATTTTGCTGAATCTGCGGGTTAGCCTGGATGGCCCCCTGCTGCGGATTAGCATACACTTAGGTGAAATAGCAGGAGGAAACCATGAAAGAGAACGATATTGCCGATATCCTGACCTCGACACGGACGATTGCGCTGGTCGGCGCCAGCGACAAACCTGACCGTCCGAGCTACCGGGTCATGAAGTATCTGCTGGATCAGGGGTATCACGTTATCCCGGTTTCGCCGAAGGTGGCAGGCAAGACGCTGTTGGGGCAGCAGGGCTATGGAACGCTTGCCGATGTTCCGGAAAAGGTCGACATGGTTGATGTCTTCCGTAATTCAGAAGCGGCATGGGGCGTGGCGCAGGAGGCGATTGCTATCGGCGCGAAAACGCTGTGGCTGCAGCTGGGGGTGATCAATGAACAGGCCGCGGTGCTGGCCCGAGAAGCCGGGTTAAACGTGGTGATGGATCGTTGTCCGGCCATTGAGCTACCGCGACTGGGATTAGCAAAATAACAAAAAACCCCGCCTGGCGGGGTTTTGTTTAATTGCGAAGGCGCGGCGCCTGCAACTGCTGACGAATTGTTTTGGCCAGCTCGTCGAGGGACGGCTGCTCCGGATGTTCGTCGCGGGGTTCGCTGCTCAGCTGCGCTTCTGCCAGATAGGTATGGATGGGTTGGCCATCATCATCTTCCATCACTACATGGTACCAGGGGGCCGCGCGCAGTTCGTCATTGGCGGCAATTTCATCCTCTTCCGGTTCCGCGAGCGAGTACTCGGGATCGACATCGACGATGACGCCCAGGTAGCCCAAGAGCGTATGGCGGACCTGTTGGCCGATACCGAATTTGCTGGCTATCACAGGCACCTCCTGGGAAACATGAATACTCCCTATATGAGGCTCATGTTTCGTTTTTCAAGTTACATGACGCGACAGGCAAACCCCTTCAGATACAGCCCTTCCGGATAGGTTGCGATCACCGGATGGTCGGCAGCCTGACGGAACTGTTCTATAAATTGTACATCACGTCCGGCATCAATTGCGGAATCCGCGATGATTTTCTGAAATAAATCGGTGGTCATCAGGCCGGAGCAGGAGAAGGTCAGCAGCACGCCGCCGGGGTTCAGCAGCTGGATCGCCAGCATATTGATGTCTTTATAGCCACGGCAGGCGCCCATCAACTGGCTTTTATTTTCTACGAATTTCGGCGGATCCATCACGATGACGTCGAATTTCTCCCCTTGATCGCGGTATTTACGCAGCAGTTTGAACACGTCGTCGCGCACAAACTCCGCTTTGGACAGATCCAGTCCGTTGAGCTCCACGTTCTGGCGCGCAACGTCGAGCGCCTCCTGCGAGGTATCCACGCTGGTGACCTGGCGGCAGCCGCCCATCAGCGCCGACACCGCAAAGCCGCCGGTATAAGAGAAGCAGTTCAGCACCCGTTTGTCCGCCACATAGCGACGGGTCGCCAGGCGACTGTCGCGCTGGTCGAGGTAGTAGCCGGTTTTGTGCCCGCCCTGGATATCGACCAACAGCTTCATGCCGTGCTCAGCGATCGGCAGCAGCGCTGGCGGAAGTTCGCCCACTACCGGCCCCTGGGCCAGCTCCAGCCCCTCTTTTTTACGCACCGCGACATCGCTGCGATCGTAAATGGCGCAGTCTGGGAACAGGCTCTGCAGGGCGCTGATGATGGCGGCGCGCTGGTATTCGGCGCCTGCGCTGAGGAGCTGCAGCACGAAAAAGTTGCCAAAGCGGTCGATTGTCACGCCCGGCAGCCCATCGGACTCGCCGGCGATCAGACGGTAGCTGTCGAGGCCATCGCGCTCGGCCAGCCAGGCACGCCAGGTTTGCGCCTGCTGCAGGCGGCGTTCAAAGAAGGCGTTATCAATGGCTTCGTTGCGATCGAAGGTCCACACGCGGGCGCGGATCTGCGACGACGGCGAGTAAGCGCCGCGGGCCAGCCATTTTCCCTGATGGTCAACGATATCGATGGTTTCACCGCTGCGGGCTTTACCTTCCATGCGGGCGACGCCGCCGGAGAAAATCCACGGATGGCGACGCAGCAGGGATTTTTCGCGTCCTTTGGCTAACACTAAGCGGGGGAATAGGGAATCTGTCATGGAGCTACCTTTAAGCAACGGGAATGTCGGCACCGAAAAATGGCGCGTAGATTAGCACACCTGGCGCATACAAGCATCTTTCCCCCGCCAGGCGCGGTTGAGCGTTTCGGCACAAAATGCAGGCGCTTCAGCACATTCACTTTGCGCGGCGTTTCATACTCTGTCTTCTCACCCCCAGGAGGAGAAGACGATGAAAACAGGTATGCGGATAGTTGTGGCGATGGTTGCGGCAGTGAGCAGTGGCGCGATGGCTGCGCCGTTTAGCGTGAGCAGCAATGATATGCGTGACGGGCAGCCGCTGGCCCAGAAGCACTGGTTTACCGGTTTCGGCTGCACAGGAGGCAATGTCTCTCCACAGCTGGCATGGAAAAACGCCCCGGCAGGCACGCGCAGCTTCGCGGTCACCGTCCGGGATCCTGATGCGCCTACCGGCAGCGGCTGGTGGCACTGGACGTTAGTCAATATTGCCAGCAGCGTCTCTTCTCTGCCCGCTGGCGCGGGAGATAAAAACAGCGCTACACTGCCGAACGGAGCGGTACAGGGCCGCAACGATTTTGGCTATGCCGGCTTCGGCGGCGCCTGCCCGCCGGCGGGAGATAAACCGCATCGCTACCGTTTTACGGTGTGGGCGCTGGATATCCCCACGCTGCCGGTGAACGCCGATGCCAGCGGGGCGCTGGTCGGGTATCTGTTACACAGCCATGCTCTCGCCAGCGCCCAGTTGACGGCGACGGCCGGGCGCTAAAATAAAAGGTTGGTCGGATGGAGAGTATTCATTTTCAGCATAACGCCCTGACCGCCGCGGAGATCACCACCCGACGGCTATGCAGGCTGCATCGGGTGCGTCTGTTCGCCCCGGCGCTCTGTCGGGTAAAGCGCGGCAGCAAGGTGATTGTGCAAGGGGAGAGCCGGGTGCTGGCGACCCCGCAACAGCTGATTGTTTTGCCGGCTGACGTTGAGCTGGAGGTGATTAACCAGCCGGAGAATGGCCTCTTTTGCTCCGATCTGCTGTCGCTGACGCCCGAGCTGTTGACGGCGTTCAAGACCCGCTATGTCAGTGAACCACCGCCCGGGCGTCTGACCTCGCTCTGCGCCCCGGTGACGACTGAGCTGGCGTTTATGTGGCAAAGCGTTCTGCAGGCGGTGCGGGAAGGCTTGTCCCCCTCTCTGCAGCAGCATCAGACCATGGGCCTGCTGCTGGCCTTGCACGAGGCGGGTTATGCCGGCCCGCTGCTCGTCGAGCGGCAGCAGGATCTGTCGGCGCAGGTTCGACAACTGGTCATGCTGTCGCCAGCGCAAGCGTGGAGCGTGTCGCGGGTAGCGAAAATGCTCTTTCTCGGCGAGTCCACTCTGCGCCGTCGGCTGCAGCAGGAATCGCAGAGTTTTCGCCAGATTGTCGAGGAGGTGCGGATGGCCCATGCCCTGGGGCAGCTGCAGACCACTTCGCGGCCCATCGGGGAAATTGCGCAGAACAGCGGATATCAGTCGGGATCGCGCTTTACCGCGCGCTTCCGTCAGCACTATGGTTTACTGCCAAAGCACGTACGCTGAATGAATTTGCTATCCTCAGCGTAAAGGGTGAGCGAAAAGGAGACGATGATGGCCAGTATCTGCACGATGGCATGGGTTTACGGTTCGGTTCAGGGCGTAGGATTTCGCTATTCGACACAGCGGGAAGCGCTGCAGCTGGGATTGACCGGCTATGCCCGTAATCTGGACGACGGCGGCGTGGAAGTGCTTGCCTGCGGCGAGGCGGAGCAGGTGGAGAAACTCATCGCCTGGCTGAAAGCCGGTGGGCCGCGCAGCGCGCGGGTTGACCGAGTGTTGACTGAACCCCATCAACCCACCCGCAGCTGGGACAAGTTCGCGATCCTCTATTAGATGCACTTCACCGGCTTCGGCAGACCGGCGATTTTGGTCGCTTGTTTGGCGGGGCCTTTCGGAAACAGGCGATAGAGATAGCGGCTGTTGCCTTTCTCTTCGCCAAACTTGTTGGCCATCGCCTTTACCAGCATGCGGATCGCTGGTGAGGTGTTGAATTCAAGGTAAAACTCGCGTACAAAGCGCACCACTTCCCAGTGCTCAACGGCGAGCGTTATCCCTTCCTGCGCGGCGATGACGTCGGCCATCGCCTCGCTCCACTGGGTGGTATCTTTCAGATAGCCTTCGCTATCCGTCTCAATTTCGTTGCCTTCAAAAATAAACATAATTTTTCACATACCGCCTGAAACTGGCAGCAGTGTAGCAAAAAAAAAGGCCCCACATAAGCGAGGCCTTTGTTAGCAGGGGAACGGTTAGTCCCGGCTGGCGAAGCCCAGGATGCTCAGCAGGCTGACAAAGATGTTGTACAGCGAGACATACAGGCTGACCGTGGCGCGAATGTAGTTGGTTTCACCACCGCGGATGATGTTGCTGGTCTCGAACAGGATGGCGCCCGAAGAGATCAGGATGAACACCGCGCTAATCGCCAGGTGCAGCGCCGGCAGCTGCAGGAACAGATTAGCGACCATACCAATCAGCACCACGACCACGCCGGCCATCAGCATCCCGCCGAGGAAAGACATATCTTTGCGCGTCGTCAGCACGTAGGCCGAGCAGCAGAAGAAGACCAGCGCCGTACCGCCCAGCGCCAGGCCGATCAAATCGCCCATGCCGGCAGAAAGGTACGCGTTCAGCATCGGTCCAAGGATATAGCCGAGGAACCCGGTGAAGGCGAAGGCGGAAATAATCCCGGTGGGCTTATTCGCCGTTTTATAGGTCAGGAACATCAGACCGTACATCCCCACGAGGGTTAAAATCAGCCCCGGGGAAGGAAGCATCAGCACCGTGCTGGCGGTAGCGGTGATGGCGGAAAACGCCAGCGTCAGGCTGAGCAGGAAGTAGGTGTTACGCAGAACCTTGTGCGTGCTGAGCAGCGAGGAACGGTCACGCGATGATGTAATTATGCGATCCATGAGTCACTCTCTTATGACAGATGTAATTAGGTATAAAGAATAAGAAAAACAAGCGTGAAGCCCTAATGCTTTTACCCATCTTTACTTAGCTTTTGCCGCTTTTGACTAGCATATAATTCTGCATGGATTGGAAAAAGCGATATGTTTTCGCGTTTCGCTTCGGTGAGCCGATCGAAATCTTATAGGTTACTGAAAAATATTGCTTTATTGAAATTCTGCGACTAAGTGTGGAAGGGGGAATAACTCCGTACGTTAAAGGCAAAGGGAAATGACATTACATCAAAGCAATCACATCACGCGAACGCTGCTGGCAGTCAGTATGATAGCAATGATCGGCGGGGCGCAGGCGGCGCAGGTGCCGCCGGGCACCCAGCTGGCGGAAAAGCAGGAGCTGGTCAGAAATAACGGCAGTGAACCAGCCTCGCTCGATCCGCACAAAGTCGAGAGCGACGTTGAAAATAATATTATTAGCGATCTCTTCGAAGGTCTGGTCAGCGTATCGCCTGCGGGGGCGGTCGAGCCCCGGCTGGCGGAACGCTGGGAAAACAAGGACAACCAGCTGTGGACCTTCCATTTACGTCCCGGTCTGACCTGGTCCGACGGCACGGCCATCACGGCGCAGGATATCGTCTGGAGCTGGCAACGGCTGGTCTCGCCGGCCACCGCCTCCCCCTATGCAAGCTACCCCGGCAATATGCATATCACCAACGCCCGAGAGATTGCCCTGGGGCAAAAGGGCCCCGAGACGCTGGGGGTGAAAGCCCTAAACGACACCACGCTGCAGGTCACCCTGACTCAGCCGAATGCTGCCTTCCTGGCGATGCTGGCGCACCCCGCGCTGGTGCCGATCGACAAAGTGCTGGTGGAGCGTTTTGCCGATAAATGGACCCGGCCAGAGCATATCGTCACCAGCGGGCCCTATAAGCTGACCCAATGGGTGGTGAATGAACGGCTGGTGGCTGAACGTAATGTGAAGTACTGGGACAATGCGCACACGGTTATCAATAAAGTCACTTACCTGCCAGTCTCTTCCGAGGCCGCCGATGTTAATCGCTACAAAGCGGGGGAGATCGATATTGTTTACACGGTGCCGATCAATCAGTTTGCGCAGTTGCAGAAAACCATGGGCGACCAGCTGGACGTTTCGCCACAGCTGGCGACCTATTACTACGAGTTCAATACCACCCGGCCGCCGTTTAACGACGCGCGCGTGCGTCGGGCGCTGAATATGGCGCTTGATAAAGATATCATTGCCGGAAAAGTACTCGGCCAGGGCCAGCGCCCGGCCTGGGTGATCAGTCAGCCGGATATTGGCGGCGTGACGCTACACAACCCGGACTATGCCAGCTGGCCGCGCGAGAAGCGGATTGCCGAGGCGAAAAAACTGCTGGCGCAGGCGGGGTACGATGAGCGGCACCCACTGGTCTTTACCCTGCTATATAACACCTACGAGTCACATCAGCGCATCGCCATCGCCGCCAGCTCTATGTGGAAGAAAAACCTCGGCGTCGAGGTGAAGCTGCAGAACCAGGAGTGGAAGACGATGCTGGATACGATGCATACGCATAATTTTGACGCCGTCCGCTACGCGTGGATTGCCGACTACGACGATGCCGCCTCCTTCCTCAATACCTTCCGCACCGGGGATAGCGAGAACACCAGTCAGTACAGCAACCCGGCATACGATGAGGCGCTGCACAACGCGGCGAAAGCCGCCGACGTGGCGACCCGCGGCAAATACTATCAGCAGGCGGAAGATCTGCTGGCGCAGGATGTCCCCGCCATTCCGGTCTATCACTATGTGCGTACCCATTTAGTGAAGCCCTGGGTGGGCGGCTTCACGCCGGACAAGCTGGGGTACTACTACACCAAAGATATGTACATAAAGAAACTGCCGTCCACGAGCGGCGATGGGCGCTGATTTTCTGTGCGAACTGCCTGAAATTCAGACGAATAACACAGATTTGTTTGTTTTTAAGGCAGTTGAACAAAATGGTGCTTTACAGCATCCGCCGAGGTGTTTATAGTGCGCCTCACACCGGAAGTGTGGCCGAGCGGTTGAAGGCACCGGTCTTGAAAACCGGCGACCCGAAAGGGTTCCAGAGTTCGAATCTCTGCGCTTCCGCCATATAAAAGAAGGGGTTACCGAAAGGTAACCCCTTTTTGCTTTTCCCTTTGACCATCCCAACCGCGCTTCATCCTGACCTTCGACTTCGTAAACCCGCCATGCGAAATCTCGTTGACTCTGTCAGCGCCGCAGCGTAATCAGCTGGCGAAAATAAAACCACCAATCCGTTTAAAAGGAGGAATGTTAATTGTTCCGAAGCACGATATAAGCGAATTGATGCTCAGGAATAAAAAACTTTCCGCAAAAAAACTTCGTCTATACTTGGAAAAATGATGATTTACCTGCCACGGTTTTACGCAGAAAAGAGACCAGTGAGGTCAGCATGCCTGTCATTAATCCGCAAGATATCAAAGAATTACGGGCGTTGGTTGAAGAGCAATTAAAATACACGCTGTGTGTCAGCTTAAATAAAGCCACGCAAGGCGATATTTTTAACGCGGTGGCGCTGGCCATTCGTCATTTTCAGCAGGACCATTTTCTGTCGAGCCAGGCGCGGCAGCGCGAAGCGCGAAAAAAGCGAGTTTACTACCTGTCGATGGAGTTTTTACTCGGCCAGTCGCTGCGTAATAACCTGGTGAATGTGAATTTACTGTCGGAGATGCGCCAGGTGGTCAATGACCTGGGGTTTGATCTTGAACGGCTCCTTGACGAGGAGCCTGACGCCGCGCTGGGTAACGGCGGGTTAGGGCGCTTAGCCGCTTGCTTTATCGACTCGATGGCCACCCTTGACATTGCAGCGTCCGGGCATGGCATCAAATACGAATATGGCCTTTTTCGCCAGTCCTTTCAAAACGATCAGCAGATCGAACATCCTGATGACTGGCACTCCATGCATTCCCCATGGCTGGTGGAGCATCACGCCCAGCACATTCTAATCCCGCTGGGGGGGTATATCGAGCACAGCGAAGATATTGATGGTAATTACAACCCGATGTGGCTCGGCTGGAAAACTATCGTTGGTATTCCCCATGACTATTTTGTTTCCGGCTACCGGGATACGACCACCAACAAGCTGCGTCTCTACAGCGCGGTAGCCTCTGACTCCTTTAATATCCATATTTTTAATCGCGGCGATTATATCAAGGCGGTGAGTGAAAAAATCGCCTCGGAGAATATTTCAAAAATACTCTATCCTTCCGATGAGGTGCTGACCGGAAAAGAGCTGCGGCTGACCCAAGAATATTTTCTGGTGGCCTGTACGCTGCGGGATATATTTCGTGACTACGCTGAGGTTAATGACGACATTACTTTGCTGGCGCAGCATGTGGCTATTCAGCTTAATGACACCCATCCGGCATTGGCGGTGGTGGAGCTGATGCGGATCCTCGTGGACGAATACCGACTGCCCTGGGAGCAGGCGTGGGAGATAACGCAAAATACCTGCGCCTACACCAATCATACGCTGATGCCGGAAGCGCTGGAGACCTGGCCGGTGTCGTTGTTTGAGAAACTTCTGCCGCGTCATTTGCAGATTATATTTGAGATTAACCACCGTTTTCTCGAAGCGGTGGCCCGGCGCTGGCCGGATAAAAATCATCTGTTATCTTCGCTGTCTTTAATTGACGAACATCATGATAAGCAAATCCGCATGGCTAATCTGGCCATTGTCGGTAGCCATCGCGTGAATGGGGTGGCGTGGCTGCACTCAGAATTGGTCAAAAAACAGCTGGTGCCTGACTTCTATTTTATCACCCCGGAGAAATTCATTAATCAGACCAACGGCGTCACACCGCGTCGTTGGGTGCAGCAGGCTAACCCTGGGCTGGCAGAATTTTTGCACCAACAATTGGGGGAGGGGTGGCCAACCGATTTACCCCAGCTCTCCCGTCTGGAAAACCTGGTCGACGATCCGGCCGTTATTGACAATATCCGGGCCATAAAATTTGCCAACAAAACCGCGCTCAGCCAGCTGGTGGCGCAACGCTACGGCATCCCGCTGGATCCGCTGGCCATGTTTGACTGTCAGGTCAAACGTATTCACGAATACAAACGACAGTTACTCAATATTCTTCACGTGATCGCGCTGTACCTGGAGATCAAAGAGGCAGGGAGAACGATTGCGCCTAAGGTCCATTTGTTTGCGGGTAAAGCGGCGCCGGGCTACCGGATGGCGAAGCTGATTATTCAGTTGATTAATACCGTTGCCCGAAAAATTAACAGTGACCCGCAGGTCGCCGGGCAGCTTAAAGTGGTTTTCCTCGAAGATTATAAAGTCTCGCTGGCGGAAAAAATTATTCCCGCCACGGATCTCTCTGAGCAAATTTCCACCGCCGGGACCGAGGCGTCCGGCACCAGCAATATGAAGTTTGCCATGAACGGCGCGTTAACTATCGGCACCTATGATGGGGCGAATATCGAAATCCGCGAGGCAGTGGGAATCGATAATTTTTATCTTTTTGGCGCGGTGGCGGAAGAGATTGAAGAGAGCCGACGCCTCGGGCATCACCATGCGTTCTATCATCAGAATCCGGCTATCGCGCGAGTGGTCGATAGCCTGGTGTCCGGGCAGTTTACCGCCGATCGCGAACGGTTTGCGCCGCTGCATCAGATGCTGACGGGGGCCGATCATTATTGCCATCTGCTGGATTTCGACAGTTATTGTCAGGTGCAACAGCAGGCGATGGCTGATTTTGAACAACCGGATCGCTGGCACCGCCGGGCCTTGCTCAACATTTGCCGGATGGGGGAGTTTTCCAGCGACAGAACTATCCGCGGCTACGCCAGGGATATCTGGGGCATTACCCGCTAAAAAAGCACACGCCGAACAGAACTGAGTCGCGTTGACAGGTGTCAGCCAACATTGAGGATAAAGATGAACGTTGAATTACATACTGAGCAGGGTGTCAAAATTATCGTGCCCCTGGTGCGTCGACTGGATGCTTCCGTTGTCTCGGCGTTTAAGCAGCAGGTCCTCGAGGCCATCGACGGGGAGACGAAAAACGTACTGCTGGATCTGAGCCATGTCGAGTTTATCGACAGCAGTTGCCTGGGCGCCCTGGTATCCATACTCAAGAGCGTCAGTGGGCAGGGAGAGCTGGTGCTGTGTTCGCTCAACGGGACGATCCAGGACCTGTTCAAGCTTACCCGTATGGATCGTATCTTTTCTATTAAAGAGAACCGTCAGGAGGCGCTGAACCTGTTTGCTCAGGGATAAGGTGTGTGCAGGGCAGGATTGCCGCCGGGTTACTGACCGCCCGCTTATTCTTCGATAATCCGTGCCTTCGGTTTACTCAGCAGGAGCATCACCAGCGCGACGTAGGGCATCGGCTTCCAGAAGAAGTAGCCCTGCAGCAGAGGAATATTCTGGCGATTGAGGTAATCCAGCTGGGCCTGGGTTTCAACGCCCTCGGCAATGATGCGCAGTGAAAGCGTTCGGGCCATCTCTATCACGCAGTCCAGCAGCTTGCTTGACGGCGTCTCTCCGGTCACGCGACCGACAAAGCTCTGATCGATTTTAATGTAATCAAACACCAGTTCGTGCAGATAGGAAAGCCCGGAATAGCCGGTACCAAAGTCGTCCAGCGCGATGGAAAACCCGCAGTTGTGTAACCTGTTGAGCTTGTCGACCACCGCCCCATTGAGTAACAGCGGTTCCTGCTCGGTGATCTCCAGCATCAGCTTTACCGCTTTACCCTCAAAGCCGCGCTGAAAGTGCAGACAATCATCGATAAACGTCGGGGAGTTAATATGCGACGCGCTGATGTTGAGGCCGATATGAAACCCATCCGGTAGTTTATTAAAGAGCGGTCTCATCTGGGCGGTTACCTGCGCCATCAGGCTGCGGGTCAGCGGAATAATTAAGCCGGTACGCTCGGCCAGCGGTATAAATTCAGCAGGTGAACGCGAGGGCGTGGTGGTGTTTTGCCAGCGTGCCAGTATTTCCACACCGTATATCTCACCGGTTTTCCCGTTCACCAAAGGCTGGTAGTAGGGAATGATATAGCCCTGGGTGATGGCGTAGCGCAACTTTTCCTCTTCAGAGGTGTAAACATTGAGAAATTTACGCATCAGAAAATAAAACAGCAGCGAAACAGAGAAAATAAAAATCAGCAAACCGGCGCCATTATTCACCAGGCGTCCGGGGCTTAAAAAAGATGACTCGGGATAGGTAATGCGAAACGGATAGGCCGGCGAGGTAAAAACGCTCCGGCTTGGATCAGCAGCCTGTGGCTGGACATCGCCATGCCTGGCAATCATTTGATCCTGAACCCATAGGGCCAGCCCGTTGCTATCCGAATCGCTATATAGCGCATCGCGCAGATGGACGTCGCTGATAGTGACAATCACCCGGATCTGTGCTGAGTGCGTCTGATAGATCAGTACCGGACGCTTATTGACCATCATTCTGGCCGGGAGCAGCATCAGAGGTTCGTCAGATAATGACACAGGGCTGAGCGTCAGGACCCGGTTGCCGGGCAGGGACGAGCACCACACCTTGCCCTCTTTTATCAGCATAATGGTGCGCAGATGCGGCTGCAGGGCGGCCTCCGTTCCGAGCTGAAACTGACCCTGCTCCGAGCACCCGCTGCGGCTAACGTTCATCGCCGTCACCGTTGCGGTGCGGGCCTCATCCAGAATAACGGCGATTTTCGTCGCCGCCTGGCGGGCGGCGGCGACATGGGCAGCCTGGTCGGAATGCCACAGTTGCCAGTTAATGACGAACACGCCAGCCAGAAACACCACCAGCGCGAGGGAAAAGGCAATCCATGCGTTTCGCCGCTTTATCTCTTTCATTTATCGTGCGTGCCAGGGTGAGTGTGCATAAAGTTAACCATCCCTCTGACGGTAAAGGCTTTTTAATGATCGTAGAAGGAGGATATCTTTCGTGATGACGGCGCATATTAAAAACATGATCAGTATCACAATACCCGCCGGCAAAGACCGCAGATAACGTGCAGAGGCGGCTGCTCTGTCACGAAGGCAATAAAATAATCGCAGCTTAATGTTTTCTTAATCTAAATTTCGGGAACGGATGGTTTTAAGCATTTTCTAATCCCTAATAACAGACCGGCGCTATTTTTTGCTTTTTTAAGTTTATGATAATTGTTTTCATTATCATTCTTTTTTTGCTGTGATTTAATCCTCTCCGCTCAGGCTATTTACCATTAATTGCCCTATTTCATTAAGGATGCGTTCATGAAATCTCGCTTATCGCCCCTCCGCACGGCAGCGCTGGTTGCCGCTTCTCTGTTTCTGGCGCCGCAAGGGATGGCGGCTGACGGTCAGGACGGGATTGTGGTCTACAACGCCCAACACGAAAATCTGGTGAAGTCGTGGGTGGATGGATTTACGAAAGAGACCGGTATTAAAGTCACGCTGCGCAATGGTGATGACAGCGAGCTGGGTAATCAGCTGGTTCAGGAAGGCGCCGCGTCGCCAGCCGATGTGTTTCTGACCGAGAACTCGCCGTCGATGGTGCTGGTTGATAATGCCAAACTTTTCGCCCCGCTGGATGCGGCTACCCTGCAGCAGGTTCCGGCGCAGTACCGCCCTCAGCACGGTCGCTGGATCGGCATCGCCGCGCGCAGCACCGTCTTCGTCTATAACCCGGCGAAAATCAGCGAGGCGCAGCTGCCGCAGTCGCTGATGGATCTGGCAAAACCGGAGTGGAAGGGCCGCTGGGCGGCTTCGCCATCGGGGGCGGATTTCCAGGCTATCGTCAGCGCGATGCTGGCGCTGAAGGGTGAGCAGGCGACCCTCGACTGGCTGAAGGCGATGAAAACCAACTTTGTCGCCTATAAAGGCAACAGCACGGTGATGAAAGCGGTCAACGCCGGGCAGATCGACGGCGGGGTGATCTACCATTACTATCGCTTCGTTGACCAGTCAAAAACCGGCGAGAACAGCAAAAACACCCAACTGTATTACTTCAAACACCAGGATCCAGGGGCCTTCGTCAGCATTTCCGGCGGCGGCGTGCTGGCCTCCAGCAAACATAAAGCGCAGGCGCAGGCCTTTATTAAATGGATCACCGGTAAGCAGGGACAGGATGCGCTGCGCACTAATAACGCCTTCGAATATGCGGTGGGGGTAGACGCGGCCTCTAACCCGAAACTGACCCCGCTGAAAGATCTGGATGCCCCGAAGGTAGAACCTTCCTCGCTGAACAGTAAAAAGGTCATTGAACTGATGACGCAGGCTGGCCTGCTCTGATCCTGAGGAAGTGATGTTGCTATGTCTGTTCTGAGTCTGTCGCTCGGAAAGAAAACAGGACGCCTGCCCGAGCGCAGGCGTCCTGCATTTCCGATGGTTGCCTTAGCGCTCCTGTTTTCATTGCTGGCGCTGTTGCCGTTAGGGTTTGTGGTGGCGGTCGGATTCGATACCGGCTGGCCGACAATCAAAGCGCTGGTCTTTCGCCCACGGGTAGGCGAGCTGCTCAGCAATACCCTGTGGCTGACGGTGCTGGCGGTCCCCATCAGCATTGTGCTTGGCGTGACGCTGGCCTGGCTGACGGAACGTACCGTGCTGGCCGGGCGGCAGTTGTGGTCGGCGCTGGCGGTGGCCCCGCTGGCCATTCCAGCCTTTGTTCAGAGCTACGCGTGGGTCAGCGCTGCGCCCTCGCTGCATGGCCTGGGCGCCGGGGTGTTTCTTTCCGTGCTGGCCTACTATCCGTTTATCTATATGCCGGTAGCGGCCGTGCTGCGCCGACTCGATCCCACGCTTGAAGATGTCGCCGCATCGCTGGGCACTCCGCCGTGGAAAGTGTTCTTTCGGGTGGTGCTCCCGCAGCTGCGGCTGGCTATCTGCGGCGGTGCGCTGCTGGTGGCCCTGCATCTGCTGGCGGAATATGGTCTGTATGTGATGATCCGCTTCGATACTTTCACTACCGCCATTTACGATCAGTTCCAGTCGACCTTCAGCGGTCCGGCCGCCAATATGCTGGCGGGCGTGCTGGCTCTGTGCTGTCTGGCGATCCTGCTGCTGGAGAGCGCTTCGCGCGGTAAAGCGCGCTATGCGCGTATCGGCGCCGGGGCGGCGCGCGAGCAGAAGCGCCTGGTGCTGGGTAAAGGGGCCGCTTTCGGCGCGCAGCTGCTGCTTCTGTTGCTGGTGTTGCTGGCGATGGGGGTGCCGTTGCTGGTCCTGGGACGCTGGCTGTGGCTGGGCGGTATCGACAACTGGCTGCATGCCGATCTGTGGCATTCCCTGCGTCAAACGCTGCTGCTGGGGGCGGGCGGGGCGCTGCTGACGACGGTCTGCGCGATCCCCATCGCCTGGCTCGGCGTGCGCTATCCGCGTCCGCTGTTCCGCCTGCTGGAGGGGTGTAATTACATCACCAGCTCGCTGCCCGGCATCGTGACCGCGCTGGCGCTGGTCACCGTCACCATCCACTATGCCCGTCCGGTGTACCAGACCGAAGTGACGCTGTTTCTGGCCTATTTGCTGATGTTTATGCCGCGGGCGCTGATTAACCTGCGCGCCGGTATCGCCCAGGCGCCGGTGGAGCTGGAAAACGTCGCCCGCAGTCTCGGACGCAGCCCGGCCCGCGCCCTGTGGAGTATCACCATGCGGCTTGCCGCCCCGGGGGCGGCCGCCGGCGCCGCGCTGGTGTTCCTCGGCGTCAGCAATGAGCTGACCGCCACGCTGCTGCTCTCGCCGTTAGGCACCCGCACGTTGTCGACCGGATTCTGGGCGTTAACCAGCGAGATCGACTACGTGGCGGCGGCGCCCTACGCGCTGTTGATGATCGTCATTTCGCTGCCGCTGACGGCGGTTCTCTATATGCAGTCGAAAAAAATGGCAGGGTTGTAACATGCTGGAATTGTCTTCTGTTTCGAAATCCTTCGCCGACGCGCAGGTCCTCGATAATATTCATCTTCAGGTGGCGCCGGGTAGCCGGACGGCTATAGTGGGTCCGTCGGGTTCGGGAAAAACCACGCTGCTGCGCATTCTCGCCGGTTTCGAAACGCCCGACAGCGGGCGGATCGTGATGCACGGCGCGCCGCTGTTTGCCGAGGGCGTGTTTGTTCCTGCCCACCAGCGACGGATCGGCTACGTTCCGCAGGAGGGGGCGCTGTTTCCTCACCTCAATGTGGCGGACAATATCGCCTGGGGGCTGGACGCCAGCCGCGAGGAAAAACGTCGCCGGGTGGGCGCGCTGATGGAGATGGTCGCCCTCGACCACAGCCTGGCGCGCCACTGGCCGCATGAGATCTCCGGGGGCCAGCAGCAGCGTGTGGCTCTGGCTCGCGCCCTGGCCCAGCAGCCGGCGCTGATGCTGCTCGATGAACCCTTTTCTGCCCTGGACACCGGACTGCGCGCCAGCACGCGCAAAGCGACCGCCGATCTGCTGGCGGAGACCGGTATCGCCTCGATTCTGGTGACCCATGACCAGACCGAAGCGCTGTCGTTCGCCACACAGGTGGCGGTGATGCGCCAGGGGCGTTTCGCCCAGGTGGGGACCCCGCTGGCGGTTTACGCGCAGCCGGTGGATGAAGAGACGGCGCTGTTTCTCGGCGATGCCCTGATCCTCCCCGCACGGCTGAGCCCCGGGCGGGCCAGCTGCGCGCTGGGCGACCTGGCGACAGACGCAGGGCATCCTGCTGGTGAAGGTAAGGTGATGTTGCGTCCGGAACAGCTGAGCGTCAGCGTGAGCGGGCCGCAGGAAAGTACCGCCACCATCCGCGATGTTGATTTCTCCGGCCAGCTCTCCACACTGACGCTGTCGATGTCCGGGCACGATCGGCCGATTGTCCTGCGAACCGTAAGCCAGCCGGCGTGGCAGCCCGGCGCGACGGTGCGACTGACGGTCAGCGGCAAGGCGCGAGTGTTCAGCGGCTAATCTCTGAGCAGGTGCCGCCGGTTATCGGTGGCGCCGCACGGAAAGCTAATCAGCTGATGGATTTAGCCGATAGTATCCGCGCCACTGACCTCGTCGCCATGGAGTGGTAGTACGTTGGAACAATTCCGCGGGGTCAGTCTACCTCACCGCCGTTTTGTCGGCGCGTCGCTTTTTCATTCGTCCCGCTGCGCTTAACTGCTATCCTGTCCCGCGATCGGCCCTGTGGTTACCATGAGACATCGCTATGCCTGAATGCCTTATTCCTGCGAAACGCCCCATTCCGTCCGCTTTGGCGCGGGGTACGCTACTGCCTGCGCTGCTGGTTATCGTCGCCGTCGCTGTCGGCTGTGCGCTGGTGTCGCCGCCCATCGGCACGTGGCGAGAAATCCTGGCCAACCCCGGGCTCTATATCGATATGCTGGCGCTGCTGTTTCTGGTGTTTATGCTGTGGAGCTCAGCGAAGGTGCGGATGAGCCATATTGCCGTCAACTGGGTGCGCTATGGGCTGCTGCTGTGGATTGCCGGCGGCACGTTTGATGTGATGGATGAGATGGTGGTTCAGCCGCGCTGGATGGGCTATTACTGCGAAGATCTGCTGCGCCTCTCCGGGATGCTGCTGACCGTGGTGGGCGTCTACAAAATTATTGAGCGCATCAACCTGCTGTACGTTGACGCGCGCTCGCAATCCCTAAAAGATGAGCTCACTCAGTTGCCCAACCGCCGCTTTTTTATCGATACCATTCGCGAAAAGTCCGGACATGCCTTGGGGCTCATGATCCTGGATATCGATTTTTTTAAGAAAATCAACGATACCTGGGGCCACCTGGTGGGGGATGAAGTGTTATTTTCCCTGGGGAAACAGCTGGCGAAACTGACCAGCGAGCAGGTCCTGCCGGCGCGTATCGGTGGGGAAGAGTTTGCCATTATCGTCGATGGCCTGTCGGAGCCTGAGCTGCACGATCTGGCGCAGGCGATCCTCGAGAATGCCCGCACCATCCTGATCAATCATCAAACACCGCTGTCGATCAGCATTGGCGTCGGAACCTGGCGGCCGGGCGAAGCGCAGGAGACGTTTATCCGCAAAGTCGACGAGGCGTTGTACAAGGCCAAGCACAACGGGCGCGGGCGCGTGGAGTGGGCGTAATATTCCGACACGGCAGGTTAGGCCTGCTGCGCGCTGCGGCAGTGTCGCCGATACTCTGACGGCGAACGCTCGGTGTAGCGTTTGAAGACCCGGCAAAAATAGTTGCTGTCGACAAAGCCGCAGTTATGGGCGATCTCTTTCACCTTCAGGTCATAGCCGCGCAGCAACTGTTTTGCCTTTTCAAGACGCACCCGGGTCAGATATTCGTTAAATCCCACCGAGCCTGATTTCTGAAAAATATGCGAAAGATAGTTGGGCGTGATGTGAAAACGTCTGGCCACTGATTCCCGCGTCAGCGGCAGGCTCAGATTTTCCTCGAGATAGTCCTGAACGGCAAGAAACAGATCCCGGCTGCGACTGACGCGCATTTCCAGCCCAACCAGCTGTTCGCGACAGTGGCTCAGTAGCGCGGCGACCACCAGCCGGGCGGTCAGCGGATCGGGCTGCAGGCTGACTTCATTCAGGCTCAGCAGCAGGTAAGAGCCCACGCGCGGCCCGAGGCGGGCAACGCTTTGCTTCTCCGTGTGCAGGCTTTTCCCGTCCCAGCGCTGAATACTGAATCCCAGTTTCTGCCTGCCAAACAGGATACTCAAGGTAGTGGCCGGGCCGGTCCACTGCGGCAGCGTCCACTTTCCCGCCTGCACGTAGAGTACCTGCAGCGCGGTTAACGTCGAAGCGGCTAGCGGCAGCCCCTGTTCATTAAGCTGACCCTCCAGCACAATTTCCAGACGTGGAAACGGTACGTTGAAGGCAAGGGCAGGCACGGAGATATCCGGCTCAGGAAATCTCACCTGTAAGCGATCTTTTTGACCGATTAACCGATGCAGTATATTTGGCAGATCTTCAATCATTCTTTGCCCTCAGCATGCGCATTATCCTGTTGATGATAATCTATTTTTTCCTCCCCGGCAGCGTTTGTTAAGCCATTTTGCGCGGTGGATTCCCGGTCAGCTACAGCACCGGCATCGCCGAAAACGTGATTGTTGACGCCCATCACACTTTGTTGGCTCGCGTACGTATGTCCAGTTTTTCGTAGCGCTCGCCTCCTGTCATGCCGCGGATGGACCAGTAGAGTTTGTTTGTGTTATCGGAACGTTAAAAAGGAACGCAACATGAACTCATCATCAGCTAGCTTTCTCGATGCGTTAGGCGCCAGCCTGGCGCTCAGCGCGCAAATGAAACACGAGCTCGACACCCTCGGCTACACCGTTGTGCATAACGTCGTTGACGCTCAGTGGCTGAGCGAAATGCGACGGCTAATTGATACCCTGGTTGAGCGCGAAGGTGACAATCTGGCGATGGAACATCATCAGGAAGCGACCGCGACGCGGATCGCCAACCTGGTGAATAAGGGGGTTATCTGGGAGAAAGTCTGGGCTCATCCGCTGATCCTCTCCGCCTGCCGCTATATCTTCAACGGCGATTTTAAAGTCTCCAGCCTGAACGCGCGCGAGGCGTTATATAACGGCGGCCACCAGCCGCTGCACGCCGACTGGAAAAAGCCGCGCCCGGATTTTCCCAAAGTCCACCTGGTGAATACCATCTGGGCGATAGACGATTTGAGCGCCGCCAACGGCGCGCCGCGGATTATCCCCGGTACCCACCTGCGTCCTGAGCTCCCGGAAGAGGTACTGGCCGACCCGGAGCAGGCCCACCCTGATGAAATCGTGTTTGCTGCGCCGGCCGGGAGCGTGATGATTTACAACGCTCACGCCTGGCACGGCGGCACGCGTAATCGTGAGGGCAGCAGACGACGGGTGCTGCATGGGTTATACATCGATCGCGCGGATACGCCGCAGCAGGACCAGCGGCGCTGGCTGACGCCCGAGACGGCCAGCCGCCTGACGCCAGCGCAAAAGTGGTTGCTGGATGTAGAGTAAGGCCCGTCGCCGGTCAGGGAAGTTCAACATAGACGACCGGCTTTTTCATGATGCTTTTTACGGCCTCGACGATCTGCTGCGGCTGCAGCAGGAAGCTCTTGATGCTGGTTTTAATCGTCCGCAGGCCGCGAAAGCGCTGGGCGTCGTCAATTTCGATATCCGTCACCAGCAGCACCACTTCGGCGCGGGCGATATCTTCTGCGGTAATGCGATTTTCAACGCCGAGCGCGCCCTGAGTTTCCACCTTAAGATGCCATTTTTCATGATGACCGACCTTTTCCAGCCGTTCGGCAGCCATATAGGTGTGCGCCACTCCGCTGACGCAGGCGGTGACGGCGATAATATTGAAGTCCATAACATCCTCCTGGCGTTAACCGCCGATAGTGACGTGGAATCCGGCCGCTTCGGCCATTACCCGATAAGGTTGAATGTCCGCTTCGTCAGGCGCTTTCACCCTGGCCAGCGCCCAGGGTTTGCCCAGCAGACGGTATTTGGGCTCGCCGTATTGATGAAATGGCAGCAGGTGCAATTCTGTAAGATTAAAAGGTGCGAGAAAGTTCAGAATCTGGCGAAAATTATCGACGCTCATGGTATAGCCCGGGATCAGCGGCACGCGTGGGATGAGGTTGATCTCTCTAGCCGCCAGCTGGCGAAAATTATCCAGTACCCGCGGCTGATTGATTCGCAGTAGCGACAATGCCCGCTCAGGTTCCATGATTTTAAAATCAAATAACACCTCGTCGCAGGCTTCAGCCACCGGTAAAAAACGGTTGAAGGGCCCGTCGCCAGCGGTTTCGATGGCGGTGCGGATCCCCCACTGGCGCAGGCGCTGGAGAAAGCGGGCGACAAATTCGGCCTGCATGAGCACTTCACCGCCGGAGAGGGTGACACCGCCACCGGAGGCGCGGAAGAAGACTTCATCCTTCAGCACCTCCTGAAGGAGGTTATCCAGCGTCATGTCGCGACCGATCTGCTCCCATGCCCCGGAGGGACACTCGACGACATCCTGCTGGCAGCGGGCGCAACCCAGGCATTTACTCTGCCGGCGCAGGGTCTGGATCCTGGGTGACATTGACTCCGGGTTGGCGCACCACGGGCAGGTGTGGGGGCAGCCTTTGAAAAAGACCACCGTGCGGATCCCCTGGCCATCATTGAGCGAGTAGCGCTGCAGATTAAAAATGCGCGCCCGGTCGGCGCGCGTCTCCATCACCTCACAGCTGATGCGCGGTGCGGCGGATAATGTCATCCTGAATCTCCTTCGACAGCTCAACAAAGAAGGCGCTGTAGCCCGCGACGCGCACCACCAGGCCGGCAAAGTCCTGCGGCCGTTGCTGCGCTTCACGCAGGGTGTCGGCATTGACCACGTTAAACTGAATATGCTGCAGCTTGAGCTTGCAGAAAGCCTGTAAAAAGTCTGCCAGCTTGTTCAGCCCGCCGTCGCCGGCCAGCGTCGCCGGGGTAAATTTAACGTTGAGCAGCGTACCGTTCGACAGCAGATAGTTATCCAGCTTGCTGACTGATTTCAGCACCGCCGTCGGCCCCTGAGCATCCTGGCCGACCATTGGCGACAGGCCGCCGTCCGCTAACTGTTCGCCAGCCAGCCGCCCGTCCGGGGTAGCCCCCACCACCGAGCCCAGCGGCACGTGCGCCGAGACGGTATAGGAGCCGGGCGTAAAACGCCCGCCGCGCGGATTCAGATATTGTTCCACCTCTTTGCAGTAAAAGCGCAGCAGATCGGCGCTGATATTATCGACGTCGTCGATATCGTTGCCGTATTTTTCAAAACGGTTGATCAACCGGGCGCGGATTTTCTCTCCCTCTGGCGTCTGGAAGTTGGCTTTCAGTACCGCCATCAGTTGGTCAAAGCTAAGGCGCTGCTGGTCAAAGACCATCCCCTTCAGGGCATAAAGCGAATCGCTCAGGTTGGCGATCCCGATGCCCTGGACGCCGGAGAAGTTATAGCGCGCTCCGCCGGCGGTGATGTCTTTACCGTGCTGCACGCAATCTTTAATGAACGAGGAGAGGAGAGGCACCGGCGCCCAGTCGCGATGGCCGATATCGCAGATATTGCTGCCCTCGACCATCAGCTTGATGTAATAGCGAATTTTGTCGCGCATCTGGCGGATAAGCCCTTCCCAGCTGACCTCCGGTTGCCCTTCATTTTCCTGCAGGACAAGTTCCATGACCTTCAGCAGGTTGAACATGGCGATATCATGCAGGCCGTAGGTGCGGCCGGGGATCGACAACTCGACGCAGCCGACCACCGCGTAGTCGCGGGCGTCTTCCAGCGACACGCCGCGATTGAGGAAGGCGGGGACCACCACCTCGTCGTTGAAAATCTGTGGAATGCCGGTGCCCAGGCGGATGGTTTCGGCGGTTTTACGCAGGAACGGGCGGTCAATCAGCTCGTTCACTCGCACGCCAAGATTCGGCTGCGGCAATTGCACGTTTTGATAGGCATCGAGGCATAAAAATGACAGCACATTGACCGCGCTGCGCCCGGTTTCCGTTAGCCCACCGAGCAGGGCGGTATACCCGGTGGGAAAACCGGCGAAATAGCGTGCGCTACTGGAGGAGCGCAGCAGGACGATGTCGTTGCATTTTACCCAAAGCGACTCCAGCAGCTCCTTGAGCGACGCCGGATCCTGTCCTTGATTCAGCGACGCCTGATAAAACGGCAGCATGTACTGGTCAAAACGGCCGAGCGAAATGGAGCTGGCATTGGATTCGTACTGCAGAATGATGTTCATATACCAGAACAGCTGGCAGGCATGGGGGAAGTCCGTTGGCCGGTGCTGCGCATTGTGGCGCGAAATCGCGGCGATGGTTAACAGCTCCCGCTGACGCTGCGGATCCTGACAGTGTCCAGCCATCTCCTCGGCCAGCGCGGCGTAGCGCAGAATATGGCGCTGAGAGGCCTCCAGCAGGATCAATACCGCCTGATAAAAAGGGTTATCAGGCTGCCGGGCGCAGTGTGATTGCATCTCCGTAACCAGCGCGTCCAGGCCATTATTCAACAGGTGCGGATAGTCGATAATGATATGGCCCTGGCCTTTATCGGTCTGGTTCACGCTGAATATTTGGGTGTTGACGGCGGCTTTGACCTCGTCGGTCATCTGGCCGTTGATGAAATCTTTCATTGAGCGCTTTTCCCAGTAGGGGAACAGCGTTTCCCGATAAACGCGCTTATCTTCTTCGCTTATTGCGAAGCGGTCCTGCGGTCGGGTCGGGAAGGTGTCGAGCTCGTTAAGCAGCCAGTAGGGATCCATCTCCGGCGACATAATGCCGGCCCGCGGTTTGATGGTACGGTTGCCGGCAATCAGTTCATCATCACGAATCGAAATGTCTACCTTATCGAGGATCCAGGCGGTGGCCTTCGCCCGGCGAATAATCACCGGCTCGCCCTCCGTTTGCCGATGGCTGGCGGTATACAGCAGGGCGCGTTCAAGTGATATTTCGCGCGGTTGGGCGAACAGGCTGGCTTTCAGGCGTTGAGTACGATTCGTCATGACAAACTCCATGTTGTGGCGAAGGGCGCACGGGCGCCCCTTTTAAGGCTTCAGGCTCGTTGGGAAAGGTGGCTGTCTATCTTGTTCATGATCGCGTCGGCGCGTTTGACCGCATCGCTGATATTGACGCGTACGATAGTTTTCCCGGCAAAACGCTCTTCGAATTTGATACCGATATCTTTGGTCAGAATGACCATATCGGCGGCGGCAATCTCTTCCGCGGTCAGCTCGTTTTCAATGCCGATAGAGCCCTGGGTTTCAACTTTGACCTGCCAGCCTTTGGCCTTAGCGGCGCTTTCTAACGATTCGGCGGCCATATAGGTGTGAGCCACACCCGACGGGCAGGCGGTGACAGCGATAATGTGGGTCATAATCTGTTCCTTCCAGTCTGTTAGTTAATTTCAAAATCAAGGTCTAATTCGTCGTCGGCTTTGGCGTCAGACGATTTCTTTTTAGCCAGCGCTTTCAGCGCAATGACGCAGGCGGCGCTGACGCAGGCGCCGACCAGCAGCGCGGCGATAAAGCCGAGTTTGCCCTGGACCACCGGCAGCACGATGAGCCCGCCCCAGCCGGCGTAACACTGGGCGCCCAACAGCGCCGCGGTGACGCAGCCGCTGGCCGCGCCAATCATATTGGCCGGAATAACGCGCAGCGGGTCGGCAGCGGCAAAGGGAATCGCCCCTTCGGTGACCCCGACGCAGCCCATCACCAGCGCCGCTTTGCCGGTTTCCCTCTCTTCGGCGGTGAAATATTTGCGGCCGATCAGCGTCGCCAGTCCCATCCCCAGCGGTGGTACGGCGATGCCGACGGCGGCGATAGCCACTACGCTGTAGACCCCCTGTGAAACGCAGATCAGCATGAAGGCGTAGGCCACTTTGTTCACCGGGCCGCCCATATCAAACGCCAGCATCAGGCCCATAATGATGGCCAGCACCACGATGCTGCCTTCGCGCATGCCCTGCAGCCAGTTGGTCAGGTTTGCCGTGAGCGCGCCTACCGGTTCGCCGAGCCCCCACATCATGATCCCGGCAGTAATAAAGGTGCCGATGATGGGAATAATGAATATCGGCATCACCGAGCGAAGCACCTTGTGGACCGGTATTTTTTTCAGGTAATAGACCACCAGACCGCCGATCATCCCAGCGATTAGCGCGCCAAAGAAGCCGGCGCCGAAGCTGTTACCTACCCAGGCGCCGATGGCGCAGGGGGCCAGCGCGGCGCGGTCGGCGATGGAGTAGCCAATGTACGCGGCGAGAAAAGGGACCATCAGCGTCAGGCCGGCGACGCCGATATCAAACAGTTTCTTCAGGTTGGGATCGGTGGCGGCATCCGGAACCGCACCTTTGCCATACAACATGACGGACACCGCCAGCAGGATCCCGCCGGAGACCACGAAGGGGATCATATGTGACACGCCGGTCATCAGATGCTGGCGAGTATTTTTTAGTATTTGCACCAGTTCGTTCATTGCTTGCTCCTGAGCGCTGTAGGGCCCGTGACAGTATTGATGGCTCAACATTAGAAAAAGGGCGCCGCATAAAACAGTAGAGAAAAAGTGCATTTACTGGATATTTGTAAGGTTAGAAAAGAATTGCGATCAACCTCAAATCTTAGTGATGACAGGAGGAGTGAGTGCTAAAAGGGTGGAATTGTGATGGCGGGCATAAAAAAGTATCGTGTGTACAATAGTCCAGTAATTGCCAGTTTTGTCACCTAGTCCACTTGACCATCTTTCATTACCTTTTGGGGAATTAATGGATTACTCAGGAGGAAGGCGATGGCTTTGGTCATTGAATTTACATGTGATTTGCCCAACGGCGTGCATGCGCGTCCGGCCAGTCTGGTCGAAACGCTGTGTAACCGTTTTTCATCGGCAATTGAGTGGCGGAACCTGCGCTGCGATACCGGTGGCAATGCCAAAAGCGCGTTGGCGGTCATCGGCACGAACACCCTGAAGGGCGACACCTGCCAGCTGCTTATCAGCGGCGAAGATGAAGCCGAGGCTTACGCCGCGTTAACGGCCTTTCTGCGTGATGAATTTCCTCACTGCGACACGCCGCTGCCTACGGCACAAGCGCTGGACGTCCAGCCGGTGCCGGAGTCACTCTCACGCCTGAACCCGACGCTGTTCCATGCCAGTCCGGTCTGCGCCGGCAGCGCGGGGGGCAGGCTCATCCATCTAAAATCCCGCGATTTGCACGAGCTTGGCGCACTGCCCGTCGCCAGCAGTCCTGAACAGGAGCAGGCGGCACTGGATAACGGCCTGCGCCTGCTGGTGAAAGATATCGAACTGCGGCTGCTGGACAATGACGGTACCGCCAGCGCGATACTGGAAGCTCACCGTTCGCTGGCGACGGATGCCTCGCTGCGCCAGCATCTGCTCGGCGGGATCCTCACCGGTCTCAGCTGCGCCCAGGCGATCGTCGCCACCAGCGACCACTTCTGCGCCCAGTTCCGCGATTCCGGCAGCAGCTATCTGCAGGAGCGAGTGCTGGATGTGCGCGATGTCTGCTTCCAGCTGTTGCAGCATATCTACGGCGAAGCCCGTTTCCCGGCGCCGGGTCAACTGCGGGAAGCCGCCATTTGCCTTGCCGACGAACTCACCCCCAGTCAGTTCCTCGAACTGGATAAAACGCATCTCAAAGGGCTGCTGCTGCGCAGCGGCGGCACTACGTCGCACACCGTGATCCTCGCCCGCTCATTCAATATCCCGACCCTGGTGGGGGTTGACCTCGACGCACTGTTGCCGTGGGAGGATACCCAGGTGCAGATCGACGGCAACGCGGGGCTACTGGTGGTCGACCTGAGTCCGGCGGTGGCGCGCTACTATCAGCAGGAGTCGTGGGTTCAGGCGCAGATCCAGCAACAGCAGCAGGTATGGCTGGATAAGGCGGGGCAGACGGAAGACGGTATTCGCGTCGAGATCGCGGCGAACATCGCCCATTCGGTAGAGGCGGTGGCGGCCTTCAACAACGGCGCGCAGTCGGTTGGCCTGTTTCGCACGGAGATGCTCTATATGGACCGGCCCGGCGCGCCATCGGAAGACGAACTCTACAACATTTTCTGCCAGGCGCTGGAGCCTGCCGCCGGGCGCAGCATTATCGTGCGGACTATGGATATCGGCGGTGATAAGCCGGTGGCCTACCTCAACATTCCGGCGGAAAATAACCCCTTCCTCGGCTACCGCGCGGTGCGCATCTATGAAGAGTACCAGGCGCTGTTTCATACTCAGCTGCGGGCGATTCTACGCGCTTCGGCGCACGGCTCGCTGAAGATCATGATCCCGATGATTTCCTCAATGGAAGAAATCCTGTGGGTGAAAGAGCGGTTGGCGGAGGCCAAACAGTCGCTGCGCGTCGAACAGATCCCGTTTGATGAAAAAATCCCGCTGGGCATCATGCTGGAGGTGCCGTCGGTGATGTTCATCATCGATCAGTGCTGCGAAGAGGTGGACTTCTTTAGCATCGGCAGCAATGACTTAACGCAGTATTTGCTGGCGGTCGACCGGGATAACGCGAAAGTGACGCGCCATTACAACAGTCTCAACCCGGCCTTCCTGCGTGCGCTGGACTATGCCGTGCAGGCGGCGCACCGGCAGGGGAAATGGATCGGCCTGTGCGGCGAGCTGGGGGCCAAAGGTTCGGTGCTGCCGCTGCTGGTCGGCCTCGGCCTGGATGAACTGAGCATGAGCGCGCCGACGATCCCGGCGACCAAAGCGCGTCTGGCGCAGCTGGACAGCCGCGCCTGCCGTCAGCTGCTGAATCAGGCGATGCAGTGCCGTACCTCGCTGGAAGTGGAGCATCTGTTGGCCCAGTTCCGCATGCGCCAGCAGGATGTGCCGTTGATTAGCCGCCAGTGCATCACCCTCAACAGTGACTGGCGCAGCAAGGAGGAGGTGCTGAAGGGGATGACGGATAACCTGCTGCTGGCCGGGCGCTGCCGCTATCCACGCAAGCTGGAGGCCGATCTCTGGGCCCGCGAGGCGGTGTTCTCCACCGGGCTGGGCTTCAGTTTTGCCATTCCGCACAGTAAATCCGAGCATATTGAGCAGTCGACCATTAGCGTCGCCCGCCTGGCGCAGCCGGTGAAGTGGGGTGATGAAGAAGCGCAGTTTGTGATTATGCTGACGCTAAACAAGCATTCGGCGGGCGACCAGCATATGCGCATCTTCTCGCGTCTGGCGCGGCGCATTATGCACGCCGAGTTCCGCCAGGCGCTGGTATCCGCAGAGAGCAGCGAGGCTATCGCAACGTTGCTCCAGCGTGAGCTTGAGATTTAAACTACTGAACTTTAGGGTTTTTTATCGTTTTTTTGCACTGCCCATTTTATTTGCAATGAATTTTGCTGTGATTTCATTCCCCGTCACTCCTCTCTCACTTACCTCAGACCACACCGAAAGGTGTGGTTTTTTTATACATTTTTGTAACATCGATCGCAAATTTATAATTACACAATAACAAATTGTTTGATCATTATGTAATTCAGCGTTAGTTTGCCTGCGAAGAAAATCCATATTGACCGTCCGGGGTGGGCGAGAAACAAAGGGGGATTCGATGACTAAAGAGCAAGAGTTTCACTGCGACGTACTGGTGGTCGGTAGCGGTGCGGCAGGTATGTCAGCGGCAGTAAGTGCGGCACATCAGGGGCTGAATGTACTGATTGTGGAAAAAGCAGCGCGTTTCGGTGGCACTGCTGCCCGATCTGGTGGGTGGGTATGGATCCCGGGCAGCGATCAGGCTAAAGCCTGGGGCCATCTTGATTCAATTGAGTCGGTGAAGCGTTACTTAAAGCATGAAGGGGGTGCCAGCTATAACGAAGAACGAGTGGATGCATTCTTGCGTCATGGCCCGCAAGCCGCCGCCTTCTTTAGCCAGGATACCGCAGTCAAATTTGAAATGCCTCTCACTTTCCCTGATTACCATGCTGAAGCTCCCGGGGCAGCGCAGGGAGGACGCTCCATGGTGGCGAAGCCGTTCGATGCTCGTCAGTTGGGGAAACATTTGGCCCAATTGGAACCTCCGCTACCTGAATTGACAGTGTTTGGCATGATGATTGGGTCGGGCAACGATATTCGCCACTTTATGAAAGCGACGCGTTCGCTGGAGTCCGCCATCTACGCCACGAAGCGTTTAACTAAACATTTTTGGCAAACGTTGACCTGTGGACGAGGCATGACCTTAACCAACGGTAATGCTCTGATGGGCAGATTAGCTAAATCGGTCTTTGATAAGAATGTGCCGCTCTGGCTGAATTCACCCGTCAGGGAGTTGATCCTTAAAGAGGGGGCGGTCATTGGCGCACAGGTAGAAAAGGAAGGATCGTTATATACGGTCTACGCATCGCGCGGTGTGGTGCTGGCCGCCGGCGGTTTTTCTCATGATATTAAGAGACGAAGCGAACACTATCCCCATACGCCAACCGGGAAGGAACACTGGAGCCCGACAGCCGAAACCAATACCGGCGACAGCCTGAATATGTTTGAAAATATCGGTGGGAGAGTCGATAGCCATTTGCCAAACGCCGCCGCATGGGCACCGATATCGTTAACCCGACGACCGGACGGCGGTCAGGGAGTGATGCCACACTTTATTGATCGGGCAAAGCCAGGCGTTATCGCGGTGACTCGTCAGGGACGCCGTTTCACTAACGAAGCCAACTCCTATCATGATTTCGTGCAGGCAATGATCAACGTTAGGGATGCGAAAAGTGAAGTTTGTGCCTGGTTAGTTTGCGATCGCCGAACTCTCAGACGCTACGGGCTGGGATGTGTCGCGCCATTTCCGCTACCGTTGAAACGCCATTTGACCTCCGGCTATCTCCTTGAAGGGCGCACGCTGGAAGCATTGGCGGAAAAAGCGGGCATTGAGGTGGCACAGTTTAAGGCGACGGTGGAGGAATATAACCGTTATGCCGCCTACGGTCAGGATCCGATCTTTGGTAAAGGTTCAAAAGCCTATAACCGTTATCAGGGCGATGCTTTGCATAATCCTAATCCTTGCATCAATACCATTGAGCGCGGGCCTTTTTATGCGGTGAAGGTTTTACCTGGTGATATCGGGACCTACAACGGTATCCCGGTTGATGCGGATAACCGTGTTCTGGATCAGCAGAAGAAGCCCATCCGCGGCCTGTTCGCCATTGGTAACGATGCCACTAGCATCATGGGCGGTAATTACCCGGGGGCAGGTATTACCCTGGGACCGGCATTAACTTTCGGATATGCCGTGGGTCAGTATTTGGCTCACTGCAGCACCCCTTCAGTCTCCGAGACGATAAAAAAAGCATCCTGATGCTTTAGCGATTTTTCTTGCCTCCGGATGCGCTCTTTCACGCATCCGGAAGGATGGGTTATTACTCTTGTTGAAGAACACGATTATGCAAATTGCACCATTATTTGATTTAAGCGGTAAGAAAATACTCATCACCGGGGCGGCAAAAGGTAATGGTGCCGCCTTAGCGCGCGGGATGTCGGATGCTGGGGCAGAAGTCATATTGGTCGATGTCGATGACAAAGGCGTGCAGCGTTTAGCAGATACGTTTAGAGCAGAAGGGCGATTAGCCAGTGCGTACCGGCTTGACGTTAGCCAGATCGAAGGATGTCTGCAGCTTGCTGAGGAGGTAGGGGATATCGATGTATTAATCAATAATGCAGGACTGTTGAAGCGGATCCCCTTTGCATCGGCATCTGTTTACGAGGCCTTTGCCGTCACGCTCGCCGTGAATGTTCATGGTCCTTTTAATATGACCCGTGCATTTTTACCTGCCTTAAAAAGACGGCGTGGAAATATTATTAATATTGCTTCTATCCAGTCCTTTGTCGCCGCACCAACCTCACCCACCTATGCCATCTCTAAAGGCGCGCTGGCGCAGTTAACCCGGACGCTTGCTGCGGAACTGGCGACGGATAATATACGTGTAAACGCCATTGCTCCGGGAATGATCGCGACAGAAATGTCGGCAAGTACAAGGGATAATGAAGAGGTTATGCAGCGTTTTTTGCAGCACGTGCCGATGAAGCGTGCCGCGCAACCTGATGAACTTATTGGCCCTGCGACTTTTCTCGCTTCGTCTGCTGCCAGCTATGTGACCGGTGTGATATTGCCTGTAGACGGAGGATATCTGGTGAGCTGATGGATTACCGTTGCGTTGAGGCTGGTGAGTGAAGCATCCCAAAACATATTGTTAGCACCTGATGCCCAAGATAAAGTACCGCTTCATAACAACCTGACAGCAGCGGTAAGTGCTATGAAATCAGAATCGCGTGGGATCCAGAGCGTGGAAATCGCCGGGCAAATTTTACGATTACTGGTGGACCATTCCCGTCCCTTAACGCTCAGCGAAATAGCTGAGCGGGCAGGGACAACTTCTGCGCAAATTCATAACTATCTGGTAAGCATGACGCGCGTGGGTCTGCTTAAGCGTGACCCACAAAGTCAGAAGTTTGAACCAGGGGCACTAGCCCTCCGTTTAGGCGTCGCAGCCCTACATAGCCAGTCGGTAGTGGAAGAGGCTATTGCTCATATTGCAGCGTTGGGACAGCGTTTAAACGTCAATATGTTTCTTTCCGTGTGGGGACGTTTTGGCCCGCTGGTCATTGACTATCGTGAGCATGGTGCAGTGATGAATATTGGTTTTCGCCTGGGAAGCGTACTTTCTCTGACCCAGACAGCGACAGGAAAACTTTTCGCCGCTTATCACGATCGCGAACAGTGTACCGAGGTAATTAACCAGCAGATGTTTACGCGCGATAAGCTGGATGATTATCTCTCCCCGGCTTTTCAGCAACAATTGGCCGCCATCAGGAGAGACAAAATATCGATTGCACAGTCTTACCCGTTGGCATCAATTACCAGCCTTGCTGTCCCGGTGTTTGCGGCTGACAACTCGCTTACCCTGACGATCAGCGCGTTTGCGGCCGCTCATGATTTGATAGGTGAGCGCTTAACGATGGTGAGCAATGCTCTTCAAGCGCTCGCCGCCTCCCTTTCATGCAATGAGATCGCTTATGAATCACGTTGATAATGATAAGAACTCGCGTGGAGTGCAGTCGGTTGAAACAGCCGCCTTGATGTTAGAGTTCCTCACAGGCCAACAGGGTGGTGTGCCGCTAAAAAAGATTGCCCAGGCTGTCGGTATGAGTCCGGCACGGGCTTTCCCGTATCTTATAAGCCTGGTACGTAGTGGACTGGTGACAAAGGATGATGCACGAGGGCTTTATCTGCCCGGCGAACTGTCACAGCAGTTAGGAATGCTGGCTCTGCATTTACACCGCCCTTACGATACCGCTGAACATACGTTGAAGATCTTAAACCTGGAATCCGGACATAGTGCTGCCCTGAGCGTTTGGGGGAACATGGGACCAACGGTCGTGCGCGTTGAAGAGAGTCGTTATAGCGTATATCCGGAAATTCGAATCGGGTCGGTGATGTCGCTGGAGCAGACCTCCATTGGTCAGGTATTTTCCGCCTGGATGCCGGAGGAGATCGTTCGCGAGGCGTGGGAGGCGGAGTATTGGCGACGTGAGCACCGTGCGGCGCCGAAAACGGCTATGGCGGCATTCTTTGCGAAGTTAGAGGCTGTTCGTCAGGCCGGGTGCGACTTCAAGCAAAATGTTCCTGCGCCAGGATTGAGTTCCGTGAGCGCGCCGGTTTTTGATCTCAGTGGTTCAATAGCTTACGCGTTGACCTTGTTTGATGAAAGTGGGGTCATTGATGTGAGCCCCGGCGGTGCAGCCCAACAAGTGTTGCGCCATCATGCATACTGCCTGTCGGCAGCGCTGGGGCTACGGATTGATTATCCCACTGGTGATTTAGCGGTTACCTCAACGCGTTGAGTGTCTCTAGTGTGCCTCGCATCAATGGTCGCTACTCGGGCTGGTTTTCCTGGCCGTCATTGGAACGACCTCACTCAGCACAGCCAGGCAAACCGCGTCGCCTACCTGTTGGGTGGAGGCAGAGCCCTGCATATCCGGCGTCTTCGGCCCGCTGGCGATCGTCTGCTCAATTGCCGCCAGGATGCCGTTGTGCGCGGCGTGATAGCGCGCATCGCCGTTCCCGAGAAAATCAAGCATCATCGCCCCGGCCCATATGGTGGCGATCGGATTGGCGATATTTTTACCGTAGATATCCGGCGCTGAACCGTGGACCGGCTCGAACAGCGACGGGAAGGTGCGCTCCGGGTTGAGATTGGCCGATGGCGCAATACCAATGGTACCGGTGCAGGCCGGGCCGAGATCGGAGAGAATATCACCGAACAGATTGGAGCCGACGACCACGTCAAACCGCTCCGGCTGCAGCACGAAGCGGGCGCAGAGAATATCGATATGCTGCTTGTCCCAGCGGATCTCGGGATAGTTTTTGGCCATCTCCTCCACCCGCTCATCCCAGTAGGGCATGCTGATGGCCAGCCCGTTGGATTTCGTCGCCGAGGTCAGCGTTTTGCGCGGGCGGCTTTGCGCCAGCTCGAAGGCGTAGCGCAGGATACGGTCAACGCCCCGGCGGGTAAAGATCGACTCCTGAATCACCACTTCATGCTCGGTGCCTTCATTGGCGCGCCCGCCCAGAGCGGAATATTCGCCTTCGGTGTTCTCGCGCACCACGTAGAAATCGATATCGCCAGCCTTTTTCCCCGCCAGCGGGCAGGGGACGCCGGGGAACAGGCGCACCGGGCGCAGGTTGACGTACTGATCGAACTCGCGGCGGAACTTCAGCAGCGACCCCCACAGCGAGATATGATCCGGGACGGTATCCGGCCAGCCGACGGCGCCAAAGTAGATGGCGTCGAACCCCTGTAACTGCTCGCGCCAGTCGTCCGGCATCATCTTACCGTGATGAGCATAATATTCGCAGCTTGCCCACTCCATCTGCTCGAAGCTCAGCGCCAGATCCCACCGTTGCGCGGCGGCTTTCAGTACGCGGATCCCTTCAGGCAGAACTTCTTTGCCAATTCCGTCACCCGGGATGGCGGCAATACGACAGGTTTTTTTCATTCCGGTTCTCACTTTTTAGCGATGATGTTTGACCACCTGCTTATCCTATAATTGACTGATTCATAATTAATCACGCTAACTGGTGAAACATAAAACACAGATCATGAATAATCTGCCGCTGCTGAATGATTTACGCGTCTTTATGCTGGTCGCCCGCCGGGCCGGGTTTGCCGCCGCCGCTGAGGAGCTGGGCGTATCGCCGGCTTTCGTCAGCAAGCGGGTTTCGCTGCTGGAGCAAACCCTGAATGTGCTGTTGCTGCACCGGACCACCCGCCGGGTCACCATTACCGAAGAGGGAGAGCGGATCTACGAGTGGGCGCAGCGCATTCTGCAGGATGTCGATGAGATGATGGACGAGCTCTCCGATGTGCGTCAGGTGCCGCAGGGAACGCTGCGGATTATCAGCAGCTTCGGCTTTGGCCGCCGGGTGGTGGCCCCCGCGCTGTCGGCGCTGGCGCTTCAGTACCCGCAGCTGGAGCTGCGTTTTGATGTTCAGGACCGGCTGGTGGATTTAGTCAATGAAGGGGTGGATCTCGATATTCGCCTCGGCGACGATATCGCGCCGAATCTGATTGCCCGCCAGCTGGCGCGCAATCACCGCGTGCTCTGCGCGTCGCCGCAGTTCCTCGCCCGCCATGCGCCGCCGAAACAGCTGAGCGATCTGGCGGCTCTGCCGTGCCTGGTGATTAAAGAGCGGGATCATCCGTTCGGCGTCTGGCAGCTGCATAGCAAAGAGGGCCAGCACGCCATCAAAGTGACCGGGCCGCTGTCGTCCAACCATGGCGAAATTGTTCATCAGTGGTGTCTGGACGGGCAGGGGATTGCGCTCCGTTCGTGGTGGGACGTCAGGGAGAATATCGCCAGCGGGCATCTGGTGCAGGTGCTGCCGGACTACTGGCAACCGGCCAACGTCTGGGCGGTTTACGTCTCCCGCCTGGCGACGTCGGCTAAAATTCGCACCACCGTGGAGTTTCTGCGCCACTATTTCCAGCAACACTATCCGCAGCATGAGCCGACGGCCAGGGCCGTCGGCAAAGGCGATTAAACCCCAAGGCGGTCGCGCAGGCTGTAGTAGGCGGCGCCCATCGCGGTAAAGGGGATACGCAGGCTGCGGCCGCCCGGGAACGGGTAGTGCGGCAGTTTGGCAAAGGCGTCGAAACGCTCGGCGTCGCCGCGCAGCAGTTCCGAAATCAATCGTCCGGCGAGGTGGGTACAGGTGACCCCATGCCCGCTGTAGCCCTGCATGTAGTAGATGTTGCTATCCAGGCGACCAAACTGCGGCATCCGCGACAAGGTCAGCAGGAAGTTGCCCGTCCAGCGGTAGTCAATCTTCACCCCCTGCAGCTGTGGGAAGGTTTTCAGCAGCTTTGGCATAATCAGCCGCTCCACATCGTCCGGGTCGCGGGCGCCGTAGACCACGCCGCCGCCGTACAGCAGGCGGTTATCGCCGGTCAGACGGTAGTAGTCCAGCAGGTAGTTACAGTCTTCCACACAGTAGTTTTTCGGGATCAGCGAGCGGGCGACCTCCTCCGACAGCGGCGCGGTGGTGACCACCTGGGTGCCGCACGGCATGCTGCGCTTCGCCAGCTCCGGCTCCAGTTTGTCACCGAGATAGGCGTTGCCGGCGACAATCACATAGCGGGCAGTGACCTGGCCGCGGGCGGTGCTGACCACTGCCGGGCTGGTGTGCTGGATGCGGGTGACCGGCGACTGCTCATACACCCGGCCGCCGTTCAGGCGAATAGCGTCCGCTTCGCCGATGGCGAGGTTGAGCGGGTGAATATGGCCGCCGCTGTGGTCGAGCAGGGCGCCGACGTAGCGGTCGCTATCCACTTCGCGACGAATCGCCTCTCTGTCCAGCAGCTCCAGCTGCGTGTTGCCGTAGCGCTCCCAGTTGGCTTTCTGTTCTTCCAGCGTCTCCAGCTGTTTATGGTTCATCGCCACGAACAGGCCGCCCGGTCGGTAATCGCACTGGATCTGATAGCGCTGGATGCGTTCGCGGATAATATCGCCGCCTTCGAACATCATGCTGCCGAGCATTTTTGCTGCATCCGGGCCGTAGTTTTTTTCAATCACGTCGATATCGCGGCTGTAGGAGTTAACCAACTGACCGCCGTTGCGGCCGCTGGCGCCGAAGCCGATGCGCGCCCCTTCAAGCACCACCACGTCGTAGCCCATTTCGGCAAGATGCAGGGCAGATGAGAGGCCGGTGTAGCCGCCGCCGACGACGCAGACGTCGCAGCTTATCGATTCGTCCAGCGTCGGAAAGGGTTCATATTTGTTGGCGCTGGCGGCGTAATAGCTGGTGGTATGTTCGGTCATGATTAAGACTCCAGGGCAATCCAGATGGTTTTCAGTTCGGTGAATTTTTCCAGAGCGTGCAGCGACTTATCGCGCCCGTTGCCGCTCTGTTTGTAACCGCCGAAGGGGACGGTCATATCACCATCGTTATAGTTGTTGACGAAGACCGAACCGGCCTTAAGGCGGCGGCTCATGCGGTGGGCGCGTGAGAGATCGCGAGTCCATACCGCGGCGCCGAGGCCGTAGTCGCTGTCGTTGGCAAGCCGCAGTGCCTCGTCTTCGCTTTTGAATCGCGTCACCACCAGCACCGGGCCGAAGATCTCTTCCCGGCTGAGGGTGGAAGCCGGGTCGACGTCAATGAAAATGGTCGGGCCGACGGCGGCAGGCCATGGATTTTTCCGCCCGTCGAGGAACAGCGTGCTTTTACTTTCGCCGCCGCGAATAAAACTGTGCACGCTGTCGGCATGGGTGTTGTCAATCAGCATGCCCATGGTGGTGTTTGGGTCGAGCGGGTTGCCCGGCTGCCAATGTTGCGCTTCGGTTTTCAGTCGCGCCAGGAACTCGTCGGCGATGCTCTCCTCCAGCAGCAGGCGAGTGCCGGCGATGCACACCTGGCCCTGGTTGTAGAAGATGCCGCCGGCGGTGGCGCTGACCGCTTTTTGCAGATCCGGGCAGTCGGCGAAGACGATGTTGGCGCTCTTACCGCCCGCTTCCAGCCACACACGCTTCATATTGCTGTCGCCGGCGTCTTTCAGCAGCTGCTTGCCGGTGCGGGTGGAGCCGGTAAAGGTAATGACCTCCACGTCAGGATGCAGGGCGAGCGCCTGTCCGGCCTCGTGACCAAAGCCGCTGACCACGTTCAGCACGCCGTCCGGCAGGCCAGCCTCTTTCGCCAGCCCGGCGAGGCGCAGGGCGGTGAGCGGCGATTTTTCCGACGGCTTAAGGATCACGCTGTTGCCTGCCGCCAGCGCCGGACCGAGCTTCCAGCAGGCCAGCAGCAGCGGGAAGTTCCATGGCACCACCGCGGCGATGACGCCAATCGGTTCGCGGACGATCATCGCCAGCTCGTTGCTGCCGGTGGGGGCCACTTCGCCATAGACTTTATCCAGCGCTTCGGCATACCAGCGGATGGCGCGGGCGGCGCCGGGAATATCGTCGCGCAGGCTGTGGCGAATCGGTTTGCCGGTATCCAGCGTTTCCAGCAGCGCCAGCTCTTCGCGGTGGGCCTCCATCAGGTCGGCGAAGCGTGTGAGAACCGCTTTACGCTGCGCGGGGGCGGCCTGTGACCAGTCGCCGTTATCAAAGACCCGGCGCGCGGCCTTCACCGCCAGCTCGACGTCGGCTTTTTTGCCGCGGGCGACATGGGCTAACGTTTGCTGCGCGGCAGGGTCAATGGTTTCAAAGGTGGTATTATCGACCGCGGCGCAATATTCGCCGTTAATAAATAATCGTGTTTCAATGGCCAGGCTTTTCGCTTTTTCCTGCCAGTAAGCCAGGTGCTGAAAATTCATCATGACTCCTTAAAAACATTATCGGCAAATTAATCATTTCGGCGTTTTCAGGCTGCACGGGGGCGCTGCGCCAGGCGCAGGGCATCGTGAATCCCCGGAGTTGAATACCGTTTTATTGCCCTAAATTTCGGCAGGTTGTCTGCATGCCGAATAATTCAGGGACGAGTCGCCATTCACGGCGTTAATTATTTCAGGGCCAGCAGGAAATAGGATCCCCTTCCGGCACAAACGTTATGACGGCGAGTTTTTCGCGGCGACGAAAATAAAATTTCCGCCGTCGCAGGTCTGAAGAAAGCCTGAACCTCGTTCAGGCTAACTATTCAGAATGTGGTGGGGGTGTGGGCACTGATGATGCGGCAGATGCCTGCCGCGGTGTTGCTGAAGCTGTGCGGGATGCCGGTGTTAATGGCATAGCTCTGTCCAGCCACCAGGTGGTACGACTGACCGTTAATGGTCAGCACGATCTCCCCCTCCAGTATGGTGCCTATCTCCTCACCCTGATGCTTAATCCTCTCCCCGGTCGTGGTTCCAGGCTGGTAAGTTTCAAAAATCATCGCCAGCGTACGGTTCGGATTTCCGTTATGAACCAGCTTCATGGAAACGCCCTGACTGCCCATTTCGATAAGGTCATCCTGATTAATGACCACCTGGGGTTCGTCCGGCTTTTCGGGTTCAGAAAAGAATTCCGAGAGCGACAGCCCATAGACTTTCAGCAGCTTTTGCAGCGTACTGATGGCGGGACTGACTTTGTCCTGCTCTATGGTGCTGATGGCACTATGTGTTAACCCAGACAGTTCGGCGGCACGACGCTGCGAGAGACCCAGCTGTTGGCGGATCTCTGACAGACGTTTCCCTGGCGCCAGTCCGTCATCGCTCATATTTGCATTTCCTTAACGGTAGTGGTCAGCGCCGCCGCTTTTCAGCATGATGGCCCTGACAGGCGGTGATAAAACCATCAAACAACATACGCGACAGGGCGTATTCGCTACTGTTCCATTCAGGATGCCACTGTACGCCCAGCGCGAAAGGGTGATCGTTCACGCTGACCGCTTCCACCAGTCCATCCGGCGCTCGCGCCTCCACGCGCAGCTGCGGACTCAGGGTTTTTGCCCCTTGTCCGTGTAGCGAGTTTACCCAAAACGTGTTGCAGCCCGGTATCAATTGCGACAGCAATCCTCCTTCCTGAACCTCAACCTGATGGGACGGGGCATACTGCTGCTCGACGGGCAGTTCAGGATCTTCGCGATGCTCCAGCAGCTCAGGCTGCTCGAACAGACGACGATACAGAGTCCCACCGGTGGCGACAACCAGTTCCTGCAGTCCACGACAGATGGCGAAAATGGGGATGCGCCTTTCGAGTGCGGCGTTAATCAGCGCCATGCTCAGAAGATCACGCCCGGGGTCGGCGTCAGGCTCATCGCCGTTTTCACCATAAAGGTGCGGCTGCACGTTACTGGGGCTGCCTGGCAGGTATATCCCGTCCAGTTTATCGACTAACGCGTTCAGCAGCTCCGGCTCCGCCAGCGCATGCGGCAGGGCGATCGGCAGTCCGCCGGCGTTAACAATTGCATTCAGGTACTTTTCTTGCAAGGTCTGGGTCTGGTGACCCTTAAGCCTGTTTCTACACATCACGACGCCAATAACTGGCTTGTACATTATATTTTCCATGATCGCCCTCACAAAGTGGACTAAATTATGACCGCTATAGCGGGTTTAACGGCCATATCGTTCAATATTTTCTCAATCTAGCAGTGGAAATAGCCCTTTGCAAACTTAATTTAACATTTGACAAACAATTTATTTGCATACACAGTCGATGGGGTGGACATTATATTTAACGGTCTGAGTGCAGGACCGAAACCAAACCAACGGCGGTGAATCATGGAAACCAATATCGTAGAAGTTGAGAATTTTGTTCAGCAAACGGAAGAGAGACGGGTCAGCGCGTTCGCGAAAGAAGTGAAGCGCTACCTCGAAACCTACCCTGATACCCAATATGTCGATGTCCTCCTTACTGACCTGAACGGCTGCTTCCGCGGCAAGCGCATCCCCGTTGCCGGCCTGAGCAAGCTGGAGAAAGGCTGTTATTTTCCGGCCTCGGTGTTTGCGATGGATATTCTCGGCAACGTCGTGGAAGAGGCCGGTCTGGGCCAGGAGATGGGCGAGCCGGATCGCAGCTGCATCCCGGTGCCCGGTACCTTAACGCCTTCAGCGGCCGATCCGCAGTCGATAGCCCAGGTACAGCTGACCATGGTTGATGAAGATGGCGCTCCCTTTGACGTTGAGCCGCGGAACGTACTCAACCGCCTCTGGCAGCAGCTGCGCCAGCGCGGGCTGTTCCCCGTGGTAGCGGTAGAGCTGGAGTTCTATTTACTGGACCGCAAACGCGATGCCGAAGGCTACCTGCAGCCGCCGTGCGCGCCGGGCACCGACGATCGCAACACCCAAAGCCAGGTCTACTCGGTCGATAACCTGAACCACTTTGCCGACGTGCTCAACGACATCGACGAGCTGGCGAAACTGCAGCTGATCCCCGCCGACGGCGCGGTGGCCGAAGCCTCGCCGGGCCAGTTTGAAATCAATCTCCACCATACCGATAACGTGCTGGACGCCTGCGATGATGCGCTGGCGTTAAAACGTCTCGTGCGTTTAATGGCGGAGAAGCATAAGATGCACGCCACTTTTATGGCCAAGCCTTATGAAGAGCATGCGGGCAGCGGGATGCATATCCACATCAGCATGCTGAACAATAAAGGGGAAAACGTGCTGGTGGACGGCGACGGGGAAGACTCCGCGCTGCTCAAACGCGCGCTGGCCGGGATGATCGATCTGATGCCGGCCTCGATGGCGCTGCTGGCGCCGAACGTGAACTCGTATCGCCGCTTCCAGCCGGGGATGTATGTCCCGACGCAGGCTTCCTGGGGCCATAACAACCGTACCGTGGCGCTGCGGATCCCGTGCGGCGAGCGGCAGAACCACCGCGTGGAGTATCGCGTGGCGGGAGCGGACGCCAACCCGTATCTGGTGATGGCGGCGATTTTCGCCGGTATCCTGCACGGGCTGGATAACCCTCAGCTGCCTTTGCAGGAAGAGGTGGAAGGTAACGGCCTGGAACAAGAAGGGCTGCCGTTCCCGATCCGTCAGAGCGACGCGCTGTGGGAGTTTATGCAGAACGATCACCTGCGTGAGCGTCTCGGCGAGCGTTTCTGCCACGTTTTCCATGCCTGCAAGCATGATGAATTATTGCAGTTTGAGCGTCTTATCACAGAAACTGAAATTGAGTGGATGTTGAAAAACGCCTGATGGTCGCCCCGCGAGGGGCGCATGAGTTGAGTCATGAGTAGCATCATACGGCCTGAGCGGAGCCTGGTCGTCCTTTTTGCTGGGAGCCCAGCCATTTCCCGGATGTCGCGTTAAGGAGCGCAGGCGGCAACGGGGCTTCAGTTAACGACACAGTGTGTGACGAGGAAATGAGATGATGCAGATGTTCAAATATCCGCAGGGAGAGGGAGGCCGCTCAGGCCGCATTGGATGCCAGCCAGCAACCGCTCACCGGTCCGTCTTACCCTTTTATTTATGCCTTACCCCCTTGCTAAGCAGGTTTGTCACGCGAACGTTGTGCCCGCAAACTGTTATCCGCAAGGGGGGAATGGTCGATGGCAATTAATCTTCCTGCGCATAACGCCGCTCAGGCGGGCAGACCGCGTCTGCGTAAATCCCTCAAACTCTGGCAAGTGGTGATGATGGGGCTCGCCTATCTGACGCCGATGACGGTGTTTGATACCTTCGGCATTGTCTCCGGCATCAGCAACGGCCACGTCCCGGCGTCGTATTTGCTGGCGCTGGCTGGCGTGCTGTTCACCGCCATCAGCTACGGCAAACTGGTGCGCCAGTTCCCGGAAGCCGGCTCCGCCTACACCTACGCGCAAAAATCCATCAGCCCGCACGTCGGCTTTATGGTCGGCTGGTCGTCGCTGCTGGATTATCTGTTCCTGCCGATGATCAACGTCCTGCTGGCGAAGATCTATCTCTCGGCGCTGTTCCCGGAAGTACCGCCGTGGGTGTGGGTGGTGACCTTTGTCGCCATTCTTACCGCCGCGAACCTGAAAAGCGTTAACCTGGTGGCCAACTTCAACACCCTGTTCGTGTTGGTGCAGATCTCGATTATGGTGGTGTTTGTCATTCTGGTGGTCCAGGGGCTGCACAAAGGCGAGGGGGTAGGGACCGTCTGGTCGCTGCAGCCGTTTATCAGCCAGAATGCGCATCTGATCCCGATTATTACCGGGGCGACCATCGTCTGCTTTTCGTTTCTCGGTTTCGACGCGGTGACCACGCTGTCGGAAGAGACGCCTGACGCCGCGCGGGTGATCCCGAAGGCGATTTTTCTCACCGCGATGTACGGCGGCATTATTTTCATCGTCGCGTCGTTCTTTATGCAGCTGTTTTTCCCGGATATTCATCGCTTTAAAGACCCGGACGCCGCGCTGCCGGAGATTGCGCTGTACGTGGGCGGCAAGCTGTTCCAGTCAATTTTCCTCTGCACCACCTTTGTTAACACCCTGGCGTCCGGCCTGGCGTCCCATGCCAGCGTCTCCCGTCTGCTGTACGTGATGGGCCGGGATAACGTCTTCCCGGAGCGCATTTTCGGCTATGTGCATCCGAAATGGCGCACCCCGGCGTTGAACGTGATTATGGTGGGTATTGTCGCGCTGTCGGCGCTGTTCTTCGACCTGGTGACCGCCACCGCGTTGATTAACTTCGGCGCGCTGGTGGCCTTCACCTTCGTTAACCTGTCGGTGTTCAACCACTTCTGGCGGCGCAAAGGGTACAACAAAACCTGGAAGGATCGACTGCACTATCTGCTACTGCCGATGGTCGGGGCGTTGACGGTAGGGGTGCTGTGGATCAACCTCGAGGCCACTTCCCTGACGCTCGGTCTGGTCTGGGCGGCGCTTGGTCTGCTGTATCTGGCTTATCTGACCCGTCGCTTCCGTAAACCGCCGCCGCAGTTCGATGCCGCCAAGGCGGAGCAGGCCTGGGAGTCCTAGAGCCTGACGCAGAAACCGAACAAAGGCAGGCCCGCAGGCCTGCCTTTGTTATGGCATCGGTAAGGGACAGTACAGGATGGTAAAGAAATCAGCAGAAAACGGCGGAGAACGGAAGGTATTATTTCTTCTTTTTATGGACAGGTAACTGACTGGCGCGCCGCTCTTTGAGGTACGACACCAGACTGTAGATGGCGACGCCCAGCAGCGCCACCGCGACGATAAAGAGAATAAGACCCGACATAGACCAACCTAAAATTCTGTTTAGAAAGGGAAAAAGATACAGGGCTCAGTTGAAGATAACATCGGGATATGTCTGAAAGATGACGCCTCATCGCGGGAATATCCGCCGCAGGGGTTGTGATAAAATATTTCCCGCAGGAATGTGACAGCCTGGGTTTCAGCTGAAAGGGCGTAACACTCCGTTAAGTGATTTTACAGAAGTGCGGCCAGCAGCGGGTTACGCTGAACGCGAATTAGAATGATCTGAGAGCAAGACATGTATAAGAAAACCCTCAGCCTGCTGGGTGTGGCGCTGGCGCTGACGGCCTTCGCCAGTCAGGCTGAAAATGAACGTCAGGCGATCCGCGAGCGGATCGTGGAGCAGGTCCTGAAACCGTGTGAAGGTAAAAAAGCGGGCGATAAGGTGGTGATCACCGATCGCCGCGGCGGCGAGCACGAGGCGATCTGTACCCTGGCGGCGGTTCCACTGCCGGAGTGAGTTAGCGATATCGCGGCGCCGGTTGCCCGGTTCGCGCGCTGGTAAACAGCGCCAGTCGCGTCTGCTCGAAAGCCTCCCACAATCCCAGGTCATGCACGGGCGGTAAGGTGACCTTTTCCCCCATCTCCAGTCCTCTGAGGGCGGCGTCAACCAGATCCTCGGTGGTCATGACCGTACCGGTGGGCAGGGCGTCCAGCGCCACGCCGGAGGTCGGCCACAGATCGGTGGCGGTCGCCGCCGGCAATACCGCCTGAATACGCACGCCGCTGTCGGCAAACTCATCCTGCAGGCCACGGGTAAAGCTCAACACCCACGCTTTGCTGGCGCTGTAGACCGCGCTGCCCGGCAGCGTATGCAGCGCAAGAATAGAGGCAATATTGATCAGCGTTCCGCGGCCCCGGGGAGCGAAAGCGGCCAGCGCGGCATAGCTCAGGCGCAGGAGCGCGGTGGTGTTGAGCGTATGAATCGCCTGGTGCTCGCGCGGCGTACTGGCGAGAAAGCCCGCCATTTTTGCCGTGCCGGCGTTGTTGATGAACAGGTCAATGGCGGGATCGTGCTGCAGACGCTGCTCCACGGCTTCAATGCCTTGCTCCTCGCTCAGGTCGGCCTTGACGATGCTGGCCCGGATGGCGTAGCGCGCCTGCAGCTGCCCGGCGAGCGCCTGCAGCCGATCTTCACGGCGGGCGGCGAGGATCAGATCGTAGCCGCGAGCGGCGAGTCGTTCGGCATAGATCGCGCCGATACCTGAGGAAGCGCCGGTGATAAAAGCAGTGTGCGATGACTGGGACATGAGTATTGCCTCTTAAAAGGTTGCATTATTAAACCAAATTCAGCATGAGATACTTGGTTTAATAATGCAACCATTTTGCCGGGCTTTTTTTATTTTTGCCTGCCGCGGGCAGCGATTAGTCGTTCAGCGGAACGGCGATGGTGATATCCGCCGGGGCCAGCTCACGGCCATCCGCCGACTGCAGGACCAGTTTACGCAGGGGCTGGCGCTGCTGGCGGTCAATGAGCCGGGTTGCCGGTTCGTCAGGATCGAACAGATAGTCATCCGCCCACTGGGAAAGGGCAACCAGCACGGTCTGCAGGGCGCGGCCCTTATCCGTCAGGACGTACTCCTGCCAGGCGCTGCCGTCGGAGGCCGGCTGCAGACGCAGGATGCCTTCATCCACCAGCATTTTCAGGCGTCCGGCGAGCATATTTTTGGCAATGCCGAGGTTTTTCTGGAATTCACTAAAACGGCACGCCCCGCGCAGGGCATCGCGGACGATAAGCAGCGACCACCAGTCACCGATAACGTCGAGGGAGCGGGCGACAGGACAGCAGCTGTTTTCAAGACGGGTACGTTTCACGAAAGCCTCCGGGTTAGTTGTTTCATTATAAAACTATTTGGTCGGCAGAGGAAATTTTCGGCGGCGGTCTAAGTTTGCGAGCGAATGCCAGGAAAAATGGCATAAATCCGTCACAATTAACCCGATGATAATAAATGACTAAGGATGAAGGGATGAAAAAACGTCTACTCGCCGCCGCCGTAGCCGGCGCGGTCATGTTATCCGCCGGCGCTCTGGCGCAGGACACGGCCGCCCCGGAGGGGTATCAGCTGCAGCAGGTGCTGATCATGAGTCGTCACAACCTGCGCGCGCCGCTGGCCAATAACGGTAGCGTGCTGGAGCAGTCCACCGCCAAAGCCTGGCCGCAATGGGATGTGCCGGGCGGCCAGCTGACCACCAAGGGTGGCGTGCTGGAGGTGTATATGGGCCACTATATGCGCGAATGGCTGGCGCAGCAGAAGCTGGTGACCAGCGGCGAGTGCCCGCCGGAAAACGCTGTTTACGCCTACGCTAACAGCCTGCAGCGCACCGTCGCCACCGCGCAGTTCTTTATCACCGGCGCGTTCCCGGGCTGCGGCATTGCGGTGCATCATCAGCCGCAGATGGGCACCATGGACCCGACCTTCAACCCGGTTATCACCGACGACTCCCCGGCGTTTCGTGAGAAAGCGCTGCAGGCGATGGAAAAAGAGCGCCAGGGGTTGCAGTTGACCGAGAGTTACAAGCTGCTGGAGACGATGATCGATTACCGCAACTCGCCCTCCTGCAAAGAGAAGCAGGTCTGTTCCCTGAGCGAGGGTAAAGATACTTTTAGCGCCGGTTATCAGCAGGAGCCGGGGGTGTCCGGGCCGCTGAAGGTGGGCAACTCGCTGGTGGACGCCTTCACCCTGCAATATTATGAAGGCTTCCCCAAAGACCAGGTGGCGTGGGGGGAGATCACCAGCGATAAGCAGTGGCAGGTGCTGTCGAAGCTGAAAAACGGCTATCAGGATAGTCTGTTTACTTCGGTGGCGGTGGCGCAAAACGTGGCCAAGCCGCTGGTCAACTATATCGATAACGCGCTGGTGGGCGAGGGGGCCAGCAAGGCGAAAGTCACGCTGCTGGTGGGACACGACTCGAATATTGCCTCGCTGCTGACGGCGCTGGACTTTAAGCCCTATCAACTGCCCGGCCAGTATGAGCGCACGCCTATCGGCGGCAAACTGCTGTTTCAACGCTGGCACGACAGCGGCAGCAACCGCGATCTGATGAAGATTGAGTATGTCTACCAGAGCACCGAGCAGCTGCGTAATGCCGACCCATTGACGTTGCAGACCCCGCCGCAGCGGGTCACGCTGGCGCTTAACGGCTGCCCGGTCGATGACCAGGGTTTCTGTCCGCTGGAGACCTTTAAAAAGGTGATCAACGAGGCGGCGAAATAACGAAAAAACCCGGAGCAATCCGGGTTTTTTAGCAGGTTAGGGTGAGACTCGGCAGGGATAAACGTCCTAGACGTTTTTACGCTCAATCGTCTGTTCACCCCAGAACAGCGCATCTTTATCGGTTTTGGCAAAGGCCAGCGCCAGCACTTCGTCGCTGCCTTCCTCCCAGATTTGCTCCGCCAGTTTTTCATCATAGTGGGCGACTTCGAAAATCGCCTCGGCGATCTCCGGCGAGGTGTTACGTAAACTTGCCCATTCGCCGACGCGATGTGCTTTTGCTTCTTGAGTTGGCATAGTGCTCCTCCTGCGGAAGATTAGCCGTGCAGTTTAACGGCCAGTTTGGCGACATGTTCACCCTGATAGCGGGCGATGGCTAACTCTTCCTCGCTTGGCTGACGCGAGCCGTCGCCGCCGGCAATAGTGGTTGCGCCATAAGGCGTCCCGCCGCGGACCTGGGAGATATCGAACAGCTCCTGGGCGCCGTAGCCGATCGGCACGATGATCATGCCGTGGTGGGCCAGCGTCGTCCAGGTGGAGGTAATGGTTTGTTCCTGGCCGCCGCCGGTGCCGGTTGAGCTGAATACGCTGGCGATCTTGCCATACAGCGCGCCGGATGCCCACAGGCCGCCGGTCTGATCGAGGAAGGTGCGCATTTGTCCGGACATATTGCCGAAACGAGTCGGGGTACCAAAGATGATGGCGTCATACTCAGCCAGTTCCTGCGGCGTAGCGACAGGCGCGTTTTGCGTTTTACCGCCTGCTTTGGCAAACGCTTCTGCCTGCATGGTTTCCGGCACGCGCTTCACAACCACCTCAACGCCGTCCACCCGGTTCGCCCCATCGGCGACGGCGTGAGCCATGGTTTCAATGTGTCCATACATGGAATAATAAAGCACCAGAATTTTAGCCATTTCCATCACTCCTCGGTTGCATTATAAGCCAGCCAAATAGCTGGTACCTTTAAAGATAAAGCCTCTGCCGAAGAGTGCAAATCCAACGGGCATTTATTTGATTTATAACAAAATGACAAAGCATTATTTACTTTTCCTTGCGCAGCGCGGCCTGAGCGGCGGAGAAGCGGGAAGCGATGCCTCCGCCATTCTGGCCGGTGCGGCGAGGATGTAGCATCAGGATACATTTTCGCTAACTATTTTTTCTTCGTCAGCAGAGGAGGTTAGCGCCATCACGCGCCGCGAGGGGATTTTTTTCGCCAGGCTTTGTTTCTGAATGTGACATTTGCCATCGTCAGCGGCAGTCATTCACTAACCTTATAGATACGCGGCAGGACAGCGGCGTCGCCGCTCCCGCGTAATGCACTATGATGTCTAACCTAATGGAGGTCAGTAATGGCAAACCATCGTGGCGGTTCTGGCAACTTTGCTGAGGACCGTGAAAGAGCATCAGAAGCAGGACGTAAAGGTGGCCAGCATAGCGGGGGGAATTTTAAAAATGACCCTCAGCGCGCCTCAGAGGCTGGTAAAAAAGGGGGTAAAAACAGTCACGGTAGTCGTGAGAGTTAACGCGCGACTCGCACTGTTCTCTTTGATGCGGTGTTAATCTCCCCGACCCAACCGCATCGCCCTCGCCGCCGGCATCAGCCGGCGGTTTTTTTTTTAGCTGCCAGAGGTTGCGCTCCCGCCGGGCCGATTGCACACTGGTCGCCCGTTAATCGTCATGGCTGTTTTATGTCTTCGTTAAAATTCTCCGTTAGCCGCCAGGAAGCGCTCCTTATCTTGATCACCATGTTCTGGGGAGGGACCTTCCTTGCCGTGCAGTATGCGGTCAGCCTCAGCGGGCCGCTGTTTTTTGTCGGCCTGCGTTTCGCGACCGCCGCGCTGGCGGTGGGTCTGCTCTCGCTGCGCACCCTGCACGGTATGACATGGCTGGAGGTGAAGGCGGGGGTGGCGATTGGCGTGGCGATTGCGCTGGGGTATGGGCTGCAGACCTGGGGACTGCAGTCGATCTCCAGCAGTAAGTCTGCCTTTATCACGGCGATGTATGTGCCGCTGGTGCCGCTGCTGCAGTGGCTGTGCCTGGGTCGTATGCCGGGGGTGATGTCCTGCGTGGGGATTGTGCTGGCCTTTATCGGTTTGATCCTGCTGGCCGGGCCGGAAAACAATCTGCTGGCGCTTGGCGTGGGGGAGATGATCACGCTGGCGAGCGCGCTGGCGATTGCCGCGGAGATTATCCTTATCAGCGCCTGGGCCGGGAAAGTGGATGTTCGGCGGGTGACGGTGGTGCAGCTGGCGACCGCGTCGCTGGTGGCTTTCGCCGCCATGAAGCCGGCCGGTGAGTCAGTGCCGCCGTTGACGCCGGCGCTGCTCGGCGTGGCGCTGGGGCTGGGCATTTTCAGCGCGATCATTCAGGTGACCATGAACTGGGCGCAGCGCAGCGTCTCGCCGACGCGGGCCACGCTGATCTATACCGGCGAACCGGTGTGGGCCGGTATTTTTGGCCGGTTGGCCGGTGAGCGTCTGCCGCTGCTGGCCCTCCTCGGCTGCGTCTTTATCCTCGCGGGAGTGCTGGTGAGCGAGCTGAAGTGGAAGCGCAAACCGCCGCCGCAGATGTCAACGAATAACGATGCGCAGCCGCTCCCGGACCTGGCCGATCGTCGCGAGCCGTAATCTTTCCTTGTGCCCCGGCAGCGGCGCTTATTCTGGCTGGTACTCGTCCGGCTCTGATTGTCTGTAGGCCCGCGCAAGCGCAGAGCCGCCGGGCGATGGCATCAGGCACGGCGTCGCTTTTATGCCGGGTGGCGGTTGCGCCTTACCCGGCCTACGTCCGTACGACCTGTTATTAATTTAACCACTTGCGCGACTGAAACTGCCGGTGCTGGCGGCCTCAAAATCGCTGAGACGTTCCCGGAAGGCCGGGGCAGCCCGCATGGATGCGGGCTGAGGGCCGTGTTTTGCAGGGACGCTGCCTCGGCCCGACCCGAAGCCTGCAGGGATAAGTCGAAGGGACCACGCAGTGGCGATTTTGCTGGCCGGAGCCCGGGGGTACAGGGGGCGGCGGCGACTGGCCGCCCCCTGTGCGCTCCCTGCGCCAAGCCAGACATAACGCAGAAAATTAACCGGGAGCGCCATCTGCCCGGCATTAACATAGAAGTTGTAGCCCTGCTAAGCGCAGCGCGAGCAGGGAAATATTCGGTTGTACCGTTATTTCGCCGGGTGGCGGCTGCGCCTTACCCGGCCTACGTTCATACGACCTGTCGTTAATTTATTCACCATTGTTGCTGAAACTGCCGGTGCTGACGGCCTCAACATCGCTGAGACGTTCCCTGCAGGCCGGATGGCGGTATAAATGCCTTATCCGGCCCACCCGCTCCCTGCGCCAACGCCGCGCTAATGTGGCTTAAACCGGCGTTACCCTGGCCTCCTTCGCCTCACGCGTCCCGCGATGAAGCAGCGCGTGCAGCAGGATCGCCCCGAAGGTGGCGGTACCAATCCCGCCCAGCGTAAAGCCGCCCAGCGACAGCGCGAAATCGCCGGCGCCCAGCACCAGGGTCACAGACACCATGATCAGATTGCTGTTCTGGCTGAGGTCGACGCGGTTTTGCACCCAGATCCGCGCCCCGGCGACGGCGATCAGGCCAAAGACCACGATCGAGGCGCCGCCGATCACCGGCCCGGGAATGGTGTGGATTAATGCGCCGAATTTCGGCGAGAAGCCCAGCAGCATGGCAATCAGCGCCGCGGCGACAAACACCAGCGTCGAGTAGACCTTGGTCACCGCCATGACGCCGATGTTCTCCGCATAGGTCGTGACCCCGCTGCCGCCGACCGAGCCGGAGAGCATGGTCGCCAGACCATCGCCGACGAAGGCGCGCCCCATGTACGGATCCATATTGCGCCCGGTCATCCCGGCGACGGCCTTCAGGTGCCCGAGGTTCTCGGCCACCAGGATCACCGCGACCGGGGTAATCAACATCATCGCCTGGCCGTTAAAGGATGGGGTGGTAAAGTGCGGCAGCCCGAACCACGCCGCCTGGGCGAGGGGAGAGAAGTCCAGCGGTTTGCCGAGGCCAAAGCCGTTAGCCAGCAGGGCGTACAGCGCGCAGGCGACGATCAGGCCGACCAGGATCAGCAGACGCTGCAGCATTCCGCGGGTAAATACCGCGACTATGCCGATACAGAGCACGGTTAACACCGCCATCCAGCTGTCGAAGGCGCTGGCGGAGACGCTGCGCACGGCAATCGGCGCCAGGTTCAGGCCGATAGCCATCACCACCGCCCCGGTCACCACCGGCGGCATCAGGCGCTCGATCCAGCGGGTGCCGATCTTCATTACCACCAGACCGATCAGGGTATAGACCAGCCCGCAGGCGATGATCCCGCCAAGGGCGACGCTGAGGTGAGGGTTGAGTCCCTGGCCGTTAAAGCCGGTAATGGCGATCACCACCCCGACAAAGGCGGCGCTGGAGCCGAGATAGCTCGGCACCCGTCCGCCGGTGACGACAAAGAACAGCAGGGTGCCGACCCCCGACATCAGTATGGACAGGTTCGGGTCGAGCCCCATCAACAACGGCATCAGCACCGTCGCGCCGAACATCGCAACGGCGTGCTGCACGCCCATCACCAGCGTTTGCCCGGCCGATAAGCGTTCATCGGGCGCGACAACGCCGGATTCGGCGGCGGGGGAGGTCAGCTTCCAGCGAGGAAAATCGAAGAGTGCCATGATGATATCCCGGGTTAAAGGTTAACAAGCGGGTCGCATAAGCGTGTGATAGCCGCGGTCAAACCACATCAGACCCCGGGGTTCCGGGTGACGGGAAATGGCCACGACGTGACAAAACAGAATGTCGTGCGTGCCGACGCTGACGCGCTGGTCGATGCGGCAGTCAAAGCTGACCAGCGCCGCCTCCAGCCGCGGGCAGCCGGTGGCGCCGGTCTGCCAGTCGGCGGCGGCAAAGCGCTCGTCCATCGCCGTTTTACCGCCAAACAGCGTTGACAGCGCCTCCTGTCCCGCCGCCAGAGTATTGACGCACAGCGTGTGGTGTTCGCTGAACACCGGCCACACGGAGGCTGAGCGGTTCAGACAGACCAACAGGGTCGGCGGGGTGTCGGTCACGCTGCAGACCGCGCTGGCGGTAAAGCCCGCCCGGCCCGCCGGGCCATCGGTGGTAATAATGTTAACCGCGGCGCCGACGCGGGCCATGGCGTCACGAAAACTCTCTTTGTCCGCTAACTTCATCGCCAACTCCTTATGCCAGCAGGCAGGCTTCATCAAAGGACAGACGCGGCAGGCGGCCATACAGTTTGCCGGGGTCGCCATAGCCGATGTTCACCAGCAGGTTGCTTTTCCAGCCGTTGTCGGCGAAAAACGCGGCATCGACTTTTTCCCGATCGAAACCGGACATCGGCCCGGTGTCGAGTCCCAAAGCCCGGCAGGCGAAAATCAGATACGCCGCCTGCAGGGAGCTGTTGCGAAACGCGGTCTCTTCCGCCAGCTGCGGGCTGGAGGTGAACCAGCTGCGGGCATCGCCGTGGGGAAACAGGGTCGGTAGCCGGTCGTAAAAGGCGCTGTCCCACGCCACGATGGCGGTCACCGGCGCCTGCATGGTTTTCTTCAGATTGCCGCTGGAGAGCGTCGGGCGGAGCTTCTCTTTGCCGTCCGCGCTGCGCACGAACACGATGCGCGCCGGCGAACAGTTGGCGGAAGTCGGCCCCATTTTCATCAGGTCCCAGACTGCCTGCAGCTGCGCATCGCTCACTGGCTTATCCAGCCAGCCGTTGTGGGTCCGGGCCTGGGTAAACAGCGTCTCGCAGGCCGTCTGGTTTATCGCGTCGTTCATCGGATCTCCCTGGCGACCGGCAGCATAGCGGCCAGCCCGTCGCGTAAAATGGTATTAAAGGTATCGGCGTCGGTGACGTTGCAGGCATGCCCGCCCCACGGCATTTCCACGCGCTGGCTGCCGGGGATCGCCGTCTGCAGCACGCGGGAGCAGGAGGCCGGGACCAGCAGGTCGTCAGCGGCGCTAACCATCAGCGTCGGGCAGGCGATGGCCGCCGCGCGACGGGAAAAATCAGCCTGCTTCAGGGCCTGCAGCCGCTTCAGCAGGTTCTCCTTGCCCTGAAAATGGCTAATGGCAAGCGCATCTTCGGCTTCGAGGCGCGGCAGGCGCGCGGCCATCCATTCCGCCGGGTAGAGAAACAGCGGCTGCGCTTCGACCCACGCCTGCGCGCCGCCGGCATGCAGCAGACGCTCGCGCACCAGGAAGCAGCGGCGGGTGTGCGGCGACAGCGACAGCCAGCCGTTGACCAGCACCAGGGCGCTCACCGCCTCGGGGCGATCGAGCGCCAGCTGCAGGCCAATCAGCGCCCCCAGCGCGTGGCCCACCAGCGCGAAGCGGGCGATCCCCGCCGCCTGCAGAGCGCTGAACAGCTCCCCGGCCATCGTCGCCATGCTGTAGTCGGCGGGCAGCGGACCGGCGTTCTCCCCGGTCCCGTTATGGTCATAACTCACCAGCTGATACTGTTCCTCCAGCGCCGCGCGCTGCGCCAGCCAGTAGCCGCCGCCGCCGCCCAGACCTGCGCTGAGGACCACCACCGGCGCGCCGGGCCATGGGGCCGGAGCAATATTGAGCCTCATCATGTCGGGGTGCCGATATGGGCGACGCTGGCGATTTCCACCAGCGCATCGGGCTTCACCAGCCCGCACTGAATGCAGAAGCGCGCGGGTTTATCGCCGGGGAAGAACTCGGCGTAAACCTCGTTAATCGCGGCGTAATTTGTCCAGTCGGTGATAAAGATGCTGTTGAAAGTCACATCCGCCATACTCCCGCCCGCCGTTTCGATAACGCTCTTGATGGTCTCCAGCACGTGGCGGGTTTGCGCCTTTGGGTCGCCGATGTGCACCACATTGTTTTGCTTATCAAACGGCAGAGTGCCGGAGACGTAGATCACGCCATCGGCGAGCGTCCCCGGAACAAAGGGGGCAATCGGCGTGGTGGTGCCTGGCGGAATAATCACCTGTTTAGGCATAACGTTTCTCCTGGGCTAAAGACAGCGGGGTGGCAGGGGACAGCGCGCGGCAGAAGCTCTCGACATCGCTGACCCAGCCGAAAAAGGTTTCTATATTGAACAGCGCCGCCTGCTGGGCGAAGGCCGGTCCGGCCTGATGGGTAGCATCCTCCAGCACCACGCCGAAGTATTCGAGGAAGAAACCATCGCGCAGCGTCGATTCGACGCAGACGTTGGTGGCGATCCCGGTGAACACCAGATGACGGATGCCGCGGCTGCGCAAAATGCTGTCGAGCGGAGTGTTAAAGAAGCCGCTGTAGCGCGGTTTCGGCAACACGATGTCGCCTTCCTGCGGCGTCAGCTCGTCCACCAGCTGATAATCCCAGCCGCCTTTCGCCAGCAGCTTGCCCTGCAGTTCCGGGCGCTGACGCATCGTTTTCAGCGCGTTGGACTTATGGTAGTTCGGCGAGCCCGGGCCGCCGGCTTCAACATACTGGTCATCCCAGCCGTTCTGGAACCAGATAATCAGCATGCCCGCGGCGCGGGCGGCGGCGACGGCGGTATTAATATTGTCGATAACCGGCCGGGTGGCGGAGACGTCAAATCCGGCGAGATCCAGATAACCGCCGAGGCTGGCGTAGGCGTTCTGCATGTCGACAACAATCAGCGCGCTCTGCTGCGGCGCGAAGGTCAGGGATTCCGGGCGAGCGGGAAGGGTAATCATCAGGCCACCTCACGGGTAACAGGAGCAATATGGTCCCGGCAGCGCATCAGCGGCTGAATGCGTTCGCCAAAAGCGTCGATGCCGGCAAGAAAATCATCAAAGGTCAGCAGCACGCCGTCGGTACCGGGCACGCTCGCGACTTCATCAAGCATACGGGCGACGCTGGCATAGGATCCGACAAGGGTGCCCATGTTGATATTGACCGCCGAGGTGGGGTCGGCCATCTGGCGCACGTTGGTATCGCTGCCGGAGCGGGTGTCTTTCTGACTCTGCTCGGTGAGCCACGCCAGCGCTTCTTCATCGGCGCCCGCTTTGTAGTGCTCCCATTTGGCGCGCGCCGCTTCGTCGGTTTCGTCAGCGATCACCATGAACAGCACATAGGAGCCTACGTCACGGCCGGTTTTTTCCGCCGCCTGCATCATACGCGCCGCGGTCGGCGCGAAGGCCGTTGGCGTGTTGACCCCTTTGCCAAAGCAGAAGTTATAGTCGGCGTGCTGGGCGGAGAAGGCCATGCCGGCGTCACTCTGCCCGGCGCAGATCACCTTCATCGGCTGCGAAGGGCGAGGGCTGACCCGGCAGTCGTTCATGGTGAAGTAGTCGCCTTTGAAATCGCTGCGCCCGGTGCCCCACAGGTCGCGGAGCACCTGAACGTATTCGGTGAGATAGTCATAGCGGCTGGCGAAATAGTCATCCCCCGGCCACATGCCCATCTGGTCATATTCCGGTTTTTGCCAGCCGGTCACCAGATTGACGCCAAACCGGCCGCCGGAGATGGAGTCGATGGTGGAGGCCATCCGGGCGACGATCGCCGGCGGCAGCGTGAGGGTGGCGGCGGTGGCGTAGATCTGGATCTTCGAGGTCACCGCGGCCAGGCCGGCCATCAGGGTGAAGGACTCCAGGTTGTGATCCCAGAATTCGGTTTTCCCGCCGAAGCCGCGCAGCTTGATCATGGAGAGCGCGAAGTCGAAATGGTAGTGCTCGGCTTTCTGTACGATAGCCTTATTCAGTTCGAAGGTCGGCATATACTGCGGGGCATGGGTGGAGATCAGCCAGCCGTTGTTGCCAATGGGAACGAAAACACCAATTTTCATACCTACCTCTCTACAGTCATGGAAGATGGGTTGCGGTGGCGCGGCATCCTGCCTCTCCCTGGACCACCTCGCAGAAGAGGTAAAGCAAACGCAATGCCAGTTTTATAAATGCTAATGTTATTAATGTGTTGCTATTGGGTTGCTAAAAAGGACGATAAAAAAGTGGACTGGATGGTCAAAATCAGTGCACGAAAAAACGGCAGTCATGCGCAATCAGGGTGCATGGGGTCGTGTCGGCGAAGGGCTTTTGCTATGCTGGTGGCGTCAACTGAAGGAGAGGATGTATGGCACAGGGCGCGGTGAAGAAAAACGGCAAACGTTCACAAGCGGTCAGCGCCAAAAAGGAGGCCATTCTGGCCGCCGCGCTGGAGGCATTTTCGCAATTTGGTATTCACGGTACGCGGCTGGACCAGGTGGCTGAGCGCGCCGGGGTGTCGAAAACCAATCTGCTCTATTACTACCCTTCGAAAGAGGCGCTGTACGTGGCCGTTCTGCAGCAGATCCTCGCCATCTGGCTGGCGCCGCTGAAGGCCTTTCGCGAGGATATCAGCCCGCTGGTGGCGATCCGCGAGTATATTCGCCTGAAGCTGGAGGTGTCCCGCGATCACCCCCAGGCCTCGAAGCTCTTCTGCCTTGAGATGTTGCAGGGCGCGCCGCTGCTGATGGGCGAACTGACCGGGGATCTGAAAGCGCTGGTCGATGAGAAATCGGCGATTGTTTCCGGTTGGATCGACCGCGGCAAGCTGGCGCCGGTCGATCCGCAGCATTTAATCTTTATGATCTGGGCCACTACCCAGCATTACGCCGACTTCGCCACCCAGGTGGAGGCGGTCACCGGCGCCACGCTGCAGGACGCGGCCTTTTTTGAGCAAACGGTCGATAATGTCCAGCGGATGATTATCGAAGGCATTCGCGTCCGTTAATTGGCCGGCGGCAGCGGGCAGCTTTGATCGCCGTCCTCGCACTGCAGCAGCGAGGCGAGGAAAGATTCCCGCTCCACGCTCTTATCGGTCATGCACTGGCTCACCAGCATCGGCTGCATGCTGCCGCCTTCGGCTCCGGACGCGAGGAAAGCGCAGTCGGCGTCGCGCAGGGCGATCCATGCCTGCTGGGCCTGCTTCAGTAATGTCTGCTGTTTACCCACCGCACGCTGCAGAGCCTGCTGCCAGGTGTCGTTCAGTTTTTTGTCGGCTGCTTGATACTGCGCGGCCGCGCACTGATTCATTTCGGTCTGGGTGTTGGCGTTGCTGCACTCGTCCGCCAGCGCCGCGCCGCTGGCCAGCAAGACCGCCGCGGCAAATAACATGCGTTTCATTGTTCTGCTCCCATAAAAAAGGCTCCCGTCCGGGAGCCTTAATTAAGCACAGCTGACGTCGGCTGTCATTAGCTGATCGCATCGCCGATTTCCCGGATGGCGGCGCACAGCGCCACCGGGGAGCCCGTCTTAGCCGATGGTCATCAGGCTGGCGTTACCGCCTGCCGCCGCGGTGTTGACGCTCAGCGAACGCTCGATGTACAACCGCTCCAGCAGCAGATTGGTTTCGCCGCGGGCGAAGCCCTGCACGGAGACAATCGCCCCGTCGCGCGCCGCCACCTGCTCGCACAGCTCGCGCAGCTGGTCGGAGTCGCCGTGATAGATAACCGCGTCGAAGGCCTGGCCAGGCAACTGATCCGCTTTGGCGAAACGGATCCGCTCGCTGACGTCCCGCGGGAGTTTCTTCGCCAGATCGCGCTGCAGGGCGCTGTCCGGCCACAGCACTTCACAACCGACCGCCAGCACGGCCGCCAGCTGGATCAGCGCATCCTGCTCATTATCCGCCACGCACAGCACGCGCTCGCGAGGCATCAGCGTCAGGGTGTTGCGCTCGCCGGTGGGCCCCGGAAGCAGGCGTTGGGTGCCGCTTTGCGCCTGCTCGCTGTACTGCTGGCACAGCGCCTGCAGCTCAGGACGGCCCGCCGCCCACTGCTGCAGCGCCTGCAGCGGTTTTTCCAGCAGCGTTTTCAGCTGGGCGTCCAGCGGACGCTCTGCATCCTGGCGGGCGAAGGTCACGCCAACCGCGCCCTGCGGACGGCTGGAGAGCAGGCGGTAAAGGTACAGCGGACCGCCGGCTTTTGGACCGGTACCGGACAACCCTTCGCCGCCGAACGGCTGCACGCCGACCACCGCGCCAACCATATTGCGGTTGACGTACAGGTTGCCCACCTTTGCGCTGCCGGTGACCTGGGCGATGGTCTCGTCGATACGGGTATGTACGCCGAGGGTCAGGCCGTAGCCGGAAGCGTTAATCTGCTCCACCAGTTTGTCCAGCTCGTTACGGTTATAGCGCACCACGTGCAGCACCGGGCCGAAGACCTCTTTTTTCAGCTCGTCGAAGCTGTCGAGTTCGATAAGCGTCGGCGGCACAAAGGTCCCGTGGTTCCATTCGCGGGCGTCTTCGCTATTCTCGCGCACCGCCTGATAGACGGTGCGGCCTTTGGCGCGCATCGTCTGAATATGGCGTTCGATATTCTCTTTCGCTTCCGCATCGATAACCGGGCCGATATCGGTGGTCAGGCGGCCGGGATTGCCCATCCGGCACTCGCTCATCGCGCCGCGCAGCATGGTTAAGGTGTGGTCGGCTACCTCTTCCTGCAGGCAGAGGACGCGCAGGGCGGAGCAGCGCTGACCGGCGCTGTCGAACGCGGAAGCCAGGACGTCGATCACCACCTGCTCGGTAAGCGCCGACGAGTCGACGATCATCGCGTTCATCCCGCCGGTTTCGGCGATCAGCGGCGTTGGGCGTCCCTGAGCGTCGAGGCGGCTGGCGATATTGCGTTGCAGCAGGGTGGCCACTTCGGTGGAGCCGGTGAACATCACGCCGCGCACGCGCTCATCGGATGTCAGCGCGGCGCCGACGGTTTCCCCGCGGCCCGGCAGCAGCTGGATCACCCCTGGCGGCACGCCGGCTTCCAGCAGGATCGCCACGCCCTGAGCGGCGATAAGCGGCGTCTGCTCGGCCGGTTTCGCCAGCACGCTGTTGCCGGCCGCCAGCGCGGCGGCAATCTGCCCGGTGAAGATCGCCAGCGGGAAGTTCCACGGGCTGATACAGACCACCGGACCCAGCGGACGGTGGGTTTCATTATCGAAATCGTCGCGCACCTGACCGGCGTAGTAGTGGAGGAAGTCAACGGCTTCGCGCACTTCGGCGATGGCGTTGCTGAAGGTTTTACCCGCTTCGCGCACCAGGATCCCCATCAGGGTCGGCATCTGGCTTTCCATCAGCACCGCGGCGCGCTCAAGAATGGCGGCGCGCTCCTGCGGCGGGGTGGCGAACCAGATGGGCGCGTTGTTGATAGCGCTGGTCAGCGCCTGCTGCACTTCGTCATCGCTGGCTTCGCGGACGTAACCGACGATATCCTTCGGCTCCGCCGGGTTGACCACCGGCTGCATCTCGCCTTCGGCTACCGGCTGCTCCAGCATCGGCAATGCCTGCCATTTATGCAGGGCGCTGTTGAGCAGGGAAGAGGAGAGGGAGGCCAGACGATGTTCGTTAGCCAGATCCAGACCGGCGGAGTTGCTCCGGCCGCTGCCGTAGAGATCGCGCGGCAGCGGAATTTTCGGGTGCGGCAGACCGGCCTGGCCTTCCTGCTGCGCCAGTTTTTCCACCGCGCTGACCGGGTCGGCCACCAACTCGTCCAGCGGCAGGGTATTGTCCGCGATACGGTTGACGAAGGAGGTATTGGCGCCATTCTCCAGCAGACGACGCACCAGATACGCCAGCAGCGTCTCGTGGGTGCCCACCGGAGCGTAGATCCGGCACGGCCGGTTCAGTTTGCCGTCGGCGACTTTGCCCACCACCTGCTCGTACAGCGGTTCGCCCATGCCGTGCAGGCACTGGAACTCATACTGGCCAGGGTAGTAGTTCTGGCCCGCCAGCTGGTAGATAGCCGCCAGAGTATGGGCGTTGTGAGTGGCGAACTGCGGATAAATCAGGTTCGGCACCGCCAGCAGCTTTTTCGCGCAGGCGAGATAGGAGACGTCGGTGTAAACCTTGCGGGTGTAGACCGGGTAGCCTTCGAGACCTTCCATCTGCGCGCGTTTGATTTCGCTGTCCCAGTAGGCGCCTTTCACCAGACGGATCATCAGGCGACGACGGCTGCGGGTGGCGAGATCGATCAGCGCGTCGATGACGAACGGGCAGCGCTTTTGGTAGGCCTGAATAACAAAACCAATGCCGTTCCAGCCCGCCAGCTCCGGCTCGAAGCACAGTTTTTCCAGCAGGTCGAGGGAGATCTCGAGACGGTCGGCCTCTTCAGCATCGATGTTAATGCCGATGTCATACTGGCGCGCCAGCAGGGTCAGCGATTTCAGACGCGGATAGAGCTCTTCCATCACCCGGTCATACTGGGCGCGGCTGTAGCGCGGGTGCAGAGCCGAGAGCTTAATGGAGATGCCCGGGCCTTCATAAATGCCGCGGCCGTTGGAAGCTTTGCCGATGGCATGGATCGCCTGCTGATAAGAGACCATATAGGCCTGGGCGTCGGCGGCGGTCAGGGCCGCTTCGCCGAGCATATCGTAGGAGTAGCGGAAACCTTTATCTTCCAGCTTGCGGGCGTTAGCCAGCGCTTCGGCGATGGTTTCCCCGGTGACGAACTGCTCGCCCATCAGGCGCATCGCCATATCCACGCCCTTACGGATCAGCGGTTCGCCGCTCTTGCCGATGATGCGGTTCAGCGAGCGTGAGAGGCTGGTTTCGTTGTGGGTGGAGACCAGTTTGCCGGTGAATAGCAGCCCCCAGGTGGCGGCATTGACGAACAGCGACGGGCTGCGGCCGATGTGCGACTGCCAGTTGCCGTTGCTGATTTTGTCGCGGATCAGCGCATCGCGGGTGGCTTTATCCGGAATACGCAGCAGGGCTTCCGCCAGGCACATCAGCGCCACCCCTTCCTGTGAGGAGAGGGAGAACTCCTGCAGCAGACTCTGCACCATGCCGGCGCGGCCGCTGGCGGTCTTCTGGTTGCGCAGTTTTTCCGCCAGCTGATACGCCAGCTTATGCGCCTGCTCGCCCAGCGGCTGCGGCAGTCGGGCCTGCTCCAGCAGCATCGGCACCGCGTCGGTTTCCGGGCGACGCCAGGCGGCGGTGATCGCCGCGCGGCTCACCGACTGCGGCAGGATCTGCTCGGCGAATTCGAGGAACGGCTGATACGGCTCTTCCGCCGGGGAACCCGCTTCATCGCTTTCATTGGCGGCCCCGGAGAGCAGCGCCGGCAGTTCGGGCAGCGTTTCGTCGTTCTCCAGCTTTTCCAGATAGTTGAAGATGGCCTGCTTAATCAGCCAGTGCGGCGTGCGGTCAATGCGGCTCGCAGCGGACTTAATGCGCTCGCGGGTTGCGTCGTCAAGCTTAACACCCATGGTGGTGGTGCCCATGCTCAAAACTCCTGTCATTTATCGTTAGGCTTATGCGGTTGCCTGGAAATATCCACTATGTTGCAACTTTGTGCAACCTTGTTAATTGAGGCGTGTGACGAAAGCCGTGAAATGGCGGATTTGTTAAAAATAGTGCCTAAAATAGCAGAATTTTAACCCCGGGCTCATAGGGTATTTGTATGCGTGAGTTAACACTTTTGTTTGGTGCAACCTTTAAAAACGTGAGAGAGTGCAACCTCTCGCAAATTGACGTTTTGCGCCGTCGGTTTTTCGTGTAAATGCTGTGTTAAATCGTTTGTGAAAAACCGAAGCTTCCGTCAGGATACGGTCGCCCAATTAAACAATGCGCCATTACCCCGTTCCGGTAGTGGAAAAAAACGACGAAGTTGGACGCTGTCGATAAAAATTCTGGAGACTTTGCATGGCTATTAGCACACCGATGCTGGTGACATTTATTATTTATATTCTTGGTATGGTATTGATAGGGTTTATTGCCTGGCGTTCGACCAAAAACTTTGATGATTATATTCTCGGGGGACGCAGTCTGGGGCCATTTGTGACCGCGCTTTCCGCCGGCGCCTCGGACATGAGCGGCTGGCTGCTGATGGGCCTGCCGGGCGCCATTTTCCTCTCCGGGATTTCCGAAAGCTGGATCGCCATCGGCTTAACGCTGGGGGCGTGGGTTAACTGGAAGCTGGTAGCCGGGCGCCTGCGCGTGCATACCGAGGTGAATAATAACGCCCTGACGCTGCCCGATTATTTTACCGGCCGTTTTGAAGATAAAAGCCGGGTGCTGAGAATTATTTCAGCGCTGGTTATTCTGCTGTTCTTTACCATCTATTGCGCCTCGGGAATTGTGGCGGGGGCGCGTCTGTTTGAAAGCACCTTCGGCATGAGTTATGAAACCGCGCTGTGGGCCGGCGCGGCGGCAACGATTATCTATACCTTTGTCGGCGGCTTCCTCGCCGTCAGCTGGACGGATACCGTGCAGGCCAGCCTGATGATTTTCGCGCTGATCCTCACCCCGGTGATCGTGATTATTTCCGTCGGCGGCTTTGGCGATTCGCTGGAAGTCATTAAGCAAAAGAGCATCGAAAATATCGACATGCTGAAAGGGCTGAATTTCGTGGCGATTATTTCGCTGATGGGCTGGGGACTGGGTTATTTCGGTCAGCCGCATATTCTGGCGCGCTTTATGGCGGCGGATTCGCACCACAGCATCGTCCACGCGCGTCGCATTAGTATGACCTGGATGATCCTCTGCCTCGCCGGGGCGGTGGCCGTCGGCTTCTTTGGTATCGCCTACTTCAATAGCAACCCGAGCCTGGCGGGCGCGGTTAACCAGAATGCCGAGCGCGTGTTTATCGAACTGGCGCAAATCCTGTTTAACCCATGGATTGCCGGGATCCTGCTGTCGGCGATTCTGGCGGCGGTGATGTCCACCCTGAGCTGTCAGCTGCTGGTCTGCTCCAGCGCGATTACCGAAGACCTGTATAAAGCCTTCCTACGTAAAAACGCCGGTCAGAAAGAGCTGGTGTGGGTGGGCCGGATGATGGTGCTGGTGGTTGCCCTGGTGGCGATTGCCCTGGCGGCCAATCCGGAAAACCGCGTGCTGGGTCTGGTGAGCTATGCCTGGGCCGGCTTCGGCGCCGCCTTTGGTCCGGTGGTGCTGTTCTCGGTGATGTGGTCGCGCATGACCCGTAACGGCGCGCTGGCCGGGATGGTGATTGGCGCCCTGACCGTGATCGTCTGGAAGCAGTTTGGCTGGCTGGGCCTGTATGAAATTATTCCGGGCTTTGTCTTCGGCAGCATCGGGATCGTGGTCTTTAGCCTGCTGGATAAAGCGCCGTCGGCCAGCATGCAGCAGCGCTTCGCCGAAGCGGATGCCCACTACCATACGCCGCCGCCGGTACGCGCCACGGCTGAGTAAGATCAACTGATGTTCACGAGCCCGCCGCTGGCGGGCTTTTTTTTGCCTGTTGCCGGGCTGGAATATTATAACCCTTGCTAATTATTTGAAAATCCGCTGATATTTCCTGACTAATAACAATGAGGATAGCAAAGATGACGTTCAGACAGGGTGCAATGGCGCTGGTGCTGGCAGGGTTACTCAGCGGCTGCGCGGCGGGTGGAAGTTCGTCGACCAGCGCGCCGAAGCCCGGCGCCTGCCCGGCGGATCAGTCCATGGTGCAAACCACGCTTTACTTCGGCCTGAGCCGCCCGGCGGGGAAAGACATCACCCCTGATGAGTGGCAACAGTTTGTCGACCGCGACGTCACGCCGCGTTTTCGCGACGGGCTGACGGTGTTTGACGCTCGCGGCCAGTGGCTGGGCCAGAATGGACAGGTGGTGCGGGAGCAGAGTAAGGCGCTGATGGTGATCCATGGCAACGACGCGCAGAGCGAGGCCGGTATTGAGGCGCTGCGCCAGGGCTATAAATCACGGTTCGCGCAGGAGTCGGTGATGCGTGTCGACCAGCCGGTCTGCGTACAGTTCTGAGTTAACGGCGGGGGCAGCCCCGCCGTTTGTCTTACAGCACCAGCCCGGCGAAGCTGGCCGAAAGCAGACTCACCAACGTGGCGCTATACACCAGCCGCAGGCCGAAGCGGGAGACGATATTGCCCTGCGGTTCATTCAGGCCTTTGATCGCTCCGGCGATAATGCCGATCGAGGCAAAGTTGGCAAACGACACCAGAAAGACCGAGAGAATGCCGAGCCCGCGCGGCGTCATGCTGGCGGCAATCTTTTGCAGCTCAATCATCGCCACAAATTCGTTCGCGACCAGCTTGGTGGCCATGATGCTGCCGGCGTTCAGCGCATCGCTCAGCGGAATGCCGATAAGCCAGGCCAGCGGGTAGAAGACGTAGCCGAGGATCTGCTGGAAGCTGAGGCCAAACAGGGTAGCGAACAGCGCGTTAATGGCGCTGATCAGCGCGATAAAGCCGATCAGCATCGCCAGAATAATCATCGCCACCTTAAAGCCGGCCAGAATATATTCCCCGAGCATTTCAAAGAAACTCTGCGATTCATGCAGCTTCTCCAGCTTTATTTCCTGCTCGCTGCCCTGCCGCGTCGGGTTAATCACCGACAGCACGATAAAGGTGCTGAACATATTCAGCATCAGCGCCGCGACGACATATTTGGCGTCCAGCATGGTCATATAGGCGCCGACGATCGACAGCGATACGGTCGACATGGCCGTCGCCGCCATGGTGAACAGACGCCGCGAGGAGAGGTCGCCCAGCACGCCTTTGTAGGCGATGAAGTTTTCTGACTGGCCGAGGATCAGTGAGCTGACGGCGTTGAAGGACTCCAGCTTACCCATGCCGTTGACCTTCGACAGCAGGGTGCCAATGACGCGAATAAAAATCGGCAGGATCCGCCAGTGCTGGAGAATACCAATCAGCGCGGAAATAAACACAATTGGACACAGGACGCCAAGGAAAATAAAGGCTAAGCCTTTTTCGCTCATGCCGCCAAAGACGAAATTGGTCCCTTCGGCGGCAAAGCCTAATAGCGAAGCAAAAAAGCCGGAGATATTTTTCACCAGCCACAGGCCGCTTTCGGCGTGCAGGAAAAAGAAAGCGAGCGCTATTTCGATAATAATCAACTGGAGAATATAACGAATCCGAATTTTTTGTCTGTCATAGCTGACAAGCCAGGCCAGGGCGAGGATCACCGCCAGCGCCAGCAGGAAATGAAAAAATGCAGTCATGTTGTTCTTTTCGCAGGTCAATAAGGCCGCCATTTAGCCATAGCCGCTGCGACGGGTAAATATCTGACGTAAAAAATCCTTTGCTTATTCTTTTCCCTCATAACAGGCGAATATTTTCATAAGTCATTATTTGCCAGCGATTTATTTACAACTGATCATCATTCTCTGCACATTTTGCTTGTGTTTCTGAGTATTGTAATGATAATCACTATCATAAATATTACCTGTTTTTGCATTCGTTGACGGTGCTTTACATTTAAGGGTATTGGCATGTTTGTCCCATTTCTCATTATGTTACGCGAAGGCCTGGAGGCGGCGCTGATTGTCAGCCTGATCGCCAGCTATCTGAAACGCACCCAGCGCGGCAACTGGATTGGCGTGATGTGGATTGGCGTGATCCTCGCGGCGGCGCTGTGTCTTGGCTTAGGCATTTTTATCAACGAAACCACCGGTGAATTTCCTCAGCGTGAACAGGAGCTGTTCGAAGGGATCGTCGCGGTCATCGCGGTGGTGATCCTGACGTGGATGGTCTTCTGGATGCGCAATGTCTCACGCAACGTCAAGCAGCAGCTTGAACAGGCCGTGGACAAGGCGCTACAGCGCGGAAATCACCATGGCTGGGCGCTGGTGATGATGGTCTTTTTCGCGGTCGCCCGTGAGGGGCTGGAGTCGGTCTTCTTTCTGCTGGCGGCATTCCAGCAGGATGTCGGCATCTGGCCGCCGCTGGGGGCGCTGCTGGGGCTGGCCACGGCTATCGTGCTGGGCTTCCTGCTCTACTGGGGCGGTATCCGTCTCAACCTCGGCGTGTTCTTCAAATGGACCAGCCTGTTTATCCTGCTGGTGGCCGCTGGCCTGGCCGCGGGGGCGATCCGCGCCTTCCACGAGGCGGGCCTGTGGAACCTGTTCCAGGAGACCGCCTTCGATCTGAGCGCTGTGCTGTCGACGCATACGCTGTTCGGCACGCTGCTGGAAGGGATCTTCGGCTACCAGGAGACGCCAAGCGTCAGCGAAGTGGCTGTTTATCTGCTTTATCTGATCCCGGCGCTGGTGCTGTTTGCGCTGCCGCCGCGAAATAATACGACTGCCTCGCGGGCTGCCTGACCAGGCGCTGCGAGCTTATAAGCGACACTCTACTTACCGAAAGGGATGATCATGATGATTCATTTTCGCCGTAATGCGCTGCGGGTGACCGTGGCCGCGCTGCTCAGCTCTGCATTCGGTGCTCAGGCTGCGGATATCCCGCAGGTCAAAGTCACCGTCAACGATAAACAGTGCGAGCCGATGCAGGTGACCGTTAACGCGGGTAAAACCCAGTTTATTATTCAGAACCACAGCCAGAAAGCGCTGGAGTGGGAGATTCTGAAAGGGGTCATGGTGGTGGAAGAGCGTGAGAACATCGCGCCGGGCTTTACCCAGAAGCTCACCGCGAACCTGCAGCCGGGCGAATATGACATGACCTGCGGCCTGCTCACCAACCCGAAAGGCAAACTGATCGTCACCGGCGCCGCCACCAAAGACGCGGCGAAAGCCGATGCGGTGCTGAGCCTCGGCGAAGCGATCACCGCTTACAAAGCCTATGTGACGGCGGAAACCGCGCAGCTGGTCAGCGGCACCAAAGCCTTTACCGACGCGGTGAAAGCGGGCGATATCGAGAAAGCGAAAGCGCTGTACGCCCCGACGCGCCAGCATTACGAGCGCATCGAGCCGATCGCCGAGCTGTTCTCTGACCTTGACGGCAGCATCGACGCCCGCGAAGACGACTTCGAGAAAAAAGCGGAAGATCCGAAATTCACCGGTTTCCACCGTCTGGAAAAGGCGCTGTTTGGCGATAACAGTGTCAAGGGCATGGAAAAATACGCCGATCAGCTGAACAGCGATGTGCTGGAGCTGCAAAAACGCATCAGCGAGCTGGCGTTCCCGCCGTCAAAAGTCGTGGGCGGTGCGGCAGGATTAATTGAAGAAGTCGCGGCCAGCAAGATCAGCGGTGAAGAAGATCGCTACAGCCATACCGACCTGTGGGACTTCCAGGCCAATATTGACGGCGCGCAGAAAATTGTCGACCTGCTGCGCCCGCAGCTGCAAAAAGAGAACAGCGCGCTGCTGGCGAAAGTGGACGACAACTTTAAGAAAGTGGACAGTATCCTCAGCAAATACCGCACCAAAGACGGTTTCGAAACTTACGATAAGCTGACCACCGCTGACCGTAATGCGCTGAAAGGGCCGATCACCACCCTGGCGGAAGATCTGGCTCAGCTGCGCGGGATCCTGGGTCTGGACTAAGTCGATGGCACAACAGAAACCACACGACGTGAACGAGCCGTCACGTCGTCGCTTACTGAAAGGGATCGGCGCGCTTGGCGGCGCGCTGGCCATCACCGGCGGCTGCCCGGTGGCGCATGCGGCAAAAGCGGAAAGCTCCCCCGGGACGCTCGCACCCGACGCGCGTCAGGAAAAACAGCCATTCTACGGCCGGCATCAGGCGGGCATTCTGACGCCGCAGCAGGCCTCGATGATGCTGGTGGCGTTCGACGTGCTGGCGTCAGATAAAGCCGACCTCGAGCGTCTGTTCCGGCTTCTGACCCAGCGTATCGCTTTTTTAACCCACGGCGGCCCGGCGCCCGATACGCCTAATCCCCGGCTGCCGCCGATGGATTCCGGCATCTTAGGGCCGTGGATTGCCCCGGATAACCTGACCATCACCGTCTCGGTCGGCCATTCGCTGTTTGATGAGCGCTTTGGTCTCGCGGATAAAGTGCCGAGAAAACTGCAGCCGATGACTCGCTTCCCCAATGATTCGCTGGATGCCGCCCTGTGCCATGGCGACCTGCTGCTGCAGATCTGCGCCAATACTCAGGATACGGTGATCCACGCCCTGCGCGATGTCATCAAACATACGCCGGATTTGCTCAGCGTGCGCTGGAAGCGGGAAGGGTTTATCTCCGATAGCGCGGCGCGCAGCAAAGGCAAAGAGACCCCCATCAACCTGCTGGGTTTCAAAGACGGCACCGCTAATCCGGCGAGCCATGACAGCGCGCTGATGGATCAGGTCGTGTGGGTAACGGCGGATCAGGACGAGCCGGCCTGGGCCGTGGGCGGCAGCTATCAGGCGGCGCGCATCATCCAGTTTCACGTCGAGTTCTGGGACCGGACGCCGCTGAAAGAGCAGCAGACGATCTTTGGCCGCGACAAACACACCGGAGCGCCGCTGGGGATGAAAAACGAGCACGATACCCCGGATTACAGCAACGATCCTGGCGGCGAGACGATCGCGCTGGATAGCCATATTCGTCTGGCCAATCCTCGCACGCCGGAAACCCAGTCCAGCCTGATGATGCGCCGCGGCTACAGCTATTCGCTGGGCGTCACTAACGCCGGGCAACTGGATATGGGGCTGTTGTTCGTTTGCTATCAGCACGATCTGGAAAAGGGTTTTCTGACGGTGCAGAAACGGCTTAACGGCGAGGCGCTGGAGGAGTACGTCAAACCCATTGGCGGGGGCTACTTCTTTGTTTTACCCGGCGTAGTGGATGACAAGCACTACCTGGGACAGACGCTGCTGCAGGCCTGATACCGACCCTGTCCGCAAGGGCAGGGCGTTTTCTGCTGTTTTTCTCATTTTTCTTATATTTCCTGCCATGTGTTATATTTCTGTAATACAAATGACCGATAGTCTCCTACACTTGCTTAAGAACTATTTGTTGCGTCATTGTGAAAAATAAGTTGCATTAAGAATCTTTTTTGATGTACTTATTACATACGCGGTAGTTCCCGGCAGTGTGACGTTTCACTATGGAGATCGCGAATGGTAAGGTCCCGTACCGGACAACGTAAAACCACAGACCGTACTCTTCAGCACGGAAGCCCCGCTTCCGGCAGCGATTTTCTCACTCTTTCTCCCTCCGCTTCGAATTATTATCACCTTGGCAGGGTACGCGGTGCGCGTAGCCGCGACTCGTTGTCAGTTCTACCGGCAAGCAATGGCTTACAAGGAAGCCAAACCTCAATCGTTCGTGCGCATAGTCGCGTCGATGTTGACGCGTGTGATGTAAACCTACAACGCAAGGTGCTATCCATGGGAAGACAAAAAGCAGTGATCAAAGCTCGTCGTGAAGCAAAACGTGTGCTGAGACGGGATTCACGCAGTCATAAGCAGCGTGAAGAAGAATCGGTCACATCGCTTGTGCAAATGAGTGGCGTAGAAGCAATTGGCATGGCGCGGGACAGCCGTGATACTTCCCCAATTGAGGCGCGCAATGAGGCTCAGGCGCATTATCTGAATGCCATCGACAATAAACAGCTGATTTTCGCCACCGGCGAAGCCGGATGCGGCAAGACCTGGATTAGTGCGGCGAAGGCAGCGGAAGCGCTGATCCATAAGGATGTGGACAGAATTATTGTTACCCGTCCCGTTCTGCAGGCCGACGAAGATCTCGGCTTCTTACCGGGAGATATCGCCGAGAAGTTCGCGCCCTATTTCCGACCGGTTTACGACGTGCTGGTGAAAAGGTTGGGGGCTTCCTTTATGCAGTACTGCCTGCGTCCGGAAATCGGCAAGGTGGAAATCGCGCCGTTCGCCTATATGCGCGGACGTACCTTTGAAAATGCGGTGGTGATTCTGGACGAGGCCCAGAACGTGACCGCAGCGCAAATGAAGATGTTTTTAACCCGCCTCGGGGAGAACGTGACGGTCATCGTCAATGGCGATATCACCCAGTGCGACTTGCCCTCTGGTGTGAGATCTGGCCTAAGTGATGCGCTGGCGCGTTTTGAGGAAGATGAGATGATCGGCATCGTGCGTTTCACCACCGATGACTGCGTGCGCTCGGCCCTCTGCCAGCGGACGCTGAAAGCCTATTATTGAGCGTCATACTGTGAGCAAGGCCCGGGCTAGCCCGGGCTTTGTTGTTTTGATCTTTGCGACAGTCTGAAGTGCGGATAAACTTTCTGTTTTGAGGGATCCATCGCTGTAGGTG